>NZ_BAAFHO010000004.1:0-333690 GCF_054665055.1 Lysinibacillus sp. CTST325 | reverse complement strand
AATCAAAGGAAATACGGTACCGTAAGGATTTTGAGTTATTAGTTGCCTCAGTCAAAGGTTATAGTAAAAAAATGGATGTTTACTATCTCTACTTTAGTATCTTTTATTTTCTTCAAAAACGGAAGGATAAGAAAACAGAAAATTCAATTAAAATTCGTGCGACGTTAGTGATAACTTTTAGAAAGCATATTTCTTGTGTAGACTCCGTTCCGCCTAAAGACTGAAATTACGGTTTTAACCATTACAATTCTTTCCGTGCCTCTTTTCATTTGTTACAATATTATTGTAGAAATGAATGTGGAGGCAAAGTGAACATGAAAATTTTACTCGTTGATGGCACAATGTTTGGTCGTAAAACTGGTGCTATTTTAGAACAAGTGGAGCAATATATTAAAGAATTAGATGCAAGTTTCGACCTAGAAATTATGCATTTTAGTCAATATAAGCATCAAATTGTAGACGGTTCACCGTTAAATGATGACATGAAAGAAATGATTCAAAAGTTCGAGGAAGCGGATGCGTATGTTATCGCTACACCGATTTTCCAAGCATCAATTCCAGGCGTTTTAAAAAATGCATTTGACTTCTTGCATCCGAAAACAATGCGCTATAAGCCAGTTTCGATTGTGGCAAATGGTGGTACGTATCAGCACCATTTAGTAGTAGAAAATCAGTTGAAACCAATTTTAGATTACTTCCGTGCACTTGTAACGCCGAACTATGTATACACACATACATCTCATTTTGATGCAGATAATAATATTGTCGACGAAGATGTTCATAATCGTTTACGTGAATTGGCTCGTGTTTTTGTACAGTATTGTGAAATGAGCAAAACATTGCCGAAAGAACCGATTGATCAACATTAAAATAAAATTCATCCCCTGTGCAGTGGAAAGAAATCACTGTGCAGGGGATTTTTCTTTTCAAGTATCCTTTTACGATGTGATAAAATAGAATTTTAGTGAAACGGAAGGGAGGGCTGCTCATGCAGGACATCGCTATACTAGAAAAACAACGCTGTAGTCTAATATTGACTAATAAGGCGAAGGAAGCGGTAGAGGAATGCTCAGCAAATGAGCAGGCCTTTTTTGCCTTACAAAAAACATTCACCGTCTATATCGAAAAGCGCAAAGCAAAAACAGTTGGTGAAACATTTTTATCGATTTATTTTAATGCGGAGCAAAATGAAAAGCTAACCGACGTCATTGCTGAGAAAACAGCCATTATGGATTGTGTGCTAAAGGTTGAAGGATTGCTAGCTACTAATATTCGTTTTGTACATATGCGAGGCCCAATCAATACAAACCGACGCTTACCAGTAGCATTACAATTTGTTACAAGACCTAATAATGGCGCAGGGATTCCGCTTGATCTTCATACAAAAATAAGAGGGCTACCGATAGCCGAGGAACGCACAGAATATGTGAAAAAGCGTATCTCAAGCTGGGAAGGCTATTTAAAAATTCAAGAACGCGATGCGACCATTGATGATATTCATACAGAGTTTAAGCAAAGCTATTTTAACGAAGATTTTACTAGGCTGACAATTGTCTGTCCGTATATAAAATCGAAGGAATGGAAGAAGCTTGAAGGGTTAAGTGTGAGCATTCAAGGGGTACGCGGTGAAATTGGACAAGTATTAAAGGCTCATGCAGGGAAGCAGACAATAGAAATTGACTTAAAGCCTTTTGTGCAGGATTTAGCACGTAAAGATCAACTTAACCTTCGTTCAAGGCAAGCGAGCTTTAGTAATTTTGCGACATTGAGTCAAATTAGACGATTACGCAATGGTTTTACAAAGCTAGAAAAAGGCGAGGCAGTTAACCCTAATCTAGAGACAATACTATTTGAAAAACGCCCAACTGTCCGAGCATCAAAGCTTCGGGAGGATATTGTTTTTCACAATAATTTAAACGAATATCAAAGACGGGCTGTTTTAGGAGCATTGTCTGTTGAAGATTTGTATGTCATTCAAGGACCTCCTGGTACAGGGAAGACAACTGTTATTTCTGAAATTTGTCAGCAAAATGTTAAGGCGGGCTTAAAAACACTCGTAGCTTCTCAATCAAATCTAGCTGTGGATAATGCATTAGGGCGACTTCTTTCCAATCAAGAAATTCGAATTTTACGTTATGGTAGAACGGAAAGTATTGAAGAAGAGGGTAAAAAATTTATTGAAGAAAATGTTGCGCTTCATTGGCGTGAGCAAACTCTCGTAGCGATTGAAGAGGAAATAACAGCCTTTACAGAACGTGAACAAGAACTAAAATCAAGTATTACCAAGGCTGAAGAAGAGCTAGAAAAACTTGAGGCGTGGCTTGAGGAGTTAACAAAGGAAATAGCTGCAAAAGAGCAGGCCGCAATTGACGAGCCCATTTTACAGCAGGAAATACAAGCCTTAAAGAAAGAATTAAAGGCTGCAAAAGCTGAACAGCAGGAGAATGAGGCACATAAAGAGCATTACGAAAAGCAGCTGGCGCAAATCGAGCCTGCTGTAAAGTCGCTTGAGCAAACCATTGCTGAAAGCCCATCTATAGAGCAGCTGAAGCTTACTATAGAAGAAACTACTCAAAAAATGGAGCGATTGGAAGCAGCTGCTCAATATAAGGAGCTGCAAGAGCAAAAGCAGCATTTAGCACTGCAGTTCAAAGATATCCAATCGAAATATGAAGAGGAAAATAATCGTCTTCGATTAATGAAGGAAGCCGAACAATATATTAGTAATTTAACGTCCTATGAGCGAATTGATCGATTTTTACAGCACTATCATATTCGCCCATCCTATGTGCTGTCACAGCAAATTAATCGCTTGCAGCATTTAGAGGATGCCAAAGATTTAGAGGCATGGGCAACTATCAATTCACGTTTGCAAAAAGCGATCGCAAAGCTTGAATCGTTAGTATCTGGTGAAGAAAAGGAACGTGCCCTTGCTAAAAGTAGAGTGCAGCAAGTTCAATCGTTTTCGTTGCAAAATTTAACAGGTGTTTTTGCGCAGCTCAATACAGCCTTTCAAGATGATCAAACACCTCCTGCCGAGCAAATTGAGAGTTTCTTGCTCGGATTATATATGCGTCGTGATTTTGTCTGGCAAAAAGGTGTAGCTCTTAAACAACAACAAGATCATAAAGATCGGGAGTTTGAGTCCTTGCGTAAAGGTATTGGTGGCTTAGTACATCAAGAATGCGCGATAACTAGCTTTGACGTTCAAAGCTTACAGCGACAATTGCAGCCATTTTTACAGCATACAGAACGACTTCAGCAGCTAGCGGAGGCATTCCAAATTGATGCGGAGCCAGAAGAGTCTGTAGAGCATTTAAAAATGCTTGTGTCACAATCGAAATCTTCTCTTCAAACAGTACGTCAACAGCTTGAGGCAGTGGAGCAGGCTAATACACAGCTCCTACCGAAGAAAGCGGCACTTCAAACAGCGCAGACAAGCTTGCAAGAGATTGAACAACAGCTCACACAATTAGAAGAAAATATTAAAGAAATTAATATAGCTGGATTGAAGAAGGAGAAGCAGCTCACAGCATGCACAAAGCTTCTACAATCAACACCAGAGCGCACTTCCGAGGAAGTAGTGGAAGCAATTGCATCCTCGAAAACAGCAATAGTGGAATTACAGCGCAAGGAACAGCAACTACCTCTTCGAAAGAAATTACAAGAGCAATGGCGAGACAAGCTGCAAAATGCTACTGAATATGATTTAGATGAAATTCGTAAATTATATGTTCGTCATGCGAATGTTATTGGTACAACATGCGTTGCTTCGGCAAGTAAGGAGTTTATGGAGAACTACCCGACATTTGATGTTGTTATTATTGATGAAGTTTCCAAGGCAACACCACCTGAGCTATTGTTGCCAATGCTTAAAGGTAAGAAAGTTATTTTAGTAGGCGATCATCATCAGCTACCTCCACTACTTGGAGACGATACGTTGGAGGAAATGTTAAAGGCGATGCTCGATGAAAATCCAAACTTTGACGGCGCACAGGAGTTGAAAAATTTACTGCGTGAATCACTGTTTGAACGCTTATTTAATAATTTACCGCAAACACATAAGCAAATGCTGGCATTGCAGTATCGAATGCATGAAAAAATTATGCACAGTATTACACCGTTTTACGCGAAAGAGGAAAATGGTTTGCAATGTGGTTTACCAGATTCGGATGCAGCACGAGATCATTGCCTAGAAGGACAATTTGTGAACCGTGATGATCATTTACTATGGGTCGATATTCCAACTGAAAAACCTTATCTAGAGGAGCAGGTAAAGGGCGGAACGAGTCGTTACAATGAGGGTGAATTACAAACAATTCGTCGTATTTTAATTGATATGAACAAGGCTGTTATTGAAGCTAAAGCAGCTGGACGCATACCTCAGGATGCACAAAAAAGTGTTGGAGTAATTAGCTTCTACGGAGAGCAAGTAAAGAAAATTAATCGCCTTCTACAACAGGAATTACAGCTACCACATCTTCAATTTAGAACCGGGACAGTCGATAAGTTCCAAGGGATGGAGATGGACGTCATATTAGTTAGTATGGTACGTAATACGCCTAAAGGGGGAGACGTTGGCTTTGCAAGAGATTATCGCCGTTTAAACGTTGCCTTATCTCGTGCACGAGAACTATTATTACTTGTCGGAAGTGCTGAGATGTTTGCCAAACGTGCGAAGCATCCAGATACACGAGAGATGTACAGCAATCTGTTAGAGACCGTGAAATCCTATAACGGCTTGCGTAATCAAGAAGGACAGGTGATGTAGATTGTCAAAATTACAGCAGCGCTTAATGCGTGAAATTCAGCAAAATCGACATATTAAAATCGTCAAAACCGATGAATGGTGCATCCCGATTCGAACAGTAGAAGTGACCTATGAACCAGTTCGTCGTTCTACTATGGATGTCTTGATGACTATGCTGTTAATGAGCATACAGGAAGCGGATTTTGCTAACGCACAAGAATTAAGTGAGCTATTACTAGTCGATCCGTTATTTATTGAGGATTTAGTATCGTTAATGTCTCGAGTAAATCTTATTGAGCAAACGGAAAGCTTCTATAGATTAACCTCTAAAGGACAGCAGCAACTGGAACGTGGCATCTTCGAAGAGGAGCTAGAAGTAGAAATGGCTAACCTTTACTATAGCCCATGCCATCTTGCATTTCTTGCTGTCGACGAGGACAATATAGAAGAATTCGATGATTTACCAGAGCTATATCGCTATGTGGATGAAGAGGCTGAGAAGCAGGAGCAATTCGAAGAAGCGATGTTAATAGAAGCGCTACAGCAAGAGGATGAAGAAAAAGCTGGAGCTGGAGCCGAAGCCTCTCAAAAAATAATTTCAAAAATTGTTGAAACAGACGCTAAACAAATCAATGATATCCCATGCCTTGAATTTGTCCTTCACGATCAAGAACAAGATATTTTGTTCGTTCGTATATGGAATGCATTGTTAAATCAATGGGATTCGCACCTAGAACAACAGCTCACAGAAAAAGAACAACTAGAGTGGCGTAAAAAATATTTATAAGACAAAAAACGAACGTGTGCAGCGTTCGTTTTTTTGTGCTTTTCGAGGTGTATGTCGATAAAACGGGAAAGTTGGGTGATAAATTAAAAAAGTTAGGAGATAAAATGGTAAATAGCCTCGTTAAATTTTTTAGCTTGCATATATTATTACAAAAAGAGGAGGGGACCGATGTTTACGATTAGTTTATGTATGATTGTCAAAAATGAAGAATGTACTATTGAAAGATGCCTAGACTCCGTTCAACATTTAGTGGATGAAATCAATATTATTGATACGGGCTCAACTGATCGTACAAAAAATATCGTCCGAAACTACACCTCTCGAATCTTCGACTTTACCTGGTGCGATGACTTTGCCAAAGCGCGTAACTATTCCTTTCAGCAAGCTACGAAAGATTTTATTTTATGGCTCGATGCAGATGACGTGATCACAACAGAACATCAGCAAAAGTTTCTGCAACTTAAACAATCGCTTTTTTATTCTAATGTCGATGCTGTTTCCATGGATTATTATATAACGCTGGATGCTGAAGGCTGTGTAGAATCAAGTGAAAAGAGATTTCGTCTCGTAAAACGTGCACGTAATTTTCAGTGGCAGGGTGCCGTCCATGAGTATTTAGATGTAACAGGCCAGCTCTATCATAGCGATATAGCAGTTACACATTTGCCAAGAAAAAGTGATATTCATCGCAATATTAATATTTATGAGCGTTTAATGAAAGAAGGGCACCCATTTTCAGCTAGAGAAACTTTTCATTACGCAAATGAACTCAAAATTCATCAGCGATTTTTAGAAGCTATCAATCACTATAATATTTTCCTAGATTCCACAAAAGGCTCTGCTGATGATCAAATTCAAGCTTGCTTAAATTTAGCGGATTGCTACCAACAGCTACATGATTCAAAACAAGCAACACAAGCTATTTTACAATCATTATTATATGATCGACCAAGACCAGAAACATGCTGTCGAATCGGTCATTTTTTTATGGAGCAATCGAAAAATAAAGAGGCTATTTACTGGTATTCACAAGCATTACAGCAACCTATAGAACAGACAATGGCTATTCACAAGCACGCTTATTCCACATGGCTTCCACATTTACAGCTAAGCTTGTTATACAATCGCTTGCGTCTCTATGAAAATGCATTTCAGCATAATGAAACAGCGCGTAAATTTAAGCCAAAAGATCAGCGCATACTAGACAACCGAAAGTTCTTGTTAAGTCAGTTAAAGAAATAAGGCCGTCATGGAAAGGGAACATCAATAAAATTTATATATATCCCGTAACCAATTAACATCGATATAAAAACAATAATTGTCATACAAATCACATTCCGAGGTCTGAAAGTGCGAGCATCCATTCATTCATCCCCTTTCGATTTTGTGAACATTCTGTTAACTTAATATATGTTTTGAGAGTTTGAGTATGCAGTTCATCTTCGATATTTTTATTTGAAGCATAGAAAAAGAGCAAATTCATGTTAATTGTGAATTTGCTCTTAAAATTAGGCTATTTTCTAAATTGTTGCTATTCAACTCCCATGAAAGAACGTGATCGTCTTTCATTTTCTGTGGTGAAGTGCTAATTTTTGCGCTTCATGGATGGCTAACGGGGCAGGTTAGTAGAAGTGGGAATTAACTTATTATCTATATCACAGAATGACGATAATGCAAAAAAATGATTGATCAAGAATAAGAGATTATTAACCTATAATGTAATCCTTTACCATTAAAGGTGAAATATACGTTACTATTATTTAAAGTATAACTTTTAATGGGAAAGGAGTTTTAAAGGTGAAAAAAGAGAGTGATCATTTATATTTCATCGATAATATAAAAATAGCTTTAATTATGCTTGTAGTAGCTCACCATGCTGGACAAGCCTATGGACCAGGTGGTTGGTGGTATTTTTTGGATGGTGAATCCATCAACTGGTTGGGTAGGTTTTTCTCTGTAAATGCAGCATTTTTTATGAGTATGTTTTTCTTTTTATCAGCCTATTTTCTCCCTCAATCAATCGCGAGAAAAGGGCCGAAACGGTTTTTAAAAGAACGGCTTATTAGAATTGGTATTCCATTACTACTGGGATTTCTCGTGATGATTCCTATTCTGATGTATTTATATTACATGAATTTTAGAGATTATGAACCCATCTCATTTTTTTCTTACTATGTTAATATATTTTTTGGACTTGGTAGTGAACCCGCGAATTGGTCTGGACCATCATGGCCTGATATGCAATTTGGCCATTTATGGTTTTTAGAGCATTTACTTGTGTATGCGGTTGTGTTTTCAGTCTGGACCTTCTTTACATCCAAGAAATCCACAAAAAAATTTGATGGAAACATTAAGGTTTATCAGATTCTCTCCCTGTGGTTGATCGTTAGTTTAGTGACTTTCATTACAAGGATCTGGTTTCCTATTGATCATTGGACAGCTTTCGTAGGATTTATTCAAACAGAATTTGCACATGTACCACAGTATGTGAGTTTCTTTTGTTTAGGCATTATGGCCAATCATCGTAAATGGTTTTTAACTTTGAGCGCGAGAGTAGGATACATCTGGCTTTTTATTGGAGTATTAATAGTAACTATTTTGTATTTTGGAGGGAATACGGTAGATCCTTTTCTTTTAAAGGGTGGACAAAACCTTGGTTCGTTGACTCGATCATTCATTGAGACGTTATTGTGTATTTCGCTTGTAATCGGTCTTCTAATTTTATTTAGAGAAAAAATTAACGGCACTAATCGTTGGTCAAAGATGTTATCAAACAATGTATTTGTTGTTTATTTCATCCATGTGCCAGTAGTTGTCTTCCTTCAATATACATTGAATGACCTACCAATACCGGTCATGGCTAAATTTCTTATAACGGCATTTTTAGGAATCATTCTAAGTTTTTTGCTAAGTCATTTTGTATGGCGAAAGATTCCATACCTCAAAAAAATGATGTAAAGGAAATAATTTTTAGATAAATGGAAAAGCCAGCATTACTTTTGTCTTAATAGTAGGATAATGATGTGTCATATAAATAATGGTTCTTGTTCAATTCCCATGAAAGAACTTAATCATCTTTCATTTTCTGTGGTGAAGAGCTAATTTTTGCGCTACATGGGTGGCTAACGGGTGCTTTACTTGAAGATCATTGAGCTGCTTAAACAGCTCCTTTTTCTTATTGTGCTAACGTTGCATTTTAGTTGAACAAGGGGTTAAGTTGAATAGTTAATGCACATAAGCTTAATGATTCACTTTCTCATTTTGATACTAATAATATTTATAATTTCTTAAGAGCTATAATAAGAGATTCTTAAGATTCATCTACTATACTTCAGTTATAGCAAGGAAGTAAAACAAATTTAAAACTTGCGATTACAGGAGGAAAAATATTATGAAATCAACGAAAATATTGGGATTAGCATTAGTTGGGATATTGAGTACTGGAGGTGTTACAGCTATTGCACATGCATCAAATAATATAGTGCCAAATATGGCTGAACAGGCTGTTGAACAAGACAGTTACAAAGAAAATAAACTTAAAGAAGTAGCACTTAATGCTTTTCAAAAGAATTTTAATGAAACAATAGATACTAAAAACTTTTATGAAAGAAACAATCAGTTTTTTGAGATAGACGGACACAAATTTTATTCGACAGGATGGTCTAATAAAAATAGTGAATTTATAAATGGAAATACAGCCATTTACTATAATGCTGTAATAGACGTTGAAACTAATAAGATAATAAGTCTACAGTATCATCCAGGAGAACCTAAAAATCAAAATTATAAAGATTTTTCTTATGATGAAGCTAAAGATTTAGCAACTAACTTTGTTAAAGAGAATAACATATTAGATGGTAAAAGCTATGAATTTTCAGAAGCACAAAGTAAAGAAGTAAATACAGGTAAAGATGCAAAAGAGGATTGGTACTATCATTTTTATTTTGAATATGATGGAGGAAAAACATGTTTAGTTAATGTAAATAAAGACCTTAAGAAAGTAACTGAATTTGAGTTAGATGAAGGTCAAGGTCAGGGATAATGATGTACTACGTAAACCCTCGATATACATGATAAAATTCTTAAGTTATGACGAGATATTCTTATAAGATACACAAAGGGGCTGGGACAAATGTGTTTCAGCCAACAAAAATACCGAACTATCCAATGAAACTCTCATGAAGTGTTTCGGAATAGTTCGGTTTTTCTATTTATCGTGTTTTGTTAATTTATAGATTATTCGGCTTTATGAAGGAACCATTTAGTTATGTCCCAGCCTCTTTTCATCTAACCTCTTATTGAACTCCGAAAGAACGTGATCATCTTTCATTTTCTGTGGTGTAGCGCGGGTTTTGCGCTGCATGGATGGCTAACTGGTGCTTAGTTAAATATTCGATTCAAGAAATACCAAACCAAAAAACAGAGTTGATTCTACACATTTTGTAGATTTACTCTGTTTTTATGTTTTAACAGCAACAATCTTTTAGAAAACAGCCTTAAACCCAGCTCTGTGGGGAACCTGCTTATTTTGCCTTGCTTACCTAATCAGTTCTTCGGCAATGACTATTATGGAGACTAAGAAGGTAGCTCTAATCAATTTCTACCCCGAACTTATGGTATATTAGACAGTACATAGTTAGTAAAGGAGTACGAATATATGGTTAAAAGTGTAGTTATTGCTGAAAAACCTTCAGTTGCACGTGATATAGCAAATGTCTTGAAATGTAATAAAAAGGGGAATGGATTTTTAGAAGGTGACAAATATATAGTTACTTGGGCATTAGGGCACTTAGTGACATTGGCCGATCCAGAAGCCTACGATAATAAATATAAAACATGGAATTTAGAAGATCTTCCAATGTTGCCAGACCGAATGAAGCTAGTAGTGATGAAGCAAACAGGCAAGCAATATAATGCAGTCAAATCACAATTAACACGTAATGATGTCAACGAAATCATTGTGGCTACGGATGCTGGGCGTGAAGGGGAATTAGTTGCTCGATGGATTATTGACAAAGCAAATGTGAAAAAGCCAATTAAACGTTTATGGATTTCATCTGTTACAGATAAAGCGATTAAAGAAGGATTTGCTAATTTAAAACCGGGGAAAAACTACGATAATTTATATGCTGCCGCGGTTGCGCGTTCTGAGGCTGACTGGTATATCGGGTTAAACGCGACACGAGCATTAACGACAAGATTTAATGCACAGCTGAATTGTGGCCGTGTTCAAACACCAACTGTTGCGATTATTGCTGCACGCGAAGATGAAATTAAAAACTTCAAACCACAAACGTACTACGGTATTGAAGCACAAACAGATTCATTAAAGCTTACATGGCAAGATGCAAATGGTAATTCACGTAGCTTCAATAAAGAAAAAGTCGACGTTATTGTTAAAGCATTAGGCAATCAAGATGCAAAGATTGCTTCAATTGACCGCAAGCCTAAAAAATCATTTGCCCCAGGTCTTTATGATTTAACAGAATTACAGCGAGATGCCAATAAATTATTTGGCTATTCGGCAAAAGAAACATTAAATATTATGCAAAAGCTATATGAATCTCATAAAGTGCTGACATATCCTCGTACAGATTCACGCTATTTATCATCTGATATTGTAGGTACATTACCTGAGCGTCTAAAAGCATGTGGCATCGGCGAATATCGTACATTAGCGAATAAAATTTTAACAAAGCCGATTAAAGCAAATAAATCATTTGTAGACGACAGTAAAGTATCCGATCACCATGCCATCATTCCAACTGAAGGCTATGTGAACTTTTCTGCATTCAATGATAAAGAGCGTAAAATATATGATTTAGTTGTCAAACGATTTTTAGCTGTATTATTCCCAGCACAAGAATATGAGCAATTAACAGTACAAGCTCAAATCGGTAATGAGAAGTTCATCGCTAAAGGGAAAACCGTAACAGTTGCAGGTTGGAAAGAAGTATATCAAAATCGTTTTGATGATGAAGAATCTACGGATGATGTCAAAGAGCAGCTGCTTCCTCGTTTAGAACAAGGACAAGTATTAAAAACAAAGCTAATCGCCCAAACATCTGGCCAAACAAAGCCACCAGCTCGTTTTACAGAGGCGACATTATTATCAGCTATGGAAAATCCTACGAAGTATATGGAAACGAACGATAAGAAGCTTGTAGATACGTTGAAATCAACAGGTGGGTTAGGGACAGTTGCAACACGAGCAGATATTATTGAGAAGCTCTTTAATTCATTCTTAATCGAAAAACGCGGCGGCAAAGAAATTTACATTACATCCAAAGGTCGTCAATTACTTGACTTAGTGCCTGAAGAATTACGTTCTCCTGCGACAACAGCCGAGTGGGAGCAAAAGCTTGAGCTCATTTCAAAAGGTAAGTTGAAAAAAGAAGTGTTCATCAATGAAATGAAAAAGCACACGCAAGAAATAGTCGCTGAAATTAAAGCAAGTGATAAAAAATATAAGCATGACAATATTTCAACAAAATCTTGCCCAGATTGCGGCAAGCCAATGCTTGAAGTCAACGGTAAAAAAGGTAAAATGCTTGTCTGCCAAGACCGTGATTGTGGACATCGTAAAAACGTATCACGCGTCACAAACGCACGATGCCCACAATGTAAGAAAAAGTTAGAACTACGTGGTGAAGGCGATGGCCAAATCTTCGTATGTAAATGTGGTTATCGTGAAAAGTTATCTGCATTCGAAGCCCGTCGTAAAAAAGAAGGCGGTGGCAAAGTAGATAAGCGTAGCGTACAGAAGTACATGAAACAGCAAGAAAAAGAAGCAGAACCTTTGAATAATGCTTTTGCAGATCTACTAAAAGGATTTAACTTAGATAAATAAACTTTTTTAATGCACAAATGTTGATTTGATAACATTTGTGCATTTTTTAGGTTGTACAAGAAAAATGAGTATCATTCTTTGGCATCGAGCGATTCAATTCATGAAATGAACGGCAAAGGTAGCTAATCTTCAAAAGTTGCGGATGACATTTTATTTATACGTATGTGAATAAGTTGATTGGAGTGGAGACTGCGCGACTCCTTGGGGATCAGCGAATAGAGGAACGAAGGCTAAAACCATCACGTCCTGTGATAACGCCTTCGTGACCAACCTCGTGTTGGCCCGAGACCCTGCAGCGAAGCGAAGCGGCTCATCGGACGCCCCTAGGAAAGCGCCAGTCGGAACGGAAATCAACCACACGTTATGATATTGCGCCATTAAATTGTAAAACTTCTATTTTCTATGTATAAACAGAAATTTCAGAAAATATATTGAATTGCGAAAATATTTGTGCTACTGTATGTAACATGAAAATGAAGTTTAAGCTTCAAAAATTAAAATAAAAAGGATGTACTTCTTTGGTGGATAATCAAACAATTCAACAAGTCATTCAACATAAATATCAGGAGCTTTCAAAGAGTCAGCAAAAGGTAGCGATCTTCATCCTCAAAAATTTGCAGACTGTTGGTGTTCATTCAGCTGCATATGTGGGGGAGAAGGCAGGGGTAAGTGAAACGACGGTTATCCGCTTTTGCTACGCTATCGGATTATCGGGTTATGCTGAGCTGCAGCGAGAGATTACGATGCAGTTATTCAATGAAGGCAATACGAGTAGCTTGCATAATTATTTGCAATCAAAGCAGGCACTTTTTGAGACCCCACGTTTTTATGAAAAGACGATGGAAAAGGATGCAGCGAGTATTTTAAATGTGGCGAAGAGCATTAACGAGGAAGATTTTAATCGTGCTTCCACGCTGCTGCATACGAAGAAAAAAATCTATATTGTTGGCAATGGGTCCTCCCATTTAGCGGCACAATGGTTGTGTTTTACGTTAAATATACTACGTCCTAACGCAGTGCTTTTGGATTTTGAAACTAGTGAAATCATTAGAGCTTTACAAGAAATTGATGAGGATAGTGTGGTCATTATTTTATCGTTCCATCGTTATTTTAAAGAACCGATTCAATTTGCAGCCGAAATTCAAGAGAAAAATTGCGAGATTATTGGTATTACAGATTCTAAAATTGCACCTATCACGCAATATGCGACGATTACCTTTGTGAATGAGCAACAAGAAATGTCTACGATTGATGCAATGCCAGCACTGATTTCATTTTTAAATACACTAATTGCAGGTATGACTGCACAAGATCACGACTATTATGAAAATCAACGCGTAAAATATGATGATTTCCAAAATAGCTTTTTAGCAAATCGATGGAGTTGAATACAATGAATCAAGTTTTACAAAACTTACAGCCGAGATTGGCTGATATTTTTACACATCTACATGAGCATCCGGAAATTAGCTGGCAGGAAAAGAAGACAACGCAATACATCGCCAATTTATTGAAGGAGGCACAGATGGAGCCTCAGTTGTTCGAGGATATGACGGGACTGTATGTAGATATTGGGGAAGGGATACCGAGAGTCGGATTTCGTACAGATATTGATGCACTATGGCAGGAAGTAGATGGCAAATTTCAAGCTAATCATTCTTGCGGCCATGACGGTCACATGACGATGGCTATTGGGACGGCACTAGTGTTAAAGGATATGGAGCATTTACTCCCCGGTGCAGTACGTATTCTTTTTCAGCCTGCTGAAGAAAAGGCACAGGGCGCTCACGCATTCGTTGAGAAGGGGCTTATCGATCATTTAGAATACTTATTTGGTGTTCACGTTCGTCCGCTAAAAGAATTACAGGATGGGACGTATGCTCCAGCATTGTACCACGGAGCTGCCAAGCTTTTTACTGGGACAATTCTTGGGGAAGAGGCACATGGCGCACGACCTGAACTCGGCATTAATGCAATTGAGGTAGGGGCTGCATTTGTCGAAGGTTTACAAAAAATCTGGACAGACCCCAATGTCTCTGCGTCCGTCAAAATGACACAATTTAATGCAGGAGGAATCTCGACGAATATTATTCCGGGGAAAGCAACATTTAGCATCGATGCACGAGCACAAACAAATGAAGTCATGCAAGTTCTCACGGAGGGTGTTGAACGTGTAAAAGCATCGGTAGAAGTGATGTATGGTGCGAAAATTTCCTTACATGTAGATGCGCATATTGTTGCAGCGTTAGTGAATGATGAGGCATTACAGCATATGAAAGCAGCGATTGTTGACGTAGTTGGTGAAAAAGCATGTGCTTCACCAGTCGTCACTCCTGGAGGAGAGGATTTTCATTTTTATACGTATGAACGTCCGAACCTTAAAGCAACAATGCTTGGCTTAGGTTGTGGTGTAACACCAGGATTACATCATCCGAAAATGACCTTTAATCGAGAGCGACTTATTACCGGAGTGAACATTATCACGAGAGCTATTTTAAGAGCTTTATAGAATATGGGATAAAGAATAGAAAGAAGTGATAGCGATGATTGGCATAAGGGAAATAAAGACAATCGAACAGCTGGAGCAAGTTCAGCAATTGGAATATAACGTTTGGGGCATGCCTTCAATTCCCATTCATCAAACTTTAACAGCTGTGAAAAATGGCGGTATCGTTGTTGGTGCCTATGATGGTGATCAATTAGTTGGCTTTAGCTATGGCTTTTCGGGGTTTCGAGAGGGCAAAAGCTATTTATGTTCTCATATGTTAGGAATAGACGAAAATTACCGCTCCCAAGGAATAGGTGAACAATTAAAATATGCCCAGCAAGCTATTGCTATTGAGCGAGGCTACGATTTAATGGTGTGGACGTTTGATCCACTGGAAACTCGAAATGGTTTTCTCAATCTGTCCAAATTAAATGGTATTTGTAATACGTATATAGAAAACTGCTACGGTGAAATGCAGGATGGCTTAAATAAGGGACTGCCTTCAGATCGTTTTGAGGTGTGCTGGCATATAACCTCTAATTACGTAAGTAAAAATGTTTCAATAGATGCGACAGATGCCATACCAGTGGCAAGCTGTGTATCAAATGAACAAGGATTTCTACGTTTGGATATAACTGAAAATTCGAAATATAACGAAGACTTATATACATTACCTGTACCAAAGGATTTTCAAGCATTGAAGCTACAAGATCCAGCATTAGCATTGGACTGGCGTTTCAAAACGAGATATTTATTACAACGACTATTTGCACAAGGCTATGCGGCAGTTCAATTGCAGCAGAAAGAACGTTACAACGAGTATGTTCTCGTAAAATTAGAAACTTTAGATCTGGAAGGGGCAAACCAATATGAAAATCACGGAAATTACCATTAGACATTTAAAAATGAAATTAAAAGAACCATTTACAACTAGCTTTGGTACATTCGATGATAAAGATTTTTTAGTTTTAGAGGCCAAGGATGGGGCAGGAACAATCGGTTGGGGAGAATCTGTAGCGTTCCATTCACCATGGTACAACGAGGAAACATTGCAAACGAACTGGCATATGCTAGAGGATTTTTTAATTCCTCTTATTTTAAATAAAGAGCTTCAGCATCCAGATGAGGTGAACGAGCTATTTAAACCAATTCGCAAAAATAATATGGCGAAATCAACGATTGAAGGTGCTATTTGGGATATTTATGCCCAACAGACGAATCAATCACTGGCAGCTGCGCTAGGTGGCAAAAAGGCCAACATTGAAGTAGGGATCAGTATCGGTATTCAACAATCAATCAAGGATTTAGTAGCGTTAGTAGATGGCTTTGTTAAAGAGGGCTATAAACGAATGAAAATCAAAATTAAGCCAGGTTGGGATGTGGCAGTAATGCGTACATTGCGTGAAACGTTCCCTGATGTGGCGTTTATGGCAGATGCGAACTCAGCTTATCGTCTCGAAGATGCTGAAACGCTCAAGCAACTAGATGCTTTTAATTTAACGATGATTGAACAGCCATTGGCGTCAGATGACATCATTGACCACGCAGCATTACAAAAATTAATCGATACGCCAATCTGTTTGGACGAAAGTATCCATTCATTAGAAGATGCACGTAAAGCCGTTCAGTTAGGCAGTACTAAAATTATTAACATTAAAATTGGACGTGTTGGTGGCTTAACAGAAGCGAAGAAAATACATGATTATTGTGAGGCAAACAACATTCCAGTCTGGTGTGGAGGCATGCTGGAGTCTGGTATTGGTCGTGCACATAATGTGGCATTAACTACATTATCGAATTTTATTTTACCTGGAGATACAGCAGGCTCAAGTCGTTATTGGGAAAAAGATATCATAGATCCGGAAGTTGTAGTGAAGGACGGTTATATTGAAGTTCCACAAAAAGCGGGGATCGGCTATGAAGTGAATAGGGAGACAATCGATTTATTCACAGTAGCACAGAAAACATATAAATAACGTGGCTTGAGTAGTACAAGAAGGATATTTCGTTAAGAAGCCTATGAATATAATTGATTAGATAAGCAGGTGTTCTATGAAAAAAAGTTGGCAGATAGGTGGCGCATTTGTAGGATTAATCGTTGGTGCTGGCTTTGCATCAGGACAAGAAATTATGCAATACTTTACGAGCTTTGGTCTATACGGCATAGCGGGGGGAATTGTCGCAACAATCGCATTTGCCTTTTTAGGGATGAGTTTAGCGCAATTAGGAGCGGATTCACAAACGACCTCTCATAAAGAGGTTATCTATCAAATTGGTGGACGTTATGTTGGGGTGATATTAGATATTGTCATTACATTCTTCTTATTTGGTGTAGCCGTTGTTATGTTTGCTGGATCGGGATCAACATTTGAGCAAATGTTTGGTGTAAATCCGATGATTGGCAGTATTTTTATGGTAATTATTACGATTTTAACATTGCTATTAAATGTAAAAAATATTATTAATATAATAGCTTTAGTGACGCCATATTTAATGGGAATCGTTTTTATTATATTAATTTATTCTATTTTCACGATGGACTTAACGATGGCAGAACAGAATGTGTTGGCGCAAGAGCAAACATCTGCGGCTTCAAATTGGATATTGGGCGCACTTCTCTATGTATCTTATAACATAGCTGCTGGTACTGCGATGTTAATTGTTATGGGGGGAACGGTAAAAGATCGCAAGATTGCTGGTTTAGGTGGCCTTCTTGGCGGCATAATGCTCGGTGTTTTAATCATACTTATTAATATTGCTTTGTTCGTTAAAATGGATGTAGTTGGTGGGACAGCAATGCCAACATTAGAGCTAGCAAAACAAATTCATCCAGTAGTAGGTATTTTAATGTCTATTGCTTTATTAGGCATGATGTACAATACAGCTGTAGGAATGCTTTATGCATTTACAGTACGTTTTATAGCGCCTGACCATCATTATTTTAAATTAGGTATTGTGGTGATAGGCTTAATAGGCTTTGTCGCGAGTTTAGTAGGGTTCACGACATTAGTTGGAAAGGTATATTCAGCGATGGGGTATTTAGGCTTTGCATTAATCATTGCAATCATTATTTCGTGGCTACGTAAAATACCAAAAGCTTCATAACTATGTTTTTGAGATTCTCTAGTGCTTTTATACAGCGCTAGGGAATTTTTTTCGATTTTAGTAATGAAAACAAGTTGGAAATCATACAGTAAATGTATGTTTGTGTTTCTTCATTCAGCAAGTGTTTTATGTAACGTAAGTAAAACGACAGTTACAAATCTCTCTTGTACCGAAAGCAAAGCGACAGCGGCCAATTACACCAAGGCGAAATTGATTTGTGGATAATTGAAAAATTCTGCTTTATGTAAAATAAATTCTCGTAATTTTAAATAAAATCTATATCGATGCTAGACACTAATTTTTGTAAATGCTATATTAATGGTGTCATAGTTTTTTTATAATTAAGAAAAATCAGGTTTATTCACAAGGAGAAGGGATGGCATTTTGCTAAAACATATGCCATGTGCGTAAGTTGATTGGAGTGGAGGCTGGGCAACTCCTCGGGGATCTGCGGCTCATCGAACGCCCCAGGAAAGCCCCCAGCCGGAACGGAAATCAACCACACATTATGGTGATGACCCAAAACTTTTTCTAATTATAAAGAGTGATGGAGTAAAGAGTTATTAAGAAGGATGATAGATGCCTATGGTAAAGAAAACGTTAAAACAACGCATTGTTGACGCTTCTGTCGTGCTATTTCAGCAAGATGGCTATCACAATGTCACTGTTGATCGCATTGTTGAATACATTGGTGCATCAAAGGGTGGATTTTATCATAATTTTAAATCGAAAGATGAATTGTTGTATGAAATTCATGATGTATTTATTTCATATGTTATTAAACAGTCACAGGAGGCATATGACAAATACGATACACCGATTACACGTTTATGTGCGATGCTGCAAACACTGACTCAAGTATTTGATGTGTATCAAGCACATATTACTGTTTTTTATGAGGAAAGCCGTTCATTGCCAGAGGAATATAGTGAAATTATTCATAAAAAACGAGATCAATATCGGGATATTTTACAAAAAGTCATAGAGGAAGGCCAGCAAACAAAGGATTTTCGTACAGAACTACCTTGTACTATTGTAACGATGGCTATTGTTGGGATGATTAACTGGACATACAAATGGTTTAAGCAATCAGGTCCACTAACAATGGAGGAAATTACAGAAGTCTTTACGGATATGGTATTGCGTGCGATTGTCACTGAACAAGCAATGGAAGAAGCAGTTCAATTTATGGTCAAGGAGAAGCCAGCAGCGAAGGAAGAGACTGGTTTTATTAATATTTAAAACAAACCGACTAGTCGGTATTAACTTCTTTCAACGGGTGTCCAAACACCTGTTGAAATAGAAGAACTCAGCCTAAGAACGCCACGTCCTGTGGCAACGACTGAGTGATCAACGGCGTGCTGTTGCTGTCGCTTCGTTAGCACTACGCTTTCGCGCAAAAAACATTTGTTGGCACAAAGTCGATTCCGGACGCAATTATGTCGAGGCATAATTGATGCATTGCAACTGACATCTGAACGAAATCCGCTATGGCACATTAAACATTAGGGGGACTGGGGATGAACTTTGAACTAACGAAAGAGCAAGCAATGATTCGAGACATGGTACGTGATTTTGCTGAAAATGAAATTAAACCGTATGCTCGTGAGGTTGACGAGACATCGACGATGAGAATAGAGAGCTTTGAAAAGATGGCAGAGCTAGGCTTATTAGGTATTCCATTTCCTGAAGAGTACGGCGGTTCAGGCGGAGATACTGTTTCCTACGCACTTGCTGTTGAAGAAATCGGTCGTGCGTGTGGTGGCACAGGATTAAGCTATGCAGCAGCAGTTAGCTTAGGTGCTTCGCCTATTTATAATTTCGGTACAGAGGAGCAAAAGCAGGAATGGCTTGTTCCGTTAGCGAAGGGAGAAACATTAGGTTCGTTTGGTCTAACAGAGCCCAATGCAGGTTCAGATGCTGGTGGGACACGTACAACAGCCGTAATTGATGGTGATGATTACATCATTAATGGTGAAAAATGCTGGATCACAAATGCTGGCCATGCACGTCAAATTATTGTGACTGCAGTGACAGGTAAACGTGAAGATGGTAAAAAAATCATCTCAGCTATCATTGTACCAACTAATACTCCTGGCGTAACGATCAACTGCAATTACGACAAAATGGGCGTACGTGGCTCCAATACATGTGAGATTATTTTGCAAAATGTTCGTGTACCAAGGGCTAATCTTTTAGGGGATGAAAAACGCGGATTTAGCCAATTTTTAAATACTTTAGACGGAGGGCGTATTTCCATCGCTGCATTATCTGTAGGAATTGCACAGGCAGCTTATGAGAAATCATTAAAATACGCAAAAGAACGTGAACAATTTGGTGCACCAATTTCAAAACTTCAGGCAATACAGTTTAAATTAGCCGATATGGCAATGGAGATAGAGCTTGCGCGTACGTTAGTACATAAGGCGGCATGGCTTAAAGATCAAAAGAAACCGTTCGGGAAGGAAGCGGCAATGGCAAAATTATTTGCTTCTGAAATGGGCTTCCGCACTTGTAATCAAGCCATTCAAATTCACGGCGGTTCAGGCTATATGAAAGAATACGATGTAGAGCGTCATCTGCGTGACATTAAGTTAATGGAAATCGGTGAAGGAACTTCTGAAATTCAACGTCTCGTTATTTCTCGTTTAATTGGCTGTTAATCATCTTAAGTAGCTAAAAGGAGGATTTTCATGGCAGAACTTGTGTATCAAACTATTGGTCAATTGCTAGATGAACAATCTGAAAAGTATCCACAACGCGAAGCATTAGTATATGCAGATAGGGATTTACGTATGACCTACGAGGAGCTCAATCGACAAAGTCGTTTAGTTGCTAGAGGGTTGATGGCTCTTGAAATAGAGAAGGGCGAGCATATTGCAGTATGGACGACTAATGTCCCGGAATGGGTACAGCTGCAATTTGGTACAGGTAAAATGGGTGCCCCAATCGTCACTGTCAACACTAATTATCGCTCAAGCGAGTTGGAATATTTATTGAAGCAATCCGATGCAAAAACGATTATTTTGATTGAAAATTATCGAGACCATTCTTTTATGAATACACTGCAAGAGTTGTGTCCAGAGCTTGAACATTGTGAACCGGGTAATTTGCAATCAGAGCGACTGCCTTTATTGAAAAATGTTATTTTAATTGGCGAGACAAAATACCCCGGAGTGCTAAACTGGTCTGATGTGTTATCTGCTGCAGAGCAAATAACAGAGGAGCAATTAGATCAAAGACAGCAAGAGCTTCATTATGACGATGTTATTAATGTTCAATATACTTCGGGAACAACAGGTTTTCCGAAAGGCGTTATGTTAACGCATTATAACTTGGTCAATAATGCGATTAATATTGCAGAATGTATGGGTTTAACTTTCGAAGATCGCTTATGCATCCCTGTCCCATTCTTCCATTGCTTTGGCTGTGTAATTGGCACATTAGCAATTACGACTAGTGGCGGGACGATGGTACCAGTGCAGGAATTTTCAGCTACTGAAGTGCTACAAACAGTTGAAAAAGAGAAGTGTACAGCGTTACATGGTGTACCAACGATGTTCATTAGCGAACTTAATTTACCGAATTTTTCGTCTTTCGATCTATCCACATTACGTACTGGAGTAATGGCAGGCTCTAATTGTCCTATTGAGGTGATGAAAGCCGTGATCGACAAAATGGGGATGAAGGATGTTACGATCTGTTACGGACAAACAGAAGCCTCACCTGTTATTACACAAACGAGAGCAGATGACCCGCTATTGTTAAAGGTAGAAACCGTTGGCCGTGCATTGCCGAATCTGGAAGTTAAAATCGTCGTTCCTGGTACAGACGAAGAAGCTGCGCCGCATGAGCAAGGGGAGCTATGTACGAGAGGCTATCACGTCATGAAAGGTTACTATAAAAACCAAGAAGAAACGCTTCTTGCAATTGATGGGGCTGGTTGGCTGCATACCGGGGATTTGGCAACGATGGATGAGGCGGGCTATGTACGTGTAACAGGGCGTTTAAAAGATATGATTATTCGCGGTGGTGAAAATATATCTCCTCGTGAAATTGAAGAATTCCTTTACACACACCCGAAAATTGCAGATGTACAGGTTGCAGGCGTTCCTGATCCTGTTTATGGAGAGGAAGCGGCAGCTTGGATCATTTTGCGTGAAGAAGAGCAGGCAACCGAGGAAGAAATTCGGGATTATTGTCGGGATAAAATCTCTAGACATAAAATACCACGACATATTTTCTTTATCGACGACTATCCAATGACAGCATCAGGAAAAGTTCAAAAGTATAGATTACGAGAGAGTTTTGTTCCAGCAGTGAAGTAAGAAGGGGGCCGGTGTTATGTTCAAAAAGGTATTAATTGCAAATCGTGGAGAAATAGCAAGGCGTGTTATTAGAACATGCAAACGACTAAATGTCCTAACAGTTGCGGTGTATTCCGAGGCAGACGCTGAAAGCTTACATGTTAAGGAAGCCGATGAGGCGTTCTGTATCGGAAAACCACCTGTTGCACAAAGTTATTTAAATATGGATCGAATTCTTGAAGTGGCAAAGGAAAGCGGTGCTGAAGCTGTTCATCCAGGCTATGGCTTATTATCAGAAAACGCTGAGTTTGCTAAACGTTGTACAGAGGCAGGCTTAGTTTTTATTGGGCCTAGCGCAGACGTTATTGCTTCGATGGGTAGTAAATTAGAAGCCCGGAAAACAATGAAGGTGGCAGGTGTACCAATTGTTGAAGGCGTTGAGACACCTGTGAAAGATGTAACAGAAGCTATTGAAATTGCTTCCCGTCTAGGCTATCCGATTATGTTAAAAGCCTCTGCTGGCGGTGGGGGTATCGGAATGCAGCTCGTAGAAAATGCAGAGGAATTGGCAAAAGCCTTTGAGGGAAATCAAAAGCGTGCACAGTCATTCTTTGGTGATGGCACGATGTATATGGAACGATTTATTGCTAATCCTCATCACGTCGAGGTACAAATTATTGCGGATCACGATGGCAATGTCGTACCACTATTTGAACGTGAGTGCTCGATTCAACGTAGAAATCAAAAGGTAGTTGAGGAAGCACCATCTCCTTTCATTTCTGAAGAAACAAGAAAAAGTATGCTAGATGCTTCGGTCAAGGCAGTTCAGCATATTGGCTATGTGAATGCTGGAACGATTGAGTATTTAGTAGATGCAGAGCAAAACTTTTATTTCTTAGAGATGAATACGCGCCTACAGGTGGAACATCCGGTGACTGAGGAAATTACAAAGCTGGATCTTGTAGAGGAGCAATTAAAGATTGCGGCAAAACAACCATTAGCATTTACGCGCGATAGTATAGAAAGAAAAGGGCATGCGATTGAAGTACGTATTTACGCCGAAAATCCTTCGACCTTTTTCCCTTCTCCTGGCACAATCACGGCTTTTGAATTACCAACAGGTGAAGGTATTCGCCATGAAAGCGGCGTAGAGGCTGGCACTACGGTAACACCTTTTTACGATCCAATGATTAGCAAATTAGTCGTGTGGGGAGAAACACGAGCAATTGCGTGTGAGCGACTTATTGAGGCACTAAAAGCGTATAAAGTAGAAGGAATTCAAACAAATATTCCGATGCTGTTGAAAACAGTCACACATGAACAATTTTTAAAGGGCTATACAACAACTAAATTTGTAGATGAATACTATCTACCGCAATTAGCAGAGACGAAATAAATAAAGGCATTCGCACTTACTTAGTGCGAATGCGTTAAGCGTACATTCATACATTTGGGGGGGATTTACAATGGCGACAGTTAAAGCGAGCATGGCAGGAACAGTATGGAAAATCGTTGTAGCAGAGGGTGAGAAAGTGACAGCAGGACAAGATGTGGCAATTTTAGAGTCGATGAAAATGGAGATTCCTATTGCAGCAGAAGAAGATGGCGTAGTCACAAAAATCATTGCGAACGAAGGGGATTTCATTAACGTTGATGACGATATTTTAGAAATCGAATAAGGAGGCTTCTTTATGCAGCTACCAAAGTATGTCACGTTAAAGGAAGTAGGTCCTCGTGACGGTTTGCAAAATGAGAAAACGCATCTTGCAACTGCCGATAAAGTACAGTTAGTGAATTTACTTAGTCAAACTGGATTGAATTATATCGAGGTAACTTCTTTTGTGCATCCGAAGTGGATTCCACAGCTGGCTGATGCAGTGGAGGTGCTTCAAGCCATTAAACGCCAAAAAGATATCACGTATGCGGCACTCGTACCGAACATGCGTGGCTTAGAACGTGCATTGCAGGCTGAAGTAGATGAAGTGAGCGTTTTTATGTCGGCAAGTGAAAGCCATAATCAAAGTAATATTAATAAATCTATTAATGACACATTTCCGATATTACAGGAAGTTGTGGTAGGGGCAAAGGCAGCTCATAAAAATATACGAGGCTATATCTCAACAGTAATTGGGTGCCCGTATGAAGGCTACATACAACCAGAAAAGGTTTTGCGAGTAACAGAAAAATTATTAGAAATGGGCGTCGATGAAATTTCGCTAGGTGACACGATTGGTGTTGGTGTACCGACACAGGTGGAAAATCTTTTAGAAGAATTGCTAAAAAGATATCCTGCGGAAAATTTTGCGATGCATTTCCATGATACACGTGGCACAGCACTAGCGAATATAGTTCAATCTTTAAAAATGGGAATTACAAAGTTTGATAGTGCGCTTGGTGGACTTGGTGGCTGTCCGTATGCCAAAGGAGCATCCGGTAATGTAGCCACGGAAGATTTACTTTATTTATTAGATGAAATGGGTATTAAAACGGGTGTAGAGCTGAATAAAGTGTTAGAGGCTGCGCTATTTATTGAACAGAAACTAGGGAAGGCCGTTGCCTCTAAACAAATGGCAATTGCCCGTAATGAAAGGAGTGCGAGTCAATTATGACGCAACTCGTTCGTTTTGAATTATTAGATGGTTGCATTGGGCTTATTACACTTTCAAGACCTGAAGCTGCAAATGCAATGTCTGTACAACTACTCCAAGAACTTAGCGCGACACTCGACAACATAAACGGTGATCCGGCAGTGCGAGTCGCCCTACTAACGGGAGCAGGGGAAAAAGCTTTTTGCGCAGGAGCAGATTTAAAAGAACGTAAAGGGATGCCAGACCGACAAGTAAAGCAGATTGTGCAATTAATCGGTGCAACAGTGGCAAAAGTAGAAGCACTCGCTCAACCAGTTATCGCCGTACTAAATGGTGTTGCTTTTGGTGGAGGACTCGAACTAGCGTTAGCCTGTGATTTACGCCTTGCAGCAACACATGCAAAGTTAGGTCTTACGGAGACATCTCTCGGCATCATCCCAGGGGCAGGAGGCACGCAACGACTTCCGCGACTAATTGGCATTGGAAAGGCGAAGGAATTAATTTATACAGCACGTCGATTAAATGCAGAGGAAGCAAGAAGCTACGGTATTGTGGAGTATATTCATGAAGGACATGAAGTACTTGAAAAGGCTCAGCAGCTTGCGCTTGAAATGGCAAAAAATGCCCCGCTTTCTTTAGTACAGGCGAAAATCGCCATGAATCAAGGTGTTGAAGTAGATTTAGCTACTGGCTTAAAAATCGAATCACTTGCATATAATGCTCTGATTCCTACAGAAGATCGATTAGAGGGCTTACTCGCTTTCCAAGAAAAGCGAACACCGCAATACTTAGGGAAGTAAAGACTCTACTGAAAGATTTTGAAAGGTTTTAAAGTAGGATTTTAAAAAAATAGGCACATCATCAAAAAGTGGAGGCTAGATGACTTCTTAGGGTGCCCTCAGGGAAGCACCAAGTGTAACGGAAATCAACTCCACGCTATGGTGATGAGCCATACAAGTTGAATTTCTAGTAGATTTTGGTCCATTATCAGAAGTTTGGAACGACATTTTGTTAAAACATATGCAATGCATATAAGTTGATTGGCGTGAAGGCTGGGCGACTCCTCGGGGATCAGCGTTAGAGGAACGAAGGCTAAGAGCATCACATCCTGTGATAACGCCTTCGTGACCAACATCGTGTTGGCCCGAGACCCTGCAGTGTAGCGGATGTTTTCTGTGCGAAAGCGTAGTGCTAACGTAGCGGCAGCAAATGTTTTCTGAAGCGAAAGCAAAGCGACAGCTACAAATGTTTTCTGAAGCGAAAGCAAAGCGACAGCTACAAATGTTTTCTGAAGCGAAAGCAAAGCGGCAGCTACAAATGTTTTATCTGTGCGAAAGCGTAGCGACAGCAACAAAGCGCACAGCCGTAACGGAAATCAACCCCACATTATGATAATGAACCGAGATCTAGGTATATTTATTAATTATTCATGCTAAGGCGTAATCGAATGGGCAAAAGGAGGAATTAAATATGAGCAATGTACCGACAGAAAATACGACTAAAACAATGAAGGAACAAATTTTAGCAGGTGGTCTGCCAAAATATCACGATAAAAATGCGCAGCAAGGAAAACTATTTGTACGTGAACGACTCGAATTATTATTAGATGATGGGCTACAATCAGAGGAGGGCTTGTACGCAAACTGCTTAGCTGGTGACTTACCGGCAGATGGCGTTGTAACAGGAATCGGTAAAATCCATGGCCGTACTGTTTGTGTACTAGCAAACGATTCGACGATTAAAGCTGGCTCTTGGGGTAAACGTACAGTAGAAAAAATGATTCGTATTCAAGAAACAGCCGAAAAGCTAAATTGCCCATTACTGTATCTAGTCGATTCGGCAGGTGCACGTATTACCGACCAATTAGAAATGTTCCCTGGTCGAAGAGGAGCAGGACGCATTTTCTATAATCAGGTAAAACTTTCAGGTAAAATCCCTCAAATATGCTTACTGTTTGGACCTTCTGCGGCAGGAGGTGCCTATATCCCTGCATTCTGCGATATTGTAGTCATGGTAGAGGGTAATGCATCGATGTATTTAGGATCCCCACGTATGGCGGAAATGGTTATTGGTGAGAAGGTAGATTTGGAAACGATGGGTGGAGCGAAAATGCACTGTTCTGTTTCCGGTTGCGGAGATGTGCTTGCTAAAAACGAGCAAGAAGCAATTGCCTATGCTCGTAAATATTTGAGCTACTTCCCGAACAATTATGCAGAGCGCAGTAAGCTAGAGGCTCCAAAGCCACCAGCTTCATTTGATAAATCGATTGATGAGCTAATACCAAAAAATCAAAACGTTCCTTTTGATATGTATAAACTAATTGAACGTATTATTGATGAAGATACGTTTTGTGAAGTGAAAAAATTATTCGCTCCAGAATTAATTACAGGACTTGGGCGCATTAATGGGCAATCCGTTGGAATTATCGCCAATCAACCGCGTGTAAAGGGTGGCGTTTTGTTCCACGATTCAGCTGATAAAGCAGCAAAATTCATTTCACTTTGTGATGCGTTCAATATTCCGCTTCTTTTCCTTGCAGATGTACCAGGATTTATGATTGGTACGCAAGTTGAAAAGGCTGGGATTATACGCCATGGTGCGAAAATGATTTTCGCAATGAGTGAGGCAACAGTCCCAAAATTAACGGTCATTGTTCGTAAGGCATATGGTGCAGGGCTGTATGCAATGGCAGGTCCTGCTTTTGAGCCAGACTGCTGTATTGCGCTTTCCAACGCACAAATTGCTGTAATGGGTCCTGAAGCTGCGGTCAACGCAGTATATGCAAATAAAATTGCTGAACTCCCAAAAGAGGAGCAAGCGAGCTTTATTGCAGAGAAACGCAAGGAATATCAAGAGGAAATCGATGTCTATCGTCTAGCTTCAGAGCTGATCATTGACGATGTTATTGAGCCAAATGATTTAAGAAAAGCACTTGAATCACGTTTAGAGCTCTATATGTCAAAGTACTTATTATTCTCAGAACGTAAGCACGGAGTAAATCCAGTATAAAGTCTGAAATAATGCTGTCTCAGTTTAATTGAGGCAGCTTTTTTTGTTCATCACCAAAAGCAGAGGATGGTATATTGTTAAAATTTGTTTATTTGTCTTTCTAATTGAACCTGGACAAACGTATAGTATAGGGTGATTAAGTACTCCTAATGCGCCTCTGAAACTCTTTACCCATCTTATTATTACCACTTGCATGGGGAAGTGAAGCATATTAAAATTGTGAGATAAAGGGAAGTAGGTGGTACAGGCATGACAAAAAATAATATACAGGGTAGTGCCAAGCTACCATTACCTTATCGTTCGTTGATAGATACATATTATTTACCAATCAAAATAACAGGTTGGATATTTTTTTGTATTTATTCCGTTATAGCTTTTTATAAACTGGTCATTGATCGTCTAGTGAATGTAATTATTATTTTATTTAATGGCGAATATTCTCTAGATGAATTAGGGTTGTTTGATTATAGTGATTGGCGTTTAACTACAAATTTTATTCCCTTTGATACAATTCTTCGCTATATAAATTACTCCCAGTATTTTAATTTGGATATCATTATTATTAATTTACTCGGCAATTTATTAATATTTACCCCAATGGGCTTTTTACTTCCGTTATTATCAAAAAAGTTTCGTAAAGCTCGGACAGTTATTTGGGCAGGCTTTTTCTCTAGTCTAGCGGTAGAAACTATCCAGTTTATTTTTACAGTTGGGTCGGCAGATATTGATGATTTAATTTTAAATACACTCGGAGCATGGCTTGGATACTTAGCCTATAAAAGTATACTTATTAAACCTAAAAAAGATAGATAGAAACAGTCCTTGCTAAGGGGCTGTTTTTTTAGTGGTGAATTAACACCATTTATAAAGTAGTAACAGTAATAATTTTTATTGAAATTAAATATCGCAGTAATAAATGAACGGAAAAAATGAATTTAATGATAGGTCTTTATGCTTGTTTTGTCGAAAGTGGGTTATTCCTTTAGGAGCTTAGTATTAATTTGTTCTTGAATTTGGTAAAGAAAATTCCGATAATTAGGGTACAGAAACTATTAGAGAAGGAATTATCATATCTATTTTTTAACTTGCATATTAAATAAGAAAGCCGAGGTGAATTTATATGAAACTATCAAGTTTAATAGAACAAGAAAGAATTTCATCACAGTATAATCGTAAAAAGATTTTACAGCGAAAACAAGCGGGTGATGCATATCGAAAAAACTCACTGTATTTTCAGCCAAAGAAAAATCCGTTATTGCTTGAGCTAGAAAATTTACTTTTAGGGCACACAGATCAAGAACTCTATGAGCAACAAAAAGAGGAATCCAACGAAATCACGCCTCAACAGCAAGCAATCATTCAAGATTTGCAACAAACGAAAAAGAATGTGCTCGCTCATGAGCAAACGAAAAAGCCTGAAACTCTTGAAAATTCACAGCTAGAGCATGTAGATGAGGAGACGTTACAAATTTTAGATCAGGTGAGGAATACAGCGCTAGCACCCGCGCAGCCACCACAAGATTTACGTGTAGCGGCAAGTGCAAATGCTCAAATACAAATGCAAGCGCAATTAAATGGCCAAGAGCTAGATGAAAGTGAACTAGATGGACCTGCTTTTGTACGTGAAGTAATTGAAGTTAAAGTACCTGAACGTTTTTCAAAGGAATTGAAATTGGATCCATTTGCAGATACAATTTTCGGTAAGAATTATGCAGAGGCATATAAGGCGAGAACATTTAAATATGCTTCTGAAAAATATGCCACTCATATACAAATGGCGAAAGACGGCTATCAACCAGGAAATGACCCTATGTTCTCCATGATAGCCTAATGCTGCAGATGGGAGTTTTTTAACATGGCTAAGGCAAAGCATGCGAAAACGAATGCTATAAGATTATTGGAGCAACAAAAAATACAGTTCGAAGTAATTGAATATGAAACTGGTGACGGCCAAGTGGACGGAATTTCGGTTGCTGAAAAAATTGGTCACCCAGTTTCTCGTGTTTTCAAAACATTAGTAGCAAAGGCAAGTGCACAAAAGCTTTTTGTATTTGTTATCCCTGTAGCAGATGAGCTTGATTTAAAAGCTGCTGCAAAGGTTGTAGGCGAGAAGAAAATCGACATGCTTCCGGTTAAGGAGTTACTCGGCTATACAGGCTATGTACGAGGAGGATGCTCTCCGGTCGGCATGAAGAAGCTTTATCCAACTGTCATCGACGCTTCAGCTCAAGAGCAAGGAAGTATTATTGTCAGTGCCGGAAAAATCGGTATGCAAATCCACATACAACTAGATGATTTAGTCGCTGTGACAAAAGCAAAGCTCGCTCCAATCACCACTACCCAAGAATGATATGCTGGGTAGTTTTTTTATTTAAGTTGTCAGGAAGTAAGAGTAAGATTTTGTAGAAAATAGGGTGCTGTTAGAGCAATATCATACATAGAGAGAAGGATATGAAATGAGGAAAATTACGGGGTGGCGTTGGACGTTTTTTATTGGTGGCTTAATGGTGATGTCGCTTGGAATTACAATGTCCATTAAAGGGAAAATCGTAGGAACGAGCCCTTGGGATGTGTTGCATGTGGGTTTATTTCAGAATTTTGGTTTATCAATTGGTACTTGGTCTATTTTAACAGGGCTTTTAATTGTTATTTCAACTTCAATTGTTTTACGAGAATGGCCAAAAATCGGGACATGGCTCAATATGCTACTTATCGGATCATTTATAGATGTTTTTAATTGGCTATTACCGTCAACAAGTATTTATGGCTTACAGATAACTTATTTTGTGGTAGGTTTATTTGTTTTAAGCTTTGGCTGTGGTATGTATATTGCTCCGAATATGGGGGCAGGGCCACGGGATACATTAATGATGATTCTTGTTGAAAAGTTTGGGGGAACGATTAAAACAGCACGAATGGGTATCGAGGTCCTTGTAACAATTCTTGGCTGGTTACTCGGAGGTCCTGTTGGCGTTGGTACTGTGGTCATTGCTTTAACATCAGGCTATATTGTGCAATATTCGTTACCTTATTGTCGAAAAGTATTAATGAGGTGTATTGGCAATATAGAGGGCATGCCCCCATTCTTTTAAATAGGAAGCTACTTTTATTTGTAAAAAATAAAAGTAGCTCTTCATTTTTTTTAAGGTTCCTTCATATAATGCAAGGCATAAGATAAAGGGGGATCGGAATTGAACGGAAATGTGACCTACTATTATGGACACGCACTGACTGGGCAAGGAATTAAACATTTATATAAAGAAATGATGGATGAAGCTGAATTAGTTTATATTTTGCAGGGTGCACCGACGTTTAAAGGATCAGAGCTTCTTAAAGAGCTAGGTTATTTTTATGTGAAGCAAGGCTTTGCGGTGGAGTGGTTTAAGCATGCTTTGCTGGAGGATATTGTTGAGGCAGTGTATGTTCAAGGATGTAATCGACTATTTGTATGGTCATCGGGTTGGGGGATTGAACCGGTTTTCCTTGGAACAAAACATCGAGTGATGTCATTTTATGATTGCTTAGAAGAAATCCAGCTTGAAAGGGTTGGCGAACAGCTCGCTAATGCGATGACAGAACGAGAGTCATGGCGTGAGAAGTGTATTTCGAAACTTAATAATGCTATAAAGATCCATGATGATTGGGAAGTAGTCACTCAGAGTTGTATGAACTGGCAGGCATTGAATGACCAGGTTGAAAATTTAAAGACAGATGTTTTCCAATCAATCGTCTTAAATAAAACAGGAGTGCGCACCCATCGCTTACTCGGAACATTAACACCGAGGGGCGCCGAAAATACAGTAGATAGCATAACAAAAAATGTATCTAGAAGATTGATGATCAAAGGGAAGCCAGGTACTGGTAAATCTTCTTTAATGAAAGGTTTAGCAGACGAAGCAAATGCAAGAGGGCTCGATGCACAAATTATTTGGTGCGGCTTGGATTCAAACTCTGTTGACATGGTTATGATCCCGGAATTGAATTTCTGTATTTTTGATAGTACAGAGCCTCATATCTTTGACCCACAGGACGGAAGACTAGGGGATGAAATTTTCGATATAGGGAAACATTGCGCAATTTCACAGGAAGCAGAAGTTCAAATTGAAGATATTCGGGCAAAGTATAAAGAGGCGATGCAGGATGCAATGGGTTATTCGAAGCGTTACGCGGAAGCGGAGTATACTGTCCGTCGATTATTAGATAATTGTGTATCATCATCTCTTTGGCGAGAAAAAACTGCCCCACTATTCGAAAGATTAACAAAGTAATTTTTCTAATAGTATGCTTGTGCTACACTAGGAACTAGAATAGTGTTCCTAGGAAAGGATGATACGCTTGTCAAAAGTATTGAATGCATTTTTAGATGAAAACCTAAAAGCCTTACACGATCAAGGCTTATACAATGAAATTGATCCAGTAGAGGGAGCAAACGGACCAATTATTCAGGTACGTAGCAAAAATCTAATTAATCTATCATCAAACAACTATCTTGGCTTAGCAACAAATGAAGATTTAAAGCGTATTGCCAAAGAAACAATTGAGACATACGGTGTAGGGGCTGGAGCAGTTCGTACGATTAACGGTACACTTGATTTACACGTTAAATTAGAGGAAAAGCTTGCTGAATTTAAAGGTACAGAAGCAGCAATCTCTTATCAATCAGGTTTTAACTGTAATATGGCAGCTATTTCAGCTGTTATGGATAAAAATGATGCGATCCTTTCAGACCAATTAAACCATGCGTCGATTATTGATGGCTGTCGTTTATCACGTGCAAAAATCATTGCCTTTAATCACTCTGATATGGATGATTTACGTGCAAAGGCAAAGGAAGCAAAAGAATCAGGCTTATACAATAAAGTCATGGTCATTACTGATGGTGTATTCTCAATGGACGGTGATATTGCAAAATTACCAGAAATCGTTGAAATTGCGAAAGAGTTTGATTTAATCACATACGTCGATGATGCACACGGATCAGGCGTAACAGGTAAAGGAAAGGGTACTGTGAAGCATTTCGGTTTAGAAAAAGAAATTGACTTCCAAATTGGTACACTTTCTAAAGCAATTGGTGTTGTTGGCGGATATGTAGCAGGTAAGAAAAATTTAATTGACTGGCTAAAAGTACGTTCTCGCCCATTTTTATTCTCAACAGCATTACCACCAGGTGATGTAGCAGCGATAACAGCAGCAGTACAAATGCTGATTGACTCAACAGAGCTTCACGATAAGCTTTGGGAAAATGGCGATTATCTAAAAGCGGGTTTTGCTAAGCTAGGCTTTAATATCGGTGCATCTGAAACGCCAATTACACCATGTATTATTGGTGATGAAAAGCTTACGCAGGAATTTTCACGCCGCCTATTTGAAGAGGGCGTCTACGCTAAATCAATCGTTTTCCCAACGGTTCCAAAAGGCACAGGACGTGTTCGTAACATGCCTACAGCGGCACATACAAAAGAAATGCTGGACGACGCTCTAGCAATCTATGAAAAAGTCGGCCGTGAGCTAGGCGTTATTCAATAAAAAATGGGGCTGCCTCAATAGCGAGGTAGCCCCTTTTTAGATTCAGACGGATAGATAGGTTGAAGTGATGGATAGAAGATAGAGCGACGGAAAGAACCAGCAAAGCGACGGAAAGAAGGGCCAAGGTGAGTGACGGAAAGAAGGGCCAAGGTGAGTGACGGAAAGAAGGGCCAAGGTGAGTGACGGAAAGAAGGGCCAAGATGAGTGACGGAAAGAAGAGCCAAAGTGACGGAAAGAAACGTCAAAGCGACGGAAAGAAGAGCCGAGGTGACGGATAGAAGACAGAGCGACGGAAAGAAGAGCCAAGGTGGCGGATAGAAATGTCAAAGCGACGGAAAGAACCAGCGAAGTGACGGAAAGAAGAGCCAAGGTGACGGATAGAAGACAGAGCGACGGAAAGAAGGGCCAAAGTGACGGAAAGAAACGTCCAAGCGACGGAGAGAAGAGCCAAAGTGACGGATAGAAGTCAGAGCGACGGAAAGAACCAGCAAAGCGACGGAAAGAAGAGCCGAGGTGACGGATAGAAATGTCATAGCGACGGAAAGAAGCTCCGAAGTGACGGTAACAAAACTGAGCGACGGAAAGAACCAGCGAAGCGACGGATAGAAGGGCCAAAGTGACGGAAAGAAACGTCCAAGTGACGGATAGCCCCGTCAAAGTCGTGGATAGAACAGTCAAAATCATGGATAGCCCCGACAGAGTTATGAAAAGAAACGTCAAAGCGATGGAAAGAAGACCGAGCGACGGAAAGAACCAGCAAAGCGACGGATAGAAATGTCAAAGTGACGGAAAGAACCAGCGAAGCGAAGGAAAGCCCCCCCAAAGCGAAGGAAAGCCCCCCCGAAATGCCGGATAAAACAGTCGAAGTGACGGATCGCCACCTCGAAATACAGGACTGCTTTATTTTGAGTGAAGACTTACGCTGCTTTTAGCGTTCATCAGTATTAACTCATTTACTATCGGCTCCATCTTTTTTCACCAATGTGATATCACGTAGTCCCTTTATAGATGTTGCCCCTGCTAATGCGATAGAAACTTTTAATTCATCATATAAATTCGTCATTACTTTTTCGACTCCTTGCTGTCCTGCTAATGCAAGTCCGTAGACGAAGGGGCGACCGATGGCAACAGCATCTGCTCCTAAAGCGAGTGCTTTAAGAGCGTCCATTCCACGATACACACCGCTATCTAAAATAACGGGAATTTGTCCATTTACAGCTTTTACAATGCCAGGAAGTGCATCAAGTGAACTAATTACGCCATCTAATTGGCGGCCACCATGGTTGGATACGATAATTCCGTCAATGCCGTTTTCTATAGCTAGTTTTGCGTCTTCAGGATGTAAGATCCCCTTTAACAAAATAGGGAGATTCGAACGGCGCTTTAATTCACGTACATTGTCCCAATTTAATGTTGGATGGAATATATTTTGTAACACGCCTTGTACATATGACTCAAATGAATCATCTGGTAAGGAAGCGGTAAAAACAGGGTCATTCATATAGTTTCCTCGTGCATATCCAAGCTTTAATGGTGAAAATTGATTGCGAACATCTTCTTCGCGCCAGCCGAGCATGACTGTATCTACAGTTAAAACGATAGCCTCAAAACCAGCAGCCTCGGCTCGAGCTGCCATGCTATAGGCAATTTCCTCATTTGTTGACCAATATAATTGAAACCATTTAGTAGCAGTGGGAGCTGTTTGTGCCACATCCTCAAGTGCATAGCTTGAAACGGTACTTTGGATATAAGGGATTTTTAATTGATCAGCTGCACGTGCAACGGCTAGCTCTCCTTCGTCATGCGCCATTCTGTTCATGCCAACAGGAGCAAATATGAACGGGGTTGGATGTACTTTTCCGAACAGCTCAATTGATGTATCAATACTTGAAACATCCTGTAAAAAACGTGGAATAATAGAGTATTTTTCAAAGGCTGTACGGTTATTCCGTAATGTTTGCTCACCGCCAGCGCCTGAACGGATGTAACCAAACGGACCAGCTTCCAATTTTTCTGCAACTGCCTTTTCTAAATCTGCAAAGCAAATAGGGAAGGGGGCTTGTGCATTAATATTTTTTAATAGTAGATCGCTATGTGTTGTCTTTGTCATCATATTCCTCCTACTAATCTTTCTTTAACTTCACGGCAAAGCGGTTACCTATTGATTGAATACTCTGAACAAGGATAATTAAGATAAACACAGTCGTATACATCACATCGACCTCATAGCGTAAATGACCGTAACGGTATGCGAGATCACCTAAACCACCAGCACCAACCATTCCGGCCATTGCTGTTGCTCCGATAAGACCGATTGTAGCAATCGTTAAACCTAAAATAATGGATGGGCGCGCCTCACGTAATAAGACATTCCAAATAATATGACGACGTTTAATGCCCATTGCTGTATAAGCTTCTACAACACCTGGATCAACTTCTAAAAGTGCCGTTTCCATAAGGCGCGCAATATAAGGCGCTGTATAAACAACAAGCGGCACAATAACACCTTTTACACCGATAGTTGTGCCGACGATTAGCTTCGTAAACGGTAAAATGAAGAATAGTAAAATAATGAACGGTACAGAGCGGATAATATTAATAAATAAATTGAAAAATTGGTAGAGAAATTTATTTTCAAACGATTGCCCCGGGCGAGTTAAAACGATTAAAAGCCCTAACGGAATCCCAATTAAAATAGAAAAGAATAGTGAAATTCCGACCATTTGGAAGGTTTCGATAATGGATTTCCCAATAACATCTGACCAATCTGCAAAGAAGCTTTGAATACTATTCATTTAATCCACCTCCTAATTCCTCGACACTTACTCCGTTTTCTGTAAAATATTTAAGTGCTTTTTCTACGATATGTGCTTCACCGTGTAGATGCACGACAATATTACCGACAATGCCGTTTTTTAATTCAATGATATTGGCTGATAAAATATTTGGTTGAACATCATAAACTTTACTCACTTCTGCTAGTAATGGTTTTCCTGTACTTTCACCAAGGAAAGTTAAACGAATAACACTTCCAGAAACATTTAATTGCTCGATAAGGGAAGGGGATAAATTACGTTGAGAAATGGTATTTAAAAACTTTCGTGTCGTTGGATGCTGAGGCTTTGAAAATAGGTCTATAGCAGAGCCGTATTCCACAACCGCTCCTGATTCAAGAACGGATACATCGTCGCAAATTTTTTGAATAACATTCATTTCATGTGTAATGAGTAAAATAGTGATGCCCATCTCGCGATTAATTTTCAAGAGAAGCTCAAGAATGGCGTCAGTTGTTTCAGGGTCGAGTGCACTTGTCGCTTCATCACTGAGCAAAATCTCAGGTTCTTGGGCAAGGGCGCGTGCAATAGCGACACGTTGTTTTTGACCACCTGAAAGCTGGCTAGGATAACTATCTAATTTCTCTGTTAGGCCAACAATTTCTGCATATTTTGCAACACGTTTTTTTACTTCAGAGTCGTTATAGCCTAGAAGCTTTAATGGTACCGAGATATTATTGTATACGGTCGCTGTTTTTAAAAGGTTAAAATGCTGGAAGATCATCCCGATTTTTTGACGAGTTTTGCGAAGGTCGTTTAGAGAAAGGGAAGTAATATCCACATGATCGATCAATACCTTTCCTGTTGTTGGACGTTCTAATAAATTAACGCAGCGAATAAGGGTACTTTTTCCTGCACCACTGTAGCCAATAACCCCATGAATTTCACCTTTTTTGACATGCAGGTTAATACCATCTACTGCTTTAACGATACCATTTTTAGTTTTAAATTCTTTTGTTATATTTTCTAGTTGAATCATACTGTGATATCTCCTTTCTAAGTCCTTCTATAAAGCAAGAATCTGCTAGCTTTCCTGTAGGAGCCTCGCAGATTCTTGATTTTATGAAAGATACTTAATCGTCACTTACCAGCTTGGAATTACAGAGCCTTGGAATTTTTCTTCAATAAATTTGCGTACTTCATCGGATTGATAAGCTTCAACAAATTTTTTGATCGTTGGGTCATCTTTGTTTTCAGCACGTACTACAATGTAATTCACATATGGAGAGTCCGTAGATTCTAAAAGAATGGAGTCTTTTTTAGGATTAATGCCAGCATCGAGAGCGAAGTTTGTATTAATAGCTGCTACATCTACTTCACTAAGCTGTTTTGGAATTTGTGCAGCCTCTAATTCAATGAATTTCAAATTCTTTTTGTTTTCTTCCACATCGCGAATAGATGCTGTTAAGTCTGCACCGTCTTTTAATTTAATATAGCCTGCCTCTTGAAGGACAAATAGGGCACGAGCCCCGTTTGTTGGATCATTTGGTAATCCGAACGTTGCACCATCAGGAACGTCATCGAATGATTTATATTTCTCAGAGTAAATACCTAAAGGATTTAAAATAGTTTTTCCAACGGGCACTAAATCTGTATTGTGATCTTTGTTAAATGTCTCGAGGAATGGCTTGTGTTGATAACTGTTTACATCAAGATCGCCCTCTGCTAACGATGTATTTGGTAAAACATAATCAGAGAAAGATTTTACTTCTACCTCTAAGCCTTTTTCTTTGGCAACTTTCGCTACAACCTCAGCAATTTGTTCGTGTGGACCCGAAGTTACACCTACTACAATCTTATTTTCATTAATAGCCTTACTTTGACTATCCTTACTATTTTCTTTAGTACCACAGCCTACTAATGCTGCTACTAATGTGAGACTTGCTAAACCTAATAAAATTTTATTTTTCTTTTTCATGAAACATACCTCCAAAGTTTTTTTATCGGTTTTTGAAAATAAAAAAAACTCTCCTAAAAAATTAAGAGAGGCTCATGAAAAAACGTCCTCTCTTATCTTTCAAACGATAATCGTTTGCAGGATTTAGCACCTTCCTTAAAAAAGGAGGTTGCCGAGCTTCATAGGGCCAGTCCCTCAGCTACTCTTGATAAGAGATTTATAATATTTTTTTTGTAAATCCGATAGAACTAATATAAATTATAGGATATAGTAAGTCAATTGAATTTTTAAAATTTTTTATTTTGTTATAATATTTAGTTGCGAAAGAATCCGCTAGAATAAGGGGTGGAGTATGCAAGAGAGAGAAAAAACTGTCCCCGTAGCAAGTTTGAGCTAATGGAACAGTTTTTCAGGTAGGGGATTGAAATGTTCAGGAGCTAAATAAGTTTAATTTTTCAATTCTGCTGATTGCTTCACGTAAGCGGTCTTCGCTAACAAGTAAACCAACCCGCACATAGCCTTCACCATATTGACCGAAGCCATTGCCTGCAGCTACTGCAATATCAGCTTTGTCGAGCAATAAATCGGCAAATTGTTCACTCGTAAAACCTAATGGAACAGGGAGCCATGCAAAGAAAGAGCCTCTCGGTGCTGTTACTTGCCAACCAATTCGCTGCGCTTCCTCGATCAGGACGTTTCGTCGACGCTCATAAGTCGCTCTTAGCGTATCCGCGCAACTCTGGGAAGCGGTAAGTGCAATTGCCGCGGCTTGTTGCACGGCAGGAAATTGACTACAAAATAGATGATCTTGAATAAGATTAATGGCTGCAACAATATCGGGGTTACCAACTGCAAAACCAATGCGCCAGCCTGCCATATTATACGTTTTGGATAATGTATACATTTCGATACCGATATCTTTTGCACCATCAGCTTGCAGGAAGCTGATAGGTTTATTGCCGTCAAATCCAATCGCTCCGTAGGCAAAATCATGTGCTACGATAATGTTGTGCTCTTTTGCAAAGCGTACTGTTTCCTCGAAAAATTCAAGTGTTGCAGTGCCACCAGTTGGGTTATTCGGGTAATTCAAGTAAAGCATCTTCGCCTTTTCTTTTACTTCATCGGATAAAGCATTATAATCAGGCAGGAAATGATTTTCTGCAAAAAGAGGCATAACTTCAAAATTAACATCACCTAATACGACACCTGATAAGTAATCTGGATATCCAGGATCAGGTAATAGCATTGTATCACCGGGGTTTAAAACGGCTAATGGTAGCTCAACAAGACCAATTTTCGTACCACCGAGAATAGCTACCTCTGTTTCAGGGTCAATGTCAACATTGTATTCACGTTTGTAGAAGCTTGCGGCTGCTTGGCGTAATTCTGCTATGCCACGAAATGGAGGGTATTTATGATTTTGAGGATTTTCTGCCGCCTCCTGTAATGCTTTAATAATGTGTGAAGGAGTGGGTTGATCTGGATTACCTTGACCAAGATTGATAACATCACGCCCTTCAGCAAGAGCAGCGTTTACTTTTTGCACAAGTGCTGCAAAAAATTGAGTTGGGAGTTGCTGTAGTTTTTTTGAGAATTCCATGCACGTCCACCTTTTTCAGAATATAATAATTATTAAAGATATGATGCAAATAGTATTACTTTTTTTACTAATTGTCTAGAGCCTAATAATATATGAGGTGAGGAAAATTGAACAAAGTCTCGTATTTTATCATCAATGCTTTTACTACAGAGCTTTACAAGGGAAATCCCGCAGCAGTCTGTTTACTTGATTCAACCATACCTGAGTCAATTATGCAGAAAATTGCTCAGGAGATTCCCGTGCCAACAACAGCTTTTGTCCAAAAGAAGGATCATGATTTTTTTCTTAGATGGTTTACGCCAGCAAAGGAAATACCGATTTGTGGACATGGAACAATCGCTAGCGCTTTTTTACTCTGGAAACAAGGAATTGTACCCGTCAATTCTTCAATTACATTCCAGACTGTAAGTGGCCCTTTGCAAGCAAATTGGTTGAATGAACTAGTTGAAATAACAATTCAAAAGTACCGATTAGAAGAGATTGAATGTCCTGTGGAGCTTGAAGAATGGCTTGGTGTGAAACCAACATATGTAGGGAAAACAGAATTGGATTATATCGTGGAGCTACGTCACGAAGAGTATATTGCGGATTTCAAAGCTGATTTTTCTGCGATGAAACAGTTCCCTGTACGTGGTGTTTGTATTACAAGCCGTTCTATGGATGAGGGGATTGATATTGTCTCAAGATTTTTTTCTCCAGCACAAGGCATTGATGAGGATCATGTAAATGGTTCCACTCATGGTGCGCTAGGACCTTACTGGTGTGAAAAATTATCAAAAGAAAGTATCGTGAGCAAACAGCTTTCAAAACGTGGTGGATTATTGTACGTTACACCAAAAATAAAAGATGTTGCTATTGCAGGTTCTGCAGTTCAAGTATTAAGTGGTGAAATATTAATCTAAATATTGAGCTTAAACCATGGAAGTAAGGTTGATTTATTGTAGTATAAATACAGAATAGTACTGTCTAGAGGAGGAATAGCAATGAAAATTGGTTGTATCCAATTAAACGTAGGCTTTGGCAAAGTAGAAGAAAATTTTGCTCGCGCTGAAGACAAGATTCGTGAAGCGGCAAAACAAGGTGCAGAAATTATTGTACTACCAGAAATGTGGAATTCAGGCTATGCTCTTGAAAAATTATCAGAGCTTGCAGATGTGAATGGAGAGCGTTCGAAAGCATTTTTATCAAAACTAGCGAAAGAGCTTGGCGTACATATTGTGGGTGGCTCTGTTTCAACGAAGAAGGGCGATAAATTTTACAACACGATGTATACGTTTGATAAAAATGGTGAGTTAGTAGGTGAATATAACAAGGCACATCTGTTCCGTTTGATGGACGAGCATTTATATTTAGAAGCGGGGGATGAAATGAATCGCTTTGCCCTTGGAGAGATCGAGGCTGCAGGCGTGATTTGCTACGATATTCGCTTCCCTGAATGGCTACGTGCTCACGCCTTAGAAGGGGCAAAGGTCTTGTTCGTACCGGCACAATGGCCAACACCACGTATTGATCATTGGAAAACATTGTTGCAAGCACGCGCCATTGAAAATCAATGCTTTGTGATTGCTGTCAATCGTATTTCTAGAAAGGTAGAAAACTTCAATGGTCAATCAATGATTATTCAACCATGGGGCGAAGTGCTGTGGATTGGTGCAGAGGACGAAGAAGTAGCTGTCATCGACGTGGACTTTTCGATTGTCGATGAAGTAAGAGGCCGAATTCCTGTTTATGACGACCGCAGACCTGGATTATACAACGGAGTAGTTACCGAAAACTAAAATCAGATAGCACGCTCAAGGAGCATAGCATCTTGAGCGTGCTTAACCGATGAACATCGCCGATAAACTTGCAAACATCGCTGATAACCAGGAGAACATCGCCGATAAACTTGCAAACATCGCTGATAACCAGGAGAACATCGCCGATAAACTCGCGAACATCGCCGATAAACTCGCGAACATCGCCGATAAACTCGCGAACATCGCCGATAAACTCGCGAACATCGCCGATAAACTCGCGAACATCGCTGATAAACTCGCGAACATCGCTGATAAACTCGCGAACAACGCCGATAAACTCGCGAACATCGCTGATAAACCCGTGAACAACGCCGATAAACTCGCGAACATCGCTGATAAACCCGTGAACATCGCCGATAAACTTGCAAACATCGCCGATAAACCTAAGAACAACGCCGGTAAACCCCTCCAACAACGCCGGTAACTCAATCAACAACTAAGAAATTAATTTTTCTCCTCAATTAAAGAATTAGCAAGTAACATAAATTCAAGTGTAATCCGATTATGGCCTTTCATGAAATTTTCCCCTAAGAGACTTTCAAGCTTTTTTAAACGATGGTAGAGTGTTTGGCGTACGATGAATAGTTGATTGGCTGTTTGTTGTTTGGAGCCATTCGTTTGTAAGTAAACCTGCAGAGTTTCTAATAGCTTACTGTTATATTTTTTGTCATATTCAATAACAGGCTGTAAATAATCTTGAATTACTTCCTGTAAATTGACTTGCATCTGTAATTTATAGATGAGGTGATACAGATGTAAATCATCGTAAAAATAAGATGTTGTTTGTACTTTACTGCAAATATACAATGTTTCGAGTGCCGTTTGATAGCTCTTTGGTATTTCTTCTACGTCTGCAACGACTTTGCCAATGGTGATTTGATAACCTTGGGCCATTTGTTTTTTATAAAAATCGGTTTTCTGGACGGAAGAAACTAACGTATTTAATACTTCGCGACTCGATTTACTATCCTTCGTATGGAGTAAAATAAAAATGACATAGCTTTTTCTTTCAAATAAAAATGGTACAAATCCATTTTGCTCAAAAAGGTTTCGATAGTAGAGCTTACTATAGACAATATCCTCTTGCACCTTAGAGACTGCATTAGGAGTTGCTAAAATAAAAACGGCTCCGCTAGTAAGTTTATAGTTAGAATGATGGGTTACGATAAATTTATAAATTTCCTCTTTCGATAGTTTTTGATCGATCCAATCCGCTAAAATAGAGGCATCCTCAATGTCCCTTTTCTCTTCAATATAAAATTCTCTCATTAACAGCTGCGCTAACGCAGTAGCTGTACGGTCTAAAATAAGTAATTCGAATTCTGAGAATAGACCATCCTCTCTATAGAGCGTTAAATCTGCATAATGCTGATCAAAAATAAAGATGGGTTCATTTTTAAATACTGGCGCTGATTTTTTTATCGTTAAAAGTTGTTGGCGCTTATGATGCGGGATGTTTGGGAAAAAGATAGGCTCTCGACCTTTAATAGAAAAGATAATTTGTGTCTTTAATTTATGATACATATTTTGTAAGACTTCTTCTGCGGTCTGCCCTAATAGAGCGTTTTTATTTAATGTTTGAGAGTAGGATTCTAAAGTAGAGATCATTAAATATTGTTGGTTCATAATTTGACTATGTAAATCCTGTGTAATACGGACAAAAGGAACGGTGTCATGAAAAACGATAATTGGGAAGTTGTGACGGTTAGCAAGAGTTACAATCACTTCTGGGATGGTTTGTATGTAACTCCCATATTCAATGCACAATGCAGCGCAATTTTTTTGGATTATTGACTCTACGAAAAAGATAAAATCCTCTATGCTATGCTGAAGGCTTATCCCTGTTGTTAAAATCAATTCATCACCAGCTAGAAAATTATCTACTTGTATAATTTCGATGACATGAGCCCACTTAACAATGCGTAATAATCCATCCTCACCAGCTACGACCTCCGCACTTTGAAAGTATGTATTTTCTAACACATCCTTCACTTGAAGCTTAAATTGACTCATCTTTATCCTCCTTCCTTTTAACATAGATCACTTTCTAGTTTTCTTATTGATGTATTATTTTCGCTAAAATAAACCGAAATATCATATTTTGAGAATGTTTAGTCTATTTTACATTATGTATAAAACAAATGCATAGAATTTTACAGTCTGTCTATTACTTCGTTTCTATGTAACATGTAAAATTTTTGTAAGCGGTAATCCAATTTAACTTTTTTCAGCAGGTGTCCAACATCCGCTGAAATAGAGGAACTCCGTCTAAGAACGCCACGTCCTGTGGCAACGACTGAGTGACCAACTTCGTGTTGGCCTAAAGCCTCCGGCGGTTGTCACGGAAATCGGAAAGGAGTGCTTTGTACATGCACAAAGCCGATTCCGGACGCATTGTTTATCTGCGCGAAAGCGAAGCGTCAGCGGCAATTATGCCGAGGCATAATTGATTAAAAGAGGTGAACAGATATGGAGCAACAGACGCATTTACAGAGAGGGTTAAAGAAAAGGCATATGACGATGATCGCTATTGCGGGGGTTATCGGAGCCGGTCTATTTATGGGAAGTGGCTCAGTAATAAACTTAGCTGGCCCAGGCGCAATTTTATCTTATATTTTTGCGGGTATTATCGTTATTCTTGTCATGCGAATGCTTGGGGAAATGGCAGCTGTTAATCCAACAAGTGGATCTTTTGCGCATTATGCACATGAAGCAATTGGTCCGTGGGCTGGTTTTATGATTGGGTGGTTATATTGGTTTTTCTGGGTTGTTGCAATTGCTTTAGAGGCAACGGCAGCAGCGGCGATTATTCAATATTGGTATGATGGCATTCCTTTATGGCTACTAAGTCTTTTATTAACGGTAGCACTTACTTTAACAAATGTTCTTTCCGTAAAAGCTTTTGGTGAATTTGAATATTGGTTCTCTCTTATTAAGGTTTCAAGTATTATAGTTTTCCTAGCACTTGGTGCATTTATTATCTTTGGTATCGCACCTAATTTTGATGCGGTAGGTACTGCCAATTTAATCGGTGAGGGTGGCTTTTTACCGAATGGATTTGGTGCTGTCCTGATGGGTGTAGTCATTGTTATATTCTCCTTTATGGGCACAGAAATTGTTGCCATTGCAGCAGGGGAATCTGACGAACCGTTAGCAGCGGTGACAAAAGCTACAAATTCAATTACTTGGCGTATTTTGATTTTCTACGTTGGGTCGATAACGGTAGTTGTCACATTATTACCTTGGCATTCCTTAAGTATTTTAACGAGTCCCTATGTAGCAGTATTGGATTACATCGGCATTCCTGCAGCTGCGCAAATCATGAATTTTGTTGTCTTAACAGCGGTTTTATCGTGCTTAAACTCTGCGCTTTACGCTACATCTCGAATGGTATTTTCTTTAGCGGAGAAGGGGGAGGCCCCGAAAGCATTTTTGAAATTAAATAAAAAGGGAGCACCTGTTAATGCCATATTAACAGCGACATTTTTCTCTTATATCGCCGTTATTATGAACTATGTTTCACCAGATAAAGTATTTATGTTTTTACTTAGTTCATGTAGTGCAATCACGTTGATTCTTTACTTAATCATTGCTTTTTCACAATTAAAAATGCGACGGAAAATTGAGAGGGAAAATCCTGAACTATTAAAAGTGAAAATGTGGTTATTCCCGTATTTAACGTATTTCACAATAGTAGCTACAACAGCATTACTGATCGCCATGTTCTTTATTGAATCGATGCGTTCACAAATTTTATTTACCTGTATTGTAGTGGCGGTCGTGATGATTTTCTATTTAATTACACAAAGGAAAAAGTCGTCAAACCGAGTAGAGGAAGCAAGTTCTATTTTTCAAAAGGAAGAATTGGATTTTGAATAACGATAAATAAGGAGTGGGGAAATTATGACAGTTCAGCAAAAAGTGAAAACGCTATCACATTTTATCAATGGTGTTGAAACAGCAGGTACTAGTGGCCGTTACTCGGAAGTTTATAATCCAACAACAGGAGAGGTCATTGCGCAAGTTCCGTTAGCGACTAGAGATGAGGTGAAGCAGGCTATCCAGCAAGCGAAGGCGGGTTTCCCTGCATGGAAAAAGACATCGATTGGTAAACGGGTTGAGGTTTTGCATCGTTTCCGTCAGTTAGTAGTTGAAAGACAAGATGAGCTTATCAAAATAATTTGTGAGGAAAGTGGGAAGACGAAGGAAGATGCTAAGGGCGAAATTGTTCGTGGCATTGAATCCGTAGATATGGCAATAAGTGCCCCACAAATGCTGAAAGGGGAATACTCGGTAAATGTAGGCGGCGATATTAATGCCTTTTCTGCAAAAGCACCACTTGGAGTTGTGGCAACAATTGCTCCATTTAATTTCCCAGTTATGGTTCCACTGGCGATTACAAGTATGGCAGTTGCGGTAGGGAATGCAGTTATATTAAAACCGTCTGAGCGCGTGCCAATGTCAGCCTTATATTTAAGTAACTTATGGAAAGAGGCAGGACTGCCAGATGGGATTTGGACAGTTATAAATGGTGATAAAGAGGCGGTTAATGAACTGCTAGAAAATAAAGAGATACAAGCAATTTCATTTGTTGGATCAACACCTGTTGCGGAGTATATTTACCAAACAGGAACGAAGCATAATAAGCGAGTCGCGGCATTTGGTGGCGGAAAGAACTTTATGATCGTCATGCCAGATGCAAACCTAGAGCAAACAGCTAATGCCTTTTTAGGTGCAGCCTATGGAGCGGCGTCTCAACGTTGTATGGCTATTTCAGGAGCAATCGTCGTCGGGAAAGATACTGAACAACGCTTTACAGAGATATTAAAAGAGAAAATTTTAAAATTAAAGGTTGGTCCATATACAGATGACGAGGTAGACTTTGGCCCAGTTATTACGCAGCAATCAAAAGATACCATTCTTCGATATATCGACGGTGCTATTGCAGAAGGGGCTAATGTTGTAACGGACGGTCGAAATCCGAAAATATGCGAAACGTCGAAAGGCTTTTATCTTGGTCCGACATTGTTAAATAATGTAACTCGAGAAATGACTATTTTTAAAGAGGAAGTTTTTGGCCCTGCACGTATTGTTGTAGGCGTTGAAACTTTACAAGAAGCTATTGATTTAATTAATGATCATGAACTTGGAAATGGTGTCACAATGTTTACGGGAAGCGGTTCGGCAGCGCGCAAATTCCAAGAAGAAATTGAAGTAGGTATGGTAGGCGTTAATGTTCCGATTCCGATTCCAGTTGGCTATCACAATTTTGGAGGATGGAAGCGCTCCAAGTTTGGTGAAGGGCATATGTTTGGACCAGACCAAGCGCGATTCTTTACGAAAGCGAAAACAATTTCTGAACGCTGGCCAGATGAAACAGAGGATACGACAAGTTCATTTGCGTTCCCAAGTAATAACGATGTGAATAAGTGAAAAAATATAAAGGGGTGTATAGATATGGTTCAAGTAAATCTTAAAAGTGATATTTTAAAGAAAGATGAACAATATGTCTGGCATTCAATGAAACCCTACAATCCACAAGCAACATATGTAGTAGAAAAATCAAATGGTGCAAGGATTGTTGATACAGATGGCGTTGAATACATCGATGCAATGGCGGGATTGTGGTGTGTAAATGTAGGCTATGGTCGCAAAGAATTAGCAGATGTTGCACATGAGCAAATGATGAAAAATGCATATGCTCCTTTATCGCAGGGACATTTACCAGCAGTTGAACTGGCTGAAAAGATTAATGAGATGCTTGGTGGAGATTATGTTATTTTCTTCTCTAATAGTGGATCAGAGGCTAATGAAACTGCGTTTAAAATGGCACGTCAGTATCATCAACAAAAAGGGGAAAATTCTCGTTATAAAATTATTTCTCGCTACCGTGCATATCACGGAAGTTCTTTTGGAGCATTGGCTGCGACAGGGCAAGCGGAACGAAAATATAAATATGAGCCACTATCTCCTGGCTTTATCCATGTAGCACCACCTGATCAATACCGAGAACATGAAAGTGATACACTTGCCCCAACAGACTTAGCAAGCGTCAAGGCTGTAGATAAGACGATGACGTGGGAGCTCAGTGAAACAGTAGCCGCAATGATTTTAGAGCCGATTATTACGGGCGGGGGCGTCATCATGCCTCCGGAAAATTATTTAAGGGGCATTGAAGAAGTGTGTAAAAAGCATGGAGCATTAATGATTGTAGACGAAGTAATTTGTGGCTTTGGTCGAACAGGTAAGCCATTTGGATTTATGAATTACGGTGTAAAACCAGACATTATTACAATGGCAAAAGGAATTACAAGTGCCTATTTACCATTATCAGCTACAGCGGTAAAACGGGAAATTTATGAGGCATTTACCGAGTCTGATGCATACGGTTATTTCCGTCATGTCAATACATTTGGCGGATCACCAGTCGCATGTGCGGTCGCATTGAAAAATATTGAGATTCTTCAGCAAGAAGCATTATTTGAAAGATCTAGTGAGGTTGGAGCTACTACTCTGCAAGCACTTCAGCAAGCATTGAGTAATCACCCGAATGTTGGGAATGTTCGAGGCAAAGGTTTATTAATTGGCATCGAGTTAGTTTCAGATAAAACATCGAAGGAGCCTTTACCAGTAGATAAAGTAAATGCTGTTATTGCGGCATGTAAAGCGCAGGGTGTCATCATTGGGAAAAACGGTGCAACTGTTGCAGGCTTTAATAACGTATTAACATTATCTCCACCACTTAATATTGTACAAGAGGATCTTGATACAATATTAAAAGTTGTCATTGATAGTATTCATAAAATTTAAATGAAAAGCTGTCTCAAAAGTTGTAGTAAAACTTTTGAGACAGCTGTTTGAGTATTTTACAGCATTAGAAAGGCGAGGCGCACTATGAGTATGAACAAAATAACTCCTGCCAGAAATAGTAATAATAAAATTCTCTTTTTTAAAGTATCATTCATACACACCTTCACCTATTCTTTAGTTGTTTTAAACATGTAGCCGCTATAAGAATTAAAGATAATCATCACAATACCCATTAACATGAAATTTGATATGAGGGAACTACCGCCATAGCTTAAAAATGGCAATGTCATACCTGTTACAGGTAAAAGTCCAATTGTCATACCGATATTTTGTGTAATTTGGAAGGCTAATAAACTTGCAATACCTGCTCCCATCAGCGTCATAAATGGGTCCTTTGCTTCTACTGTAATGAGAACAATACGGTAAATAACAAAAAATAGAAGCGTAATAACAAATGCCGCTCCAATGAACCCGAGCTCTTCAGCAATGTTGGCGAAAATGAAATCGGTATGCTTTTCCACAACATAGACATCATTGTTCATGTAACCTTTTCCGGTAAACTGCCCTGAACCAATTGCCGAAAATCCTTGCCTTGTTTGATAAGATGAGTCCGGATATTCATGAGGCTGCAACCAGCCATAAATACGAGAAATTTGATGTCCTGATAATTTATTTAAAATTTCATCTGTAAAAAAATCATTAAATTTTACATAAAGAATAACCACAACGCTGAGAATTGATACCGGAATGGCTGTAAAGATTATAAGTAATTTTTTTTGTACACCTGAAAAGAAAATCATCGGTACAATCATCGACATATAGAGCATGACCATGCCTGTATCAGGTTGCTTGTAAACAGCAAGCGTAGGTGGAAGGGTGATAAGAGCAATGATTAAAAGTAGTCGCATATCCGTTAAAAAGGTTGGGCGCTCATATTTCTCTCGATGTGCAACAACGACCTTACTGACAACGATTAAAAACGCAAACTTTAAAAACTCTGACGGCTGAATAGATCCTAACACTGGGATTTGATACCAACGTTTTGCCTCATTGACAGTCCGAGCTATACTTTCGGGTGCAATAAATAAGCCAAATGTTAACAAGACCATCGCCCAATAAAATGGCCAGCCAATCTTTTTTAGTTGCTCAATATCAAGTGTTGCTACCCCGTACATAATTAAAAATCCAATTAGGTAATAAAAAAACTGCTTTATAATAAACGAGCTTGTATACTGCTCAAACACCGTACTACTGGAATGAACAAAGAGACAACTAATAATTCCGAGCAAAGACAAGCTAATGACTAAACTTTTATCTAATTTATTGAACTGTAATTTATTAAACTGTAACATTCAAACACCTCCTTTTTACTGAACTATTAATAGACAACGATTGGAAATACAGAAGGTTGCAAGATAAATGATTATTATGATTATTTTAAATTATAAACCAATTTTACTATTTTGTTAATTTTACATTTGATGCTATATGAGTGAATTCGTAGGATTACCAAGGTGACGTTTGATTGATTTATGTACAGAAGTAAAGCAGTGGAAGGTTACGGGGAAAGTGAAGCTTTTCACCATAATGTGGAGGTAATTTCCGAATCGAACGGGTATGTTCCTGAAGGTATTTAATGAGGACTAATATCACGTTACCTCCGAGGGGAATATGCGCCTATTATATTAGGAGTAATGGGATTAATTTCACAACTCTTCGTACAATCTTTACAAAAACATAACACTGGCTTTATATCTTCATACTATCATTATTGGTAAGAGTGGGAGAAGGAGCCAAAGATGATGCATTTTTTTCGATACATAATGGTGAAGGACAAGTTACTTATACTGATGATTGTTTGTGTACTATCAAATGTATTGCTAGGTATTTTTAGTGTTGATTATTTACGGAAAATGTCATGGCATGCCAGTGAAAGTTATACTGAAGGACTTGTACCGATTGGATGGTTAAATGAACTAGAGGAATCACAACGACAATTAGATTATTTAGTGGATTCAGCCGGAGCTTATCAAGAAATGACTGTCATTTTAAAAAACGCTGAGCAGCCTTTAAATCATTTAGAAAGTCTAGAAATCGATAAAAAGATGAACCATCAGATGAAAAAATTTAAGACCTTACTAGCACAGCAGGTAGAATTGATTAATAACTATAAACAATTGGGCCAAAATGAACAGCAACAATTTTATGGTCAGTCTTATTTACCTGTAAGCCAGCAAAGTCATTCATTATTAGAAGAAACTCAAAGCTATTTGGTTCAGAGAGCTAAGGAACAGCAACAGGCATACCAGAAAGATGTGCAATTTGGTTATTGGCTATTAGGGGGAGTATGTTTATTAGTTGTTTTGTTAGTAATTTGTATAGGATTTATAGCAGCAAAAGCTGTAAATATACCAACACGTCAATTGAAGTCATTATTAAAGCGTGCAGAGCAGGGTGATTTCACAGCGAATGCCAGTTATGTGGCGCAAGATGAGCTTGGCGAGGTAGTATTGTCTTACAATCAGATGGCAACAGAGGTAAAAAGACTACTTCATACAGTTTCAAATAGTGCACACGAGGTTGAAGAAATGACTGGGAAACTGCAGGAATCCTCCGAACAATCGTCTAATACGACGCACAAAATTGCAAAGGATGTGCAGTCTATTTCAGATTCAACTGCTGCCTCTACTAAAAAATTAGCCTCCAATACAGCATCTCTAGAGGAAGTGCTAAATGGTGTACAAGTAATTTTAGAAAAAGTGCACGTTGTTGAAAATTTTGCTCATAAAACTGCGCGTGATGCAGAAAGTGGTACGGAAATTGTACAGGCGAATTTAACTCAAATACAGGCTATTAAACTTGCAGTTGAAAAATCGAATACAGCCATTTTTAATCTTGTAGAGAGAGCAGCTACAATCGATCAAATGATTGAAGTGATTGAAAAAATTACCGCGCAAACAAACCTCCTAGCCTTAAATGCATCTATTGAGGCTGCTAGAGCAGGGGAGCATGGTAAAGGATTTGCGGTGGTGGCCAATGAAGTTCGCAAGCTTGCAGAGCAAACAGTTCATTCAACCCAAACGATTACGTCCATTGTGCAAAATATTCATTTAGATTCTAACTATGCTGTGCAAATGATGGAGGGTGTATTAGTCGCAACTGAAAAGGGTGTGCAGGTTACAGGAGATACGGCAACAAGCTTCGATCAAATTTTAGAAAAAGTACATACAATGAAGCCATATATAATGGAAGTATCTGCAACCATTCAAGAAATTGCCAACCATACGGAAAAGGTGAGTGAAGATGCGGTAATGTTAACATCATTTTCTGATACGAATGCAGCATCCACTAAACATGTAGCTACTTTAACAGCCGATCAATTAACCGCACAGCAGCAATTCCATGATTATATTAAAGAGCTACATAAAGTATCAAAAGTTTTACAAATAGCCGTAAAGCGTTTCTCAATTTAACATGAACAAACGGACCTTTCTTTGAATGCAAAGAAGGTTCTTTTTTTTGGACTAGTATCAAACAAATTTAATACTGCTTATAAATGTCTTTTTGAGACGTACATATGTATTTCGGTGGTTTTTCTAGCACAATATTTTATAGGCCTCATATACTGATAATAAAGGATTTTACGCTCTGTTTTTAAAAATTAAAAATATTGTGGTTGTATTTTTAATATGAACACATTATAATGAAATTCATCAGAAGTGTTATTAAATCAATGTTTATTTATAAAATATTGTACTTTCGGAAAGTACAACTGTTCGCAGGTGGAGGTTTGGAGAAATGGAAAAGATAATGGTTACAGGAGCACTAGGTCAAATAGGTTCTGAGCTCGTAGAAAAACTTCGTAGTATTTATGGAGAGGACAATGTATTAGCGACAGATATTCGGAAGCTTGAGCATTCTAAAGGTCCATTTGAAGTATTGGACGTGACGGATGGACAAAGAATGCATGATTTAGCGAAGGATTTTGGTGCAGATACAATGATGCATTTAGCGGCGTTATTATCAGCAACAGCAGAAAAAAATCCTTTGCTGGCGTGGAATTTAAATATGGGTGGTTTAATGAATGCGTTGGAGGTCTCCCGTGAGTTAAGCTTGCAATTTTTTACGCCGAGCTCAATAGGTGCGTTCGGTCCATCGACACCGAAGGACAATACACCACAGGATACATTACAGCGTCCAACAACAATGTATGGGGTAAATAAAGTTGCTGGTGAGCTGTTATGTGATTATTATTTCAATCGTTTTGGTGTAGATACTCGCGGTGTACGCTTCCCGGGGTTAATTTCATACGTAACTCCTCCAGGCGGTGGTACGACAGACTATGCAGTAGAGATCTTTTATGAGGCGATCAAGCAAGGGAAGTATACCTCTTATATTCAAGAAGGTACGTACATGGACATGATGTACATGCCAGATGCATTGCAAGCTATTGTAGATTTAATGGAAGCTGATAGTAGCAAACTAATACATCGCAATGCTTTTAATATCACTGCAATGAGCTTCGAGCCATCTGAAATTGCGGCGGAAATTAAAAAGCATTTGCCACATTTCCGTATGGATTATAATGTAGATCCAGTACGTCAAGCGATAGCAGATAGCTGGCCCGATTCTTTAAATATAGAAGCGGCACAAAAAGAATGGGGCTTTAAAGCACAGTATGATCTAGCAAAAATGACAGTTGATATGCTAGATAAATTAAAAATCAAACTACAGACAAAAGCTTGTTCATAAATAAAAATTCCTAAAAGCGGATGAAGAAAACAATATAATTTTCTTCATCTTTTTGTGTTGGAAAACAAAAAGGTTAAGGGAATCTTTGTGAATGCTATGGCACAATAAAGTATGACCCTTCGGCAAAACGTGTGGTTGATTTCCGTTACGGCTGGGCGCTTTCCTGGGGGCGTCCGATGAGCCGCTTCACTCGCGTTGCTCGCTCCAGGGTCTCGGGCCAACACGATGTTGGTCACGAAGGCGTTATCACAGGACGTGATGGTTTTAGCCTTCGTTCCTCTATTGCTGATCCCCAAGGAGTCGCCCATCCTCCACTCCAATCAACCACTTCACATAGCGTGTATCTTTTATTGTGTTACTCTAATTTATAGTGTTAAAACGAACATTAGCAACAAAGGTTTGTCTGTGCGAAAGCGAAATAGATTTACAATAGTTTTTCAACAACAGGGATGAAGAAAACAATTTAGTTTTCTTCATCTCTTTTTATTTTCATTTATTATTATTTTAGAAAAAGTTAACAATAAAAAGAAAATTATTGGAATATATAGCATATTTTGTGATTTTGCAATATAATCATATTCAGAATATTAATAGTATTCAGTTAAAATGTTTCTATTAATATTTCACAAAGGTAAAAAAGGGAGTTCACAAGACGAAGGGATGGATGGTTTAGATGATGCAGACGCCGTTAGTATTAACAAACTTTTTTAAACGAGCAGAAAGCTATTTTGCTAGAAAGACTATTATTTCACGGACGAGCCCACAGAAGATTCACCGCTTAACATATGGAGAATGGGCGAAAAGAACACGTCGCTTAGCAGATGCGCTTACAAAGTTGGGGATGACAAGAGGAATGAAAATTGGCTCCTTTGCCTGGAACCAGCATCGCCACTTAGAGGCTTATTTTGCGGTACCGTGTTCTGGTGCTGTTTTGCACATGGTGAATATTCGTTTATCAGAAGAGCATTTAATTTATATTATTAATCATGCAGAAGATGAAATTTTAATGATTGATGTGGATTTGCTACCAATTATAGAAAACATTGCACCCGAGCTTAAGACAGTGAAACATTATATTATTATGACGGATGAAGATACTTTGCCAGAAACGACATTACCGAATGCATTATCATATGAGGATTTATTAGCAGCAGCAGATGAAAACTATCAGTTCCCAGAAGATATAGGGGAAGAGGAGCCTGCTGGCATGTGCTATACAAGTGCTACAACAGGAAATCCAAAAGGGGTTGTTTATTCACATCGAGGTTTAGTGCTACATAGTATGATGCTGAGTATGTCTGATTCAATGGGCATTTCTGAACGTGATGTCGTGATGCCGATTGTACCAATGTTTCATGCAAATGCATGGGGCTTACCGTTTGCAAGTGTCAATGTGGGTGCTACACAAGTATTGCCTGGTCCACAATTCACATCGGCAATCATTTTAGATTTAGTGGAGCAGGAGAAGATTACATTAACAGCTGGGGTGCCGACCATTTGGATTGGTGCGTTGCAGGAACAAGAGAAGCGTGAGCGAGATATTAGTTCGCTAAGAGCTATTTGTTGTGGTGGCTCTGCTTCACCTACTCGACTTATTCGTACATTTGAAGAGCAGTATGGCATTCCATATATCGTGGTGTATGGAATGACTGAAACAACGCCGATTGTAGCGTTATCAAATTATATGTCTTGGATGGATGAATGGCCAATTGAAAAGCAGATTGAATCGCGAGCAATGCAAGGAATGACAATGGCTGGTATTGAATCGAGCATTGTTAATGACAAAGGAGAAGTACCATGGGATGGAGAGACGATGGGTGAGTTACGCTTGCGAGGTCCATGGATTTCACACGAGTACTATCGTGATGAACGTACAAATGATGCGTATCGAGACGGTTGGTTATATACAGGGGACATTGCGGTACGAACAGAGGATGGATTTATTAAAATAACGGATCGTACAAAGGATTTAATTAAATCGGGTGGGGAGTGGATCTCCTCAGTGGATTTAGAAAATGCGTTAATGACCCATGATGCTGTTTTGGAAGCAGCGGTTATTGCAATTCCGCATGTCAAATGGCAAGAACGCCCGCTAGCTTGTGTAGTATTGAAGGAAGGAATGTCAGCAAGTGATGAGGAACTTCTGGCATTTTTAGAAAGTCAATTTGCGAAATGGTGGGTACCAGATGATGTGGTATTTTTAGATGAAATTCCAAAAACATCAGTTGGAAAGTTTTTGAAAGCCAAGCTTCGAGATAATGTGGCAGAAATTTATCCAAAATTAGCTTCATTCGTATAGTTAAAAGAGCGATTTCCATAAAGGGAAGTCGCTCTTTCATTTTGTTATCTATTTAACATTTGGAATACTTGTTCTACGTCTTTGTCTCCACGCCCGGAAATGTTGATAATAATGCTCTCTTCCGGAGATAATGTTGGCGCAAGCTTTAGTGCATGAGCAACTGCGTGGGAGCTTTCAAGTGCAGGAATAATTCCTTCAACCTTCGACAATACTTGGAATGCTTCAAGCACTTCTTCATTCGTCACCGTTACATATTCTCCACGACCAATTGTTTTTAAATAGCTATGCTCTGGACCAGCTCCAGGATAATCTAGTCCAGCGGCAATCGAATACGTTGGTAGTGGATTGCCTTCTGAATCTTGCAGTACTAAACATTTGAAGCCGTGTAATTCACCCGGTGTTCCTTCATTTAATGTTGCTGCCTTATCTGGTTCAATGCCAATAAGGCGAACATTTTCATCTGCAATATATTCTGCAAAGGCACCAATCGCATTACTACCGCCACCGACACAAGCAAGTACTGCTGCTGGTAGCTTTCCTTCTTTTTCTAAAATTTGTTCGCGACTTTCACGGCTAATGACTGATTGGAAATGCTTCACCATTAAAGGGAATGGGTGAGGTCCAACAGCAGAACCTAGTAAATAGAAAGTCGTCTCATGGTTTTCAACTAAATCAGCAAATGCTTCATCCACAGCATCCTTTAGTCGCCCCTGGCCTTTATCAACAGCTACTACCTTTGCACCAAGAAGCTCCATACGGAAGACGTTTAATGCTTGACGCTTTGTATCCTCTAAACCCATATAAATTGTGCACTCCATCCCGAACATTGCACAAGCAGTTGCTGTTGCTACACCATGCTGACCCGCACCTGTTTCAGCGATCACACGTTTAGCACCCATGCGCTTTGCTAATAAAATCTGTCCAAGAACGTTATTAATTTTATGTGAACCTGTATGGTTAAGATCTTCACGCTTTAAATAAATTTTTGCGCCGCCTAATTGTTTTGTTAAATTTTCAGCAAAATAAAGTGGAGATTTGCGCCCAACATATTCATGGAAATAATAATCTAGCTCTTTATTAAAGTCTTCATCATCTTTATATTTTTGGAAGTTTTCATCTAAAATATTTAATACATTTTGAAGCTCATCAGGAACAAAGCTACCGCCAAATTCACCGAAATATCCTTTTTTCTCTACTACTATACTCATCTTCTCTCGACTCCTCTTTTCTCATTTTTCCATAAAAAAAAGTCACTACAATCCTTCTGTAAAAAGGACGAGTAACCGTGGTGCCACCTTCATTCGCAAAAATTGCGCGCTTTCGTACTCCGGTAACGGGGAGTAAATTCGTCCTCACATTTGATGAGGCTGCTCCAAAGCCCATTCACAAGTAAGTACTACTGATTTGCACCAACCATCAGCTCTCTTTAAGTACTATCGCTTGCTACTATTCTTTTTCTTAGCATTTATTGAAATGAATTGTAAAGTATTTTCAGAATAGTGTCAAGGTATCTTGGAAGCAAGAAAAAAACGAATCTAATAAGATCCGTCTTTTAAATTAAATTAAATTAAATTTTTGAAGTTTAAGCGTTTATTCAATAAATACATAATCGGTGCACCGACTGCTAAAACAACAAATTCACCTGCAGCAACAGTCAACCATGTCCAAAAGAATGGTAATTCTAATGCTATGTTTAATTCTAAGGCAATGATGAACATTGTGCATGTAAATAACAATGTATTGATGACTAAACGAGCCCAAATATTTTTGACAAATTTACAAATAAGAATGAACAACCCAAGGGTAATCATCGAATGGGCTACACCGAAAAACAAATCGATAATGCCGTTTGGTGAAAATATATTGGAGATAAATACACCAATAATAATTCCAACGGCAAAACGAGGGTTAAAGGCAACTAGATGGTTAAACATTTCAGATAGTCGGAACTGCACCTCTGTAAAGCCGAATGGTGCGACTAATAATGTAACAGCAATGTAGAGAGCTGCAATAATGCCGCTCGTTGCTAAAAATTTTATTTTCATATTCATTTCTCCTTAGTTTTTTTACGTGGGATGGTTACGAACCACGGGAAGCAAATGCAATCATATCAATGTTCATGCTTACTTGTAAATAGCGATGTGTAAAAAAAACGCAGAAATTCATAGTGCTAAAGGTAATATTTAGCTCTTGTTATTTGCTCATTAGAGTGTGCGTGAATAGGATTCGAATTTTGGAATCCATAAAAAAGGGGGGCTTGTACACTTGCTAAGATACGAAAGAAACTTATGCAGAAATAGCAGCGCTAAATTCTTCTTCGGCAGACGGTCTATAGATGAGAAGTAACCTCGAACCTTAGAGGTGATGGAGCTATCCAGTCATGTCAAAAAGAACTGTTCTAAGCAGTTCTTTTAACAAGTGTAGTTATCAGTAGTTTTTTAAAACACTAAATGCTTGAGCAAATTTTTGGGCAAAGATTAATGGAGGCTCTATTGATTGAAAGTGAACGTATAAAATAACTGGGTCTGAATAAATCCAGTGATTATGAACAGCACTTATAATCAAATTATTTTCTGCAAGTACCTTAACAAATGGAGGTAATTCCTCTTGAAGCACTACAACTTCACCTAAGTTAAGTGCATTTCCATATATATCGAGTGATTCGAATGTGATCCCAGCATGAAGTGCACTACGACTTGGGCGACCTTGAATCATAACATTAAGATTGCGATTAAGTCTTACTGAGCATACACCATGTTCCGTTGAAGCTTTTCCGTTGGCAATCTGAGCAAATTTCGTACACATTTCTTGGGGATTTTGCATTTAGACACCTCTACTTTTTAATATTTGAGATATCTTGGAGCGAAAGTAGTAAGGGTTCTGATTTGAAACTACTCATCTAAAACATTTTTAATTTCTTCTATTTCTAAAATTAAATCGTCCAGTTGCTTTTTAAATTCATCCGTATATTCTAGTTCTTCATCTAAGTCTTTTGTATATTCTAAGGCATTTAATGCAAAATCTAGAGCGAATTCGAATAGACTGTCACAAAGATTAGAAATGATTGTGTCAATATCTCCTGTTTTTGCATTTTGCTTCTCAGAAGGTTGATTTAAATCGATTTCTTCATTGTTCATGGTATTCCTCCTTTTTGAAAACGGCACTAGTCTCATTTGCATCATATGCATTAAATGTAAAAAAGGAGACTGAAACGTGTAGATCAATCTTGTTAGCAAAAAAATGAACCATTAAGAGAGAGTACGAGAGGGCAATTCTAAAGCACTCGCGGGGTGTTTTTACTCAGCAATCAAGGAGGGCTCAAACGAATGTGTGCTTTCCAGAAATCCCATTACAGAAGTTGGTTAGTAGATATCTTGAAGAAGTAATAGCGAATAAATAATGTTATGAAAGCCTGACATTTCTTATGGGGAATGTCAGGCTTTTTGGGTTTATATAAATTTCTTGAAAATCAAATCTCTGAAAAATAATTTTGCGAAAATTGTCAAAAAAATTTTTGTTATGTTAGAAAAAGAAATCAATTTGTAAAAACAGCGTAGTTTAGCGGTTTAAAGCGACAAATTGAGAGAAAAGAAAAAATATTTAGTTAAGTTTAATAGTCAGAACATTCATAATGTTGTTGACGAACCGATATAATAAAGATAATATAGCGATACATTCACACTTTGTTTGGATAAAGTGTGATAACTATCAGAGATAATATCGGGGGGGATTATTTGTGAAAAGCAATTTAAAAAAGCTTTCGTTCCTGTTATTTGGGTTAGTTTTAATGCTTGCTGCTTGTGGTAGCGGTGGTTCTAATTCATCAGATTCGAAAGAGAAAGAAAAGAATAATGCAAGTGAGAGTAGCAATGCAGATGACAAAACGTATAAAATCGGGATTACTCAAATTGTTGAACATCCATCTTTAAATGCTGCAACTGAAGGTTTCAAAAAAGCAATTGAAGAATCGGGCTTAAAAGTTGATTACGATCCACAAATAGCGCAAGGGGATAACAGTCTTAACACGACGATTGCAAACAATTTAGTAAGTGCCAACGTAGATTTAATCTTTGCTAACTCTACGCCATCTGCACAAGCAGCGGCGACTGCTACTAGTGATATTCCAATTGTCTTCACTTCTGTAACGGATGCTGTTGGCGCACAGCTCATTGAATCTATGGAGAAGCCAGCGAAAAATGTAACAGGAACGATTGATTTACATCCTGATACTATTTCGAAAACAGTAGCATTCTTAAAGGAATTAGGTGCGAAAAAAGTAGGTATGGTTTACAACGCTGGTGAGCAAAACTCAGTAGCACAAGTAAAAGAAGTGAAAAAAGTTATGGCTGAGCAAGGCCTAACAGTAGTTGAGGCATCTGCGGCAACTTCTGCAGAAGTAAAACAAGCTGCTGAATCATTAATTGGTAAAGCAGATGCATTCTATATCATTACTGATAATACAGTAGTTTCGGCTCTTGAGTCTGTAATTGATGTAGCAAACTCTAATAAATTACCACTAGTTGTAGGAGAGCTTGACTCTGTTGCACGTGGCGGCTTAGCAGCATATGGTTTTGAATATTATGACATCGGTTATGAAGCGGGACAAATGGCTGTGAAGATTCTAAAAGGTGAAGCAAAACCTGCTGATATACCAGCGCAATACCCACAAAAACTAAAACTATTAATCAATAAAAAAGTAGCAGATGATTTAGGAATCGAAATTAAAGATTCTTGGGGTGCAGAGCTGTTAGAAAAGTAATGACCTGACATGATCATCATTGGAGTGAAGCGGGGGAGAACTATAGCTGCCCCCGCTTTATCTACTTTTTAAGTACTTTAGGTCGATGACGAGTTCATGTGAAATTTCTATTAAATTGGCTCATTATCATAACGTAAGGTTGATTGGGCGCTTTGTTGCAGTCGCTTCGTTTTCGCACAGAGCAAAGCTTCCTGAGGCCGTCCGATGAGTGGCTTGGGGCAACAGATGTTTTTTGCGCGAAAGCGAAGTGTCAGTAGTAGGATGTTTTTGCGCGAAAGCGAAGCGTCAGCAGCAGGATGTTTTTTGCGCGAAAGCGAAGCATCAGCAGCAGGATATTTTTGCGCGAAAGCGAAGCGTCAGCAGCAGCAGGATGTTGGTCACGAAAGCGTTATCACAGGACGTGATTTTTTTCGCCTTCGTTCTTCTGCCTGCTCGCTTCAGAGTCTCATCTGTGACGCTGATCCCCAATGAGTCGCCCAGTCTCCATTCAACTTATCTACTTTTTAATAAATATCATCTCCAACTTTTGGTGATGAGCCATTAAAGCACTGGGCTTCACAAGAAGTTATCACAAGCCGTCGTGCTAAAACCTTAAAAATAATTGATTCTATTATGTATGGCTTTCAATGGTCTTTATTAGTGTTGAGCTCCATCATTTAGGAAATGGATCTCAAGAAGAATTATTAATAAAAATTTGTTTATTAGGAGATGATTCAACTATGTTTTTGGCAATATTTGGCGCGATGGAGCAAGGGATCATCTATGCAATTATGGCACTTGGTGTGTATTTAACATTCCGCGTGTTAGATTTTCCGGACTTAACGGTTGACGGAAGCTTTGTAACAGGGGCGGCTACAGCAGCGACGATGATTATGCTTGGCTACCACCCAATCTTAGCGACTTTAGTGGCAATTGTTGCTGGATTTATTGCTGGATGTATGACAGGAATTCTTCACACAAAAGGAAAAATTAATCCTCTATTATCGGGGATTTTAATGATGATTGCTTTGTATTCTATTAACCTACGAATTATGGGATCCACTGCAGAAAATACGATAGGTCGTCCGAATATTCCACTATTAAATTCAGAGACTTTATTTTCAAAGTTTCAAGCATTTTGGAGTAATTTAGGAATCGATAGTGCATTAAATAACCTACTAAAAGGCTTCGGCGTTCAGCAACCACCTTCAACATGGAGTACGATAATCGTCGTATTAATCATTACGATTTTAATTAAGTTCATTGCAGACTGGTTCTTAAAAACAGAGGTTGGATTGGCTATTCGAGCAACCGGTGATAATAAGCGTATGATTCGTAGCTTCTCGGCCAATACAGATACACTTATAATTCTAGGGCTAGGACTTTCTAACGCGCTTGTTGCATTTTCTGGAGCTCTAATCGCTCAATATTCAAAGTTCTCAGATGTCAGTATGGGGATTGGGATGATTGTGATCGGTCTTGCCTCTGTTATTATCGGCGAAGCCATTTTCGGTACAAAAACGATTATGCGCACAACTTTCGCTGTCATTGCTGGAGCGATCATTTACCGCATTATTTTAGCATTAGCATTACGAGTAGATTTCCTTGATTCAGGAGATATGAAATTAATAACAGCTATCATTGTTATTATAGCGTTGGTTTTACCACAATTTATCAATAAGAGTAAGGAACGCAAACGTAAGGTGAAGCGCGCAACAGAGAGGACACGAGTAAAGACGGTTGAGCAGGGAGGGAAGCGCCTTGCTTAAATTGAACGGCATTAATAAAATTTTTAATGAAGGTACGCCTGATGAAAAAGTGGCACTTGCAGAAATTAATTTGCACTTAAAGCCAGGGGATTTTGTCACAATAATCGGCAGTAATGGTGCTGGTAAATCGACCATGATGAATATGGTTTCTGGCGCGTTAACACCAGACTTTGGCACGGTTTCAATTGATGGGAATGAGGTTACTACTTTACCAGAATATAAGCGTTCTCACTATATCGGTCGCGTATTCCAGGATCCGATGGCTGGTACAGCACCAACAATGACAATTGAGGAAAATTTAGCATTAGCTTACTCACGTAATAAGAGTAGAGGCATGCGCTTCGGTGTTGATAAAAAGCGTCGGGAATTTTTCAAGGAATCGTTGGAGATGTTGGGTTTAAATCTAGAAAATCGATTGTCTGCAAAAGTCGGCTTACTTTCGGGAGGGGAGCGTCAAGCTTTATCTCTTTTAATGGCAACATTTACGAAGCCTTCGATTTTATTGTTAGACGAGCATACGGCGGCACTTGACCCATCTCGTGCAGAGTTAATCACACGTATTACGAAATATTTAGTTGAGAAAGATAACTTAACGACATTGATGGTCACGCACAATATGCAACAAGCATTAGACTTAGGAAATCGATTGATTATGATGGATAAAGGTCAAATCATTTTAGAGGTTAGCGAGGATCGCAAGCATGAATTAACCATTCCAGATTTAATGGCAGAGTTCGAACGTATCCGCGGAGAGAAAATGAACTCAGACCGTGCGCTACTAGGATAATAAATGCTAGAACGCTCATAGTTGAACTGTGGGCGTTTTTTTTGCTGGATGTCGATATTTTTGGGAAGTTGGTAGATAAATTAAAAAAGTTGGTAGATAAATCAATAAAGTTGGTAGATAAACAATCAAAAGTTCTCGATAAATAAGCAAACTCTTTCGAAAGAGCATTATAATCTGGCTAAAGGGGGTGAAACTATGTTACTAAAAAGGCGCGAAGTATCATCGAAGCAACTCACATTAGAAATGCTTGAAAGGAGGTTACCGAAATCTCACCCAAAATCTACTTACTATCAAGAAATGCTAAATAGAACAAGAGCAGGGTATGCTGGCGAGCAAAGAGTAGATCGAGAATGGCGGGAAATCTATTTGGAGCATGCGCATTATTTATTGCATGATGTACAGCTTAATGCTGAAGGTGGAGCAATACATCAAATGGATACATTATTTATGTCGCGAAATTTTGTTTTAATAGTGGAAATCAAAAATATCGTTGGGCGTATAGAATATATGGAAGATCATCATCAATTTATTCGAATTACTTCTGATGGCAAAGTAGATGGCTTTAGAAATCCCTTTGATCAAGTGAAGCGGCATGCTAGGTTTTTGCGTCAGATTTTTCAAAAGGCAGGTTATCCTATACCTATTGTCTATATGATCGTCTCTGCAAATACGAATATGATTATGACGTCAAGTTTGTCGGCGCAACCGATTATTCATGTGAGTGGTTTGGCTGAGAAGATGGAGCAGCTGTTTTTACGACATTCACAAGTTTGTTTGAGTGAAAAAGATTTGAGACAAATCGCTGAGCACATCCTAATGAAGCATGAACCAACACAATGGATACCAGAGATCGACTGGGGTGTACTAAGAAAAGGGGCATTATGTTCACAATGTGAGTACCAGCATAAAGTGCAGTATTTCTTTGGGAAATGGCGTTGCAGCAATTGTCAACGGACAGATAATAAATCGATGCTAGTAGCATTACAAGATTATCAGCTAATGATGGGAAACAATATTTCTAATGCTCAATTTCGGGAGTTTTTTGATATTGACTCAGAGAGAATAGCTCATTACTTATTGAAAAAGTTAAAGTTTGAAGCGGTTGGTGAAAATAAAAATAGAAAATATGTAATTCCTGCCAAATTGTTAGATTAAATGTAAGCGACCAAACTATCGGTGCGGTCAGATAGTGTCGCCTGTAAGGTAGATGTCGATATTTTTGGAAAGTTGGTAGATAAATCGATAAAGTTGGTAGATAAACTAAAAAAGTTGGTAGATAAATTAAAAAAGTTGGTAGATAAACAATCAAAAGTGCCCCGATAAACCTAAAAAAGCCACACTCACATAGCAAGTGTGACCCTTTCGTTTAGACTAGTAAGCCAAATAGTTGAATGTCGTTGTTTACTTCTTTGTATTTGAAGCCGAATTCATTCATGCGAGCGAGTAATCCTTCATAGTCTTCACGATTGCCAAGCTCGATACCGACTAGGGCAGGACCACTTTCTTTGTTGTTTTTCTTTGTATATTCGAAAGTTGTAATGTCATCATTTGGTCCTACCACGCTTGTTAGGAATTGGCGAAGTGCGCCTGCACGTTGTGGGAAACTAACGATGAAGTAGTATAGTAAGCCTTCGTGAATTAAAGACTTTTCTTTAATCTCCTGCATACGACCGATGTCATTATTACCACCACTAATGATGATAACGACTGATTTCCCTTTAATTTCCTCTTTATAGGAGTCGAGTGCTGCTACTGATAATGCTCCAGCGGGCTCTGCGATAATAGCGTGTTTATTATAAAGATCTAAAATCGTTGTACATACTTTTCCTTCTGGTACTAGTACGATGTCGTCTAAGTAGCGACGACAAACATCATATGTGTGATTACCGACGCACTTTACCGCAGCACCGTCTACGAATTTGTCAATCCAATCAAGTGCCACTGCACCGCCTTCAGCAAATGCAGCCTTCATACTGCCCGCCCCAGAAGGCTCTACACCGATAATTTTACTGTTAGGGGAAAGGTTTTTCACATAGGCAGAAACACCTGACATTAAGCCACCGCCGCCAATACTACCAAACACATAATCGATTGGTTCCTCCATGTCATTCATAATTTCAACTGCGACCGTTCCTTGTCCAGCAATGACATCAAAATCATCAAATGGGTGAATAAAGATTTTATCGTGTTCATCACAGTAAGCAAATGCGCTTTCTGCAGCATCATCAAAGGTATCACCTGCTAAAATAATTTCTGCATAATTACGACCAAACATACGCACTTGGTCAATTTTTTGCTTAGGTGTTGTTTGAGGCATGAAAATACTTGCTTGAATTTTCAATTGAGCACAAGCGTAGGCCACGCCTTGGGCATGATTACCCGCACTCGCGCAAACGACGCCAACTTTACGAGCCTCTTCTTCAATTTTTTTAATCTTATAATAGGCACCACGAAGTTTAAATGAGCGTACATGCTGTAAATCTTCGCGTTTAAAATAAATATTAGCGCCATATTTCTCGGATAGATAGTCATTTTTTTGTAGCGGCGTGTGCACCACTACGTCTTTTAAGAAATGATGTGCAATCAAGATATTTTCTACCTGCACAGTTCTAGTGTCAGCAGCTTCCATAATATTCATCCTCCGTATACGTTAAAACATTTATCTATGATAGCACATATTATAAGCTTTTTGTTATTAATTTTTAGTAAATTCTAAATTTTCGGTGTCTATTTCTGCTAGAAAACTACAAAATGCAGAATAATTAAATTTCTACGAGAATTTTTTGTAGAAATAAAGGATGCACACATTTCCTCATAACAAAAATGGTCAAGCATATAATAGAATACCTTAGGACAAGTAGGAGGGTATGTAATTGGAAATCATTCAAGGAATTCTATCTACATACATGCAATTTTTCAATTGGGAGATGTGGAAAGAGATCTTAGCTGACCCTGTATCTTGGGGGTTAATATCAACACTAATTATAATAGAAGGTTTACTCTCAGCAGATAATGCACTTGTGTTAGCAGTGCTAGTGAAGCATTTGCCAAACAAGCAACGTAAACGAGCATTAATGTACGGTATGTTAGGGGCCTATTTTTTCCGATTTTTATTTATTGGTATAGGTGTTTATTTGGTAGAATTTTGGTTTATTAAATTGCTAGGAGCCCTGTATTTAGGTTGGCTATGTGTTGCTCATTTCTTACAGATTGGGGAAGCAGATAGTACCAAGGAGATGAAAAAAACAGGGTTGTTGGTTCGTCTTTTTGGAACATTTTGGGCAACGGTTATTTCTGTAGAACTGATGGATATTGCTTTTTCAATTGACGCGATTTTTGCCGCTTTTGCGATATCCAATCAAATTTGGATATTACTAATTGGGGGGATGTTAGGTATTTTAATGATGAGAACTATTGCGGGCTTATTTTTAATCATTATTGAAAAAATACCTGAATTAGAGGCAACAGCATTTATTATTATTGGGATTATTGCATTGAAAATGCTGGCCAGCGTCATCGGTATTCACGTTCCGCATTATATGTTTTTTGTTGTGTTAATTATTATTTTCTTTATAACTTTCACTATTCATTTTTTAAAAAAGATGAAGGTCGCTTAATATAAAACGGTTCTGTTCTCAATGAAGAAAGAGGACAGAACCGTTTTATTATTATTTTACATATTGATCAGGATTCACAATATAGAATTTTTCAATATTAAGCCAGCTTTCACTCATTGGCTCACCGTCATCAACACGTTTTTCTGTTTCTTGCATCATCCAAGCAGTTTGAGATGCATGTGCTTGTAATGCTTTAATTTTATCCATCTTCATTTCACTGATATCGTTGACAACATGTGGCTCTCCATTTTTTTCAATCGTATCATTTGCAAAGGCACAGCCTAACACTTGTGGACGTGCAGCTTTTGGCATACGTCGAACAGCTTCCACTACGGCACGTGCTGTCGCCTCATGGTCAGGATGCACTGCAAAACCAGGCAAGAATGTAATGATAAGAGAAGGCATTAACTCTTCTATTAAACCTTCAACAAGCTTTACCATTTTTTCGTCGTCTTCAAATTCAATCGTTTTATCACGGAAACCAAGCATACGTAAATCTTGTATTCCCATAGCCTCTGCTGCTGCAACAAGCTCCTTACGTCGAATTTCAGGCAAAGATTCACGTGTTGCAAAAGGTGGATTTCCTAAATTACGTCCCATTTCACCTAAAGTTAAACAGGCATATGTAACAGGTGTATTCATCTTCTTTGTATAATAGGCAATTGTTCCAGCAACTGAAAAAGCCTCATCATCTGGGTGAGGGTAAACAATTAAAATATGACGTTGTGGTTGTGAATTCAAAAAGCCGTCCCCCTTAGTAAGTAAATGGCGTTTCGCTAATTTCGAGTGCAATCGCCAATTTACCTGAGTAGTCTAGTCCAGCCATTAATAAACGGCCTAAATCATCTAATTCAAAATGTGTGATGCCTTGAGCATAAACCCAGCCATGTGCCATTTTTAATCCGACACGATGGGGTGAATCATCTACCACTTTAGCAAGTTCATAGTTGATTTTTGCATTGCGAATAAAAGCACCTGCATTGAAAAATTTCTCATCATAGTGTGCTGCATAAGAACCGTTTGTCGTCTCAAGATGAATATAAACGTCTTTATTGGCGAAAGAATTCAATAATTCCTGCAACGTCTTTACATGTACTTCTTGCATCTTAACACTCCTCTCGATTATTTCTCCTTTAAGTATAGTTAAAAAAGATGACAAAGGGAAATCGAAAGGCTTTGTTGCCAACCAAATCATAAATGTTATTAATGAAATACAGAAATTTCTTTATTTTAAAAAAACTATTTTCCACTATTAACAGGGTTAATTACTTGAAAAAACTATTTTGATGTATCAATATAGGACACATGAAACAGATTAATATAAATTGAATTGTGTCGTTATAATTTGTATGCGGTTTCATAAATAAAATATGGGGAGATTGATACTATGATTTATGCAAATCCTAATACTCCGGGTGCAGTAGTAAATTTCAAAGAAAAATATGATAACTTTATCGGTGGCGAATGGGTTCCTCCAGTAAAAGGTCAATACTTTGAAAATAAAACACCAGTAACAGGTCAAGTTTTCACAAAAGCAGCTCGTTCAACAGTTGAAGATATTGAGCTTGCTCTTGATGCAGCACACGCAGCAAAAGATGCATGGGGTAAAACAAGCGCAACTGAGCGTGCATCTATTTTAAATAAAATCGCAGATCGTATTGAAGAAAACTTAGAAATGATTGCTGTTGCAGAAACATGGGATAATGGTAAAGCAGTTCGCGAAACTTTAAACGCAGATATTCCTTTAGCAATTGATCACTTCCGTTATTTTGCAGGTGTTATCCGTGCACAAGAAGGACGCACAACACAATTAGATAACGACACTGTTGCATACCACTTCCAAGAGCCACTAGGTGTAGTTGGCCAAATCATTCCTTGGAACTTCCCGATTTTAATGGCTGCTTGGAAAATTGCTCCTGCACTTGCAGCAGGTAACTGTATCGTGATGAAACCAGCTGAGCAAACGCCAGTTTCATTATTAGTGTTAATTGAAACAATTCAAGACATTCTACCAAAAGGCGTACTTAACATTGTAAACGGCTTTGGTGTTGAAGTTGGTAAACCACTTGCAACGAACAAAAGAATTGCAAAAGTTGCTTTTACTGGTTCAACAGCTGTTGGTCGCCAAATTATGCAATATGCAACTGAAAATATTATTCCTGTAACGTTAGAGCTAGGTGGTAAATCACCAAATGTATTCTTTGAGGACGTAATGGCTTCAGATGATGAATATTTAAATAAAGCAATTGAGGGCTTTGTGATGTTCGCATTAAACTCAGGTGAAATTTGTACTTGTCCTTCACGTGCACTTGTTCAAGAATCCATTTACGATAAATTCATTGAACTTGCATTAGAACGCGTAAAAGCTATTAAAATTGGTAATCCATTAGATACAGAAGTCATGATGGGTGCTCAAGCGTCTAACGAACAAAAACAAAAAATCCTTTCTTACCTAAAACTTGGTAAAGAAGAAGGTGCTGAGTGCTTAATAGGCGGAGAAGAAAATATTCTTGAAGGCGACCTTGCAGGAGGTAACTACATTAAACCAACAGTTTTCAAAGGTCACAATAAAATGCGAATCTTCCAAGAAGAAATCTTTGGTCCAGTGCTTGGCGTGACTACATTCAAAGATTTCGATGAAGCAATGGAAATTGCAAATGATACAGAATATGGTTTAGGTGCTGGTGTTTGGTCACGTTCTGGTGACATTGCTTACCGTGCAGGTCGAGCTATTCAAGCTGGTCGTGTTTGGACAAACACTTATCATCAATATCCAGCGGGTGCTGCATTTGGTGGGTTCAAACTTTCTGGTATCGGTCGTGAAAACCACGCAATGATGTTAGATCACTACCAACAAACTAAATGTCTTTTAGTGAGCTACAAAAAAGAAGCACAAGGATTTTTCTAATACCAAGGGATGAATAACAACATGGCAGAACGAGTGATTGCAACAAAAGAGGCTTTAAATTTGATAGAGCTAATTAAGAGTAGGCATGGCGCTATCATGTTTTATCAATCTGGAGGTTGCTGTGATGGCTCTGCACCGATGTGTTATGTAGAAGGAGATTTTAAAATTGGTGAAAACGATATCTATCTTGGTACAATAGGTGACGTTCCTTTTTACATTCATAGAGCGCAATATGAATATTTTAAGCATACGCAATTGATTATTCATGCGATTGAGGGCAGAGGTGCAAGTTTTTCTTTAGATAGTGTTGAAAATAGGCATTTCATTACAAACTCTAGAGTATTCACAACAGAAGAGTATGAAGAAGTAATAAAGCTCTTTTAATTGATTGCATCTTTTAATCTATGAAGATTTTTTAAGCAATATTCTTGAAAAAATTATAGAAATATATCAATATAATGAGTGTGAAAGCAATTTTGTACAAAATGTGTCGTTTTGTATTGTATACGGTTTCACAAATGAAAAGATACTGACCATGATTTCTTCCTTAACTGACGGAAAGGCAGCGCATGATGTTGAAGGGAATTTTAAACTAGGTAATAACGAATTCTATCTTGGTACAATAGATGACGTTCCTTCAACATGGGTATGTATAGCTGTAATTAGGGAAGAAGACTGAAAGCTCATTATCATAGTATAGTAAAAAAGCCGCGATTCTCTTTTATGACGGAGAATCGCGGCTTTTTATAATTAGCGGTATTTTTGGGTATGTATTTATTAATATCGGTTGATTTTTCGTTCAATGGAATCTAGACGATTGTTGAGATGTGATAGATGCCTATGCATTTGTCTAAAAAGTACATTTTGATTTTGCGCGTCTGATGATCTTGATTGTTCAATTGCCTCTTCTTCCTGCAATGCTAAAATGTTGGAGAGGGTTGCTAATGAATACCCTATTGTCAAAACCATTGAAGATATTAATTCTACTTTCGTAGAGGTTATATTTCCACCTTGGACACCTGTGTCTTCACCTAGGAGACCTGCTTCTTGAGCACCTAGGAAACTTGCTTGCGTATTTGGATTTGGGTCTTGTTGTTGTCTACGTCTTGCCATTTTTCTCCCTCCCATATATAGCTAATATATGGCATATGAAGTAGTAGTGTATCTTGTCCCGAGCATTAGAAGAAATAAACCTCTGTTAAAATAAATATTCATAATTTTCTAGTATTTAAATTGATTATTATGGAAAAATAAATCAATATTGTAGAAATAAATAATTGTTTTAGGGGGAATGGATGTGAACAAGGACTTTAAATATTGTAAAGAATCTAGAGTTATGCGTACAAGTAGAGTTTTTCCGAATGATATTAATAATCATAATACACTGTTTGGCGGTCGATTAATGAGTGACATCGATCTAGTGGCTTCAATTTCCGCTGCTAAACATAGTCGTAGAGATTGTGTGACGGCCTCAACGGATTCTGTAGATTTCCTGCATCCGATACGCCCGACCGATTCTGTCTATTTCGAATCTTATGTAACGTGGACAGGGACATCTTCCATGGAAGTTTTCGTGAAGGTCATTTCTGAGAATTTGAAAACGGGAGAACGTAAGGTAGCGGCAACAGCGTTATTAACCTTTGTTGCATTAGATGAAAATAATAAACCAACCCCAGTTCCATCTGTTATTCCAGAAACAGTAGAGGAGACAAAACTACATGAAACGGCATCTGAACGAGCAAAGGCGCGTGCAGAGCGTAAAAAGGAAAGTAAGGCATTGGCTCAATTCATTTCGAACGATCCATGGGATTGCTCGAAATGATGGAGAACGACTATATGTAAAAGAGGCATCTGAAACTAATCAGATGCCTTTACGTTTTTAGATTTCTGTCACTGTTACTTGTGGTGCACCAAAACGAGATTTTGCACCGTGCATAACTGGTCCTACATAGTCATTTAATTCCCAACCGTGAGCGATTGCAGCTGAAACGAATTCTTTTGCTTCAATTACAGCCTCTTGTACTGAAAGACCGTTCGCAAGGTTTGCTGTTACTGAAGCAGCAAATGTACAGCCAGCCCCGTGGTTATAAGTAGAAGCGACTTTTTCAGACTCTAATAAGTAGAATTTTGCACCATCGAAGAATAAGTCAGTTGCTTTTTTAGTAGCTAACGCTTTTCCGCCTTTAATCACAACGGCTTTGGCACCAAGGTCGTGAATTTTGCGAGCAGCGATTTTCATTTCCTCGATTGTTTTTGGTGTTCCAGTTCCAGCTAATTGCCCAGCCTCAAATAGGTTAGGAGTTGTAACTGTAGCTAATGGTAAAAGATGTTGAATCATTGCATCTGTATTACCGGGGTTCAATACTTCATCTTCTCCCTTACATACCATTACAGGGTCAATGACAACATTTGCAGTACCAGATTTTGCGATAGCATCACCTGCGATACGAATAATTTCTTCCGTTGACAGCATACCAGTTTTTATAGCGTCAATGCCTGTTGAGAGAGCAGTATCGATTTGTTTTTGCAAAAGCTCTGATGGTAATGGCGTTACGTTATGAGTCCAACCGTTTGGATCCATTGTTACGACAACTGTTAATGCCACCATGCCATATGTGCCGTGCTCCTGAAATGTTTTAAGATCGGCTTGCATCCCTGCGCCACCTGATGTATCTGAACCAGCAATTGTTAAAGTTTTTTTAAGAGCCATGTGGAAGATCTCCTTTATAGATGAAAGTTTTAAAATTACCATCTAGTATAGTCTTATTCTGATTCTATAAAAATAGTCAGAATTTGATATTTTTAGAAGGTCAGTTTAACTTCTTTCAGTTTCATCTGAAAGAAGTTAATGCCTCCGCGAATGTCACAGAATCGGAAAGGAGTTCTTAGAGGATGTTAGGCTAAAATCATCGCATCCATGCGATAACGGCTAACTGACCTGCATCGGTGCTGTATTGCTGTCGCTTCGCTTTGCACAGACAAAGATACGTTGCTGCAGCTACGCTAGCACTACGCTTTCGCACAAAAAACATTTGCTACTGCCGCTACGCTTTTGCGCAAAAAATATCTACTGGTCTAAGCACAAAGCCGATTCTAGACGCAAATATGACAAGGCATAATTGAACTGGATACTTGAATTCAACATTGTTTTTTTGTACCGTTGTAAGAAGAGAAAGGGGCTTATATTACAATGAAACAAGTATTCCCGAATGATTGGCAAGCAATACTTGCAGAAGAAATAGAAAAGACATATTACACAAAGTTACTTCAATTTGTAGATGATGAATATTCAACAGAAACAATTTATCCCCCGATAAATGACATAATGAATGCATTTAATACGACGGCTTATCAAGATGTAAAGGTCGTAATTTTAGGTCAGGATCCGTATCATGGACCAAACCAAGCACATGGATTAAGCTTTTCGGTCATGCCGGGAATCAAACATCCACCAAGCCTACGAAATATGCTACAAGAGTTACAAGATGATCTTGGCTGTCCAATCCCTCAACATGGAACATTAACAAAATGGGCACAGCAGGGGGTAATGTTGCTGAACACTGTATTAACTGTTCGAGCAGGTCAGGCGAATTCTCATAAAGAACAAGGATGGGAGCAATTTACGGATGCTGTAATCGATAAATTAGCATCAAGAGATAAACCCATTATTTTTGTGCTTTGGGGTAAACCAGCACAACGTAAAAAACAATTAATTCGTCAATACTCAACATCACATTTAATTTTAGAAGCACCTCATCCAAGTCCACTAAGTGCTTATCGAGGTTTTTTCGGCAGTAAACCATATTCGAAGATCAATGCACAGTTAGTGGAATGGGGAGAGCAACCAATTGATTGGAGTCTAGCTTAGACTGGCGCAAATCTTTATCTTCATTCAGTAAATGTTTTTGTAGTGACAGCTACAATTATACCAAGGCGAAATTGATGCACATCACTCATCGTTTCGTGTTACAGTTAATAATAGAAGAAAGTGGGGAACAACGATGAAGGTAAATTGTTTTAAATGTCAATATTTTAAAGTAACGTGGGACCCACAAACTCCACGGGCCTGTGTAGCATATGGCTTTAAAACGAAGCAAATACCATCTGTTGTCGTTAAACAATCCTCTGGCACAGACTGCCTAAAATTTGTGCCAAAAGCAGAAAGTGGGAGAATGCAATGATTCCTTATCAAGCCGTTATACAACAACTTGAAAAACAATTATCTGGTGTTAAAAATGCTGGAGACGAACAGCAAATTCGTGAAGCCTTAACGGCAATACGAGCATTATGTGATGTAGTATTAGACTCTTCTGATAGCATTTCTAAAGCCCAGTCAAAACATCTGCCACAAATGCTAGTGTCAGAACCAAAGCAAACAAGCTTATATACTGCAAAAATTGAAGAAGAAGACGGAGCAAATGGTGATTCAATTTTTGACTTTTAATTATCTTCATTTAGCGAAGACTCCCACCTCTGAAGGTGGATGAATGCGGATGTGGTTCCTTTTCAGTAGGTGTCCCAACGCCTACTGAAATAGAAGAACCCAGTCTAAGAACGCCACGTCCTGTGGCAACGACTGAGTGACCAACATCATGTTGGCCCAAAGCCTCCGACGGATGTCACGGATCTTGAAAGGAATAAATACAAGGATGTTAGCCTAAAATCTTCGCATCCTGCGAAAACGGCTAACTGACCTGCATCGTGCAGGTCTAAGCAATTCAAAATCCGGACTATTGTTTATCTGCGCGAAAGCGTAGCAACGGCGGCAAATGTTTTCTGTAGCGAAAGCAAAGCGTCAGCTACAATTACGCCAAGACGAAATTGATTAAAGGTAGGGAAAATGACATGAAAAAATTTATCGTAACAGGTGCACTCCACGGCTTTATAGCAGTGGCATTGGGTGCATTCGGTGCACATGCTTTAAAAGAGGTTCTAGACGATTATAGTCGCGGAATTTGGGAAACAGCTGTTCAGTACCAAATGTTTCATGCCACGGCTATACTGGTGATTGGCATATTGATGAGCTCGAAACTACTAGGTGAAGTAAAGCAGTTAAATTTAGCTGGAATCTTTTTTAACCTAGGTATTGTCTTCTTTTCAGGAAGCTTATATGTACTGGCAATCAGCGGCGTTAAAGTTCTAGGTGCCATCACGCCAATTGGTGGTGTTCTATTTTTAACTGGCTGGGTTCTAATTATCGTTGCTGCCCTTAAACATGCGCGATAAAAATTGAATATAAATACTCTTTCTAAGTTACTCCTTTGCACTATATGTAAGGGAGTTTTTGTTTTATTGGAAACTACTAGTAACGGATCAAGAGAATTGTTCTTCGTAATGAACAATATAATTACTATAGAATGGATAGTTTTAATCCCTATTGTTTTTGTAAGGATTTATAGTACACTGTAATTATCAAATAAGTTCGATAAATAGGAAGTGAGGTTTATGATATGGAGAAGCTTTTTACTTTACTAGATAATAACTATGATGAAATGGTAGCAATTCGTCGTCATTTACACGAATACCCGGAATTGTCCTTTGAGGAAGTGGAAACTCCAGCCTATGTAGCTGCTTTTCATCGAGCATTAGGACATGAGGTTCGTGAGCATGTAGGTGAACGTGGTGTTGTTGCTACTTTACGTGGAGGGAAGCCAGGTAAAACAGTGGCATTGCGCGCTGATTTTGATGCACTGGCTATTCAGGAGGAAAATGACGTCCCTTATAAATCAAAAGTGGATGGTAAAATGCATGCATGTGGACATGATGGTCATACTGCAACATTACTAGGGCTTGCTAAAGCACTTCATGCTATAAAGGATGATATTGCGGGCAATGTAGTATTTATTCATCAGCATGCCGAAGAAATGGCGCCAGGTGGAGCAAAGCCTATGATCGAAGATGGTTGTCTAGACGGGGTAGATGTTATTTTCGGTACTCATTTATGGGCACCAACACCGTTAGGGGATATATTGGTGCGCGATGGAGCAATTATGGCTGCTGCGGATAAAGTGGAAATTACGATTCATGGCAAAGGTGGTCACGGTGCGGAGCCGCATCATTCTATAGATGCAGTTACTCTTGCGTCACAGTTTGTAGTCAATGCACAGCAGATTATATCTCGACGTATTGATCCATTAAAATCAGCCGTCTTAACAATTGGTCATTTGGAGGCAATTAATCCTTTCAATGTTATTGCTGAACGGGTAGTATTAGCCGGAACAGTCCGTACTTTTGAAGAACAGGTACGTAAACAGATGGAGCAAGAACTTGAGGCAGTTTTAAATGCCACTTGTTTGGCATTCGGTGCAAGCTATGACTATCGTTATACAAGAGGCTATCCACCTGTGTATAACCATGTGAAAGAAACAGAATTTATTGCACAACTTGCAGCAGATATACCAGGAGTAGAAAATGTTATAACGTGCCCACCATTTATGATTGGTGAGGACTTTGCGTATTATTTAGAGAGTGTACCAGGAACATTTTTCTTCACAGGAGCTAAAAAGCCAGAGTGGGAAGTAGCATATCCTCACCACCATGCACGCTTTGACTTTGATGAACGTGCAATGTTGATTGCTGCCAAAACATTAGGAAAAGCAACATTACAGTTTTTACAAGAAAATCAATAGTAAATAAAAATTGGCATGCTAGGAGGTATCCTAACATGCCAATTCTTTTGATCTAATGGCAAATATCCACGCAGATTCCACGTTACATACGAAAATATTTACAGTGCAAGCAAGAACACCAGACCCAATTAGCAGTCTAGCGAAACTTGCAATGCGACGAAGCGTGAGTAAAACGGAGCGAAGGAGCAAACCGATATTTTGTTCTTATTTTATTCGCATATAGAGGAGCGGGATTTTACCATATAAGAAAATATGAATTTTTGAATAGCTAATTTCTTATGGATTTTGGTTAAAATAAGCCATTTCTTCATCATATTCAGCAAAATCAAAGTAAATCATTGGGAATAGGAAACGATGATTCGATTTGAGTTCACGTAAAATAACATGATCTCGTCCAGCAGCTTCTACAACGCCTCGCACAATTTTCGTGTTTTTTCCTGGCTCAACCGCATGCTCGAAGGAAAAATGGAAAGTACCAGGCTTTCCGCGATTCAAACGGAAAATATTTTCAATATACGATTGCTCCCGTCCAGGTGGTCGTGCTCCAGTCGTCTGTGGAGGCATTACCTGTGGAGGCATTTGTTGTTGCGTTGTTGGTGTCCAATAATAAGGCATCATAAGTTATCAACCTTCTTTCTTTTAGATTTGAGGACAATCTTCTTCGGTTGGCGAGAAGAAGCAATGTGCTTTGAATCTTCCCGTGTTCCATTGACCATACCATTGTGCTGGACAATCTCCCTCAGGTCTGAAAAACCATAGCGAACGAGTCGCCGGATGGAATCTTTCGCCTTGAATAACTCTCTTCGCTAATCGAAGGTCTTGATCACGTGCTCGTTGATAAAAGTAGCCTTTTTGTGTCGCTTCAAAGCCCCTAGGACGCTGAAAAACCACTTGTTCAATTGTACGAACATCCGTAAAATCTAAACAATCGGCTCGTACACGATTGACGCCAACATTGCCGACCCTCAGCATACCTAAATTTTCTTCACCTTCTGCCTCAGAGCGCATAAGCCTTTCTAGCATGGCTGTTTGTGCATCATTCGTCTTTATAACGGCGATTTTCACTCCTCCTCGCAGACAGTATATGCATGATGGTATTGTAGACATGTTCAATTTTAACTTTTTTCAGCAGATGTCTTTTGTAGCGAAAGCGAAGCGTCAGCTACAATTATGCCGAGGCATAATTGATTGAAAGAAATTCACAATTTAAAAAAGCTTCGCATATATTAGTACTAACGAGTAGTCTGTAAAAGAGGGGTAGACTTTTAAAAAATTTTAGATGTTCAACACCAAACGTATGCTATGTATATAAGTTGATTGGAGTGGAGTGAGGTTGGGCCCCTTGTGAATCAGCGTCACAGATGAGACCCTGGAGCGCAAGCGAGTAGGGGGCGGGGGCTAAAAGCATCAAGTCCTGTGGTAACGCCTTGTGATGAACATCCCGTTGTTACACTACGCTTTCACACAGAAAGCATTTTTTGCTCCGACGTCCTCAGGAAACCGCCTAGCTAGAACGGAAATCAACCCCACAGCCTAAATTTTATAAAAATAAGGAAATAGAGATAAAAATATAATGGGGAACGTGAGATAGGAAATTGCATGTGTATTGAATACATGTGAGGTGATAGGGTATGGAGATTGGTGTTTGGGTAGGCATTTTGTTGAGTGCTGTGCTGGCATTTTTAGTAGGGAGTTTTTACGGACAGCCACTCCATTGGTATCTCTTTATATTAATAACTGTAGTAGGATTTTTCATCCATACGATCATACTAATTTTGAAGGTTAAGGATGAAAGGTCTTGAGGTATGAATATAAGAAAGTGTCATCGTAGTTGGTGACACTTTCTTATTTTTTGTTAATTTTTTTTGATTAAGTAGATGAAATCTAATGTTTTGCAAGTATATTAAAAACAAACTGTGACATACTAAAGTTGAAAATTATTTTTTGCTTTCATGAAGGAGTGTTATAATGCATAGTTTTGGTACGTTTGTAGCAATTATCATAAGTGCATTCATGGCCGTTGGTATAGCAGAATACTATCATCAACCATATAATTGGTATTTAGTTTTCCTTATGATTCTAACTGGCTTTTTTATTCATACAATTATTTTAATATTGGAATCAGAGAACAGCGAAGAAAATGAAATTTAAAAAATGCGAGTCCATACTATGTAAGATTAAGTACAAGTAATTGTACATGAAGTCTTATTTAATCGTTTTTCACTTATAATGTTACACATTTAATAAAAATGCACATTACTAAATGCAAATTTTAGTGATGTGCTTTTTATTTTGACTATCTTTATCCTCTACATGCCTTATTATTTTCAATATGCAGGTAAAGCATTAAAAAGAGATGCTTTATACAGTTCCATTCGATTTTTCCTTCATGGATTATTATTTGAGATGCAAGAAGGAAAAGCTGTAACTATAAAAACACATCTATTACGCCATGCATTTGCGACAGAAGCTGTTCAGCGTCAAAAAATGCCGATTGATATTGTCGCAAAAATGCTACATCAGAAGGATTTGAATGTTACAGGGTATTATTCAGCTCCTACACCTACACCTACACAAATCGCAGAATCAGTAAGTGAGCTTCATGATGTCATCTCAAGTTATGTAGACATTGATGATGTCTATTTAAGAAGTCCACAAGAGTTACAAAAAGAATTTGATGCCCATGCAGAAAAAGTCGGTGTATTCAATAAAGTATTAGGTGGTACTTGTGTTACAGATTATGTTTGCCCTACTAAAATGCAGTGTTTAGGCTGCAAAGCAAAAATACCCGAACCAGACCAAGAGGATGAATTATTAGAAGTCATTCAGTTATCAAAAGATATGGAAAGACGATTTAAACAAATGGGATTAGAGGTCGAAGTTCGAAAAGCGAAAGAGATGGCAAAGCAAGCGAAGATTGAATTGAAAGAGATTGATTTAATTAAGCAATGTAGAGAGGAACGTAGCTATGAACCAATCACCAAAAGGAATCCATTTAGATAAACATCAGTGGCTTGATCAAGTACATCAGCAACGTAAGAAGCGTTCTGTTTCTATCGGTAAACAAACCATTGACTTTCTTGTAACTCAAGGAATTCCTGTAACCTATCATAACATTAGCGAGCATTCGAAAGCCTTTGATGATAAAGGAAAGGGCATCCATATGAATACCATTAAGCGTAATGAGGAACTACATGCCTATTATCAACAGTATAGCAGAACCTTTAAAGTAAAGAACACGCATAAAAAGTCAGTCATGCCTTCTAAATTTGACGAAACTGCATTAAGAAGGATTTCTTCTAAACGGGATATAAATAATGCTAAGAAAAAATATATGCAGCTTTCTAAAGATGAGTTAGTGAATCGCTTACTAGCAGTTGAACAATATGTGGCTGAAAATCAAGAAAGATGGGTCGCAAATCATTTTGAACAGTTCAAATAAATAAAAAATATGGACATTCGTAATAAGTGGTGGACTGCCCATTCTTTTTTTCGTTCCTTACTAAACAATTTGTTCGTTATCAAGACTAAAATTTAAAAAAGATAAATAAATTAAAGGACAAAAAAATGACTAAACGACGCTTTGGGAGATTTATTTATTATAAGTTGTAACTTAAACTATTTAAAAAAGTCAATTTCAATAGGAGGGGAGATTTATGAAAAAACTACTTGCTTTAGCAATTGCATTGAGTTTCCTAATAGCTGGTTGTGGACAAGAAGCAACAAATTTGGAACATCAAGAAGGCATTATTGTAGATATAAAAGAGCTTTCAGATGGGATAAACCAAATTTTAGTTGTACCAAATGTTCTTCATGAAGATATTTCTAATAAGAAGCTGGACGAATTAATAAAGCTTGCTCAGGAAAAGGGCGGAGCATATTATAGTTTTGAAATAGGGAAATATGTGGATTTACAAGTTGGAACCCATGTAATTGTATATTGGGACGGTTCCCAATTAGATTCTAATCCCCCTCAACGTGGATTAGATAAAGTAGATATAATATCAAAATAACCAACATTTCTATTTTTATTAAACTTAAAAGCACATTAGCTCTCTTAAGATTATATAGTATACAAACAAATTTTAAATAACGTTCCCAATGAAAGTTTGGTTACGTAAAGAAAAGTAACAAACACTGATTGGACAGAGGTTGTTGCTTTTTCTTATGAACATTATTTATACATTGATTTATGCAAAGGTGGAAACAGTTGATATATCAGTATTTTCACTATCTTGGTTTGTTCTACCCTTTGTATAAAATCGTGTATATACCTTAGAGTTATAATTCTTGAGACTCACCTATTTAAAACATCAAATATGGCTGTTCTTCATCATAACTCTTTATACACCCTCTGCGTAAGCAAATTTCAATTGCTCCTTTAGCTCTTTATTTTCACTCTCCAATTTCTTAACTTTTATTTAATGTTCAAATTGATTAGTATTACTTCATTCGGTATATTTATTTTCTTTAATAGAATAGTGGTAAATTTCAATATCTGAATCAATGAAACCTCTTCGTTTCGCTTCATGTAGTGTTTGATACATATTCTCTCTACCAACAGGGTTGTCCGTATGAATATATATTTTGTTTGCCCGTAACCTTTTTTCACAAATATATTTAACTAAGTCATAACCTGTTGGCAATAGATTACCTTGTAGATCTTCTCCTAAATCATGATCAAGAGAAAGGATATCTACTTCGTGATTTTCAAGTAAGTGAATTGCTTCTTGAAACGTTCTTGCCACGACAAAACCAATAGGACAATCTCTTAAATCATCCATATATACATTAATCAAAATATTAATTCCTTTCTTCACAATAGGTTTCAAATACGTAGTTACTAGAATCACTAATATTTTACAGTATAGATTGATGCTTATCTATATAAAAATAAAAGCAGAATTAGTCCTTCAACTAATTCTGCAAAAAGTGATTATAATGTGTAACATTCTATTTGTCCTGTTGTTAAATCTTGAATAGTAGAAAATAACTTGACTTTTAATAAAACTACTATGGACTCGCATTTTTATCTTCATTCAGCAGAAGACTCCCACCTCATGAAGTCAGTGAGATGAATGCCGATAGGGTTCCTTTTCCAAACATCTACTGAAATAGAGGAACTCAGTCTAAGAACGCAACGTCCTGTGGCAATTTATCTGTGCGAAAGCGAAGCGACAGCAACACACGACTGAGTGACCAACATCACGTTGGCCTAATGCCTCCGGACGCAATTACGCCAAGGCGAAATTGATATTTAAAAGTATTTTAGACAGTTAAGAATTTCACAAGTTTTTCGTTATCAAGAAGGTTACCAACGAAGAATGCACCAAACTCACCGTAGCGAGCTGAAACTTCATCAAAACGCATTTCATATACTAATTTTTTGAATTGTAGTACGTCATCTGCGAATAGTGTTACGCCCCATTCGTGATCGTCGAAGCCAACAGAACCAGTAATAATTTGTTTAACTTTACCAGCATAGCCACGACCAATCATACCGTGAGAACGCATTAGAGATTTGCGTTCATCCATTGAAAGCATATACCAGTTGTCATCGCCTTGACGACGCTTATCCATTGGATAGAAGCATACATGCTTAGCACGTGGAAGTTCAGGATATAGACGAGCACGCACATGTGGATTTTGGTAAGGATCTTCGTCTGAATCACCTGCTAAATAGTTAGAAAGCTCTACAACAGATACATATGAATATGTAGGAATTGTAAAATCAGCAATCGCTAATTTATTGAATTCAGCTTCAAGCTCTTGTAGCTCATCCATTGTTTCACGTAATGTCATAATCATAAAGTCAGCTTTTTGACCAACGATTGCGTAAAATGCATGAGCACCTGTTTTAGCGATATCAGCTTCATTTAATTTTTCTAAATATGCAATGAATTCTTCTACTGCTGCTTGGCGTTCCTCAGCTGAAACTAGTTTCCATGAAGCCCAGTCAATTGAGCGAAAATCATGTAAAGCGTACCAACCATCTAAAGTAATTGCTGCTTCATTCATTATTAAAAACACTCCTTTATAAGTGAATACCATTCAAATTTTAGTTTATCATAGTTTGTTCAAATTCCCTAAGTTCATGATTGCATTTCACGAATTTGACACCTTCCATAGATAATGTATTCTAAAGAGAATAGATGTAGATAGAGGAGTTCCAATCATGAAAAGTATTTTACAACAGCCGATTTGGCGTTTTTACGATCAATCGATTAGCGCAAAGCAAAGATCGCCACTTGAATCCTTTGCAACAGACGATACTTTATGTCAGTTAGTAGGGCAATTAGCTTCTCCACCAACTATTCGTACATGGGTACATGATGCATCGGTTGTGCTTGGTATTCAGGATCACCGTTTACCATATGTGCAGCAGGGCATGGACTTGCTTAAAGAACGTGGCTATGATCCTATTGTACGCAATTCAGGCGGATTAGCAGTTGTGCTTGATGAAGGTGTACTGAATATTTCTATTGTTTTATCTGAACAAACGGAAGCGCTAAGCATTGATGATGGCTATGATGTCATGGTAGCTCTAGTAAAAGGATTGTTCCCTGAAGTAGCAGATCAAATTGAAGCCTATGAAATTGTAGGCTCCTATTGTCCAGGTTCCTATGATTTAAGTATTGCAGGAAAGAAATTTGCTGGTATTTCTCAGAGACGCTTACGTCAAGGGGTAGCAGTGCAAATTTATTTATGTGTTGAAGGAAGCGGTTCGGATCGAGCTGCACTCATTCGTGACTTTTATGAGGAAAGTCTTAGAGGAGAAGAAACAAAATTTACGTATCCAAACATTGTCCCTGATGTGATGGCGTCATTATCTGAACTTATTGATGCATCATTAACAGTGGAAGCCGTTGTTATTCGTTTACAGCAGCTTCTTCACAATATGGCAGAAGAAATTCGAGCTGAATCTTTTCATGATGAAGAATTGACGCTATATGCGTTTTATTTACAACGTGTTTTAGATCGGAATAAGAAAATGCTTGAACCAAAGTAAGCATAATCAGTGAGAGTACCACGTTCAAAGAAAAAAGCGATGCTGCTAATTAAGCGCATCGCCATTTTCTTGTGTATAAGTGCTACTTACAACAAGATTTCCGTTTTTCTCCATTTTGAAAACAGGTGCAATTCGTTCTTCCTCTTCATCTAGTGTTACTAGACGTCTAGCACGGTTCATAATTTGAACAAATTGCTCGTAATCTTTTCGAATAGCTCTATTTTCCTCTTCTAGTTGTGTAATTGTTTTCTCTAGTTTTTTATTTTTCTCAGATGTTACGTGTACTAGTTGTCTCCATTTTGAAGACTCATTACCTATTTCACCAGAGTGCTGTAAACGTAGTAAATAGGCTATAACAATATCAAGATTTAATGCAGAAAGAGGAATTGATTTACCCTCTGCAGCACTACTATTAACTGTAAACATACTAGAAGCACGGCGTCTTGCTGGAGCTCCTAACACTCGCATTCTTTCTTTTCTTTCTTTCTTGGCTTCTGATAATTGTTCCTCGTATTCTTTACGAACAACAGCATTCCAACGAAAACCACATGCAGCAGCAGTACGATTTAAAGCATCACCAGCTTCTTCAAAGGCATTTAATTGTGTACTACCTTCCGTCACATGGCGAATGACCGCCTCTGCTAATAATTCATCGTTTTCTTCTAACCAAGCATCTTGTCTTACTTTACTCATATTAAAATCCTCCCACCTTTATTTGGAACTTTTATTTACAACTAGCATGACCAATCTTTTAACCTTTTATTCATCTATGTGAAAGGAATTATTATGCTTGAATACAAGGGGAAAAATGCGATACAATACCCGATGTAGGTTTGTACGTATGCTACATACTTAACTATGTGAAAGTCATACGTTCAATAGAAGCGACTTTTGATTGAAAAAAATACTATATAGAAAGGGTTGTTGACAAAATGGCAAACGAATTTAAAGTTTGCGATGAATGTCAGGCCGTTAACTTAAAAACGTTAATTCCAAAATTAAAGGAAATCGATCCTGATGCAACCATCGAAATTGGCTGTCATTCTTATTGTGGCCCAGGACGTAAAAAAACATTTACATTTGTAAATAGCCGTCCTGTTGCTGCATTAACGGAAGAAGAACTAATGGAAAAGGTTTTAGCAAAGTTAAAAAAATAAGTAAAACAAAACGCTATCTTCACTAGTCTAGTTGGAGATAGTTTTTTGTTTTTTTCTGCATTTTTAATATAGCGACGAATAGAATCATTGAAGTGACGGAAAGAAGAGTCAAAGCGACGGATAAAATCATCAGAGTGACGGAAAGAAGAGTCAGAGCGATGGAAGGCAATCAAAGTGACGGAAAGAAGAGTCGAAACGACGGATAAAATCATCGAAGTGACGGAAAGAAGGGTCAGAGCGACGGAAAGACTCTGTGGTGACGGAAGGAAGAACCAAAGCGACGGAAAGAATCATTGAAGCGACGGAAAGAAGAGCCGGACCGACGGATAGAATCATCAAAGCGACGGAAGGCCATCAAAGTGACGGAAAGAAGAGTCGAAACGACGGATAAAATCATCAGAGTGACGGAAAGAAGGGTCAAAGCGACGGAAGGCCATCAAAGTGACGGAAAGAATCATCGAAGCGACGGATAAAATCATCAGAGTGACGGAAAGAAGAGTCAGAGCGACGGATAGACCCTCAAGAAAGCGCCCAGTTGGAACGGAAATCAACCCCACGTTATGGTGGTGAGCATGGAAATTAGGTCAATAGAATCCTAAATTAAGACGAGAATACAGCGAGTTAGGTTGATAGTCTCTATAATTAAAAGTAAATATGTATGCTAGTCCTATATTTATCGCATATAATAGAACAAATAGGAAACGGGGGTGCTGTACAATTGACACATTATGCAAAAGCTAAATTACAAGAGGAAAAAGTATTCAAGGATCCAGTGCATCGCTATGTGCATGTACGGGATCAAGCGATTTGGGATCTAGTTGGCACGAAAGAATTTCAGCGATTACGGCGAATTCGCCAGCTCGGTACAACGTTTTTAGTATTCCATGGAGCGGAGCATAGCCGCTTTAGTCACTCGCTTGGCGTTTACGAAATTGTACGCCGCATAGTAGATGATATATTTGCAGGTCGACCTGAATGGGATGAGGATGAACGATTGCTTGTGCTTTGTGCAGCCCTATTACACGATTTAGGGCATGGGCCATTTTCACACGCTTTTGAAAATGTCTTTGAGCTTGATCATGAATTTTATACAAGACAAATTTTGCTTGGCGATACAGAAGTGAATGCAGTATTAAAAAAAGTATCGGCTGATTTTCCGGAGAAAGTATCACAAGTAATTGAAAAAACATATCCGAATAAGCAGGTCGTCAGTTTAATATCGAGCCAAATAGACGCAGATCGTATGGATTACTTACAGCGTGATGCTTATTTCACTGGCGTAAGTTATGGTCATTTTGATATGGAACGTATTTTAAGAGTGATGCGTCCACGAAAAAATCAGGTCGTTATTAAGACGACGGGCATGCATGCGGTAGAGGATTATATAATGAGCCGCTATCAAATGTACTTACAAATTTATTTCCACCCAGTATCTCGCAGCGCAGAGGTTGTTTTAAATAATATTTTAAAACGTGCTAAACAACTAAACTTGGAAGGCTACATATTTAAACACGAGCCTACACACTTTTTAGCGTTTTTCCGCAACTCAATTACCCTTGAGGACTATCTTGCATTAGATGAAAGTATTCTTTTTACATATTTTCAGCTTTGGATGCAAGAGGAAGATGCTATATTAAGTGACTTAAGCCGCCGTTTTGTTAATCGAAAGTTATTTCAATACATCGATTTAGACCCAGGTGTAGAGCTAGATAAATATCAAAAACTCCAAGAACTCTTCAAGCAAGCTGATTTAAATCCAGAATATTACCTTGTCCACGATACGACGGCAGATTTACCTTATGACTTTTATCGACCTGGAGAGGAAGAAGTGCGTGTTCCTATTTTCTTAGAAATGAAAAATGGAGAGCTAAGAGAACTATCGCGTGAATCTATTATTGTTGATTCTATTTCTGGCCGCATGAAGCGAGATCATAAAGTCTATTTCCCACTAGATTTCTTAGAAGACAACAGTACCCATTCCGATAGTAAGAAGCAAATATTAGCCTTATTACAAGGAAAAGGGAAAAATTAAAAAAATTTTTTTATGTATAAAAATATGTATACAAAATAATTAAATTAAATAGTATTCCAACATACAAATAGTGAAAAACAGTGAAAGTACTCTAATTGAGTTATTTTCACTGTTTTTTTGTCGTGTATAAAGATGAAAATAGTGGAAAAATTATAGATTTTTTTAGAATTTTTTAAATAGAAAGTCCGTGATTGTTTAGAAAATGTTTAGTATTATCTTTTATAATGAGCCTAAAACCCTAAGAGGGGGTGAGGCCTATTATTGAAGGTGTCACAAAAGTACTATATATACATTCGAATTGTACATCGAACATACATAAGTCATCATGAATACCTACTCGTGAGTACTTAATAGAATGTATGACGACATCTGGATAGAAGGAAAGAGAGACCAACCGATTGTTTGTGGCATACTTTGGCAACATGCAGAAAGGATGCAACGTCGTCAGCCAAACACCAACAGGTATCCCTCTGATCTTAGAAAAGGAGAGAAACATGAGGAAATTAAAAAAACTAAACATAGCAATGATCTTAATGCTACTAGTATTCCAAACAGTGCTATCACCGATATCAGTGTTTGCGATTGAAGACACTTCTTCAACACCGTCAGAGATAGAGCAACAAGTGGATCATAACCAAGAAATTGAAACAGATAGCGGAAAACCTAGTGATAATACTAGTATCACAAAAGAAGAAGGTAGCACAGAAGATAAAGATCCAAGTGCAGACGGTAAAAATCCGAGTGAGGAGAATAAAAATCCAAGTGCAGACGATAAAAATCCGAGTGAGGATGATAAAAATCCAAGTACAGAAGATAAAAATCCAAGCACAGATGACCTTAAGGGAGAAGGGGCCGATGCTGAAATACCAGTAGAAGGTGAATCACCACAGCTATCGAATGAACAAACAACACCGGGTTTACCTGTTGATAGAGAAGACCCTAATTTTAAAGAGACAATCACTTTAAAAATTAATGGGGCAGAAGTTTCAGGAACATCGGCACAAGGCAAAGTTGGAGATTTCGTAGAATTTAGAGTGGATTTAGGTTTAGTCCCAGGTCACCAATATAGTGCAGGCTCTACTTTAACTTATACATTGCCGAGTCAATTTGCAGGTCTAAGTGGAGACACACCTTTATATTATCAAGGTGTTTTAATTGGTAACGTAGTAGTTTCAGGGCAAACTGCTACACTTACATTCACGGATAAAATTCGTGATGAAGTTAATGCGGGTACAATAGTAGAAGATGTTTATTTCACTATTAAAGGTAAACTACAATCTGTAGGTAATGATTGGTTACAGAATATCGAAGTGCCAGGATTCCAGACAATTGAACTGAATTTCAAACCAGCTAATAGCGGTCAAACAATTACTAAATTAGGTACAGCAGACCGTGATGGTCAAAACAGTGAATTTATTAAATGGGTAGTAGATGTCAATACAAACTTAAATGTTGATACAAGCACTGGTAATACAACATTTACTGACACGTTAACAGGTCAACATAGTTTCGAAGGTAGCCCAACTATAACAGAATTGAGCATTTCTCCAACAGGGGCTATAACAGAAGGTAACGAATTAACACCAGCACCAACGACAACAATTAGTGGTAATACAATGTCAATTGACTTACCTAATAAAGAGCATACAGGTTACCGTATTACTTACACAACAAAAATTGGTGACCCAGGTAATGTTAATCGTTCGGAATTTGGTAACGTCGCTAATTATAATGGAACACCAACAGCAACAATAAATGTACCTGTTAATTTCGGTACACCTTTAGAAAAGTCAAGTTCAGGTCCTAATATTGCTGATTTAACAACAGAATGGACAATTAAATACAACTTTAATAAACGTAATATTCCAGCAGCCCAAGCAGTATTAACTGATACATGGGACGATACTCAAATCTTAGCTGGAGATGTAGAGGTTTATGAAGAAAATGGCACTCGTGTTACTGGAGGTTATAAATTAACTCCTAATGGAACAAATGGTTTCATATTGTCATTTAATAGCGATGTAACAGGAGCATATGTTATTAAATATAAAACAAAGCCTTCCGACGGTGTATATCCAACAAAGAACTTAACAGTAACAAATACAGTTATTCGTGCGGATATTACTGATTACACAGGTCTAAAAAATATTGCATATTCTACTTATCAAAAGAAAGCTCTAGTATTAGTCAAATCTCCTGTGGGCGTTGACTATCATAACAAAACAATGTCATGGAAGATCGTGGCGAACCAAGCGAAATATGCGTTGAAATCAGGTACAACATTTGAAGATACGTATGATGGTTCGTTACTAACGTTAAAAGATGGTTTAACAGTCACTGTTGATGGTGCTGATTTTACAGAATTCACTTTAAATACAACAGTAGTTGATGGTAAAGAAACAGGATTTATTCTTGAATTGAATAAAGATGTTAGTGGTGTAATTGAAATTAAGTATACAACAGACTATGAAATTAAAGATGCTGGTACAAATACTCGTACTTACACTAATACTGTGAAATTGAAAGACACTGGGGTATTTACAGAGGAGTCGTCTGATACAGCAACGCAAACAATTAAAGATGAACAAAAATCAAATGGTAAAAAAGATGGTTATTACGACTACGAAACAAAAACATTCCATTGGGATGTTGAGCTAAACTTTAACTACAATGAGTTCAAGGAAGCGGTATTTAAAGATACACTAGATCCTTCTCAAAAAGTGACTGGTATTACAGTAACTGAAGGCACATTAAATGCGGCAGGACAATTTGTACCAGGCTCAACAAAAAATATCCCTAATACTTCAGGTAACGATCATGAAATAGTACTTGTATTAGGACCGATTAAAGGACCTTATAAGGTGACGTATACATCAGTAGACGCTGATGGTGTATTCCCACATGGTTCAGACATTGTTATTAGTAATAAAGCAGCATTGTATGAAGGGACAACAAGTACGACACCAAACGCAGAATGGAAGAAAGATGTACCGGTTGCTCATACTAAGAAAATCTTAGATAAAACAGGAAATCAAGTAGGTACTTCTCCGCAAGTTAACTGGAATTTTAAGTTTAACTATGCGCAGTCACAGTTAAATAACATCGTTATTACTGACACTATAGGTAAAGACAGCGAAGGTAATCCCAACCAATTAATTTTAAAAGATTCATTTGAAGTATATGAAATGAATTTTAAAGGGACTAATTCAACACCAACTCGTGGTCAAAAAATTACTTTATCAGATGCTAATTTAAATGTTGATATTGAAAAAGGTACATTTACATTAAAATTACCTGATGGTGATAAAGCCTATTATGTTACGTACTCTACAGTATTTATGGGAGCATCAGGTGAGAATTTAAACAACACAGTAAATGTTGCTTATACTAGTAAAGAGGGTAATCAAGGCACTGATGTGTTTAATAAAGCAAACTTCACTTATGATGGTGGTGGTAAAGTTGGTAAAGTACCATTCGTCATTATTAAAACAGATGCAGCAACAGGTTTACCAATGGAAAACGTTAAGTTTGACTTACAAGGACCATACACAGGTAACACAGTGTTAGCCTCAAAAACAACTGATGCAGAGGGCTATTTAAACTACGGTTTAAAATTAGCACCAAGTACTGCTGGTAAGAAATATAAAGTAATTGAAGAAACGCAGCCAGGTTATGAACCATTAACAAAAACATTTGAACTTGATGCTAATAAAATCGAAACATCAGGTAAGTATGCAGGTTTCCAAGTGATTGAAATTGAAAACAAACCATTAAGTGGTTTAGCGTGTACAGAATTTGAATTAACGGTATATGATATTGACGGTAAATTAGTTAAAGATGGAACAGTAACATTAGTAAGTAAAGCGACGGGTTTATCAGAAGAGCATATCGTAAAAAACGGTAAAGCTACTTTTACTCCAGACCAAGTTAAAGCAGGTCAGTACGATGTTGTTTATGATGGTGTGACAAAAACGATTACAGTTGAGTACAGTGACAAGTGTAGTGTTAATATTCAACCAGCACCTAAATGCGATAACTTCACTATCGTGGTTGAAGATTCAGAAGGAAATATCCGTACAAATATTAAAGAGTTAACATTAAAATCAGGTACTACAGAAGTAAAAGCATCAACTGACGCATCAGGAAAGTTTATTTTTGAATCAAACAAAAATAATCCTAAAAATGGCGTGAAGCCAGGTGAGTATTTGGTGTACGAAGGTAAACAATTCTTAGGAACAGTAAATTTAACGTATACAAAAGACTGTGGGCATGAATTTATCGTTAAACAATTACCAAAATGTGAAGAGTTCAAATTAACTGTAAAAGATGTTGATGGTAATAAAATTACTGATAATACTACAAAAATCGTTGTTAAAGATGCTGCCGGTAAAGAAATTATTAATACGACAACTAAGACAGGCGTTATTGAATTAACGAATTTAGAACCAGATACTTATACAGTTGAAGTTGATGGTGAAAAAATTGGTACCTTCCAAACAAATATCGAATGTGAAAAAACAGTTCAACCAGCACCAAAATGTGACCTATTTACATTAACGGTGAAGGATGAAAATGGCAATCCGCTCTCTGAAGTTAGCAATATCACAATCAAAGATGTAACAACAGGTGCAATTATTGCCACAAACAAAACAACAAATGAATCAGGTCAAATTACTATTGACCCTAAAGAAATTCCTTCAGGTGACTATAGTGTGTATCAAGGTGATCTATTCATCGGTAACATAACTGTTAAATACTCAGAAAGTTGTAATACAGAAGTATCAGCAGCACCTGCTTGTCCTGCATTTACATTGACAGTACTAACTGAATTTGGTACGCCTAATGCGAATGCAATGATAACAATAAAAGATGCTAAAGGTAATATCGTTAAAGGTGTAGACGACAATGAAGTTCTTACAACTAGTATTGCCGGAACGGTTATATTACCAAACAAAGCCATTAAACAAGGTACGTACTATGTATATGAGGGAAGTAGATTAATTGGATCATTTACTGTAAAAGATAAATGTTCTGCATCAGTAAAACCTTCATCAACAAGTGGAGGCGGTGGAGGTGGCGGTGGCTGGACTCCTGATCCAGAAAAGCCAAAACCAGAACCGGAGAAACCAGTTGATCCAAACAAGCCAAAACCAGAACCGGAGAAACCAGTTGATCCAAACAAACCAAAACCAGAACCAGAGAAACCGGTTGATCCAAACAAACCAAATCCAGAACCAGAGAAACCAGTTGATCCAAACAAACCAAATCCAGAACCAGAGAAACCGGTTGATCCAAACAAACCAAATCCAGATCCGGAGAAACCAGTTGATCCAGAAAATCCAGGTAACCCAACAACAGATTCGAAAAATCCAACAAATCCTGGAAAACCTGAAACACCTAAACCTGGAAAACCATCTGTACAAGAAGTCATTGACCAAGGGAAAGACTTAAAGCCATACAATCCTTCTACAGCAAATAAAGACACTTTAGATGCATATAAGGATTTCCTCGATAAATACAACAAGTTATCTAAAGAGGAACAGGAAGAAGTAGCAAAATCTCTTGATATTGACAAAATCAAAGCAGATGCTAAAGAAATGGAAGCGCAGTTAAGGGCGCAAGGTAAACTGCCACAAACAAATGGGGCAAACCAAACAGCTCTTACACTAATTGGTGTGGCTCTCGTTCTAGGCGCATTATTCTTATTGCGTCGTCGCAATGCAGAAGTGAAATAATTTTCAATAAGAAAGCCCCAAGATGATAAAATCTTGGGGCTTTTCTTATACTAAAAAGTTTCTGATAGTTTTGCAGGTGCTTGGTCGAATGGATATTGCTCGACAAAATCTGCTTGTACGGCAAGTCGTTTCGTACCCCTATCAGCGCATGTCACGAGGGTTAAAATAGTTTTATCAGGGGTGTCATTAATAACATAAACATCCGTTGCAGCGATGATTTCCTTGATCGTTATTTTGTACTCGTAAATATTCGTTAAATCCGTTAAATAAATCGTATCTCCGATGTTCGCTTTGTATAAGGGGCTAAATAAAATATCTTTTTCCTCAAAGTAATGACCTGCTAATGCGTAGTTTCCTTGCCCGAGTTTTTGATTAGGCTTCATAGTGCCTGCTCCAACGGCAAGAGAGGCATTACCAACTCCTTTGACGATAGGAAGTTTCATACCAACACTAGGAACAGCGATACTACCAATGACAGGCATTTTATTTGCGGTTGTTTGAGCTTTTAAAACTTCAGCAATGGATAGAGATTGCACTGCTTCAAATTCAAAATCGGCATCCGCATTATTGTTTTTTTCAATATCGTCTACACTGTAATCAGTTGTATTTAGTTGTTTACTCAAATGAGCGATAATTGCATTTTGAATGGGATTAATAAAAATAAGTAAGAGGCCAACGATGAGCATACAAATAAGTAGTGATAGTTTAAATTTATTCATTTCATAAATCACATCCTAGTATTGAAATTACGAGTTGCCGGTACAACAGATCCTGTTCTGCTGCTAAAACCGTGGGAATCACTGGTAGAAGGCCATGTACCGCCGCTAAAACCGTGAGAATCGCCGCTAAAAAGTCAAGTACCGCCGCTAAAACTGAAAAACACCGATACCCATACGTTAAAAATGGGTAGAGCTTTATGTGCTCTACCCGTGCCAATCTACTCTTTATTTATCGCTGAAGCGCACGCCTGCAACACCGTAATGGTTTTTAGACATTTCTTCGATGAAGACTGTTACATTTTCTGGTGGCGCATTAACTGTACGAGAAACGGCTTCTGTTACTTCTTTTACTAGTGCGCGTTTTTGTTCTTCTGTACGACCTTCAAGCATTTTCACTGTTACGTATGGCATAATATTGCCTCCTTTATTGAATAATGTTGTATAGTAAGTTTATCTCCATTCAGTAGAAGACTTCAACCTCTTAAGGTGGTAAGATGAATGCAAGCGTGATTCCTTTTCAGTGGGTGCCCAAACATCAACTGAATGAAGATAAAGCCTCCGGCGGGATGTCATGGATTTTGAAAGGAATGAATTGTGCGTGCACAATTCAAAATCCAGACGCAATTACGCCAAGGCGAAATTGATAAGAAAGTATAAACTTCTTACTTGTATATAGGCATATGCGCAATGCCAGTGTCGTGTTCATTACGGTGCTAATGCGCTTAACTATGCTTTACTTTTATAATAGCAGAACGGAGGTAGTTAAAGTATGGCAAATGAAGAAAAAGCAAAACAAAAAATGGGCTTTACGATTATTAAAAATGACCCAACAGACGGACATAAGGGATTTGGTATCGGTTCGCTTTCGCTTGAAAACGTATCGCCAGTCATTATCGATATAGAAGAGGGGACGGCATCAGTTGAGATTGGTGCTATGCATGCTCGTAGTGATGTGGAACGAGGTATTAAATTTACGACAGATCGTGCTGATTCAGAAGGTGGGAAATCGTATTGGTTGGTATGGGTGACAATAGACCATAAAGCGGATGGACCTTACTACGCGGGTGTAACGGCGTGTGAAATGGTAGTCAATCGTGAAAAACGTCGTGGCTTTAAAATTTTAGCTGATCATGTGAATAAAATGGATAAATCTATGAAGCGTCATATTATTGTAGAACATATGGATGCACCATCTAAAAAGGTGTTAGCGTCTTTCCTAGAAGAGCTTAATCCGGATTTGTGGGCACGTAGTGAGGAGCAATTGCGTCAAGATTTATTTGTCTAATAGACCTACAATGATTGAACAATCTGTGACATTTTGCAATCGCTTTCGATATAAGGTTGAAAGTGGATTTGAAACAAAGTAAACTTGATGCAGAGCTTACATTTTAGTAAGCTAGGACACTTGGTTCTGCGAATGTGATGAGCGCTATGCGGCATTTGAACAACCTAAACCCAAGCCGAATGCCCCATGATGCTCATCTACTTCGCGAACCATAAATAAGAAAAGCTTTCTGTTCCCACGGACACGGCTCCGGGGAAGAGAAAGCTTTTCTTTTTCGTATATGTCTGTACTTTGTCGAGAGCCTTCGTTAATTAAAACGTCTATCTCTGAGAAAGGTTCCGCATGTTAATCTTTAAAAATGGAGAATGGAAGCATGTTCCAGAATTTTCCCCACGTATTCGTATCGAGAATATCGAAGTTAGAACATTTTTCAGTTGGTACATCTTTCGCATCCATATAGACGAGACGTTGTTTCGGGCAGGCATCTGTTGCTAACTTACCTGATTCAATATCGATGACCGCACCTTTAACGCCTTTAGGCTTTGCAAAATCTTCGTTCTTTGTTCCTTTATTAACAGCCTCCATAAAGTCGATCCAAATTTGCTTTGTAGATGCAGTATCTTCTCTTGCTGTTAGATTTTTTCCTTGGTCATAGCCGTTCCACACGCCAGCAGTTAAGCTAGGTGTAAATCCAATTAGCCACTGATCGCTATTTGTAGAGCCAGATTTGGCTGCATACGTATGCGTCATGCGAGAGCGAATGCCAATCCCTGTAGCTGGAGAATAATCACTAAAGACTGGATCGAAAATACCCGTCATCATTTCTGTTAAGATATACGTATCTTCTTTTGATAGAACAGTCTCATCTTCTTTATCAACTTCTTTATTTTCATAGATGATATCGCCATTAGCATTTTTAATAGAAACAATAGTAGTAGGCGTAGTTTTTTTACCTTGCGATGCTAAAATATTATAAGCATTCGTCATTTCATATAATGTTGTTTCAGTCGTTCCAAGCGCGATGGATAAATTGTCCTTAGTACCGATATTCACGTTGAAGCGATTAGCCATTTCGTGGAATGCTTTAAATCCAATTTCCTCTAAAGTTTTCACAGCGTAAATATTATCAGAAATAGCAATAGCTTGGGCCATTGACATATCATGATTTGCGAATTTACCGTTAACATTTTTGGGTGAATATGTGGCCCGTCCTTTATCATAAGTGAAAGTTGTCTCACCTACATTTAAATAGGTTAAAGGGTTATAACCATTCTCTAAAGCTGCCGCATATAAAATAGGTTTAATGGTTGAGCCTGGCTGACGTTTTGCCTGTGTAACTCGGTTAAATGAACTTGCAGCATAGTCACGACCTCCAACTAATGCTGTAACGGAGCCTGTTTTGGATTTCATACTAACAAAAGCAGTTTGAAGATCATCAGCAGGCATATGTTTGGCTACAGCTTCTTCTGCTGCCTTTTGGTGTTCTAGATTAAGAGTTGTCTGGATAGTCCAGCCACCTTCACTAATATCGAGATTTTTTGATTTCAAAATTTCACTAGCTTCTTGCCATGCTACGTCTAGGAAAAATGGTGCTACAGATTTTGCTGCTACCCAGCTATCATTCTTTAAGACAAGCTTTTCACTTTCTGCACGTGTTTTTTCATCTTGCGTAATAGCACCTTGATCGGCCATCAGTTTTAAAATAACGTGTTGGCGATTAGTTGCTTTATCTAAATTGACAATAGGAGAGTAAATACTTGGCCCTTTTGGAATTCCTGTTAACATTGCAGATTCTGCTAATGTTAAATCTTTTGCTGACTTTCCGAAATAAAATCGACTAGCTGCTTCTACGCCGTACATACCATGTCCGTAGTAAACAGTATTTAAGTAGCCTTCCAATATTTCATCCTTATCATAAAAAACTTCTAATCTATAAGCATACAGTGCTTCATTTAATTTTCGTGTCCATGATTTTTCATGTGAAAGATATAGATTTCGAGCATACTGTTGCGTAATTGTACTTGCTCCTTGAACCTTACCTCCAGCCTTAATATCAACTAATACTGCACCAGCGATACGAGAAAAATCAAAACCGCTGTGCTTATAATAATCTTTATCCTCAACAGCAACTACTGCTTTTGCTAAATAGGGGGACATCTCATCACGCCCAACCCAATAACGTCGTTCATTCGTAAAGTGATCCCCAATTTGGTTCTCATTTTCATCTAAGAAAATAGAGGCTTTAGGTACGGTTAAAGGTGGGGCACCAGCCACTTGAACATAGACGCGTAAAGCTATAAATGCTACTACAATTGCAGATGTAAAGGCGATAAAAAGGGTAAGTGCTTTACGCGTACGCTTTACACGCTTTTGTTTACGTTGATAGCTTTTTCTCTGCATCCGACTTCACCTCGTTTTCTCACACTTGCGTATAGTATGTGTCTGAACATTCATATTTAATCGAAATTATTGGTAAAAACTATTGCACTTTATTCAAAAACATCTATACTTTTTTTGTACTGTTTGAAATGCTAGTGTTCGACAAAAAAATAACACATTGTTGATTTTAATCGAATTCTGCTAGACGTTCCAATAATGTATACGAGGATACAAGGATAGAGGTTTCATTACATTCCTGTAAGTCCTTAATAGAGTAATGATAAAAAGGTTCATCACTGAAAGTTTTGGATAATATTTTGCTAAAACGTATGCCATTTGGATAAGTTAATTTATAGTGATGAAAATGAATTTAATAGGATTAATTTCTAATAAAGTGGAGGTTGAGTAATGCGATTTGATGAAGCTTATTCAGGTAATGTTTTTATAAAAAGTCATCCTACATATGAGGATGCTCAGGCGGTCATTTATGGTATGCCAATGGACTGGACAGTTAGTTATCGTCCGGGCTCACGTTTTGGACCGCAACGTATTCGTGAAGTATCTATTGGGCTAGAAGAATATAGCCCATATTTAGACCGTGAGCTAGATGAAGTGAAATATTTTGATGCGGGTGATATACCGTTACCATTCGGCAATGCACAGCGCTCATTAGATGAAATTGAAAAGTATATCGAGAAGCTTTTAGCAGATGACAAGATTCCTGTAGGTATGGGTGGCGAACATTTAGTATCGTGGCCTGTTATGAAAGCTGTATCTGCAAAATATGATGACTTAGCAATTATCCACTTCGATGCACATACAGACTTACGTGTAGAATATGAAGGGGAGCCACTTTCTCACTCAACGCCAATTCGCAAAATTGCAGAACATATCGGACCAAAAAATGTTTATTCATTTGGTATTCGTTCAGGTATGAAGGAAGAGTTCGAATGGGCGAAGGAAAATGGCATGCACATCTCGAAATTTGAAGTGCTAGAACCATTAAAAGAAGTGTTACCGTCTTTAGCAGGACGTAATGTTTATGTAACGATTGATATAGATGTACTTGACCCAGCACATGCACCAGGTACAGGAACAGTAGATTGCGGAGGCATTACATCAAAAGAATTACTAGCGTCAATCCATGCGATTGCAGCAAGTAACGTCAATGTAGTGGGCTTTGACCTAGTTGAAGTAGCGCCAATCTACGACTCATCCGAAATGACAGCAAATACAGCTTCTAAATTGCTAAGAGAAATGATTTTAGGCTGGGTAAAATAAAGCAATAAACACTCATAATGCATTCTGCGACGATAGTGAAACGCCAGTCGCAAATACAGCGAGTTGAGAAATGATTTTGGGTTGGATTAAATAAGTAGGGTCTTCGAAATGAAGCGGTTGGAGTGGGGTTAGCGATAAGCTAGCCCCATTTTCCTTTAAACTCTGACTAAATACAAATACCGTTTGTGCTTCCGTATCCTAGAATATGTGTCCATAAACTGTATGGATCATTTCAGAAGTATTTCCTTATCGTTCGGCAAGGCTTTTACGGGGATACCATTATTCATTAGAATCGTAGTATGTGTATACCGTAATCCATTTTTTGCTTAGCGCAAAGTTGTCACCAACTCGGAATTTTAAGGGTAGTTGAAAGGGACAATTTGGGACTTGACAAAATTACAGACTCGTAATGACCACGGAATTATGGCGAGGGAATACTCACATTGAGCGTCTAGGGCGGTTCTATAAGGAAACAAGAAAGGGGTTAATCCCTAAATCATTGTTTAATGACTTTTGGGATAACCCCGAAATATATTTATTTATGCTTTGAATTATAAACTTTACCGTTTATCGTTACTTTAGAAGCTGAGATTAGTATTTCTTTATTTGCTTCAAAATATGGATTTAAAATTTTGTCGATAGCATCCCATTTTTCCTTAGATTTTTCATAGTCACCTTTTTTATCAAGAGCTGTTGCTTCTTCATAAAGCTTTTTTAATTGTTTTTGATCATTTGCCTTGATTTCGAAATCAAAGTTAGACAAGTAATCTTCAAAGCTAAGTGGCTTAAAATAAGGATTAATCATTTCATCGAATTCACCCCATAGCTTTTCAGCTAATTGATGATTATTATCTTTATCAGCTTTTTTAGCATTATTGTATAAAGTTTTTAGTTTTGGCATGGCTTCAGCCGGAATATCTAATTCCAAATCTGAGATGTATTCTTCAAATGTTAACGGTGGATTTAGAACTTCTAAGTAAGGTTGAAGAACCTTCTGGAATTCATCAAATTTTACTTGTGCGTCTTCCTCTTTACCAGATTTCTCTAGTTTTATCCACTGTTGATAAATATCTTTCAGTTGTTTTTGATCTTTTTCTTTAATAACAATATTTTTTTCACTAAATCCATATGCTTCAATGAACTCTTCAAAGGTTGCAGGTACCCAGCTGGCTAAAATATACGGCTTTGTGATTTTATCCATTTCAAGATTAACTTTTTCTACTTCATCATATTTCTCTTCTTTTTCTAACTTCTTCGTTTGATTAAACAACTTTTCTAATTTTGCTAGGTCTTCTTTTGTTATTTCTTTAGGTAAGCTTTTTTTATATACGTCAAACGTGTAGAAGTCTGAATAATCTTGTACTAAGCTACCTTCTACAGAGATTTCCTGACCTTCTACTAAGTTCATTTTTTCTAATTGCTTATCTGAAAATTTTTGAAGGTCGATATAATAGTTTTTGCCATCTTTCCCTTTAATTGTGATGCTATCTCCGTAAACGCTTTTAATCGTTCCTTTAATTTGCTGCTCAGCTTTAACAGTTATTTCGTTTGTTGTTTTTGCTGTTGTTGCCTCAGCTTGATGTGGCGTGAAGACAGCCATTCCTATTGTTAGTGCTGATACAATCATCCAAGATTTTTTAATTGTTTTTTTCATAATGATTTCTCCTTTTATTTAAATGGTTGAATTACTAATTATTAGACGTATTTCCATAAATAAAAAGTTAGTTAAAGTTAAAAAAATTTTTTAAATAGTTGGAAGGTATAGATCAATACTTAAACTTTTCCCTTTTGACTACCCGAACATTTGAGGGATGGTTGTTAAATTGAAGGCGAAAAAAGAAGCTATACATTTAATGAATGATGGATTAGGGCTTAAGTGGGGTGCTGGAAGAAGGTGCTAGTAAAGTACTTCGATTTATTAATAAAGAAGAACGTTTATATGATGTAGTAATCAGAATGGTAAAGTAAGTAGGTTTTCGAAATGAAGCGGGTGAGCGGGGTTAACTTTAAGCTCTAACTACAGATATTATTTGCTCATCCAATTCCTAGGGAAAGTAGCCATAAGCTGTATAGATCTCATAGAGCATATTGTTAAAAAAGAAAGGCGCCATTCCAAATACATCGGATAGCGCCTCATTCTATTAAGGGTTAGTTGACCAAAGTCCAGCATGTTTTAATACAACACGCGGATGAAGTTTTAGCTGTGCAACCATTAAATCTGCTAAATCTTCTGCTTGCATCACTTTTTCTGGATTGCCGTCTGTTAAGTTAAGCTCAACCGCCATATCTGTAGCAACTGTACTTGGCGTTAATGTTGTAACGCGAATGTTTTTCTTACGCACTTCAAGCATTAATGATTCACTTAGTCCGATAACCGCAGCTTTTGAAGCCGAGTATGCGCTTGTAATCGGTGCACCTTTTTGACCAGCTGTTGATGAGATATTAATGATGTCGCCTGTATTGCGCTCTAACATTTCTGGTAATACAGCGCGTGTTGTGTAGTATACACCTTTTACGTTAACATCGATAATATTTGTCCATTCTTCAGGCGTTAAGTCCATGAAGCTACCGAATTTTGAAATGCCGGCATTATTTACTAAAATGTCGATGGCGCCAAGCTCTCCGCGAATAGATTCAACGGCTGTAGTAATAGAGTCTAAATCCGCCACATTTGCCACAGCGATTGCAACCTTCACATCATACTGCTTAAGTTCCTCTGCTACTTGTTGTAAATTTTCAAGAGTACGCCCAACAAGACCTACGTGAATACCTTCTTGTGCAAAAGCTATTGCTGTTGCACGTCCGATTCCACGCCCAGCGCCTGTAATTAACGCCACTTTTCCTGCGATTGTTTGCATGCTTTTTCTCTCCCTTAGTTGAGATTATTTTATTTAGACGAAAAAATAGATTAAAATTTGTCTTTAAGACTATCCTCATTTTACTATGGTTTTATACATTGTGAAGAGTGCACTTTTTGGTGCGGAGGTTACTAAAAGTTACTTATACGAAAAGGGAGTTAGCTCTATGTCAGATAAATTAAGAGAAGAGATAAAAGAGAGAATATTAAATAACGATTACCATTGTGAAAAGGAACTTACCTTATCAATTATTAGTGGGAAATGGAAAGTTGTTATTTTGTGGCATTTAGGTGTAGAAGGACCTCATCGCTTCAGTGAGCTTCAAAGACTTTTTCCGAAAATATCTCATAAGATATTAACAAACCAATTACGTGAACTGATGGAAGATGGGATTGTTCATCGAGAAGTGTTTCCAGAAGTTCCTCCAAAAGTCGAATATTCCATGACAGAACTTGGGATGACGTTATTACCGATCGTTGAGATGATGTATGATTGGGGCAAAAAGAGAATTGATCAAATTAAACAAGAAAGCAATTAGGAAAATAACGTGGCCATCTTCAATGATTTAAATTTCCGGCGTTGTTAGAATTTAAGAGAAAGAGAAGTAAGTTTTAAAAAAGCCAGAAACAATTACTAATGCATTCTGCGACGAAAGTGAAACGCTAGTCACAAACACAGCTTCAAAGTTATTAAGAGAAATGATTTTAGGCGATAAGAAGCTGTTTTAGTGGGGGGGAGCTATGAGCTAGCCCCACTTTCCCTAAATACAAATACCGTTTTGCCTACATCTCCTGAAAACTGAATGAATCATTTCAGGCGTATTTCCTAATATTTCGGCAATGGTTTCTACAGAGATACCATTACTCATTAGAACCGTAGCTAATCCTTGAATTGTAGTAGCAGGTAATCCAGCGGCTTTTACAAGACTATACAACACTCGAAAAGATAAAAATGCCTTTTTTAATGACGGTGTATATCAGTTGGGATTTTTGCTCCGCGTTAGTTTTGTTTTTTTTCTTTCTCCTGCTCAACACACTTTCTGCTAATTCTAGCTTTATTAGAAATTCATTTTTTGTACGTAGAAGGGCGATTTGTGCTTCGAATCTAGCGTTTTCTTCTTTAGCTTTCAAGTGGACGTCCATCTTCAAAGATTTCACGTGAACATTTTCCTTTTTCATATTCTGCAATGGCTATTGCTTTAAATTCATCTGTGCAAGTAATTCCTTGTTCACTAACAGCCTTAACATAAGGATATTTCTTGAGTAATTTTTGTTCTAGACCAGTTGCTCCATCTAGTCGTCGTATTCACTATAAATAAAAGTACCCTGTAAGAGACCTTTTTAAGTGTCTATCTTATAGGGTACATTTTAGTTCTAGCCGTATCTTTTTTTATATGACCTATCGCTGAAGATATGTAAAGTCATATTTAAATGTTAAAAGTGGTGCTGTCCGTGATAATCATATTAAACTCGGAATTGAGCTGCCAAGTTTCTTAACTCTTCTGCCGAGTTAGCGAGTGCATAAGCGGATGATGAAATTTCTTCCATTGATGCCATTTGTTCTTCGGACGTAGCAGAAATACTCTCTGTGCCTGCGGTAGTAGATTTAGTTATAGTGTGGATTGTATTCATACTACCAACAATTTCCTCAGTTCCCGCTGCCATTTGCTCGACTGCTGCTGATACTTCTTCTACTTGCGTTGTAACACTTTGAATGGCATTTTGAATTGATGCGAAAGTTGTACGTGTATGTTCTGTTGTTTTAATCCCTTCTGTAACTCCCGCTGTTACTAACTTCATTGATTCAACAGCCTTTTGAGTATCTTTCTGTGTCTCTGAAATCAACACTTCAATTTGGTTAGAAGAAACAGCAGACTGTTCTGCTAATTTTCTAACCTCATCTGCAACGACAGCAAAGCCATTTCCATGCTCGCCAGCACGTGCGGCTTCAATTGCAGCGTTCAGAGCAAGAAGATTTGTTTGTTCAGCAATCGCTGTAATTGAATCAATAATTTGACCAATTTCATTAGATCGTTTTCCTAACAAGTCGACAACTTCCGATAAGCCTTTTACTCGATCTGTAATGTCTATCATTTGTTGATTTATTTGATTTGCAGCATTTATACCATTTATCACCAAGGATAATGAATCCCCCGAAAGTTCGCTTACAGCTTGTGCATTTCCAGCCACTTGTTGAACACCTGTCGAAAGCTCATTAACTGTATTGAATGTGTTAGAAACATTTTTTAGTTGCTCTACTGATCCATGAGCGATAGTTTCCATCGTATTGGCAACCATCTCTGTTGCTTTTGTAGTTTCTGCTGCATTAGCATTCAATTCTTCAGATGCTGCGGCTACATGAGTAGCAGTTTCAGTGACTTTTGTTACTGTATTACGAATATTATTAATCATCGAATTAAATGATTGGGTTAATTGACCGAGTTCATCCATGGATGAATAGGTACCTTGCACAGTCAAATCACCGTCGCCTGCCTTTAACATATTAGCCTGCAACTCTTTAACTGGATTTACAATCAAACGTCCAATCCATGTTGCCAATGTAATAAAGAAAATAATTGCGACAACAGCGAGAATGATTGAAATAATAATAGTAGTAAATTGATTTTGCTCATTTGTTTTATTTAGCTGATTGGCATGTTCAGAGCTTAGAGTCATAAGTTCGCGTGCATCATTTGCCATATTCTCACGAAAATCAGCTAAAGTTGTGGTGTACATAGAATAGGCTTCGGTGTTTTTGTTCTGACTAGCCAAATCAATAACATCTGTCATTGCGTTAAAATAACCATCGATATTAGGTTTAAGAGATTCTAACAGTTTTCGTTCATCTTCATTACCATTGGAAGAGGCTTCGAATTTCACGATTGAGTCTTTAATACTTTCAGTTCTCTTTGAGATGTTAGTCTGTAGGTCGGCAATACGATTTGTCTCTGTAGTAATAACCATGAGTTCTAAAATGAAAGAATCCATCGCACGAATGTCAGTTCGAATTTCACCGATATATTGAATTGGCAAAAGTGACTCATTATACATATCATTAGATTTTTTTGCCATATCGTTGATGTAATAAAAACTACAACTTGAAATAATCAGCAAAAAAATAACAGCGGATGTTATGAGTGTGAGAATTTTCCTTTTTATTGATAAGTCTTTCAAAATATTTCCTCCGTTAGCTCAACTATCTTTAAAAGTATTGTAATAATAGTGGTATTTACTAATAACTTTGGATATATTGAGTAATTATTTTTGTAATATTATACTCCATCTAAGTGTTTAAGCTGAGAAGAAAGAAATATGAAACAATTATTAATTTTCACTGTACATAAAATCCCATACAATAGTTCGATGGTAGTAAATCAAAAAGTTCTATACTCAAAGTTTGCAAGTCGTCTATCGAAATGATGATGTCTTGTTTGCATGTACTGGTGCAACTACATACGGAAAGTAAGCGGACGTACCTACAAATTTAGTCGTTAAAAGCTGCTTTATGGAAACCTTACAAACTGGTTAGTCTTACTCTTGTGAAACTTGCGGTCTTCGAATAATAAGTCATCGCTTCATTTAATGGGGATCTTTTTAGTTGAGAGGAATAATTATTGAACACCTTGTTGACATTAATAGGAAAATGCTGTTACATTATAGGTAACGGACGTTACCTATTGGAAGGAGGCAAATTTTTTTGGCACCAAAAGAGCGATTTACAGAGGGAATTTTATTGGATTGTGCTTTTGAAATGGTTAGGAAGAGTGGCATTGATAGTGTGAATGCAAGGGATTTAGCAAAAGAGTTAGGTTGTTCGACAAAGCCTATATTTCGATTATTCTCGAGTATGGATGATTTAAAGTATGCAATATATGAAAGAGCCAGCAATCTTTATAACAAAAGAATGTTTCAAGGCTTGCAAGAAAGTTCTTTTTTAGGAATGGGGTTAGCTTATATTAACTTTGCTCGCGAGGAAAAAAAGTTATTTGAGCTATTATTCCTATCCAATAAATATAAAATCTCAAGCTTTTCGGATTTAATAAATGACGTAGAAAACCAAGGAATTATAGCGCTAATTTCTAAATTAACAGGATTAACTCAAACCTCTGCTAAATCTCTATTTATAGATATTTGGTTAACTACGCATGGGATAGCGACAATGTGTGCGACGAATACTTGCGATTTAGATAGCTCGGAAATTGAAGATATTTTAAAAGACGTTTTTGAAGGCGTTAAACTAAAATTATTGAATGGAGAAAATAAATGAAAATGAAAAATTCGCCTATTCTTTTATCAATAGTATTTACTTTGCTTGCAATTGTTTTTCCTACCATAGCTGGTGTAATTATAGCTGTCAAAAATATAAGTAGCTTAAGCTCTATAACTTTGATTCAATTTATTGCCTTTGCAGTTGGTGTACTAGTTACTCTTTGGATCATGAAAAAAAGTAAATTTTCTTTCCAAGATTTCGGATTTAGAAAGTTTAAAGCAGAGGCGTGGATGGCTGTTATCGTTATTTCTGAGTTGACTGCATTCTTTAGTGGTATTACAGATCGAGCTGGTTTTTCTGCGCAATATGTACTTATTTTGTTTCTGTTTGTTATTGCCGTTGGTCTTTTTGAAGAGTTTATTTTCCGTGGCCTAATTCTCAAATATTTATCAGCGAAAGGACTTAAAGTGGCGATTATAGGCTCCTCAATTTTGTTTGGTATCGGACATCTTGCCAATATACTTTCCGGTGCTGATTTATTAATGACATTACTACAACTTATTTTTGCATCCCTCTTTGGGCTAGTTTGTGCAGAAATTGTAGCAAAGACAAAAAGTATTATTTTCCCGATTGTCTGGCACGCTACGCATGATTTTATTGCATTCTTGACCGATAGTGAGCCGAATGTTCTTTCTGTTTCTATTTATGTCTTTCATTGTTTAGTGTTAATTGGTCTCGCAATTTATTTCTGGAGAGCTTTATTTCCTAAAAAGGCTGTTATGAATTTAAAAAATCATGAGAGTTACGTTTAAACTTGACAAGCAAAAAGCATCTACTCGTTAAATTTGAGCGGATGCTTTTTTTGTTTATTCTTCTTAAACCTCTAATCCAACATTGCCCCCTGAAATAAGGAAGCATACTTTTTCGTTTTTACGAATAGGTAAAGCTCCTTGCAGGGCAGCGCCAATGCCGATAGAAGAGGAAGGTTCTGCGATAATTTTACCCTCTGAGAGTAAGGTTTTCATCCCGCGTTGAATCAATACTTCATCTACACTTACAACCTCATCGACAAGCTGTTGAACAATTGGGAAGTTCCGTTCCCCAGGCTGTAAAGTTAGTAGGGCATCAGCCAAAGATTTTTGTTCCGCTAACAGCAATCTTTCGCCAGCCGCTAAGCTTTTGCTATAACGCGAAACGACAGCAGGCTCCACACCAATTATTTTGATATGAGGGGCCATAGATTTTACAGCAGTTGCAACGCCACTAATTAATCCACCACCACCAATAGGAACAACAATAGTATCGACATCAGGAAGCTGTGCTAATATTTCCAAACCTGCTGTTCCTTGTCCAGCCATAATATCGTAATCATCATAAGGGTGTATGTTGCAAAAACCATGATCACGACTGAGTTTTTCTGTTAGTACATGTCTTTCTGCCAGCTTACATTGAACAACCTCAGCACCTAAGGCAAGTATTCCGTCAACCTTAACGGTAGGTGCTGAATCCGGTAAAACAATTGTTGCCTTACTATTTAATAGCTTGGCAGCATAGGCAACACCTTTGCCATGATTACCTGAGGATGCAGCGACTACGCCTTTTTGTATTTGTTCTACCGGCATGGAAAGCATTTTATTGAGAGCCCCTCGAAGCTTAAAGGAGTTCGTTTTTTGCATATTCTCGGCTTTTATATAGACGTGACATCCTAAAAGTTGATCGAGCCCATTTAATCGAATAATAGGCGTTTCATATATATAAGATGAAATTCTTCGTTTAGCAGCATGAATTTGTTTAAGTGTTAACATACAGCAACCCTCATTTCGTTAAAATAATTGAATATTCGATTTCTTTAATATAACTGTAGATTTACAGGCAAATTGTGTCAATCATTAATTAATGAACAAATTACTGCCACATCGGATAGAATACTCACTTCTACCTTGAAAAAATATGAGGATTCATCCTATAATAAAAAGGTTATAGTAAAAACAATAAAAGGGAGCGTCCATAATGGCGAACGAAGCAAGATCGCAGGTGAACATTAAGCTCATTTCTAAGATTCGCCCGATTGATGGGGAGTCTGAAGGTTATGAAATGTTGCTGACAGGGCAGCTACTTGAAAAAGCAGGAAGCATATATTTGAAATATGAAGAGGTGCAGGAGGATAAAACCATCCGCACAACTATGAAGCTAGGCAATGAACAGGCATTAATTATGCGTACTGGAGCAGTAAAAATGCGACTACCACTTAACATAATTGAACAACAAATGGGTCATTATGAAAGTGATTTCGGTTCAATGCCACTCGTCGTAGACACGAAAGAAATGACGTTTACAAAGCAGGCGGTAAGCGGAGATTTCCATGTACAGTACGATTTACTAATGGATGGGCAATCCGTTGGCAATTATACATTAGACATTACATTTACGGAGGTACAATGATGAACGCAGTAGAACAAGTACAACAAGCCATTAAAGCAGCGATTGCGCAGGCTGTTGAAAAAGCTGGCTTAGTCGAGGCTGGCACAGAATTAAATATTCACCTTGAAACACCGAAGGATAAAGCAAACGGGGACTATGCAACAAATATTGCTATGCAATTAACGAAATTAGCAAAAAAACCACCTCGTGCAATTGCAGAAGCTATTTTAGAAAATCTTGACACAGCAGGCACAGATATTGAGAAAATCGATATTGCTGGCCCTGGCTTCATGAATATTACTGTGCGTAAAGATTTCTTAACAGGTGTAGTAAAAGCAGTGCTTGAACAAGGTGCTGACTATGGTCGTTCTAATGCTGGTGCGGGAGAAAAAGTTCAAGTTGAATTTGTATCTGCAAATCCAACAGGTGATCTTCATTTAGGTCACGCACGTGGAGCTTCTGTAGGGGATTCATTATGTAATGTGCTAGATATGGCAGGTTTCGATGTATCTCGTGAGTACTACATTAACGATGCGGGTAACCAAATTAATAACTTAGCGTATTCACTTGAAGCGCGTTATAAGCAAGCTTTAGGAATGGATGCTGAGATGCCAGAGGACGGCTACCACGGTCAAGATATTATTGAAATCGCTGGTAAACTAGCAAGCGAGCATGGCGATGCAATTTTAGCAAAATCTGATGAAGAACGTTTTGCATTCTTCCGTCAACATGGTTTAGCGTTAGAATTAGACAAGTTAAAAACAGACCTTGCAAACTTCCGTGTAAACTTTAATGTGTGGTATTCAGAAACTTCACTATACGAAAACGGCAAAATCGAAGTAGCGTTAGATAAATTGAAAGCGAATGGTCATGTATTTGAAGAAGACGGTGCTACTTGGTTCCGTTCAACAACATTTGGCGACGATAAAGACCGCGTGTTAATTAAAAACGATGGTTCTTTCACATATCTGACTCCAGATATCGCCTACCATGAAGACAAAATTGTACGTGGCTTCGATAAATTAATTAATATTTGGGGAGCTGACCACCACGGCTATATCCCACGTATGAAAGCGGCTATTCAGGCGCTTGGCTACGACCGTGATACACTTGAAGTAGAAATCATCCAGATGGTTCAGCTTTATAAAAACGGTGAGAAATTCAAAATGTCTAAACGTACAGGGAACGCTGTTACAATGCGTGAGCTTGTAGAAGAAGTTGGCTTAGATGCAGTTCGTTATTTCTTCGTGAAAACTGCTGGCGATTCTCACATGGACTTTGACCTTGACCTTGCCGTATCTCAATCAAATGAAAACCCAGTGTATTATGCACAATATGCGCATGCACGTATTTCTTCAATTTTACGCTCAGCAAATGAGCAAGGCTTTGCTGCAACAACAGATCATTTAACACTGTTAACTGCAGAAAAAGAAATTGATTTACTGAAAAAAGTGGGCGACTTCCCGAAAGTGGTAGCAGATGCTGCGAAGCACCGTACACCACACCGTATCGCCAACTATATTCAAGAAACAGCAGCTGCATTCCACAGCTTCTATAACGCTGAAAAAGTGTTAGATGCTTCAAATAAAGAGCTAACAGAAGCTCGTTTAGCCCTTATTACTGCTGTACGTACAACAATTGCCAACGCATTACGTTTAATCGGCGTATCTGCACCGGAAAAAATGTAATAATAGTTTTTCTAGCCCCCGGCACGACAATGTGCCGGGGGTTTTTTGTGTTGAACTGGATTTGATAATTAGAGCTGAGTAGTTGAAGCGACGGAAAGAGCCATTGGAGCGATGGATAGTCCTGCCGAAGTGACAGAAAGAATCGTCGAAGCGACGGAAAGCCCCGCCAGAGCGACGGAAAGAATCATCGACAGAAGGATTCACCGAAGCGACGGAAAGAATTGATCGGGCGACGGAAAGAATCGCCAGAGCGAAGGAAAGAATCGTCGAAGCGACAGAAAGATTCGCCAGAGCGACAGAAAGATTCGCCAGAGCGACGGAAAGAATCACCAGAGCGACGGAAAGAATTGAGGCGACGGAAGGATCCGCCGAAGCGACGGAAAGATTCGCCAGAGCGAAGAATTGATCGGGCGACGGAAAGAAACGCCAGAGCGACGGAAAGAATTGGAGGCGACGGAAGGATCCGCCGAAGCGACGGAAAGAATTGGAGGCGACGGAAGGATCCGCCGAAGCGACGGAAAGAATTGATCGGGCGACGGAAAGAATCGCCAGAGCGACGGAAAGAATTGGAGGCGACGGAAGGATCCGCCGAAGTGACGGAAAGAATCATCGAAGCGACGGAAAGATTCGCCAGAGCGACGGATAGAATTGGAGGCGACGGAAGGATCCGCCGAAGCGACGGAAAGAATCGCCAGAGCGACGGAAAGAATTGATCGGGCGACGGAAGGATCCGCCGAAGTGACGGAAAGAATCGTCGAAGCGACGGAAAGAATTGGAGGCGACGGAAGGATCCGCCGAAGTGAAGGAAAGAATCGTCGAAGCGACGGAAAGAATTGGAGGCGACGGAAGGATACGCCGAAGCGACGGAAAGAATCGTCGAAGCGACGGAAAGAATTGGAGGCGACGGAAGGATACGCCGAAGCGACGGAAAGAATCGCCAGAACGACGGAAAGAATCGTCGAAGCGACGGAAAGAATTGGAGGCGACGGAAGGATCCGCCGAAGCGACGGAAAGATTCGCCAGAGCGACGGAAAGAATCGTCGAAGCGACGGAAAGAATTGGAGGCGACGGAAGGATCCGCCGAAGCGACGGAAAGAATCATCAAAGCGACGGAAAGTCCTGCCAGATCGCCCCGCCAAAGTGACTTGACTAATGTTTTGTAGTTAGCGGCGGAATATCGGGTTTTAGCGTCGTTTTTTGCTTAGTTAGCGGCGGAATTTTGGGTTTTAGTGGCGCTCCTTGCTTGGATAGCGGCGGAATATCGGGTTTTAGCGTCGCTCCTTGCTTAGTTAGCGGCGGAATATCGGGTTTTAGCGTCGTTCTTTGCTTAGTTAGCGGCGGAATTTTGGGTTTTAGTGGCGCTCCTTGCTTGGATAGCGGCGGAATATCGGGTTTTAGCGTCGCTCCTTGCTTGGATAGCGGCGGGATATCGGGTTTTAGCGTCGTTCTTTGCTTAGTTAACGGCGGAATATCGGGTTTTAGCGTTGTTCTTTGCTTGGTTAGCGGCGGAATTTTGAGTTATAGCGGCGAAACTCACACTTTTAGCGGCTAAATCCAACATAAGCTGGACAATTTGACAAAACTAAAGTCAGGGTTGAAAAACTCTTTATAGAATTTTACACAATATTAAGGACTTGGCAGATAGACCCACCGAGGCGACGGATAGAGCCGACGAAGTGACGAAAAGAATCGCCAAAATGACAGAAAGCCCCGCCAGAGCAACGGAAAGAATCGGAAGCGACGGAAAGCCCAGCCCAACCGACGAATAACATCCGAAATAAATTAATTCATCTACTTCAAACGATAATTTTCTGTAAAATTCAGAAATCTTGTTGTGGTTTACGCTAACGTCAATGATATACTGATGGAAAAAGGAAAGGGGAGATGGTGTTGAAGACGATTCAAGAAGTGGCTAAGCAGTTTAATGTTTCAACAAGGACAATTCGTTATTATGAGGAGCTAGGGCTGCTTCATCCTAATCGATCATCTACTAATCAGCGAACCTTTTCAAAAAAAGAATTAGCGAAGCTTAAGCTTATTTTCCGGGGGAAGCGGTACGGTTTTTCACTTGAGGAGATCAAGGAGATGGTGTTGCTGTTTGATTTTGATCGTACGGGCATTCAGCAGTTGGAGCGTACGGTCGAATATGGGGAGCAAAAAATTCAAGAGATTGATAGCAAAATAGCGGAGCTTGCACAAATGAAGAGTGAATTACTGCAATTACAAGGCATATTTACAGAAAAATTAGCGACTTTAAAGGGAGAGATGGACGATGAATAGTTCGAATTTGTTAGCACGTAATGCGCGAAAGTACCCTATGAGTGAAGCTGTTGTTTGTCAGGGCAGACGAGTGACTTATCGTGATTTAGATGAGCAAGTGACACGTCTTAGTCATGCTTTGTTAGAGCAGGGAGTCCGGCAAGGCGATAAAGTAATCATTTTTATGCCTAATGTTGTAGAGTTTGTTGTTAGCTATTTTGCTATTCAGCGCATTGGAGCTATTGTTGTTCCAGTAAATGCGAAATTTACGCTGCAAGAAGTTGAGTATGTAGCGCAGCATGCTGATGCTAAAGCTATTCTAGTACATGAGGCAATTTTTGCAGCAGTTGAAAATATCATGGTAATTCCTTTAAAAATCAAAACAGGTCAAGAGCAGGCTGGTTGGTTAAACTATGAAACACTTATTCAACATGCAAGCAGTCAAACAATTGATTGTCAGTTGAATGAAGATGATGTTTCAACGATTTTATATACGTCGGGTACAACGGGAAAACCAAAGGGTGTATTGTTTAGCTATCGCAATATTTTAACTGTAGCGCAAATGATTGCAGTGGAAATGGAAGTAAAGCCAGAAAGCCGGATCCTTCTTATGATGCCGTTGACGCATTCAGCCCCATTACATTTATTTTTAATGGCAGGAGTACTTGTAGGCTCGACAAATGTGCTAACGCCAACATTTACACCTGATTTATTTATTGATTCAATGGAGCAGGAACGGACAACGCATTTCTTTGGAGCACCAGTTGCTTATTTGTTAACTGCCCAGCTGCCAAGATTGCAAACAGCGGATTTATCATCGATGAAATGGTGGGCATATGGTGGAGCACCGTTATCGCAAAATGAAATTCGCTCTATCCAAAAAGCTTTCCGAACGGATAATGTAACGTGTGTCTATGGATTAACGGAGGCTGGTCCAAATGGTTCAATAATGTTTGGTGAAGAGCATGCAACGAAGGCGGGGAGCGTTGGTCGGCGTGCACCACTTGGGGCAGAGCTGCGGATTATCAACGACAATGGAGAAGATGTCAGTGTTGGTGAAGTAGGAGAAATTGTGTTGTCCGGTGAGGGCAATATGCTGGGCTATTACAAGGATGATGTTGCAACGAAGGCTGCATTTATAGATGGCTGGCTGAAAACAGGTGACTTAGCTCGCTTAGATGAGGACGGCTTTATTTGGATTGTCGATCGTAAAAAGGATGTCATTTTATCAGGCGGTGTGAATATTTATCCGAAAGAAATTGAAGATAGTATGTTGAGCTATAAGGGGATATTTGAAGTGGCTGTAATCGGTGTGCCACATCCGGAGTGGGGAGAAACGGTGAAGGCTGTTTATGCCGCTAAAATGGAAATTGACGAGGACGAACTTAAAGCTTATTTGGAGGAGCATCTTGCTAAATATAAAATTCCACGCATCTTTGAACGTGTGGAAGCGTTACCACGAAATGCATCGGGCAAAATACTAAAACAATCCTTGAAGGGACAAGAGGTGAGATAGCATGAAGGTTTTACAGCAGGAAGAAATGAAAACAACAAACTTTTTTAACGATAATGATACACTTCATAAAGTTTTAGAAATGATGCTAGATAAAGAGTTTGTGGAATATGCAAAACGTGAGCTAACAGATTTCGCTGAGCTGTGTGCTGGAGATATTGATGTGAGAGCCAAACATACGGATAGAGAGGGTGAACCTCGATTACAAAGATATGATGCCTATGGTGAAGAAGTGTCAGAGATTTGGGTCAATGATGGCTACAAAAGAACAATTGAAGAGACGTACAATACTGGCATTGTCGGCTATGTGCATAAGGATATTCCGCAATTAGGTAGGAAGGGCAACTATGTCTATAGCTTTGCTCAAGGCTATATACTATCACATGCTGAGCCAGGGTTTTACTGTCCTGTTACTTTAACAATGGCAACGGCTTATTTACTTGATCATTATGCGAGTGATGAGGTGAAGGAGCGCTTTTTACCACATGTTTGTGCAACAGGAGAGACAGAGCTCTATGAGGGGGCCACATTTTTAACGGAGCGGCAAGGTGGCTCTGATGTTGGGGCGAATGTTGTGGAAGCAAGACAGGACGGCAATCAGTATCGTTTATATGGGGAAAAATATTTTGCATCTAACGCAGGAATGTGTGGAGTAACCATGGTATTGGCGCGCATGGAAGGGGCTCAGGCAGGCTCAAAGGGCTTAACATTGTTTGCCGTTCCATGGCGAAATGAGGATGGCACAGTTAATAACCTGCGCATTCGGCGTTTAAAGGATAAACTTGGCGTTAGAGCAGTGCCTTCTGGTGAGGTGGAATTTGATGGTGCACTAGCATATGTTGTCGGTGACCCAAATAAAGGGATTTACTATATGCTGGAGGCGCTTAATTTATCAAGAATTTGCAATGCGGTTGCTTCTATCGGCATTATGCGCCGCGGATATTTAGAGGCGAAGCATTATGTGACAAATCGTCATGCCTTTGGTAAACCTTTAACGCAATATCCTATGATTCAGGATACACTAGGGAAATTCGCTGCCAAGCTTCATGTAGAAGTTGCCACGGTTTTTGATCTTATTCAGCTGTACGATAAAGTAACTAGTGGGCAGGGGAATAAAGAGGACATTATTTTAAACCGCTTGTATATTGCTATCATGAAAAAAGAAACGGCAGAGCAAGCTGTACATTATGCAAGTGAAGCCATTGAATTACATGGCGGAAACGGCTATATTGAAGATTTTGTTACACCTCGGTTATTAAGAGATGCACAGGTACTTACTGTGTGGGAAGGGACTTCAAATATTTTAGCTTTAGAGCTTATTCGTTTAGTCGATAAGTTTCATGCGCACGAAATGTTTGTTCGTGTCATGGAAGAACGTCTAGAAAAACTAGGTGCCTGTCCATTAGTTGAAATTGTAGTGGATCAATTAGCAAAACTAGAATCAACTTTGCAGACATTTAGCCGTTTAGATGATGCAACAAAAACGTTTGAAGCAAAAATGGTCGCAGAGAAAATGGCGCATTTATATGAAAGTGTAGTAGCAGTCGAATGGGCACAAAGATTCGGCGGCAAATATGAGAAGCTAGCAGATATTTATTTAGAGAATACATGGGCATTGCGAGAAATGGGTGCACCAATGAAAACGGTACAGTATTTTTCAGATATCGTATAACTTCTTTCAGTGGGTGTCCAAACACTAGATGAAATAGAGGATTTCAATCTAAGAACGCCACGTCCTGTGGCAATGACTGAGTGTTGTTGTCGCTACGTTTTCGCACAAAAAACATCTTGTTGGCCAAAAGCCTCCGGCGGATGTCGGGCATAATTGATTTGTTTAGAAGTCGTCTCGAATGGAGGCGACTTCTTTCATTTTCATGTATAATACAATCAACTGAATATTATAAAGGTTCTTTACTTAAGTAAAGTGAAAAGGGAAATCGGTGTAATTCCGATGCGGTCCCGCCACTGTATGTGTGAGTTTTTTCAATCTGCGCCACTGGAAATTTCGGGAAGGCTTGAAAAAGCGTATGGAGCACGAGCCAGGAGACCTGCCTTTATAGAAAACACGTTGTAGCCTACGAGGATAGGATGGTGGATTTTGTATATGTATTTTTGTGCAAATTTGACCCCCTCATTGTTTTATGATGAGGGGTATTTGTTTTGGAAGATGAATGTCGATAAATTTGAAAACATGGGCGATAAATTCACAATGTTAGGCGATAAACTCAACATGTTGGCTGGAAGTTCGCAATGCTGATGATAACCCCGCAATGTTAGGCGAAAAAAACTAAAATGTATCGATCAATCAGAAAAACAATAAAAACTATACGCACAAATAGACTAAGGAGGATTCACATGAAGAAAATTTGGAAAATAGGTTTATCAGCATTTTTAGCTATTGGCGTGCTTGCAGCATGTAATACAAAAGAGGCAACAAATGAAAAGCCGTTATCTTCTGAGCAGCAAGAGACAACAAAAGTAGATCAAGCAACATTCCCAATGACGATAACGGATGCTACTGGCAAGGAAATTACGCTAGAAGCACCTCCGGAAAAAATTGTCTCACTCATTCCGAGTAACACAGAAATTTTATTTGGCCTTGGCTTAAATAATGAAATAGTTGGCGTGACAGATAATGATGATTATCCACCAGAGGCTACTAAAAAAGATAAGGTTGGCGGTATAGATTATAATATTGAACAAATTATTGCGTTAACGCCAGATATCGTTTTTGCACATGCATCGGGTATGAGTTATTCAAAAGGAGCAATTGAACAGCTTGAGGCTGCCGGTGTAAAAGTATTTGTTGTAGCGGATGCAAAAAACTTTAATGAAACTTACACAACGATTGAACAGCTTGGTCGTGCAACGGGGAAACTAGAAGAGGCTAAAAAAATGGTCGCAAATATGAAGGCAAAAGTTGAAGAAGTTGAAACAAAACTTAAGGGTGTTGAGCCAAAGAAAGTCTTTGTAGAATCGTCTGATGAGCCACAGATTTATACAGCTGGTAAAGGTACATTTATGAATGAAATGCTAGAAATGATTCATGCTGAAAATGTAGCAGCAGATGTAAATGACTGGTATCCAATTGAAGCTGAACAAATTATTGCGAAAAATCCAGATGTCATTGTTGTGGCATATAATTATGTACCGAATATTTTAACGAAAATTCCACAACGTCCAGGCTTTGAGACAATAACTGCCGTAAAAAATAAAGCTATTGTACAAGTGGATGAAAGTACGACAAGTCGTCAAGGTCCTCGGTTAGCAGATGGTTTTGAGGAATTAGCAAAGGCCGTTTACCCAGAGGCGTTTAAATGAGTAAAACAATTGCAGCCTATGTAACAGCAATTACGCTTTTAATCATTAGCATCTGGTGTGGTGTGGCGATAGGCTCAGTTCATATTCCATTAGAAGTATTGTGGAATAAGGCGGCTGATGAAACAGCTGCCAATATTTTATGGAAGATTCGTTTACCTCGAGTGATGCTAGCAGGGCTTGTAGGGGCATCACTTGCTATAGCAGGGGCAGCTTTTCAAGGCCTATTAAAAAATCCTTTGGCTGATCCTTATACGTTAGGTGTTTCCTCTGGTGCATCAGTGGGCGCAGTGATGACGATTTTCTTTAGTGTTTCAATACCTGTAATCGGTCATTTTACATTGCCAACCTTTAGTATGATAGGTGCCATATTAACGATGTTTGCTGTTATGGGCTTTGCTAGAATAGTAGATCGTTCACTAAAAATGGAAACTCTTATTTTAACAGGAGTTATATTTAGTTCATTTTTAGGTTCCTTGATTTCATTAATGATCGCATTATCTGGTGAGGAGCTACGCCAAGTGATTGGTTGGCTACTCGGCTCAGTATCGATGCGTGGTTGGCCATACGTCCAGATGATTATCCCATTTGTCATAATTGGCTCTATTATGCTTTGGACACAAAGACGCGAGTTAAATGTTCTGTTATATGGTGAAGAACGCGCGAAGCATTTAGGTGTCAATGTTAAGCGCAGTAAATATATTATTTTAGTGGGTGGATCCATGTTGACAGGAGCTGCGGTAGCTGTTTCTGGAACGATTGGCTTTGTTGGTTTAGTTGTTCCTCATATGACGAGAATGGTTTGGGGTTCTGATCACCGTCATTTATTGCCATTATCATTTTTAAATGGGGCAACTTTGCTAATTATTTGTGATTTAATAGCACGAACAATTATTATGCCAAGAGAGCTACCGATTGGTGTCATTACTGCATTTATTGGGGCACCCGTTTTTTCTTATATTTTTTATAAGCAACGTAGAGGCAAGGGGGTACGGGCATGATTGCTGTTGAACATCTTTCTGGCGGCTATGAAGACGTACCGATCGTCCATGATATAAGTTTTTCCGTTGAAAAAGGCAAAATACTAGGGATTTTAGGGCCGAATGGTAGTGGGAAATCCACACTGTTAAAAGTAATAAGTGGCATACTACCAGCAACCGCAGGCACTATATTAGTAGATGGTAAAAATAGTAGCTCGTACAATGCGCGTGCATTAGCAAAAAAAATGGCGGTGCTACCACAATTACATGCTAATGCCTTTTCAAACAGTGTTCGAGAGGCAGTATCACTTGGACGTTATCCACATCAAACAGGCTTCTTTTCGAGCTGGACTGATCGTGATGAACAGGCAGTCCAACATGCGATGATGCAAACGGGTGTGAAACGCTATGAACAGACACCGATGGAATTTTTGTCGGGCGGTGAACAGCAAAGAGTTTTTGTTGCCCAAGCTCTTGCACAAACAGCGGAAATATTGCTGTTAGATGAACCAACGAACCATCTAGATATTGCCCATCAACGTCAAATTTTAGATATGGTGCGAAAGGAAGCAATTGAAAGTGGTTTGACCGTTATTATGGTACTGCATGATATGAATTTAGCCTCCCTCTATTGTGATGAATTATTACTTATGGAGGAAGGACGGATGCGGGCATTGGGGGCGCCACACGAAGTATTAATCGCTGCGCAAATCGAAGAGGTCTATCATGCCCGTGTTGCAACTTATGCACATCCAGAAATTCCAAAGCCACAAATTACAATGATGCCAGCATCTGTTGAACAGCAGCAGCGTGCTGTCATTACAAAAGGAAATTTCACTGTTACAGATCGTTATATTAAACTTCAATCAGAGTTTCCTTTAAAAACAGTGTCCTCAGCTGTCCATAATCCAGGTATCGGTTGGTATGATTGTCTGTTAAATCGCTCTGTACCAATAGATTATGTCATTAGTGATGTAAAGAAAGAGGTCACTGAATTTTTACTAAAAGAGCATTTTTCAGCTACAGGTACAGTCGTCATGTTAACAGCTGTCCCAACAAACCTTGTAGCTATAAATGAATTTAAAGCTTCCTTTGGTAGCGTTCTTGTTGCTGTTACGGCCGGAGTTGGCAATGCAGTTGATGTGTCTCGTACACATGAAAGACAAGATGAACCACATATTGGTACTATAAATACGTGGGTTATTGTTAATGGTTGTTTATCAGAAGAAGCGTTTTTCCAAGCAATGATGACGGCTACCGAGGCAAAAACAAAGGCATTGCAATCGGAAAATATTCGTGATGAGCTTAGTGGTACAATTGCGACAAGTACTGCTACAGATAGTTTATTGATTGCAGCTACACAAAAAGGGGAAGAGATGCTGTACGGAGGTCCCATTACTGATGTAGGTAAGATTATCGGTAAAGGTGTTTTTGAGACAACTGTGCAGGCCATAAAAAATTATCTTCATTCGGCAGAAACATCTGCTGAATGAAGATAATGCCTCCGGCGGATGTCACGGATTTTCAAAGGAATGAAAAAGGATGTTAGCCTAAAACCTTCGCATCTTGCGAAAACGGCTAACTGACCTGCATCGGTAAAAACGCCACGTCCTGTGGCATTACCGAAATGACCGACATCGTGTCGGCCCTCGTGCAGGCCTGGGCACAATTCAAAATCCGGACGCATTGTTTATCTGCGCGAAAGCGAAGCGTCAGCGGCAATTACGCCAAGGCGAAATTGATAAAATAATTTTAGGAGATGAGAGAAATGAAGCTTTACACGAAAACAGGGGATACAGGGAAAACAAGTCTTATCGGTGGACGCGTTGATAAAGATAGCTTACGCGTTGAAACATATGGGGCCATTGATGAATTAAATTCTTTTATTGGTAAGGCTGTCAGTGAACTAGATCGTGAACTATTTAAGGATATTCTAATTGATTTAGAAACAATTCAGCATGAGCTTTTCGATGCGGGTGGCGACCTTGCTAACGTCATGAAGGAACGTCATTATAAGCTGACAGAGCAGCCAATTGAAGTGTTGGAAACGCGTATTGATGCATTGTCAGATGAAGCACCGCCGTTACAGCGCTTTATTCTACCAGGTGGTGCACCAGCAGCTGCAACCTTACACATTGCTCGCACAGTAGCACGTCGAGCAGAGCGTCAAATGGTAACGCTTATGAAGGAAATCGAAGACGTACCGACGATTGTACAAAAATATTTAAACCGCCTTTCTGACTATTTATTTGCAGCTGCACGTGTTGTTAATTTTAGATTGAATGTCGCAGATGTTGAATATATTCGAAGTGGCAATGTCTTTAAAAAATAGTCTGTAATTTTTTGTCATTTAGTAAATGTTTATTTTTAGCTAAAGAAATGCAGCAACAACAAAATTTTTGGACAGATGGCGCATTTTTTCAAAAATTACGGATGATATTTGATATAGGTTGATTGGAGTGGAGACTGGGCGACTCCTTCGTGACCAACATCGTGTTGGCCCAAGCGGCTCATCGGACGCCCCCAGGAAAGCGCCCAGTCGGAACGGAAATCAATCCCACGTTATGGTGAGAATCAGTATTATAAAGAATGAAGAAAATGGTCACTTTGAAAAATTCAGGGTGGCTTTTTTTCTAGTAAAATGTAAGAATATAAAATTATCAGAAATATTTCCGTTTTATGTTGACTGAATGCTCACTCATTTATTAGAATAGGAATATAATGATAGAATGAAGTACATTTACGTATGAACTAGCTAATTTATCACAAAGAGAGAAACTTACGACAAACTAAAGGGGGGACCAACCATGAGTCCATTAGTAATTGCAAACATTGTTCTAACAGTCGTGGTTGTGCTTTATGCAGTAGGATTGTTCTTCTATCTGTTAAAAACACGCTATAAGTTTGTGCAATTGGGGAAAAAGGTTGAGTTTGATGAAAGTGTTAAAGAACGAGTTCGTTATCTTATGGTCAATGTACTTGGCCAAAACAAGCTATTAAAAGATCCGAAGAGTGGTTTGATTCACGTCATGTTCTTCTATGGATTTTTGATGGTGCAGCTAGGTGCCATTGATTTAATTTGGAAGGGGTTAGCACCTGGATCACATTTGCCGCTTGGCGTTTTCTACAGTGTGTTTACATTCTTCCAAGAGCTTGTAGTATTAATGATTTTAGTGGCGGTTGTGTGGGCATTTTACCGTCGTTATGTAGAAAAGCTAGTACGTCTAAAACGAGGCTGGAAAAATGGCCTTGTCTTAATTTTCATTGGTGGGTTAATGGTATCCACATTACTTGCAAATGGTATGGGAATAATTTGGCATGGTGAAGAACTAACTTATACAGAGCCAGTTGCTTCTGGCATTGCTGCTATTTTTAGTTTCTTACCAGCATCGGCAGCGGCTGTTGTTTTCTATGTAATGTGGTGGGCACACTTATTAATTCTTTTGACATTCTTAGTGTATGTACCACAATCGAAGCACTTCCACTTGATTGTAAGCCCGATTAATGTGTACATGAACCGTTTAGATCGTACAGGTACTTTAACACCAATCGACTTTGAAGCATTAGAAAATGCTGAAGATGAAGAGGATATTCCGGCAATTGGTGTTGGACGTATTCAAGACTTTACACAAAAACAAATGTTAGATCTATATTCCTGTGTAGAGTGCGGACGCTGTACAAATATGTGTCCAGCATCAGGAACAGGGAAAATGCTATCACCGATGGATTTAATCGTGAAGCTTCGTGATCATTTAACATTTACAGGTGCTGTAGAAACAAAGCAAAAGCCATGGGTTCCTTATCAATTCTTTGCTAATACAAAGGGGAATCAGCTAGCGATGGCAGCTGGTGCTGAGGGGGCAGTCATTGAAGATATCTATAACCCATCTTTAATTGGCGATGTTATTACAGAATCAGAGATTTGGGCATGTACAACTTGCCGTAACTGTGAAGATCAATGTCCTGTTATGAACGAACATGTTGATAAAATTATTGATTTACGTCGTTACTTAACAATGACTGAAGGAAAAGTAAACCCTGATGCACAACGCGCGATGACAAATATCGAGCGTCAAGGCAATCCTTGGGGCTTAAACCGTAAAGAAAAAGAAAACTGGCGTGACCTAGATCCAGCGATTCATATTCCAACAGTGAAAGAGCTGAAAAAATCAGGTGAGGAAATGGAATATTTATTCTGGGTAGGTTCCATGGGTGCATTTGATAACCGCTCGCAAAAAATTGCATTAGCTTTCTGTCGTTTATTAAACGAGGCGGGCGTGAAGTTTGCGATTTTAGGAAATAAAGAGAAAAACTCAGGGGACACTCCTCGTCGTTTAGGAAATGAGTTCTTATTCCAAGAGCTGGCAACAGCAAATATCGATGAATTTGAGAAAAACGATGTGAAGAAAATCGTTACGATTGACCCGCACGCTTACAATATCTTTAAAAATGAATACCAAGACTTTGGCTGGAAGGGCGAGGTCTACCACCATACTGAACTATTGAATCAATTGATTGATGAAAATCGTTTAGCGTTAAATTACGAAGTTCATGAAACGATTGTTTTCCACGATTCTTGTTATTTAGGTCGTTATAACGATGTTTATGATGCACCACGCGAAATATTACGTGGCATCCCAGGTGTGAAGCTTGTGGAAATGGAGCGTAATCGTGAAACGGCAATGTGCTGTGGTGCAGGTGGCGGTTTAATGTGGATGGAAGAGCATGTCGGCAACCGTATTAACGTAGCACGAACAGAACAAGCTTTAGCAACTGATGCATCTGTTATTTCTTCTGGATGTCCTTACTGCTTAACAATGCTTGAGGATGGAACAAAGGCAAAAGAGGTTGAAGATTCAATCGGTACATTCGATGTTGCAGAACTTTTAGAGCGTTCTGTATTTGGTGAAAAAGTGAAAGCTGTCGAGGAATCTGTTGAAGAAGCAGCAGATGTAATGATTGAAGAAGTAGTTGCTTCTGTGGATAGTGTCGAAAAAAACGAGAATGCAGAAACTAACGCAGAAAAATGATGGTTATTGCAGAAATATTTTAGTTATCTGAAAAATATAAATTGCACAATAAATAATTGTTTTGTAGAATAAGATTAAATGGAGATGGGAGTTGATCAATAAACTCCCATTTTTCATCGCAAGAGGTCGAGCGAGCGTTCAGTCAACGCAGATGCTCTAATACTTCTTCTAGAACGTAAAACAAAAGGGGTGTTTTACTTGAATAGAGCTGTAATTTTAGCAGGAGCAAGAACTGCATTTGGTAAGTTTGGTGGTTCATTATCAGCATTAAGCGCAAGTGATTTAGGTGCAATCGCCATCAAAGGGGCACTTGAGAAAGCGAATATTGCGCCTGATGAAGTGGATGAAGTAATTTTAGGCTCCGTTTTACAAGGGGGACAGGGCCAAATTCCTTCAAGGCAGGCTGCGATCAAAGCAAATTTACCAATAGCAGTGAAAACAGAAACGATTAACAAGGTTTGTGCGTCAGGGATGCGTGCTGTAACACTAGCAGATCAGCTAATTCGATTAGGGGACGAAGAAGTAATGATCGCTGGTGGTATGGAGTCCATGTCCAATGCACCATATTATTTACAAAATGGTCGAACAGGCTTACGCATGGGCGACTCAACAATGGTGGATGGCATGCTATATGATGGCTTAACATGTGCCTTTAATCAGGCAAGGCCGCATATGGGAAGCTACGGTAATACAACGGCGAAAGAATATTCGTTAAGCCGTGAGGAGCAGGATGCTTGGTCAGTTCGCAGTCATGAACGTGCACTTGCAGCAATTGAAAAAGGTTACTTTGCTGAAGAAATCGTGCCTGTGGAAATTCCACAACGTAAGGGAGAACCGCTTCAAGTCGATACAGACGAGGCACCAAGAGCTGGTACATCAATGGAGGTACTTGCAAAACTCAAGCCAGCCTTTGACAAGGATGGAACAATTACAGCAGGTAATGCACCTGGCGTTAACGATGGTGCATGTGCCCTAGTAGTAATGAGTGAGGAACGTGCAACTCGTGAAGGCAGAGAGCCACTTGCGGTTATTATCGGCCATGAAGAGATTGCTATTGAGCCAGAGAACTTCCCACAAACACCAGGGCTTGTCATTAACAAATTACTGAAAAAGACGGGGAAATCATTAGCTGACATTGATTTGATTGAAATCAATGAAGCATTTGCAGCAGTAGCTCTTGTCAGCAAGCAGTTGGCGGATTTAGATGCTGAAAAGGTCAATGTTAACGGTGGTGCAGTTGCACTAGGTCATCCAATCGGAGCATCTGGAGCACGCATTATTTTAACACTTGCTCATGAATTAAAGCGCCGTGGCGGTGGTATTGGAATTGCTGCTATCTGCTCAGGTGGAGGGCAAGGCGATGCGATTATGATTGAAGTACCGAAAACAGGGGGACATGAATGATGGGAATTCAAAAAGTAATGGTTATTGGTGCTGGGCAAATGGGCTCCGGCATTGCACAAGTTTGTGCACAAGCTGGTTATGACGTCAAACTGAACGACATGAAGCAAGAATTTTTCGAACGTGGTTTAGGAGTCATTACGAAAAACCTGACACGTGATGTCGAAAAGGGTCGTAAAACTGAGGATGAGAAGGCGGCCATTCTAGGTCGTATTAATATGTCACTAGATTTACAGGATGCTAGTGACGTAGATATTATCATCGAGGCAGCCGTGGAAAATATGGAAATAAAGCAATCCATCTTTAAGCAAATTGATCAGATTGCACCGGCACATGCCATTTTAGCTACGAATACATCATCTTTACCAATTACGGAAATTGCAGCTGTAACAAATCGTCCAGAGCAAGTGATTGGTATGCACTTTATGAATCCGGTACCTGTTATGAAGCTAGTAGAAATTATTAGAGGGTTAGCTACAAGTGATGAAGTCTACAAAGCGGTTGAAGACATGACAGTAAAATTATCGAAAACGCCAGTGGAAGTAAATGACTTCCCAGGCTTTATTTCAAATCGTATTTTATTACCAATGATTAATGAAGCGATCTACGCATTATATGAGGGCGTAGCATCGAAAGAAGCTATTGATGATGTGATGAAGCTCGGAATGAATCATCCGATGGGGCCATTAACATTAGCAGATTTCATTGGTCTTGATACATGTCTATCCATCATGGAGATTTTACATGAGGGCTTAGGGGATAGTAAATATAGACCTTGTCCATTGCTTCGTAAATATGTGGCAGCAGGATGGCTAGGTAAAAAATCTGGAAGAGGCTTTTACGTTTACGAATAATCCTATGGGGATGGGAGTATTCAAACGAAGTGTAATGCTACGGGACAACGTACAGGGGTGACATTATAGATGCATTTACAATTTACAGACGAACAAATAATGATGCGTGATATGGTTCGTAATTTCGCTCAGGGTAAAATCGAACCGTGGGTAGAACGTATGGAGGCAGGAGAGTTTCCTCGTGAACTCCTTGCACAAATGGGAGAATTAGGTTTAATGGGGATCACGACGCCTGAGGAATTAGGCGGCTCAGCGATGGATTTTACATCGTACATAATTGCTATCAATGAACTATCGAAGGTTAGTGCAGTAATGGGGGTTATTTTATCTGTGCATACTTCGGTAGGAACAAATCCTATTATTTATTTCGGTAACGATGAACAGAAGAAACGTTATGTTCCAAAGCTTGCAGCAGGTGAATATTTAGGGGCATTTTGTTTAACGGAGCCTAGCGCCGGTTCTGATGCTGGCTCTTTACAATCCAAAGCGGTGCGAGATGGAGATGAATATGTCATCAACGGCTCCAAGGTGTTTATTACAAACGGTGGAGAAGCGGATGTTTATATTGTCTTTGCCTCAACGAATCCTACTGAAAAAACACGTGGTATTTCAGCATTTATTGTTGAAAAAGGAACACCGGGCTTAATCATAGGTAAAGATGAACATAAAATGGGCTTACACGGCTCACGTACAGTTCAACTAACATTCGACAACTGTCGCATTCCAGCCGCAAACCTTCTTGGGGAGGAAGGGGAAGGCTTTAAAATTGCAATGGCCAATTTAGATGTTGGACGTATTGGAATCGCAGCACAAGCTCTAGGCATTGCTGAAGCAGCGTTAGAGGCAGCTACTGCCTATGCAAAAGAACGTGTTCAATTTGGAAAGCCTATTGCAGCGCAACAAGGAGTTGGCTTCAAGCTTGCTGATATGGCGACTGCTGTAGAAGCAGCAAAATTATTAGTCTATCGGGCAGCGGATTTACGCACAAAAGGGTTACCGTGTGGAGCTGAGGCCTCGATGGCGAAACTTTTTGCTTCTCGTACGGCAGTGCAAACAGCGATCGACGCTATACAAATTTTTGGTGGCTATGGCTATACAAAAGACTATCCAGTAGAGCGTTATTTCCGAGATGCAAAAGTGACAGAAATATACGAGGGTACAAGTGAAATTCAAAAGCTAGTCATTAGTAAACATTTACTTAAATAAAGTCTGATGTTATGTTGCAATGTTGAACCTTCAAGGATGATGTCGATTGCTCGAGGAAATTGTTCGGGTTATCTAAAGAAATGATCAGTTCGAGCGATAAAACGCTCGGGTACCTCGAAAAACTGCTCAGGTAACCAAGAGATTTGCTTAGTTTCCGAAGCAATAACCAAAAATTGAAATCAACAATATAGCACAAACAAAGTCTAACAAAAAAGGGGAAATGGACAATGAACTTTCAATTATCAGAAGAGCATGAGCAATTACGCGAAATGATTCGTGATTTTGCTATTAATGAAGTAGCACCAACAGCAGCTGAACGTGACGAGAACGAAGAATTTGACCGTGCAATTTTCGATAAAATGGCGGAGCTAGGCTTAACAGGTATTCCATGGCCAGAAGAATACGGCGGTGCAGGCTTTGATTATCTTGCATATGTCATTGCTGTAGAGGAGTTATCACGTGTATGTGCTTCAACGGGGGTAACTTTATCAGCACATACTTCGCTTGCTGGTTGGCCGATCTATAAATTCGGTAATGAAGAACAAAAACAAAAATATCTTCGTCCAATGGCAGAAGGTAAACATATCGGTGCTTATGGCTTAACAGAGCCAGGATCAGGCTCTGATGCTGGTGGCATGAAAACATATGCAAAACGTGATGGCGATGATTATATTTTAAACGGCTCGAAAATTTTTATTACCAATGGTGGAGTAGCAGATACATATGTTGTATTTGCAGTAACAGATCCAGAAGCTAAACATGGCACAACTGCTTTTATCGTTGAAGCTGGCTTCGAAGGTTTCTCGGTAGGGAAGAAGGAGAAAAAACTAGGAATTCGTTCATCTCCTACAACTGAAATTATTTTTGATAACTGTCGCGTTCCGAAAGAAAACATGCTTGGGGCTGAGGGAGAAGGCTTCAAAATTGCGATGACAACACTTGATGGAGGACGTAATGGTATTGCGGCACAAGCTGTAGGGATTGCACAAGGCGCATTGGATGCAGCGGTTGAATACGGTAAAGAGCGTGTGCAATTTGGTAAGCCGATTACTGCTAACCAAGGTGTCTCCTTTAAACTAGCGGATATGGCAACTCAAATTGAAGCATCTCGACTGCTTACATACCAAGCGGCTTGGTTGGAATCAAATGGTCTACCTTATGGTAAGGCATCTGCAATGGCAAAATTAATGGCTGGCGATACTGCGATGAATGTAACGACTGAGGCGGTTCAAGTCTTTGGTGGATATGGTTATACGAAAGATTATCCAGTCGAGCGCTTCATGCGTGATGCAAAAATCACACAAATTTATGAAGGTACGCAAGAGATTCAACGACTTGTTATCTCTCGTATGTTGACAAAATAACGTATGACAGAAAGAGATAAAAGACCCCAAGTACAGTCAACGGTAAAAGATGAAAATCTCATCGCCATTCGTCGAGAACAAATGATAGAGGGAGCCATTAAATTATTTAAAGAAAAAGGTTTTCATCGTGCTACCACGAGAGAAATCGCAAAAGCTGCAGGCTTTAGTATCGGAACATTATATGAATATATTCGTACTAAGGAAGATGTCCTTTACCTTGTATGTGATAGTATTTATCACCATGCGATGGAGCGACTTTCAAGTTATGAGATTAAGGCAGGAACTATAGAAGAGTTAAAGGAAATGATTCGAGAGTATTTCTTGCAAATTGATAGTATGGTTGATGAGCTGACAATCATGTATCAGGAAACTAAATCATTATCAAAAGAAGCACAACGTTATGTATTTAGTAAAGAGTTTGAAATGGTTGGTACTTTTGAGCGATTACTACAACGCTGTGTGCAGTCAGGTGAAATAACGATGACGGATCAACAAATTCACTTGGCAGCAAATAACTTAGTCGTTTCTGGACAAAGCTGGGCATTCCGTAAGTGGGCGCTCCATCGTCAGCATTCTATTGACGAATTTATTGAAATGCAAATAACATTGTTTATTTCGGGCATAAAGGGGTTCTAATAAGTTCCGTAAAGGGGTTGTCGGTAATTGCATAGAGCGACATTGCAATTACCGACTTTTTTTATGAATAAAGCTGTTTCATTTAACACAAAGGTGTAATTGATTAAGGGGAGAAAGTAGGGATTTCATATGACAAAGGTAGAAGTATATCGTCCAAAAAATCACGTACGTTTTGTAACAGCATCTAGTCTTTTTGATGGACATGATGCTTCGGTTAACATTATGCGACGTATTTTACAATCAAGCGGTGTAGAGGTAATCCATTTAGGACATAACCGCTCCGTGGAAGAAGTCGTAAATGCTGCGATTCAAGAGGATGCACAAGGCATTGCAGTATCTTCTTATCAAGGCGGGCATATGGAATACTTTAAATATATGTATGATTTGCTGCGTGAAAAAGGAGCGCCACATATTAAAATTTATGGTGGCGGCGGTGGCGTTATTTTACCACGTGAAATTAAAGAGCTACATGCTTACGGGATTGCAGGGATTTTCTCGCCGGAGGATGGTCGTGTCTTAGGATTACAAGGGATGATTAATGAGAAAATTAAAGGGACTGATTTCCCGACTGCTACAGGTAGCTATCAAGAAAAGCTGGATGCCATAACGACAGAAACACCAGAAGTTTTAGCAAATTTAATAACTGCTGCTGAGTCGAATGATGATGAAGAAACGAAAAAGATGCTAGAAGAAGCTCGCAAACGCTCAAAAGGGACACCTATATTAGGTATTACAGGAACTGGTGGTGCAGGTAAATCTTCCTTAACGGATGAATTAATTCGTCGTTTCCTAAAGGAGTTTCCGGATAAACGCGTAGCTATTCTTTCTGTCGATCCGACAAAGCAAAAAACAGGTGGCGCGTTACTTGGTGACCGAATTCGTATGAATGCGATTTTCAATAATCGAGTATACATGCGTAGTTTAGCAACCCGTGGGTCTCGTACAGAGCTTACTGCTTCTATTGGGGACGTGCTAGACGTAGTGCGTGTAGCGGACTATGATTTAATCATTGTAGAAACAAGTGGTATTGGTCAAGGTGATGCAGAAATTACAAAATACACTGATCTATCCATGTACGTGATGACAAGTGAGTTTGGTGCTCCAACACAACTTGAAAAAATTGACATGATTGATTTTGCGGATGTAATCGCTATCAATAAATTTGAACGTAAAGGCTCTGAGGATGCGCTACGTCAGGTGCAGAAGCAATATCAACGTTCACGAGAACTTTGGGATGAATCACTTGATAATATGCCTGTGTACGGTACGATTGCCAGTCAATTTAATGATAAAGGAACGAATGCTTTATTTGCTGCATTAGTAAACATCATTAATACGAAGACAGGAAGTAATTGGGAAACAGGCTATGAGCAATTTGCGAAAACTCAAAAGCAAGATGTTATTATTCCAAACGATCGTCGTTATTATTTACGAGAACTGACAGATACTGTGCGTGGCTATCATAAAAAATCAGAGCAACAGGTGGAATTTGCTCGTCGTCTATTCCAATTAGAGGGAGCTATTGCAGCGGTTAAGGAAAAAGCGCCCAATGATGCACTTATCGCATCTCTCACTTCTTTAGCGGAAGGTGTTAGAGATGAAATGACAGCTGAGTCTAAACGTATATTAGATAATTGGCATGCTTTAAAAGAAGCGTATGCAGGAGACGAATTTATCACGAAAGTTCGTGATAAAGAAATTCGAACAATTTTAAAGACAATGAGCCTTTCTGGTACAAAAATTCCTAAAGTTGCTTTGCCGAAATTCGTAGATTATGGTGAAATTTTACGCTGGGTTTATAGGGAAAATGTACCTGGTGAATTCCCGTATACAGCCGGGGTATTCCAATTTAAACGAGAAGGGGAAGATCCGAAGCGACAATTTGCTGGTGAAGGAACGCCTGAGCGTACGAATAAACGATTCCATTATTTATCGAAGGATGATGATGCAAAACGTTTATCAACAGCGTTTGATTCGGTAACGCTTTATGGTGAGGATCCAGATTACCGACCAGATATTTATGGGAAGGTTGGAGAGTCGGGTGTATCTATTTGTACGCTAGAGGATATGAAAAAGCTTTATGCAGGCTTTGATTTATGTGCACCATCAACTTCAGTATCAATGACAATTAACGGTCCAGCACCGGTTATTTTGGCGATGTTCATGAATACGGCTATTGATCAGCAAGTGAAACTACGTGAGGAAGAACTTGGTCGACCTTTAACAGTTGAAGAATTTACGGAGACACGAGAGAAAACATTACAGGTTGTACGTGGAACCGTGCAAGCAGATATTTTAAAAGAAGACCAAGGGCAAAATACATGTATTTTCTCAACAGAATTTGCGTTAAGAATGATGGGAGATATTCAACAATACTTTATCGATCATAAAGTTCGTAATTATTACTCCGTATCTATTTCTGGTTACCATATTGCCGAAGCTGGTGCGAACCCAATTTCACAATTGGCTTTCACATTAGCAAATGGCTTCACGTATGTGGAATATTATTTAAGCCGAGGAATGAATATTGACGACTTTGCGCCAAATCTATCATTCTTCTTCTCTAACGGACTTGATCCAGAGTACACAGTTATTGGACGTGTAGCCCGTCGTATTTGGGCAGTTGTCATGCGTGATAAGTACGGTGCCAATGAACGAGCACAAAAATTAAAATATCATATCCAAACATCTGGACGCAGTTTGCATGCACAGGAGATTGATTTTAATGATATCCGCACAACGTTACAGGCGTTAATGGCATTACAGGATAACTGTAATTCATTGCATACAAATGCATATGATGAGGCAATTACAACGCCTACGGAAGAATCTGTACGTCGTGCAATGGCTATTCAAATGATTATTACGAAGGAACATGGCTTAGCGAAAAACGAAAATCCATTACAAGGAGCGTTTATCGTAGAAGAGTTAACAGACCTTGTAGAAGAAGCGGTACTAGAAGAGTTTGATCGTATCAATGATCGTGGTGGCGTACTAGGTGCAATGGAAACACAATATCAACGTGGTAAAATTCAAGAGGAATCCATGCACTACGAGATGCTGAAGCATTCAGGTGAGTTACCAATCATTGGTGTGAACACATACTTAAATCCGAATCCACCTTCAGAAGATGAAATTAACAATATGGAAATTGCGCGTGCATCGAAGGAAGAAAAAGAGACGCAAATTCATAATTTACATGCCTTCTGGAAGCAACATGAAGGTGAGAACGAAGCGGCCCTTGCTCGTTTACAACAAGTAGCTGTAAACAACGGTAATATTTTCGCTGAGCTTATGGAAACCGTAAAAGTCGCTAGCTTAGGGCAGATCACAAATGCTTTATATGAAGTTGGCGGACAATATCGTCGTAATATGTAATTCATAAACATGTAAATTTTCTTATTGTTTAACATTTATTCTATTTTGTGCAAAAAGTTTGTGAAGTTTTAAGTGTCTAGTCTTAGGATTAGGCACTTCTTTTTATTTCCGTTATAATAAGAAATGTAAAAAAAGGGGAGGCGCAGTAGAATGATGAAATCAGCTATTAACTACATCATTATTTTAGCTTTGGTGGTAGGAGTTATTTTCCTGTATGATAAGCAATTTGGCGCTGTTCCATTATTAATATTATCTGTCTATTTGTTTTACTTAGGGATAAAAAAAATGCGTGATATAAAAAACAGTAATTGAAGCTAGCAAAGAGGATAAAACTTTGTATATAATGGGTATTATGCTTATGATATGGAAAGTTACTTTTGTGCGGCCTTTTTTGCTGCGCTCCGACAATAAAGCTATATAAATTTTAAAACGTCCATTGTGATGAGGGAAAGGAAGTGCACGAATGAATTTTCGTGAAATGACAAAAGAACAATTAACGGAAGAATCGTTAATTAACTTAGCGTACGCAATTTTAAATGAAAAACGTGCCTCAATGTCTTTTAATGACTTATTAACAATTATTCAAGAGCTTGTAGGCTATAGTGATGAAGAAATGAAAACTCGCCTGCTACAATTTTACACAGATATCAATGTAGATGGCCGCTTCTTATTTAATCAGGAAACTGGCTGGGGCTTACGTGAATGGTATAAAGTTGAACAGATTGAAGAAGAAACAGCTCCTTCTGTTAAAACTCATAAGAAAAAATCTAAAGCTGCCGTTGAAGATGAAGATGATTTAGATGAAGATCTAGAGGAAGAAGATATTGACTTCGATGAAGATTATGAAGAATTCGTTGAAGATGAAGATGATCTAGATGAAGAAGAAGATGAAAAAGAAGATATCGATTTTGATGAAGAAGATATAGAGGACATCGATGAAGAAATCGACGAGGACTTTACTGATGAAGATGAAGAGGAATTTGAAGAAGAGGACGAAGTCTAACTTATTTCAGCAAACATCGCTGAAATAAGCCGATTCCGGACGCAATTATGCCGAGGCATAATGGATGGTAATTACTCTTTGAAATTTTCTTTCTTTTATCCTTGTAGTAAAAAATCTTGACTTCTATCGCGGTTCCGTTTAATCTTTTACTTGGGCTCCTTAATTAAAGGAGAAAGACCGTGTATGTAATACGCTCCCCCTGCAAACCTATGCAGGAGGAGCGTTTTTTTATTTTTTTAACTATATTCAGTCAAGTTCTCCCATGTTTATAGCTACGGAATGAATATAAATACTCTAAATTATTCATGATGTATAATAATCGGTGACTGAGTATATGTTAGGATGGATTTTTTAAAAGGAAAGTAGAAAAGAGATAGAAACGATTACAGCTTCGAATCGACTACAATTTAGTAGGCATTCTCGGCTTTTCTTATTTTAAGGATAAGAAATATCAATTTCTTAGGCCGTAGAGACATTTGCACCAATGCTCAAGATTACTTAGCTTAGGACGTGAATGCACTTTTCTTACTAGAATTTCTAGAACAACATAAGGAGGAATTTTTTCATGACGAAGTATATTTTTGTAACAGGTGGGGTTGTGTCTTCACTTGGAAAAGGGATTGTAGCAGCATCTCTAGGTCGTTTATTAAAAAATCGTGGATTAGAAGTAACGATTCAAAAATTTGACCCATATATCAATATTGACCCAGGTACAATGAGTCCTTATCAACATGGTGAGGTTTTCGTAACAGATGATGGCGCAGAAGCTGACTTAGACTTAGGTCACTACGAACGTTTCATTGATATTAACCTAGGAAAACATTCTACAGTAACATCAGGGCGTGTTTATCAGTCTGTATTACAAAAAGAACGCCGCGGTGATTACAACGGTGGAACAGTACAAGTAATTCCTCACATTACAAATGAAATCAAAGATCGTATTCAACGAGCTGGTCGCGAAACAAATGCAGACGTAGTTATTACAGAAGTAGGCGGAACAGTTGGGGATATTGAGTCATTGCCATTCCTTGAAGCAATTCGCCAAATGAAAACGAATTTAGGTCATAACAATGTGATGTATGTTCACTGTACGCTTATTCCTTATATTAAAGCTGCGGGTGAGCTGAAAACAAAACCAACTCAGCACTCTGTAAAAGAATTACGTTCTTTAGGTATTCAACCAAATATTATCGTTGTACGCACAGAGCAAGAAGTGCCACAGGATATGAAAGAAAAATTAGCGTTATTCTGTGATGTTCAGCCACACGAAATTATTGAATCTCGCGATGCAGAACATTTATATGAAGTACCACTAAACCTTCATGCACAAGATATCGATGATATCGTGCTTGACCATTTTGGCATTGAAGCACCAGAGGCGGATATGGAAGAATGGCGCGAGCTTGTAGCAAAAGTGAAGAGCTTACCAAATAAACGAAAAATAGCATTAGTAGGTAAATATGTAGAACTACAAGATGCTTACATTTCTGTTGTAGAGGCATTAAAGCATGCAGGCTATGCATTTAATTCTGATATTGAGATTGACTGGATCAATGCAGAACATGTGGATGCTGACAATGTTGTTTCATTATTAAAAGGTGCTGACGCAATTTTAGTTCCAGGTGGCTTCGGTGATCGTGGAGTTGAAGGTAAAATTTTAGCGACACAATATGCTCGTGAAAATAATGTACCATTCTTAGGTATTTGCCTAGGTATGCAACTTGCAACAATAGAATTTGCTCGTAACGTACTTGGTTTACAAGGCGCGCATTCTACAGAGCTTGATCCAAATACGGAATATCCTATTATTGATTTCCTACCAGATCAAAATGACAGTGTAGACATCGGTGGTACATTACGTTTAGGTTTATATCCATGTAAGTTAAAAGCAGACTCAAAGGCAATCCAAGCCTATGGTCAAGAACTTGTTTATGAACGTCACCGCCATCGTTATGAATTTAACAATGAATATCGTGAAGCGATGGAAGCTGAAGGTCTTGTCTTCTCAGGTACAAGCCCTGACGGTAAATTAGTGGAAATTATCGAGTTACCAGAAAATAATTTCTTCGTAGCATGTCAATTCCACCCTGAATTGGTATCACGTCCAAACCGTCCACAGCCATTGTTCCGTGATTTTATCGGAGCAACATTCAAATAATGAAAAAAGAGTTGTCTCAAGTGCTGAGACAACTCTTTTTATCTTCATAATCCGCGAGACTGCGGCAGCATCAATTATGCAAAGGCGAAAATGATGGAATTATTACAACTCTTCGTCATCAAGGCCAAGCATTTCATCATACGCAATTTTTACTGCTTCATAAACAAAAAGGGCAGCAATAGCATGTGGCACGACTATGCGTTTGCCTAAATCGTTCGGTAATAAACCACCGCGCATGCGTGTTGAAATATACGTATACGCTAAATCTGCTAGTGGGTTTTCGGAATTAACAACTTCGCTAGCAACTGCTGCAAATGGAATATACTGATTACTTAATTGCTGTGCTAATGCTAATGCATCCTCATCGTGTGCACTACGTGTAAAAATGCATACACGATCAGCTTCCGTGATCACTGTATCTTTTGTCCAAGGGACTAACTTGGTAAAACGTTCCACAGCTTGGCACGCATTTAATTCGACAACTTGCATTTCGCCAAAACATGCAAAATAGACATTGCCTTCTCCAATACCCGCTTGCGCAAGTAATCGCGCTGTTTCTTCAATAGCTTCCTCTTCATTTTGTGTTATTCTTTGTAATAATCCACTTAATTGTGTTGTTAGAATTTTTGACATGATCCCACCTCAATCAATATTATAGGTATGAAAAGAGCATAAAGCAAAACCAGATAATTTATAATACTAGAAGGTATTAAGAGGTTAAAGGAGAATAATACATAATATAGGAAGTTTTTCTGTAAGAATAATAACTCAAAAAGGGCGGAATGAAATGTGAAACGATTACTAATTGTTGATGATCAACCAGGAATTCGTTTGCTTTTAAATGAAGTGTTGAAAAAGGAAGGTTATGTTACATATTTAGCTGCAAATGGTACGGAAGCACTGAAATATGCTGAGGAGGAAATGGATTGTGTCCTATTAGACATGAAAATTCCAGGGATGGATGGCATAGAAATTTTAAAGCGCTTAAAAGAGAAGTGGCCACAACTCCCAGTATTTATGATGACTGCATATGGTGAATTGGACGTTGTACAGGAGGCATTAGATTTAGGAGCAATTCGATATTTTACTAAGCCTTTTGATATTTTTGAAGTGCGAGATGAAGTTAATAAAACATTAAAAGTTTAGATGAACAGGCAGTGGTCAACACCGCCTGTTTTTTATGGTTATTATTCGATTTGAAGTAATGTACTATCGTTTCATATTCAATTTACTTCCGAAATATAAGGCTCATCATAACGTGAGGTTTTATTTCCGCTCCTACTCGGCGCTTTGTTGTTGTCGCTACACTTTCGCACAGTGCAAAGCTTCCTTGGTGCGTCCGATGAGCTGCAGTTTTGAGATTTATCGAGAACTTTTGATTGTTTATCGACCAACTTTATCGATTTATCACCCAACTTTCGAAAAATATCGACATCTACTTTCATACAACACTATCTGACCGCACTGATAATTTGCGCCGCTTATGACATAGCATATTTTTTACGCAAAATTTAACATCAAAAAAGCACAAGAAATCAACGTTTCTAAATTGATTTCTCGCGCTTTTTAAGGTTTTGACGAGTTTTGTCCCTGCAACTAGAACCTTCGTTGGGTTGCACTGCACTACAGTTGGCACTGCCGCTGCGTTGCACTCCGCTTTCGTGCAGAAAACAAAGTAACTTGAAATGCTTTTCAGGTTACTTTGTTTTTGCTATGATTAAATAGCATATCTATGTAAAAGAATAGTCCTAAGAGGAGGATTTTTAGTATGGCATTAGTATCTATGAAAGAGATGTTAATTAAAGCAAAAGCAGAAGGTTATGCGGTTGGTCAGTTCAACATCAACAACCTTGAGTGGACTCAAGCAATTTTACAAGCAGCTGAAGAGGAAAAATCTCCAGTTATTCTAGGCGTTTCTGAAGGTGCAGGAAAATATATGGGCGGATTTATCTCCGTTGTACACATGGTAAAAGGTTTAATGGAATCTTATGGCACTACAGTACCTGTAGCTATTCATCTTGACCATGGTTCAAGCTTTGAAAAATGTAAAGAAGCAATTGATGCAGGCTTTACTTCCGTTATGATTGATGCGTCTCATCATCCATTCGAGGAAAATGTTGCGACTACTTCAAAAGTAGTTGAGTACGCTCATTCAAAAGGTGTTTCTGTTGAAGCTGAGCTTGGCACAGTAGGTGGTGACGAGGATGGCGTAATCGGTGGTATTATGTACGCTGATCCAGAAGAATGCCGTAAAATGGTTGAGCTAACAGATATCGATTGCTTAGCACCAGCACTTGGCTCTGTACATGGTCCTTACAAAGGTGAACCAAATTTAGGCTTTAAAGAAATGGAAGAAATCTCTAAATTAGCAGATCTACCATTAGTATTACATGGTGGTACAGGAATTCCAACAAAAGATATCCAACGCTCAATTTCATTAGGTACAGCAAAAATTAACGTCAATACTGAAAATCAAATTGCTGCTACTAAAGTAATTCGTGAAGTTCTTGATAATGATAAAGTTGTTTATGACCCTCGTAAATTCCTTGCTCCAGCACGTGAAGCGATTAAAGCAACAGTTATCGGGAAAATCCGTGAATTTGGTAGTGCGCAAAAAGCATAATTTTTGTATCTGAAATGCTACAAAAGCACAGATGAATACACATAATAAGAGAAGTGTTGATGCTTTTATCGACCTTCTCTTGTTTTTGAAATAATAAATTTTTGGCAAAAATTCAAATATAGGGCTTATACCAAAAGTTGGGGATGGCATTTGCGTTAAAACGTATGTAATGTATAATAGTTGATTTCCACATCTAACTGAACGGCCCTAGTAAGGCGTTTATTCGGAATGGAAATTAACCCAACGGTATGGTAATGAGCCAAACAGTGATCAGGAGGGAATATAATGAAATTTTTCATTGATACAGCAAACTTTGAAGAGATTAAAGAAGCACACGCATGGGGTATTTTATCAGGTGTTACGACAAACCCATCGTTAGTTGCTAAAGAAGAGAACGTTTCTTTCCATGATCGACTTCGTGAAATCACAGAGCTTGTAGATGGCTCAGTGAGTGGGGAAGTAATTGCTCTAGATGCGGAAGGTATGATTAAAGAAGGCTTAGAATTGGCTGAAATTGCTCCGAATATTACAGTTAAACTGCCAATGACTCCAGCTGGCTTAGAGGCATGTCGCTTCTTTGCAGACAAAGGTATTAAAACGAACGTAACATTAATCTTCAGTGCCAACCAAGCATTAATGGCTGCTCGTGCGGGTGCTACATATGTATCACCATTTATCGGTCGTCTAGATGATATGGGTCAAAACGGTGTAGAACTAATTGAAACGATTGCAGATATTTTCACAATTCATAATATCGATACGCAAATTATCGCTGCATCTATTCGTCATCCGCAGCATGTAACAGCGGCAGCACTTGCTGGTGCACATATTGCAACTACTCCTTTTAAAGTGTTAAAGCAACTTTTCCATCATCCATTAACGGAAAAAGGAATTGAAGGATTTTTAACGGATTGGAATAAGAGAAAAGGCAAATAATAAGATTATATAGTGAGCCAATTGCAGAAAAAATTACTTTCCAATCATGAGGGAGAACGCAAAATGGATGTTTATAAAATTACAGGCGAAAATCGTCTAAAGGGTACAATAAAAGTTAGTGGTGCAAAAAATAGTGCAGTCGCCTTAATTCCAGCATCAATTTTGGCGAACTCTCCAGTGACAATTGGAGGGATACCAGAAATTTCTGATGCATGGACGTTAAAGGCATTATTAGAGGAAATCGGTGGAGAAGTGTCATTTGAGGATGGCATAATGACCATTGATCCGACAGATATGATTGCGTTGCCATTACCAAACGGCAACGTGAAAAAGCTTCGTGCCTCCTATTATTTAATGGGAGCAATGCTTGGCCGCTTTAAAAAAGCTGTGATTGGTTTACCAGGAGGCTGCTTCTTAGGGCCACGTCCTATTGACCAACATATAAAAGGCTTTGAGGCATTAGGTGCGAAAATCACTAATGAGCATGGAGCAATTTATTTACGTGCTGATGAATTAATTGGCGCAAAAATATATTTAGACGTTGCCAGTGTTGGCGCAACAATTAATATTATGTTAGCTGCAGTCCTTGCGAAGGGACGTACGGTTATTGAAAATGCAGCAAAAGAGCCGGAAATTATTGATGTAGCTACTCTTCTCACTAACATGGGAGCTAATATTAAAGGTGCAGGTACAAGTGTTATTCGTATTGAAGGCGTAGAGGAACTTCATGGTACGGAGCATACGATTATTCCAGATCGTATTGAAGCTGCTACATTTATGATTATGGCTGCCGCTTTAGGTGAAGGCATTACTATTGATAATGTTATTCCATTGCATTTAGAGGCGATTACTGCAAAGCTTCGTGAAATGGGTGTAAAAATTGAAATCGGTGAAGAAAGTATTTTTGTGCCAAAAACGGATCTCTCCACATTGCAAGCCGTTGATGTGAAAACATTAGTGTATCCTGGATTCCCAACTGATATTCAGCAACCACTTTCTGTTTTAATGTCTCAAGCATTTGGTTCCTCAAAGATAACAGATACAATCTATACAGCTCGATTTAAGCATATTGATGAACTTCGTCGTATGAATTCCAATGCACGCGTTGAAGGAAATACAGCTATTATTACTGGGCCTAGTAAATTACATGGTTCAACTGTAACAGCTACAGATCTTCGTGCTGGTGCCGCATTAGTATTAGCAGGTCTGTTAGCTGAAGGCGAAACGGAAATTCATGATATCTATCATATTGAGCGTGGTTATAGCTCACTTATTGAGAAATTACGTGATTTAGGCGCTGATATTCGACGTGAAACAATAATGGCCCGCGTAGCAGAGACAAAGGAATAATGAGAGCTAAAAGTTTTGAACTAACTATGTTACAATAGAGGTAATTTGAATGTTTCGGCGAAGAAATATGCCGATAACGGGAGGCAAATAAAACAATGGAACGTAGTTTATCGATGGAAGTAGTACGAGTAACAGAGGCAGCAGCAATCGCATCCGGGAAATGGATGGGTCGCGGTTTGAAAATTGAGGCAGATGATGCAGCGACGACAGCGATGCGCGTAATGTTCGATACAATTCCAATGCATGCTACAGTAGTGATTGGTGAAGGCGAGATGGATGAAGCACCAATGCTTTATATTGGTGAAGAGCTTGGCCTACGTAATGGAGGTCCTCAAGTAGATATCGCAGTTGACCCATTAGAAGGTACAAATATTGTAGCGAAGGGTACAAATGGTGCAATGACAGTTCTTGCTATTGCAGATAAAGGTAATCTGTTAAACGCACCTGATATGTACATGGAGAAAATTGCAGTAGGTCCCGAAGCAGCAGGTAAGGTAGATATTAACGCTTCTGTTACGTATAATTTATTACAGGTAGCAAAAGCTAAAAATAAAGATATTTCAGACGTAGTAGCTACACTTTTAGATCGACCACGTCACCAAGCAATTGTTGATGAAATCCGAGAAGCTGGGGCACGTATTAAATTTATTCAAGACGGCGACGTTGGAGCAGCTATCAATACTGCTTTTGATGAAACTGGCATTGATATTATGTTTGGTACAGGTGGTGCACCAGAGGGTGTAATTTCAGCTGTTGCATTAAAATGTCTAGGTGGAGACTTCCAAGCGAAGCTAGTGCCTGAAGATGAAGAACAGTTAGAACGTTGCAAAAAAATGGGTGTAGATGTAGATAAAGTTCTTTATTTAGATGACCTAGTTAAAGGTGACGATGCTATTTTTGCAGCGACTGCTGTAACAGATTGTGAGCTTTTAAAAGGTGTGCAGTATAAAGGAGCCTATGCATTAACACATTCAGTTGTTATGCGAGCTAAATCTGGAACTGTACGTTTTGTAGAAGGTCGTCACGCTCTTGATAAAAAACCTAGCTATTAATAAAAATTTCTTCTAAAATATACCTAGTGCATCTTTTTGCGCTAGGTACCTTCTTCTAAATTTTCAACCATCCCATAGTTTTATAAGGCCAAATTATGCTTCATTGTTTTGCATAGTGAATTCAAGTACCTATCGCTCTGATTCAAGCTGACAGGTACGAATAGACTACAGAGCCTATCGTAAAAAAAACTTCTTTGTTAACCCCAAAAACGGCAATTATATTTTGAAAAAGACTGGAGTTGTGCATATGTCTGCATTGACAATCGCTCAATTAGAAAACATGACGTTAAAAGAGCTTTACGCCCTTGCACGCCAATACAAAATTTCATATTATAGCAAGTTAACGAAAAAAGAATTAATATTTGCTATTTTGAAAACACGTTCGGAGCAAGAGGGCTATTTCTTTATGGAAGGTGTACTAGAAATTGTTTCGCAAGAGGGCTTTGGCTTCCTTCGACCAATTAACTATTCTCCAAGTAAAGAAGATATTTATATTTCGGCGTCTCAGATTCGTCGCTTTGACTTACGAAATGGGGACAAGGTATCTGGTAAAGTACGTCCACCTAAAGAAAACGAACGCTATTATGGACTACTACAGGTGGATGCTGTTAACGGCGAAGACCCAGAAGTAGCAAAGGAACGTGTGCATTTTCCTGCATTAACGCCTTTATATCCTGATCGTCAAATTAAGCTTGAAACAACACAACGTAATTTATCGACTCGTATTATGGATTTAGTGGCACCTGTAGGCTTTGGACAGCGTGGATTGATCGTTGCACCACCAAAGGCAGGGAAAACTTCATTATTAAAAGAAATCGCGAATGCTATTACAACCAATTATCCGGATGCAGAGTTAATTGTCTTACTTATTGACGAACGCCCTGAGGAAGTAACTGATATCGAACGTTCTGTGAATGCAGATGTAGTGAGCTCGACTTTCGATGAGGTTCCAGAAAATCATGTGAAAGTTGCAGAAATTGTATTAGAACGTGCACGCCGCTTAGTTGAGCATAAGCGTGATGTTATTATTTTAATGGACTCTATTACACGTTTAGCACGAGCGTATAACTTAGTTATTCCTCCGAGCGGTCGTACGCTTTCAGGCGGTATTGATCCTGCTGCCTTCCATAGACCAAAACGATTCTTTGGTTCTGCACGTAATATTGAAGAAGGCGGTAGCTTAACAATTTTAGCGACGGCTTTAGTGGATACAGGGTCTCGTATGGATGAGGTCATTTATGAAGAATTTAAAGGAACAGGTAATTTAGAGCTTCATCTTGATCGCCAATTAGCTGAGCGTCGTATTTTCCCTGCGCTTGATATCCGCCGTTCGGGTACACGTAAGGAAGAGCTTCTGCTTGAGCCTGAGCAACTTGAAAAGCTATGGGCAATTCGTAAAACATTCTCGGACGCACCTGATTTTGCAGAGCGCTTCATGAAAAAATTACGTACAACAAAATCAAATGAAGAATTCTTTGAAAAATTAAATGAAGATATGAAAAAAGCTACTAAAGGTAAGGGCTTACTATAAACATAAATCACCGTTGACTAGCAATAGTCGATGGTGATTTTTTATTGATTAAAAAGGGCATAGCGTTACATAAAAGCTGATTGTTCCGATAAATGCTGAAATTGTTTAAATAAAATATAGTCTCGCTTTGACTATTTGTATATTTTTCATCTCATAAAACAACAATGATATTGATAATCATTATCATTACCAATATAATGGTAGCATGAAATCTTATTTTTAAGGAGACAGAGATGAATTATGACGCCTATATGCTTCTATGGCAAAATGCATTTATCCAGTTGAAGCAAATTGATTATGTCAGTAATACCGCTGTACGAATGTCAAGGGTTTTAAAAAAAAGCACATTTCTTGTTATGACAGCAGGAGATGCAAAAATTATCATTGATGAGCAACCTTATCATGTTCAGCACTTTAGTATTTTCCACATTGGAAAGTCCCAATCTCTCCATATTACAGCACCAAATAGTATTAGCTACTTCCTCATTTCCTATAAAGGGGATGTGCTATACAAAGACGCATTTTTGCAACACTTACAGATGCAATACCAGCCATTCCAAACAAGTTTCTCTTGTGTACCAGCAAATCCAATAGCCATCCATACAGTTCTGCAAGATATGTACAGCAAATGGCAGTCAGGTTCTATCCAAGAGCATTTATCAGTGAAAGTATCCTTTTATGAATTCATCTATCGCATTTTTCAAGAATTAGCAGAGGGACGTGGGAAACCACATGACATTGATAAGGCAGAAGTAGCACGTCTGTATATAGAGCAACACATTCGTGAACCTTTATCCGTCCAAGCTCTTGCCGATTTATTGAACATTAGTACACGTCATTTATTACGTATTTTTAAAGCTCGCTATGAAGTTGGTCCACAAATTTATTTACAGGAGCTAAGAATAGAAAAGGCCAAGCATTATTTAATAGCTAATCATTATAGCATAAAAGAAATTGCTATTTCACTTGGATTTGAAGATGAAAACTATTTTAGTCGAGCTTTTAAAAAAGCAACAAATATGGCGCCAAGTAATTTTAGGCTGAAATGTACATCTAGCTTGTCCGAAATCGCTATTACAAATGAGAATCATTTTCAATACAATAAGAATCAGCTCGCGCAAGCAAAACAATTTGAAAATGAGGAAAATAACATAATGATGAAAAAAATAAGTAGGAATTTAAAGATACCGTTTTTATTAAGTCTATTCGTTTTACTTGCAGCATGTGGGAATGATACAAAACAATCTGCTGAACAAAAAGAGAATGCAACGACGTCAGAAGAAGCACAGACTAGAACTGTAACTGATGATAGCGGACGACAGGTAGAGATTCCAGCAAAAGCAGAACGGGTAGTGACAGACTGGTACCTTGGACAAATTCTAGCGTTGGATGTCGTCCCAGTAGGGGCAGTGACAGCTAATTTAGACTATGCTGCATTTTTAAAACAGTATTACAAGGAAGGGGAAATTTCTAATATTGGTATAGATGGTAATGCGTCATTAGAAAAGATCTTAGAATTAAAGCCAGATTTAATCATTACATGGAATAAAGAAGATGTAGAGAAATATGAAAAGATTGCACCAACTATTGTATTTGCTGAATCAGCACATAAATCAGCTACCGAGGAAGTTAAAGCGATGGGCGAATATTTAGGTCGTCAGGACGAAGCTAGCGCATTCGTTCAAGAGTTTGAGAACAGAATAGCTCAAGCGCAGAAAAAAATAAATAATGCAATCCCAGAAGGAGCAACTTTTACTATTTTTGATGTGTTCGAAAAAAATGCAACAGTTGTATCGAATTCAAGTGTTTCAGGTGGAAGAGCCCTTTATCAAATACTTAATATGAAGCCACAGGAAAAGGTGCAGAAGCTTTTTGATACAAAAGAATCTTCAGGTGGGCGTTATGAAATATCCTATGAAGTGGTAGGAGACTATGTCGGGGATTATGTTTTTGTTATTAATTTCTTTAATAAAGAAGAGAAATTCCCTCCCACATGGACAAATTTAGATGTTGTAAAAAATAATAAAACAATCGAATTAAAACCAGAATATTATTTTGCTTCTGATCCACTCTCTGGATTACACCAAGCTGAAGATATGGCTGACAAAATAGTAGAGTTTACAAAGGCTCAACAACAATAATGCGGATTACAAAAACGAGAGCTATCTGTGTATGATCAGGTAGCTTATTTACTAGAGAACTATGAATGATATTGATAATAGGAGGCTTCTCAATGTTATTACAGCGTTTCTTTTCATATTACAAGCCCTATAAAGGATTATTTATTTTGGATTTTTCCTGTGCCATATTAGTAGCCCTTATTGAACTGGCTTTTCCCATCGTCTTAAATAAGGTCATTGATGATATTCTTCCTGACGGTGACATGAAATGGATTATTATGGCTAGTTTATTGCTCCTAATGCTTTACATATTCAATTCAATATTAGATTTTACCGTATCCTATTGGGGACATATGCTTGGCATTAATATCGAAACAGATATGCGAAAAGAAGCTTTCAGTCACATCCAAAAGTTATCATTTCGATATTTTGATAATAATAAAACAGGTCATCTTGTCTCACGATTAACGAACGATTTAATGGATATTGGTGAGCTTGCACACCATGGTCCCGAGGATATGTTCATTGCTGCGATGACGATTGTGGGTACATTCAGTGTTATGTTCTACATTGATCCAACCTTTACAATACTTATTTTTTTACTGGTACCAATTATCTTAATTTTAACGATTATTTTTGGGAAGTTAATGTCCAAAGCATTCCGTCAGATGTTTGGAGATATCGCAGATTTTAATGCACGTGTTGAAAACAATGTAAGTGGTATCCGTGTTGTACAAGCCTTTACAAATGAAGAACATGAGATAAAACGTTTTAAAGTAAACAATGAAAGATTTCGAATGACAAAGCTCTTTTCCTATAAAGTAATGGCTTGGAATGAAGCAATTTCAGGCATTCTCACAAAGGTTTTATCATTATTTACTCTATTTGTTGGGGCATATTTCGTTTTAAAGGGTCATTTAACAAATGGTGAATTTATCGCATTTATTTTATTATCAAGTATTCTTTTAAATCCAATTAATAAAATTAATATGTTTATTGAAAGCTATCCGAAAGGAATGGCAGGGTTTAGACGGTACATCGAATTTCTAGAAACAGCACCTGAAATTGCAGATCATTCAGAGGCAAAAGATATCGATGAAATTGATGGGGAAATTATTTTTAATAAAGTATCGTTCGGTTATTCTGAAAATAATCGTGCCTTACATCATATTAATTTAAAGGTACGTCCTGGTGAAACAGTTGCGCTAGTAGGTCCATCTGGTGCAGGGAAGTCTACCATCTGCAGTTTATTACCACGTTTTTATGAAGTAAATGAAGGTTCAATTAATATTGATGGCATTGATATACGAGACTTTAAGCTACAGTCGTTACGTTCACATATAGGAATTGTACAACAGGATGTCTTTTTGTTTGATGGCACAATTCGAGAAAACATCGCTTATGGGGATTTAAACGCAAATGAGGAAGATATTTGGGATGCTGCACAGCGAGCGCAGCTTACAGATGTCATTAAAGATCTCCCCGAGGGCATGGATACATTAATTGGTGAACGTGGTGTGAAATTATCAGGTGGGCAAAAGCAAAGATTATCGATAGCACGTATCTTCTTGAAAAACCCCAAAATATTGATTTTGGATGAAGCAACATCTGCATTAGATACGGAAACCGAACAGGCAATTCAACAAGCATTAAACGAGCTTGCGGTAGGGCGTACAACATTAGTAATTGCACATCGTTTAGCAACGATAAAAGACGCAGATCGAATTGTCGTTGTATCGAAGAAAGGCGTTATTGAAGAAGGTACTCATGAGCAATTAATGGAAAGAAAAAATGCTTACTATGGTTTGTATACAGCGCAATTCGGCTTACAAATTTAAGCAGTAATTTATCATTTTAAAAAGGGAAGGAAGTTTTATATGTCTGTACTTGAGATAGATCGTGTGGCTATTGGTTATTCCTCGACGCTCATTGTAAATAATTTAAGTGTAGAAATTCCAAAGGGACAAATCTCGACGATTATTGGTCCAAATGGCTGTGGTAAATCTACTTTATTAAAGGCTGTAGCACGTGTACTGCGAACACAAAATGGGGCAGTTTACTTAGATGGAAAGGCCATTCATCAGCTGAAGACAAAAGAGGTCGCAAAAAGAATGGCAATTTTGCCTCAAACAGCAACAGCACCAGGAGGGTTAACAGTTTTTGAATTAGTATCCTATGGCCGTTTCCCTCACCAAGCGGGGTTTGGTACATTACACAAGGAAGATTATGAATATATTCATTGGGCTATTGATGTAACAGGCCTTAGAGAGTTTAGTGACCGTCCTATAGAGGCGCTATCAGGTGGCCAACGTCAACGAGTATGGATTGCTATGGCATTAGCTCAAGGTACAGATATTCTAGTACTTGATGAACCAACTACTTATTTAGATTTAGCACATCAGCTAGATATTTTATTACTGTTACAAAAGCTAAATAAAGAGGAAAAAAGAACGATTGTGATGGTATTACACGATTTGAACCATGCTTCTCGTTTTTCTCACTTTATGATTGCTATGAGGGAAGGGCAATTAATTGTGAATGGTCAGCCAAATGAAGTGATGACAAAGGAAAATTTACAAAAGGTGTTCAATATTGATGCAGAAATGGCCGTCTGCCCATATAGTAAAAATCCAATTTGCTTATCTTACCAACTGTATGACATGAAAGAATAACGTTTTGTAGAGAATTGAATAAGTAGTAAGGAGGAAGTGTATGACTACGTCTACAGGAGTAGGAGGGCATAGAGATTTAGAGGACCTACAGCAACGATCTCATCCAGTCCGTGGTGTAGTAGCTTTAATTGTTGGGGTGGTAGGGTTAATATTTGCCATCGGCTTGTCTATTTCATTTGGTGCGGCAGATATATCATTGAGTACTGTATGGACAGCTATTACTCATTTTTCACCGGATGTAACAACACATCAAATTATACATGATATTCGATTACCACGAGTGTTGGGCGCAGGATTAGTAGGTGGATGCTTTGCGGTCGCAGGTGCGATTATGCAAGGCATGACACGCAATCCATTAGCTGATTCTGGGTTATTAGGCTTAAATTCTGGGGCCGCGTTTATGCTAGCAATATGCTTTGCTTTTTTCCCTGATTTATCGTACATGTATATAATTTTATGGTCATTTGTTGGAGCGGGCTTAGGTGTTGCGATTGTTTATGGCGTAGGTTCGCTGTCAAAAGGTGGTCTAACGCCAATGCGATTAGTGCTGGCAGGTGCTGCTGTAAGTGCTCTATTAGGTGCGCTAGGGGAAGGAGTTGCCCTTTATTATCGTATTGGACAAGACTTAGCCTTTTGGTATGCAGGAGGTGTTTCAGGTACAAAATGGTATCATCTTCAAATATTGTCGCCATGGATACTGGCGGCAATGATTGGAGCTCTAATTTTATCACGCTCCATAACATTACTGAGTTTAGGAGAAGAAATTGCCGTAGGACTTGGGCAACGTACTAACGTAGTAAAAGTATGGGGAATGGTGATTGTTTTAGTTTTGGCTGGAGCGGCAGTATCAGTCGTAGGAGCAGTCGGGTTTGTTGGGTTAATAGTTCCGCATTTTATGAGATACATAGTTGGACACGATTATCGTTGGATTATCTCGTGTTCATTAGTATATGGAGCATTACTTGTTGTGGTGGCTGATCTTGTTGCACGGATGATTAATCCACCTTACGAAACGCCGATTGGAGCGCTAATTGCCTTTATCGGAGTTCCATTCTTCCTATATTTAGCACGTAAAGGAGGAAAAGAACTATGAGTAATAGCTTTTTAACACCAACTCAACAAAAAGCTAAAAAGAAAAACTTCCTAATTCTAGGTGCGTTAGCTCTGCTAATAGTCATCACATTGGTCATTAGTATGAATACAGGGGTTATAAAACTAACACCAATGGAGGTTATTCGAACACTATTTGGTCAGGGGGATAGCCAACAACAACTTATTTTATTTGAATTTAGGCTACCTCGTATTGTTATCGCTGTTTTAGTGGGGATGGGCTTAGCAATTTCGGGGGCTATTTTACAAGGCATTTCTAAAAATGCTCTAGCTGACCCAGGCATTTTGGGGATAAATGCAGGAGCTGGACTTGCAGTTATGCTTTATATTTCATTTTTTCCATCTACTGAAGCAGCACCTGTATATTTACTGCCATTGTTAGCATTTGTAGGATCAGGAATGGCAGCTGCTTTAATTTATACACTTTCTTATCGACGTCATGAAGGAATTACACCAATGCGCCTAATATTAACAGGGATTGCAATAGCAGCGGGTATTAGCTCAGCAATGATTGTGCTAACTCTGCGTTTAACACCTGAAAACTACCAATTCGTTGCAACGTGGTTAGCGGGGAGTATTTGGGGATCAAATTGGAGATTCGTATTATCTTTATTGCCGTGGTTACTAATTTTACTACCATTTGTGTATACAAAATCCCGTGTATTGAATGTATTAAATTTAGGAGAAATAACAGCAGTCGGATTGGGAGCTTCTATTGAAAGGGAACGTCGTTGGCTTCTAGTAGCATCAGTAGGATTAGCTGGAGCAAGTGTGTCAGTTAGTGGTGGTATTGGATTTGTCGGATTAATTGCACCACATTTAGCACGTCAGCTTGTTGGGTCCAAACATCAGTTTTTACTGCCAGCAGCAGCACTCTTAGGGGGCTTATTAGTTTTAATGGCTGATACAATCGGTCGTTCTATTCTAGAGCCATCAGAAATTCCAGCTGGGATTGTTGTAGCAGTTTTAGGCGCACCATATTTCTTATATTTATTAGCACGTCTAAAGGAATAAAAGGGAGTGTTTTTATTATCTTTATTGAGAATGAATATTATTATCAAAGGTGAGAGAATGATAAAAAAACTAACTATATTTTTATTTATATTAACATTGATGCTTGTGGGATGTAGTAGCAATGATGAGAACTCAATGGCTAGTGATCCTAAAGAAGAGACAGGTGCTACGACTAAAAAGATATCCACTATTAATGGAGAAATTGAAATTCCTACAAAAGTTGAGCGACTTGTAGTGGATGCATATTTGCCAACTTCATTACTATTAGGGGTAAAGCCAGTAGGTGCGACAAAACAAGATTTAGAAAATGTACACATTCAAGATCAAATTGATGATATAGAAAATACAGGGGAAAGTGCAATTGAATCTATTTTAGCCTTGAAGCCAGATTTAATTATTACAGCTCAAGCGGATGCAGAATCGTACGAAAAGTTATCAAAAATAGCACCCACTGTTGTTTTGCCGTATGAAACCTACCGTAGTGTGGAAGTAGAAGTAAGAGGGATTGCTGAAATTTTAGGAAAACAAGCAGAAGGAGAAGCTTGGTTGAAAATGTTTGAAGAGCAAGTGTCAGAAAATCGTGAAAAGCTAGCAGAAGTTTTAGATCGAAATGAAACGTTTTCTATCTTTGGTGCATACGGCAAGGAATTTTATGTATACGGTGATGGTATTTATCGCGGTGGGCAGGCAATTTATAAGAAATTGCAACTTAAAGCGCCCCAAAATATTCAAGAGGAGTTAATTGAAAAAGGGGAAACGTTCAAGCAAGTTTCTTACGAGGTATTACCTGAATATGCGGGAGACTATATTTTCGTTGATGAAACAAATGGTGCTGAGCTAAACAGAGAAGATTCTCTATGGAAGTCGATAGATGCAGTAAAAAACAACAATGTATTTTATTTAGATGCTAAAAGATTTTGGCCGTTTGACCCGATTGCTGTACTTGCACAAGTAGAAGAAGTGACAAATATGCTGTTAGAGAAGAAAAAGAGTGAAAAATAAATTGTCGTATATGTTTAAAAAAATTGATAAATTTGACAAAGATGAAATGAGGAATGCCGATTATGACGTTAGAAATGTATGATGTAACGATTGTTGGTGGGGGACCCGCAGGACTTTATACATCCTTTTATAGTGGGATGCGCGACTTAAAGACGAAAATTATTGAATATAGCTCTCAGCTTGGTGGTCGAATGTTAATTTATCCTGAAAAGATGATTTGGGATGTTGGTGGTGTAACACCAATATTAGGTGGACAGCTAATTGAACAACTAGTTGAACAGGCAAGAACATTTGAACCAACTATTGTCTTAAATCAAAAGGTTGAAAGATTAGAGAAGCAGAGTGATGGTACATTTATTTTAACGTCCTCAACAGGGGAAAAACACTATTCGAAAACGGTCATTTTAGCAGTTGGATACGGTGTACTTTCTATGCAAAAGCTTGAGATAGCAGGAGTAGATCGCTATGAGGTGACAAATTTATATTACACAGTACAAGAGCTAGAAATTTTCCGTAATAAGCATATTTTAATTTCTGGTGGTGGTAATTCTGCTGTAGATTGGGCAAATGAGCTAGTGCCAATTGCTGCTAGTGTAACAATTGTTCATCGACGTGATGAATTTGGTGGTCATGAAAAAAATGTTATAAAAATGCGCGAATCCACTGTATCTATAAAAACACCTTATGAAGTGGTGCAATTGCATGGTGATGGTGATTTAATACAGTCTGTGTCAATCGCCAATAAAGAGACGGACGAAATAGAACAATTAGAAGTAGATGCAGTCATCGTTAATCATGGCTTGAAATGTGATTATAGCGCACTTGAAGAGTGGGGCTTAGATATTCAAGACGGAGTAGCTATTGTCAATGAAAAACGTGAAACAAATATAGAAGGTGTTTATGGTGCAGGAGATTTTGTAGATCACCCTTCTAAGGTAAGATTAATAGCAGGTGCATTTACGGATGGTATTCTAGCATTGAATAGTGCAAAGCTTTATTTAGAGCCGGATGCACCAAAAGTGGCGTACGTGTCTTCCCATAATATTCGATTCAAAGAACGAAATAAAAAAATAGGTTTAGCGGATAATGACTATCGTGAAGTGCGTGGTTAACTATAAAAAAATCACCATCGACTAGTAATAATTGATGGTGATTTTTTTTACCATAACGTGAGGATGATGCGCTTTTCTAATCTAAAAACTGAAGTTATTCCGATAAAAGTTAAAATTGTACCGATAAATCTTCAAAGTATTCATCTAAGGTTGAATAAATATAGTAAACAAATCTATTATTTCGAAATTTTTTGTTGTATAATTTTGTTATAATATATAGGTAATGGGTATTATTAGTGTAATTTTGCACAAATTGCGGGGAACGAAATAGTGAGGAAGTATTGTTTTGTACATACTGTAGTAAAGTTGCAATCGAGCTATAAAGAAGGTTCCACTAGTTATGAACATAAAAAAGAAATATGTCTTTTCGTCTTACATACGAAAAAGACAAAATGTTAATGAGGTGTACATATGAAAAACTGTTTAGCATGTGGTCATGCGCAGGATGACGGAAGATTTTGTGGGAAATGTGGAGCTCCGATTGAAAATGCTGCACAAGAACGAGCGGCAACAACGCATAGCATGAGTGATGAACAACCACACTCACAATATACGCAGACTGCTCAGAGTACTACGCAAAGTAATGAGCAAATTGAATTAATTAAAAAGAATTCTAAGTTATACTTTAACTATTTTTTTGAACAATTAAAAATGCCGTCCGCAAATTTTAACGTTGAAGCGACTTGGAAAAATAGCCTTGCTAGTATGATTATCTATGTTGTATTAACAGCATTATCAGTATACGTGTTAACGAAAAATATCTTTTCTGGAGGATTCGGTATCTTCCAAAGCCTTAGTCCATCCTTTATTCAAGTATTCTTTTATATGTCTTTATTTATTTCTTTACTAATCGCAATAAGTGTCTTAGGAATATTCTTAACCTCGAAACTATTTTCAGAAAGTCAAAGTTTTACAAATGTTATTAGGAAAATAGGGAACTATTATACACTACCTATAGCCTTTGCGGTTTTAAGTATTTTATTTGGGTTATTTCAATCATTTAAGTATTCAATAATGATGATATACGGTGGGGTTGCGTTAGTTATTGGAATCATCCCTATTTTTGTCATGATTAAGTTGTTAAGTAATAAATCTAAAACTATTGATAGTTTTTACGGTTTTATTTTCTATTTAATAGTAGCGGGTATTTTATCTAAGATTATTTTCTCTTTTATTATCGACTCTGCAATAGGGCAATATTTAAATTATCTGTTATAAATAACTAACCATTAACTATTGTCAAAAGTATATTTTATATGGTAATATTGCAAGGTATGTAACGTGTACATATGCAGCCGACATATTCGGGCTATGTAAGGTACAGTTCGATAATACTCTGTTCCAGATGGTTCAGGGCGAGAGGAGAAAACGAATATGAAACAAGGAATTCATCCAGATTACAAAGAAGCAACAGTAACTTGCTCTTGCGGTAACTCTTTCAAAACTGGTTCAGTAAAAGAAAACATCGTTGTCGAGTTCTGCAACGAATGTCACCCATTCTATACTGGCCGTCAAAAATTCGCGTCTACTGATGGTCGCGTGGATCGTTTCAACAAAAAATACGGTCTTAAAAACTAATGTTAGTTTAATACCTGCCAAGCATGTGCTTGGCAGGTATTTTTTTCAGTATAATAAAGAATCACCTGATGCGAGTCTTTTCGGTATCCAGATCGACATGAAGAAAGGGAGAAGACAACATGGCACAGCTATATTTTAAACATGGTGCAATGAATAGTGGTAAATCCATAGAAATTTTAAAAGTTGCGCATAACTATGAAGAGCAACAAAAACCTGTAATGATGTTTACACCAGGCATAGATACGCGAGATGAAGTAGGCTTTATCTCAAGTCGAGTAGGCTTACGTCAACAAGCCATTCCTGTTAATGATGATACAAATATTTTTGAGCTAGTAAAAAACAATGCTGTAAAACCATATTGTGTACTTGTTGATGAAGTACAATTTCTAAAAAAAGAGCATGTTTTGCAATTAGCATATATCGTAGATGAGTTAGATATTCCGGTCATGGGCTTCGGTCTAAAAAACGATTTCCAAAATGAGTTATTTGAAGGCAGTCAGTACATGCTTACATATGCAGATAAAATTGAGGAAATGAAAACGATTTGCTGGTTCTGCCATAAAAAAGCGACAATGAATTTGCGTGTTGATGAAAGTGGAAAACCTGTTTATACAGGTGATCAAATTCAAATTGGCGGGAATGATTCCTACTATCCGGTATGTCGAAAGTGTCACGCGCATCCACCGCTATAATGTAAACTGTTTCAGTTGTTTGAACTAAGAAAAAGTAGCATACATGCGGAAATTTCCTTATACTAAGTAGTGGAAATGAAACATGTTCAAAAATATTCTTACGCACTTAGCGTAATTCTAATTAAAAGTTTCTCTTTTTCAGTAAGAGCAAACTTCATAAAAAAGGTTCATCACCAAAAGTTATGGATGACTTTTGTTAAAACGTCCACTATGTAAATAAGTTGATTGGAGTGGAGGCTGGGCGACTCCTCGGGGATTAGCGTCACAGATGAGACCCTGCAGCGAGCAAGTAGAAGAACGAAGGCTAAGGGCATCACGTCCTGTGATAACGCCTTCGTGACCTACATCGTGTAGGCCCAAGCGGCTCATCGGACGCCCCAGGAAAGCGCCCAGCCGGAACGGAAATCAACCACACGTTTTGGTGATGATCCATAAAAACTAAATAGAGGTGAAATCCATGTTCGATCGATTACAAGCAGTGGAGGATCGTTACGAAAGGTTAACAGAGCTTTTAAGTGATCCCGATATTGTGAATGATAGTAAAAAATTACGTGAATATTCCAAAGAACAATCAGATATTCAGGAAACTGTAGATGCTTATCGTGAATATAAAACTGTAAAAGAGCAATTAGTTGAAACACGTGAAATGTTAGATAGTGAAAAAGATCCTGATATGCACGAGATGGTGAAAGAAGAATTTAACCTACTAAAAGAACAGCAAGAAGAGTTAGAAGAACGTTTACGCATTTTATTAATTCCGAAAGATCCTAATGATAATAAAAACGTTATTATGGAGATTCGTGGAGCAGCTGGTGGAGACGAGGCGAATATTTTCGCTGGAGACTTGTTCCGTATGTATTCTCGTTACGCAGAGACACAAGGCTGGAAAATTGACATCATGGAAGCGACGCCAAACGCAATGGGCGGCTATAAAGAAGTTATTTTCATGATTAACGGTCAAGGTGCATATTCAAAATTCAAATTTGAAAATGGTGCGCACCGTGTGCAACGTGTACCTGCAACAGAATCTCAAGGGCGTATTCATACATCGACAGCGACAGTAGCTTGCTTACCTGAGGTTGAAGAAGTAGATGTTGAAATCCATGAAAAAGATATCCGAGTTGATACATTTGCATCTTCTGGTGCTGGTGGTCAATCGGTAAATACTACAATGTCAGCTGTTCGTATGACTCACTTACCGACAGGTGTTGTTGTATCGATGCAGGATGAACGATCACAAATTAAAAACCGTGAAAAGGCGATGAAAATTTTACGTGCTCGTGTTGCTGATATGTATTTGCAAGAAGCACAAAAGGAAATCGATGCCACACGTAAATCAGCTGTAGGTTCAGGCGATCGCTCTGAGCGTATTCGCACATACAATTATCCACAAAACCGTGTAACAGACCACCGTATTGGTTTAACAATTCAAAAACTAGATCAAATCGTCGAAGGTAGACTAGGCGAAATTATTGATGCGCTCATTTTAGAGGAACAAGCATCAAAGTTAGAGCGATTAAATGATGACCTATAATAGTGTAATGGAGGCCCTTCAATGGGCTTCTTCTTTTTTAGTGGATAATGATCGGGAGGAAACGGCAGCACGCATTGTCATGCAGCATATACTGGGCACTAGCTATTCAGAAGTAATGTTACACCTTCAAGACGAATTAACAGCTGAACAAAAAGAAAAATTTAAAGAACTCATCGAAGAGCATGCGAGTGGACGACCTGTACAGTATTGCCTCGGTAGTGAAGAATTTTATGGTCGTTCATTTATTGTCGATGAGTCAGTACTTATTCCTAGACCTGAGACCGAGGAATTAGTGCTTGGAACAATTAATCGTATGAACAAAATATTTAATGATCAATCAGTGAAGCTTGCAGACGTCGGAACGGGTAGTGGTGCAATTGCAATTTCTATGAAGCTAGAATGTCCAGAGCTAACAGTCGTAGCCACTGATTTATCCGAAGCTGCTTTAACTACAGCACAAAGAAATGCACAAAGATTAGCAGCGGATATTGATTTTCGACTAGGGGATTTAACGAAACCTCTGACAGGTGAGAAATTTGATATCGTGTTATCGAATCCACCGTATATTGCTTTTGATGAGGCGAAAGAGATGTCGAGTACCGTGCTAGAGCATGAACCGCATAGTGCTCTTTTTGCAGAAGAAGACGGGCTTATTTTATATAGAAAGTTGGCGGAGCAGCTTCCGCCCCTTATGAATAAACCTGCGCTCATTGGTCTTGAAATCGGTTATACACAAGGGGAGCAGGTGGCTCAATTCTTTAAAAATAGTTTTCCACAGGCTACAATTTCGATAGAAAAAGATATAAATGGTAAGCCTCGAATGATTTTTTGTGAAATTCATGTATAAAGTATCTACTTCTTGCCCACAATGTTGAGCAAGGAGGGATTTTTATGTTAAACGAATACAAGATTATTAGATTACCTAAACGAAATATCATTCTAGCTTTTGCAAGATTAGTATTTATTGCGATTGCTTTACAATTATGTGTTTTATATATTCCAACATTAGTAGGTTTTGCGAAAGCGTCTATCAATCATGAGCAAGAAAATGATTTTCGTATACGCGTTATTGCCAATAGCAATACGACTCAGGATCAGCTTGAAAAAGAACAGCTTGTCAAAAATTTAAAGCCCTATTTTACGCAAGTAGTAGCTAGTGCGGGAGCTAAAACTGTGGATAACGAGCAAATACTTTTATTAAAACAAAAAATTGAAACAGAAATAAAAGAAAATTATCCACAGCTGGATACACAAGTTGTACTTGGGGATAACTTATTTCCACCAAAGAGAAAGGACGCTGTACTTTATCCACAAAATTTGTATCATTCGATTGTCGTGAAAATCGGTGATGCACGTGGTGATAACTGGTGGTGTAGCGTATTCCCATCAATTTGTGAGCCTGATAAAGTAGAAGCGAAAGAAGAAGTAAAAGAAGAAGTGAAAGAAGAGAAGGAACACGTTACATTTTTTATATGGGAATGGATTAAAGGTTTTTTTGAATGAATTGTTCACGAATTCAGACAACTTATGCACAATTTTTAATAAGTTATAAACATTATGTGGATAATTCAGTAAAAAAGAATAATTGAAGGAAGGTTTTAATTATGGAAACCGTTTGCAAGATTGTGGATAGTAATGTGAATAGTCAGACAAATTATACACAAGCTGTGGATATCTTAAATGCAGGTGAGGTCGTGGCATTTCCAACAGAAACGGTTTATGGCCTAGGAGCTGTTGCAACAAATGACACGGCAGTCAAAAAGATATTTGAAGCAAAAGGTCGTCCTTCTGACAATCCGCTAATTGTCCACATTGGCACGCAAGAGGAAGCTGGACTTTATATAGAGCATATTTCTGAAGTAGCCAAAAAATGCATGGATTTATTTTGGCCGGGTCCACTGACACTTGTCATGCCCGTTAAGCCAAATGTGCTAGCGGACAGTGTGACAGCTGGTCTATCGACTGTCGGCATTCGTATGCCGGATCATCCAGTTGCGCTTGCCTTACTGCAACAATTAAAAAAGCCACTTGCTGCGCCGAGTGCTAATCGTAGTGGAAAGCCAAGTCCTACAGAAGCAATACATGTTCAGGATGATTTGGGAGGGTACATACCTTATATTTTAGATGGAGGCTCTACTGGGATTGGACTCGAATCCACAGTGTTAGATGTTACACACGAACCTCCAGTAATTTTGCGTCCAGGCGGAATTACGAAGGAAATGTTAGAGGCTAAGATTGGTCAAGTACTGCAACCTTCAAAAATAGAGCAGAAATTAGAAGCTACCCCAAAAGCCCCTGGTATGAAATATACACACTATGCTCCTAACGCCCCTGTGCTATTAATTGAATGTGATTTGGATAAAGTCCATGAGGCTGTACATCAATTACAAAAACAAGGACATAAAGTAGCGTTACTTGCACCAGCTAGCTTTGTTGACAGCAAAGCTGATTTTTATTTCTCTGTAGGAGAGGCCGGTAGTAAAGAAGAAATGGGTGCGACATTGTATCATGCTCTAAGAGCTTGCGATAAAACAACAGCTACAATTATCCTGGCGACAACTACATCCACTGAAGGTGTAGGGGCTGCAATTATGAATCGTCTTGAGAAAGCAGCCGGAGGAAAATGGTATACTCGTTAATAAAATACCTACAAAAATAGTATGCTAGAAGTAACTTCTGGCATGCTATTTTTGTATTCAAGATAAAGTGAATCTTTAACATCATCCCCACTGATTATTAGTCTTCACCAATCGGGCTTTTACGGGCAGTGAATCTCTCTGGAAGTGAGGGGGGGAATCGTGTACCAGACGCTTCGCTTTCGGTACAGAATAATTACTGCCCGTTAAAGCGGGATAAAAATCTGCTTAGACTTTTATACTTGATCTATAGCTGTAGTAAGCCTAGCAAGTTTTTACTATAAATGAAGGTGATTGTTTATTGTTGGAGTGACTTTTAACACTTAGTTGTAAGGAAAATGTATTATGATAATACTGTATTTTCGAGCATAAAATGATAAAATATTAGAGAGCGAAGGAGTGCTTTCTTGCAGGGAATTCTTGCAGGTATAATAACGTCTGTAGATGTGATTGGCTTATATGTATTAATGCCAAATGTTAGATACCGATTTTTTTTATCAGTTTGGACAGCTGCATTGCACATGCTTTTCCCGTTATTAGGTTTTGAATTAGGACACTTTTTAGTGCATTTACTCTTAGAGTGGGGACAATGGATTTCAAGTATTTTATTATTTTGCATGGGCTTGCATTTACTATTATTTTCGCGAAAAGATGAAAAGGCTACAATTTCACCAATACTTTTAGCTGTGACTGCAAGCCTAGACGCCTTTTCAGTAAGTGTTTCTTTTGGTATGCTACACTTAGAGGAAGCAGTATTTATTATAAGTGCAGGTGTTAGTGCACTTATTTGTTCTTATGGGTCATTAGTCATTGCCAGTAGAAGTCAAGTCTTGCTCGGGAATAAACTTCAAATAATTACAGGTGTTTTTTTAATCATTATGAGTGTACTAGCTATCCGGCAATAGAAAAAGGAGGGTGATAAGTATGAAAATACTATTTGTTTGCACCGGAAATACTTGTCGCAGTCCCATGGCAGAGGTTATTTTAAAACATAAACAAACTGACAATGTTGAGGTCCGTTCAGCGGGCATTTATGCCATGCCAAATGCGGAGATGTCTGCACATGCACAACAAGTATTATATGAAGCAAATATGACGCATCAGCATTTAGCAACACAATTATCAAAAATTGAAATGGAGTGGGCAGATTTAATTTTAACAATGACAACAGCTCACAAAGATACAATTATTGCTAATTATCCAAATGCAGAACAAAAAGTTTTTACTTTAAAAGAGTATACAAGCGAAGGTAGCGTAGGAAATGTTGTAGATCCTTACGGTGGTAGTAAAGAAATATATAAAGAAACATTTGCAGAATTAACGGAATTGGTAGAACGATTAGTAAAAAAAATTGAAGAGAATTGAGGGTCTCTATGAAAAAACAGTTTGGCTTACGACTTAAACTAGTATTATTTGTCGGTATTCTTGCACTAATCACATACAGTATTAGTTTTATATTTATCGAATATTTACAACCTACCTTCTTCCCAGAAATTGATCGTAAACTGTTTGAAATTTTTACTTATCTGTCAGGGATTGCGTGGTCATGTATTCTGGCTGGAATTTTCAGTGTAATCTTAATTAAACCTTTACAGCAACTCGAAAATTCAGCTTCTCGTGTAGCGGAAGGGAAAATTGGTCAAGATGTAGAAATGCCGAAAACAAGTGATGAGATTCGTTCTGTTGCAGAGGCATTCCAACAAATGGTGTTGAATTTAAGAGGAATGGTGGAAAGTATAGATAATAACTTCCAGCAGACTAATCAATCTATTATCCAACTATCTGATGAAGCAGCTGTTGCAACAAAAAAAGCAGAGAATATTGCTTCTACAGTAAAGCATATTTCTTCTGGTGCAGAGACATCTGCTACGGCAGTCCAAGATACAGCTGAAGCAATTGAAGATGTACGAGCTCTCGCGACAGAAGTTAATAGTAGAGCAGAAGCATCAGCAACACAATCTAAAGAGATTTTACATAATTTAACGACAACAACAAAAGCAATCGAAACATTAGTGAATAGTATTCAGCAAATCGCGGCTGGCAATACTGAGGCATTAGAAAGCATTCGTCTATTAGAGGAAAATGCTGGGCAGGTAGAGCGTATCATTAGCTTAGTTGGCGATATTGCAGCACAAACAAATTTACTAGCATTAAACGCTTCGATTGAAGCAGCGCGTGCTGGTGAACATGGCAAAGGTTTTGCCGTTGTAGCTGAAGAAGTTCGTAGTTTAGCGGATGAAAGTGCGAAGGCGGTACAGGGCATTACTTCTCTTATTCAATCCATGCAACAAAACGTTGAAATTGTTGTAAAACAAATGAATCAACAGGTGACATTTGCGACAAAAGAAGCTGCACGTGTATCAGAAACAACGACAGAAGTAGAAGGAATGTCTTCAAGTGTACATGAAATGGCGACAGCGATTGTCGAAATTTCTACACTTATTGAGCAGCAAATGCATAACATTGAAACAACTGCTCGTCAATCTCAAGAAGTTGCAGCCATTGCTCAAGAAACATCAGCGAGTGCACAAGAAGTTCATAGTGCAGCAGAAGAACAAGCATACGCAATTGAACAAGTAGAAAAACTAGCAGAAGGTTTAAAGAAACAATCAGAAGAGCTGCATAAAATGATTCAACAATTTGATAGACAAGCATAAATATGATTTTAGACTGTAGCAAACTCGGGTGGGTATCGAGTTTGCTACAGTTTTTTTTATGTCGTATTAAGACTTGTGGCATGGTGCCTGTAGAGATGAAAGTGGCGAGATGGAAGAGCTGAAGTGAAAGAAGCCTACAAAGCGGCGGATAGAAGAGAGCAGTGACGGATAAAACTGCCGGAGCGACGGATAGAGAGAGGAAAGCGACGGAAAGAAAAGCCAAAAGTGAAGGATAGCCCGCCAAGCGACGGAAAGAGGAGCGGCAACGACGGAAAGAACTGCTGAAGCGACGGATGGAGAGAAAAAACCGACGGAAAGAAAAGCCGAAGTGAAGGATAGCCCACCAAGCGACGGAAAGAGGAGCGGCAACGACGGAAAGAACTGCTGAAGCGACGGATGAAGAGAAAAAACCGACGGAAAGAAAAGCCGAAGTGAAGGATAGCCCGCCAAGCGACGGAAAGAAGTGCGGCAACGACGGAAAGAAATGCCGAAGCGACGGATAGAGGAGCGGCAACGACAGAAAGAACTGCTGAAGCGACGGATGGAGAGAAGAAGCCGACGGAAAGAAGAGCCGAAGTGAAGGATAGCTCGCCAAGCGACGGAAAGAGGAGCGGCAACGACGGAAAGAACTGCTGAAGCGACGGATGAAGAGAAGAAACCGACGGAAAGAAGAGCCGAAGTGAAGGATAGCCCGCCAAGCGACGGAAAGAAATGCCGAAGCGACGGAAAGAAAAGCCAAAGTGAAGGATAGCCCGCCAAGCGACGGAAAGAGGAGCGGCAACGACGGAAAGAACTGCTGAAGCGACGGATAGAGAGAAGAAACCGACGGAAAGAAGAGCCGAAGTGAAGGATAGCCCACCAAGCGACGGAAAGAGGAGCGGCAACGACGGAAAGAACTGCTGAAGCGACGGATAGAGAGAAGAAACCGACGGAAAGAAGAGCCGAAGTAACGGATAGCCCGCCAAGCGACGGAAAGAAGTGCGGCAACGACGGAAAGAAAAGCCGAAGCGACGGATGAAGAGAAGAAACCGACGGAAAGAAGAGCAGAAGTGAAGGATAGCTCGCCAAGCGACGGAAAGAGGAGCGGCAACGACGGAAAGAACTGCCGAAGCGACGGATAGAGAGAAGAAACCGACGGAAAGAAGAGCAGGAGTGAAGGATAGCCCACCAAGCGACGGAAAGAGGAGCGGCAACGACGGAAAGAAAAGCCGAAGCGACGGATGGAGAGAAGAAACCGACGGAAAGAAGAGCCGAAGTGAAGGATAGCCCGCCAAGCGACGGAAAGAGGAGCGGCAACGACGGAAAGAAAAGCCGAAGCGAAGGATAGCCCGCCAAGCGACGGAAAGAAGTGCGGCAACGACGGAAAGAAAAGCCGAAGCGACGGATAGAGAGAAGAAACCGACGGAAAGAAGAGCAGGAGTGAAGGATAGCCCACCAAGCGACGGAAAGAGGAGCGGCAACGACGGAAAGAAAAGCCGAAGCGACGGATGAAGAGAAGAAACCGACGGCAAGAAGAGCTACATCGACGGATAGAACATCAAAAAAGAAAGCTTCACATCCATTACGCCACACTCGCATTTTGCAAAGAATCCCTCTATAGTGCTAACTACTGGCAATACATAGAAAAAATATTAATATAGCATGTCCACTGCAATTGCAAAGGTAAAAAATTTTAGAAGTTAGAATATTGTAACAAAAGACCATTATCCGAATTTATCAACATGATATTCACAATATCCACAGGTAAATGAGATTAAAAGTGAATGATTTTGTTCGTTCTTACAAGAAATGTTCGTCTTTTAGGAGAAATCAGCATAAAAATGCAAGAAAAATCATGTTATTCTTGAGATAGAAGTGGTACACTAGTGTTGACTATAATATCGAAATGAGGGAACCCAGTGAGAATAGCAATTTCTTCTGATCACGGAGGCAATAACTTACGTCGTGAGATTATGCAGCTGTTAGATGAGCTACATATTAGCTACGAAGATTTTGGTCCACAATCTGCGGATTCAGTAGACTATCCTGATTATGCAAAACCAGTTACTGAAGGTGTTGCTAGCGGGGAATTTGATAAAGGTATTTTAATTTGTGGTACAGGCATTGGTATGTCCATTGCTGCAAATAAAATTAAGGGGATTCGTTGTGCTTTAGTGCATGATTTATTTAGCGCAAAAGCAACGCGTTGCCACAACGATTCAAATGTTTTAGCAATGGGTGAGCGTGTTATTGGGCCAGGCCTTGCACGTGAAATCGCTAAAGTATGGCTTGAAACAGATTTTGAAGGTGGTCGTCATACGCGACGCATTGAAAAAATCGCTGAGCTTGAGCAATAAGAAAAGCAATTAAGTTTGTTAACATATGTCCTAAGCTAGAAAGTTTCGTCAAAGAGTGCTTTTTAGCTGTTGGACATAAATATTAGAAATAAAGGGGCTGAGCATAGTGGTTGTTCAACAAATACGAACACATTTGACTCAGTTACTCAGTGAATTTGAAGAGCAGGTAACCCTACGACCAAATACTATTTTTGTTGTAGGTTGCTCGACATCTGAAGTGATTGGTCAGAAAATTGGCACAGCAGGCGCGCTTGAAATTGGAGAGGCGATTTTTGAGCCGTTGCAGGCATTTGCAAAGAAACATCAACTACATCTAGCGTTCCAGGGCTGTGAGCATATTAATCGTGCTATTACAATGGAAGCAACAACGGCAGATCAATATGGTTATGAACCAGTAACAGTTGTACCAGTTCGTACAGCAGGCGGTTCGATGTCTGCTTATGCATTTACGCAATTTACAAATCCAGTTGTTGTGGAAACTGTGCAAGCAAATGCAGGGATTGACATTGGTCAAACACTTATAGGTATGCATTTAAAGGCAGTAGCTGTTCCAGTTCGTACTTCTGTGCGAATGGTAGGAGAAGCAGTTGTGACAATTGCAACAACACGTCCAAAGCTGATTGGCGGAGAACGTGCAGTATATAAATAAAATTACCTCTGAAATCAGTGGTATACAAAGAATGATTATACTTAGGAGGCTTTTTCAAACATGGCATACGAAAAATTAGCGGTACAAGACAAAGCAGTATTAGACGGAATTCTTGCGGAAAAAAAACGTCAACAAGCAAATATTGAGTTAATCGCATCAGAAAACTTTGTATCTGAAGCAGTAATGGAAGCACAAGGTTCTGTTCTAACAAATAAATATGCTGAAGGTTATCCAGGTAAACGCTACTATGGCGGCTGTGAACACGTAGATGTTGTGGAAGATATCGCACGTGATCGTGTGAAAGAAATCTTTGGAGCAGAATATGCAAACGTACAACCACACTCTGGTGCACAAGCAAACATGGCTGTATACCACACTATTTTAGAACCAGGTGATACTGTACTTGGTATGAACCTATCTCATGGTGGTCACTTAACACATGGATCTCCTGTAAACTTCTCAGGTATTCTATATAACTTCGTTGAATATGGCGTAACAAAAGATACGCAAGTAATCGATTATGAAGATGTACGCCAAAAAGCGTTAGAACATAAGCCAAAACTAATTGTTGCAGGTGCATCTGCCTACCCACGAGAAATCGATTTTGCTAAATTCCGTGAAATCGCTGATGAAATAGGAGCATATTTCATGGTGGATATGGCGCATATCGCTGGTCTTGTAGCTGCTGGTGAGCACCAATCACCAGTGCCATACGCTGATTTTGTGACATCTACAACACATAAAACATTACGTGGCCCACGTGGTGGTTTAATCCTTGCTTCGAAAGAATGGGAGCAAAAGCTTAACAAATCTGTATTCCCAGGTATCCAAGGTGGACCATTAATGCACGTAATCGCTGCAAAAGCTGTAGCATTCGGTGAAGCATTACAACCAGAATTCAAAGAGTATGCAAAGCAAATTAAAGCTAATGCAAAAGCTTTAGCAGAAGTATTAATTGCAGAAGGTGTTGAAATTGTATCTGGTGGTACGGATAACCACTTGTTACTTCTTAATGTGAAATCTCTTGGCCTAACAGGAAAAGTAGCAGAGCACGCACTTGACGAAGTAGGCATTACAACAAATAAAAATACAATTCCTTACGATACAGAATCTCCATTCGTAACTTCTGGTATCCGTATTGGTACACCGGCAGTAACATCTCGTGGCTTCAATGAAGAGGACATGAAAGAAGTAGGTGCCATTATTGCTACGGTTCTTAAAAATCCAGAAGATGAAGCAGTAAAAGCTGAAGCGAAAGCTCGCGTAAAAGCATTAACTGACAAACATCCATTATACGTATAATCTAATAGATAAGGCTGTGGTTAAAGTGATAAATACACTTTAACCACAGTTTTTTTTTGCAATTGTCTGTAGTGAAGTCTGGGCGATTTTTTGAGGATTAGCGTCACAGATGAGCCGTGGAGCGGGGCAATATCCTGTGATAATTCCTCGTGACCCACTTCATATTGTTGCCGTTGCCGCTCCGCTTTCGCGCAGATAAAACCTTGTTGCTGTCGCTTCGCTTTCACACAGACAAAACCCTTTTGCTGTCGCTTCGCTTTCGCACAGAAATATGTTATCCAAAGTGGAACGAAAATCGACCATACGTTTCGGTGGTGAGCTATTTTTCGCTAATTTGGAAATAAAATACTCTCATTTTTGAATTTATTTACATAAACTTAGTAAGAAAGGATATATTATATAGTAGAGAGACAGATAATGTCCTGTATCGTTTTCATAAAAGTGACAAAATATTGAATGTTTATATACAATGTAAGAGAGATTTAACTTCTTTTCAGCAGATGTTTTAGTAGCGAAAGCGAAGCATCAGCTACAATTATTATTTTCTGTAGCGAAAGCAAAGCGCCGGATACAGAAGTCTCACACCTCTATAGGTGGTGAGATAAATGCGGATTTAAGTTACTTTTCAGCGAGTGTCCCAACACCTGCTGAATAGAAGACGCAATTATGCCGAGGCATATTGATAGAGATAAAGGGAGGAGGGGCAGAATGACTACTAAAACAATGATCATAGAACATGAAATGCTATTAAATACAATTCGAAGGTTAGGTGATAATTCTAAAGAAAGTTACGTTATTTTTGATGCAACAAATAACCATTGCATAGTAGAATGTAATGATTCTTTTTGTGCACTTACAAATACTACTCGTTCGCAAATAATAAATAACGATTATTTTTCATTGATGTCAAACGAAGAACAGACAACTATTGAAATGATTAAAGATAAAATACATAGCGGAGTCATAGTACAAGCAAAATTGCACCATAGTTGCTTCGATAAATCTCCTTTTTGGGCAGAGATACAAGCACTCCCATTTCAAAATAATAAAAATGAAACATTATTTGTCCTAGTAGTTGTGAAGGATGTTACTTACTATCATACCGAAGAATTTTTAATGCGCCTTGAGAAAACTATGTACGAAGCGATTGAAAAGGACTATTCCTTTGATAAAAAGATGAGTGTTATTTGCAGTAGTCTAGATGAATTTTTTATGCCGAACATGTCAAGTATGGTACTTGTCAAAACAGAGGCAGATCAATTACAAATTTTTAAAGGGAACGACAAAATAAAAGGTTTGCCGGAGCGTTGTGATAACAAAGAATTTTTTAAGAGAGTTATGCAAGAGGAGACATCTATTCTAGTTAAGAGTTTGGATGAAATTGATATTCCAATAGAACATAAAATGTTTGCTAATTCATCTGAAATGCCATTTGGATGGTTTATGCCAATATACAATCAACAACATCAAGCAATTGGATTGTTCGCAATGTTTTTAAGGCAACATTCTAGTACTGACCTAAAGTCTTTTGAATCTATGTTCCGAAAAATCGGTGCCCTTGTTGCATTGGCCAACTCATATGCAAAAGTACAAAAAAAGATATGTGATTTAGCCTATATCGATATTACAACGGGGCTGCCCAATCGACATGGTTTTTTAAACAAGGTAGAAAAAGAATACGGTCAAAATGGTAATATCAAAATCTTAAAGCCAAGTGAATTCCATCAAATTGTCGAATTATATGGTCGTGAAGCGGGAGATGAACTTTTAAGACAAATTGCTAAACGTTTAAATGAAGAGAAGCATGATTATAACGAATATATTGCTAGATTTACAAGTTCTAGTTTAATCATTGCAAATGCGGCATCCGATGAAGATTTCTTCTATTATAAGAGGCGTATAAAAGAGATTATTCGTCAGCCCTTTATTGTGGGTGGAAAGCAAATTTATATTACACTTAAAACTGGAATTGCTTTATATAGCAATGACATAAAAATTGCTGATGCGATTCGCTTTGCAGATAATGCTGTATCGTTTGCTGCCAATAAACCAGGCACTCATATGGAAATATTTACTCAAGAAAGAAATGATGTGCTCGAGCAGCAAATGACAGTGTTAAATCATTTGGCACAAGCAATAAAAAATAAAGAAATCTCGGTGAATTTACAGCCAAAGGTTGATTTACGGACAGGTGAGATTCAAAGTATTGAAGCGCTTGCCCGCTGGATTTCGCCAAAACTCGGTTTCGTGTCACCGGCAATTTTTATTCCTGTGGCAGAAAGTGCAGGAAAGGTACGAGAAATAGATAATCAAATATTAGAGATTGTTCTTTCCTGGCTAGCAGAGCGCAAAAGATTAGGGAAACAATTAGTGAAAGTAGCAGTAAATATTTCGCCTAATCATTTTTACTATGCTAATTTCGTACAGGATACACTGGAGCTCGTTCGGAAATACGATATTGATCCGAGATATATCATTTTAGAAGTAACTGAAAATATTGGACTAGTTGATTTTCAGACTGCTTTTTCTATTATTCAGGAATTAAAGGAGTATGGCTTTAAAACTTCGGTGGACGATTTTGGAACAGGTTTTTCATCACTAAGTTATTTACAAAGACTACCGTTTACTGAAATGAAAATAGATCGAAGCTTTATTAATGATATAAATGATGCAGCTACACTTGCTATTGTGCGATCCATTATTCAATTAGCATTAAACTTAGGAATGACTTCAGTTGCAGAAGGTATTGAAAATAAAGAGCAGGTTGAAATTTTACGTGCACTCGGCTGTACAGTAGGACAAGGTTATTTCTATTACAAGCCGATGACAATAGAACAGTTAGATGCAATACTCGATAAATAATCGCTAGTATATGTAGCAAACATTCTTGAAAAGGAGTTGTCCCAAATTTATTTTTGAGACGACTCCTTTTTTCTGTTATACTAGGTGAGATAAAAATGAAATCCGAACGGTTAGGAGAGAATCCCTTTGAGCAAAGTATACGTATTTGATCATCCACTAATCCAACACAAGTTAACTTATATTCGTGATAAGAATACAGGAACAAAAGAATTTCGTGAGCTAGTAGACGAAGTTGCAACATTAATGGCATTCGAAATTACACGTGATATGCCAGTAGAGGAAATTGAAATTGAGACACCTGTTACAGTTGCTAAAACAAAAGTACTTTCTGGTAAGAAAATTGCGATTGTACCGATTTTACGTGCAGGTATTGGCATGGTAGATGGCGTATTAAATCTAATTCCAGCAGCTAAAGTTGGTCATATCGGTCTTTATCGTGATCCAGAAACGTTAAAACCTGTAGAATACTATGCAAAACTTCCTGCAGATGTAGAAGAACGTGATTTCATCATTGTAGACCCAATGCTTGCAACAGGTGGATCGGCAGTGGAAGCGATCAACTCACTGAAAAAACGTGGTGCGAAAAGCATTAAATTTATGTGCTTAATCGCTGCGCCAGAGGGTGTAAAAGAAATTCAAGAACAGCATCCAGGTGTAGATATTTATATTGCTGCACTTGATGAAAAACTAAATGACCATGGCTACATTGTTCCTGGTCTAGGTGATGCAGGCGACCGCCTATTTGGTACAAAATAACACTGAACACTATTCAATGGTATTAACAAGATTCAACAACGGAAAATAGGGATGACATTTTGTTAAAACGTATATCATGATGATAAGTTGATTGGAGTGGAGACTGGGCGACTCCTAGGGGATCAGCGTCACAGATGAGACCCTGGAGCGAAGCGAAGCGGCTCATCGGACGCCCCCAGAAAAGCGCCCAGTCGTAACGGAAATCAACCTACGTTATGATGATAAGCCGTGAAAATAGGTTCAGTATGTAATTTTTAGGAAACTTATAATTTTTGGGAGCGTCCTTCAATATTGAAGGACGTTTCATAGTATGTTAGGCGAATTACTTCTCTTAAAGTTCGACACTTGCCTCATATGACGCAAATCAATGGAAGTAAAGCACTTTTCATACAAATATAACAAAGGACGGTGCAAATCGTTTTGACGAAAAAATGGAAAGTAATGACGATTTTCGGTACGAGACCAGAGGCTATTAAAATGGCCCCACTAGTATTGGAATTACAAAAGCATCCTGAGCAAATAGAATCGATTGTGACGGTAACAGCCCAACATCGCCAAATGCTCGATCAAGTTTTAGAAACATTTAAAATAACACCAGACTACGATTTAAACATTATGAAGGATCGTCAAACATTAATTGACGTGACGACTAATGCATTACAAGGCTTAGACAAAGTCATGAAAGAAGCAAAACCGGATATTGTTTTAGTCCATGGCGATACAGCAACAACTTTCATTGCAAGTCTAGCTGCATTTTATAACCAAATTGCAATCGGCCATGTGGAAGCAGGTCTTCGAACTTGGAATAAGTATTCACCATACCCAGAGGAAATGAACCGCCAGTTAACAGGTGTTATGGCTGACCTTCATTTCGCACCAACGGAAGTATCAAAGAAAAACCTTTTAGATGAAAATAAAAATTCTGACACTATTTTTGTTACTGGTAACACAGCTATCGATGCATTAGCCACAACAGTAAATGAACACTACACACACCCTGTGCTAGAAAAAATAGGATCAGATCGTATGATTTTATTAACAGCACATCGTCGTGAAAATCTAGGAGAGCCTATGCGTCATATGTTTAGAGCGATTACTAGAATTTTAGCAGAGCATGAGGATGTACAAGTTGTTTACCCAGTTCATATGAACCCAGCTGTACGAGAAATAGCAAATGAGATTTTAGGAGATCATAAGCGTGTACATTTAATTGAACCTCTTGAGGTCTTTGATTTCCATAACTTTGCGGCTAATTCTTATATGATTTTAACCGATTCAGGTGGCGTCCAAGAAGAAGCCCCTTCATTAGGTAAACCAGTTTTAGTACTTAGAGATACAACAGAGCGCCCAGAAGGTATTGCTGCAGGGACTCTAAAGCTAGCAGGCACGGAAGAAGAAACAATCTACTCTCTAGCTAAGCAATTGCTAGAAGATTCAACTGCCTATGAAGCTATGGCAAAAGCATCCAACCCTTATGGTGATGGACATGCTTCTGAACGTATTGTGAAGGCTCTTTTAGAGTTTTTACAAAAAAGCAAGTAATATCCCTTTTCGGAAATGAAAAATGAGTCTAATGTACTAATTGTGATGAGTGAGCTAATTTGCGAGCATAAATGTGTCGTGAATTAGCTTTTTTTTGCGCAAACGTGAACATTGATTTTAAAGCTATGAATTTTCATACACAAATTTGTCAACAATTTGACAAGAGTATAGTGGCTGTGAAGTTTTTCTCCTTTACTAATTGACTTCAAATATCTCCTATTGTATGCTTACAAAGGGTAATAATGATAAGGGTTTCAAATCGTAAATAGAGGTTGAAACACTTGTTATATCAAGTTTCTACTAAATTGACAGTTCAAACCATAAACTGTCGATTTGCAACGTTTTGTGCGTTTCGGGGTGTAAGATATTTTTTGGGATTTACACCTGTAATTTCAAAATGACGCTCTCCCGTTACTATTCCGCTGTGAGTAGTGTTTTTCACTGCTCTTTTCTGATTTCACATAGTGGTCAGCAAACGTTTCTTTACTCGAAAAAATGATTCAGGAGATTACAAACCAATGCTAGATTTGCATCACATTTTTGCTGTGCAGAAGAGAGCGTTATTTTTTTTGCTCGCACTCTGTGCATTAGGCTGGGGATTTACACCCTATCAGACGGTTTTTGCGGGCATCGCAATCGGTGCATTCTTTGGTACGTATAATTTTTGGATTTTAGTTCGCCGTATGGAGAAGTTTGATAGATCCATTAGTGAAGGGAAGAAAATAGGCTCACTTGGGACAATGCTTCGCTTTGGATCAGGTGTAGCGGCAGTCGCTTTAGCCATTTCGTTGCCAAACTATTTTCACTTAATTAGCACGGTCATAGGGCTAATGATTCCGTACGTTTTTCTCTTTGTCGAGAGAATTGTGTCACATGTAAGGAACCGCTAATGTGCTTTAAATTAGAAAGAGAGGTGAAAAATAACAATGAATCATGAAGCTCCATTACAAGTAGTTGATTTTGGGTTGTTTAAGCTAACATTCAACCTTTCAACTGTGATGATGTTACTAGTTGCGGCTGTAATCGTTTTCTTAATCGCATTTATCTCAACTAGAAGCCTTAAGCTAAAACCTACAGGTATGCAAAACTTTATGGAATGGATTATGGATTTCGTAAAGAACATCATCAAAAGCAACATGGACTGGAAAACTGGTGGACGATTCCATATTTTAGGTATCACGTTAATTATGTTTATCGCTGTATCTAACTTATTAGGTCTTCCATTCTCTATCGCTTATAACGGCGAACTTTGGTGGAAATCTCCTACAGCTGACCCAACTGTTACAATGACGCTTGCAGTAATGATTTTAGCCTTAACACATTTCTATGGTATTAAAATGAAGGGGACAGGCCATTATGTTGGTACATTCTTCAAACCAATGTCATTTATGTTTCCGCTAAAAATCGTTGAAGAGTTTGCGAACACTTTAACATTAGGTCTTCGTCTTTACGGTAACATTTATGCGGGTGAGATTCTACTTGGCTTAATCGCAAGTTTAGCTGTTACGGGTCCAGTTGGATTCATCGGAGCAATTGTTCCAATGATGGCATGGCAAGGTTTCTCTATTTTCATCGGCTTTATCCAAGCCTTTATCTTCACAATGTTAACAATGGTTTACATGGCTCATAAAGTGAGCGATGACCATTAATATAAAGCATACACTTTATGCTTGAACCAAAAAAAAAACAAACAATTCCAAGGAGGAAATTTTCAAATGGGTTTATTAGCAGCAGCAATCGCAATCGGTCTAGGTGCACTTGGCGCAGGTATCGGTAACGGTCTTATCGTTTCAAAAACAGTAGAAGGTATCGCTCGTCAACCAGAAGCACGTGGCGTTCTTCAAACTACAATGTTCATCGGGGTAGCATTAGTTGAAGCCCTACCAATCATCGCAGTAGTAATCGCATTCATCGTAATGAACAAATAATTCAGTTGTACACTGAATTCTAGTGGCGAAGCAGGAATCTTCAGATGAAACTTCGCCCTTCATTTTGGAACGGATAAAAGCTATGTGTAAATATAGCTTTTTAAAATAGGAAGTTTCTCAAGTAACTAAATTATTATGTTGAAGTCAAAGCTCTTGAAGGGAGTGAAACAATCGTGTTTTTAGATAATCTTGTACTAGGCAACGCTAGTCCTGGTTTCAATAGTGGTGATATCGCCGCAACATTAGTTATCTTCTTATTACTAATGCTATTACTTAAAAAGTTCGCTTGGGGTCCACTTATGGGCATCATGCAACAACGTGAAGAATTAGTAGCTAGTGAAATCGAAGCAGCTGAAAAAGCTCGCAAAGATTCTCACCAATATTTAGAAGAACAAAAGAGCCTTCTTAAAGAAGCTCGTACGGAAGCACAATCGATTGTTGAGGGCGCTAAGAAGCAAGGCGAAATGCAAAAAGAAGAAATTCTTACTGCAGCTCGCAATGAAGCAAACCGCTTAAAAGAATCGGCTTTACGTGAAATTGAGTCTGAAAAAGAAAAAGCTATTGCAGCTGTACGTGATGAAGTCGTTTCATTATCTGTACTTGCAGCATCTAAAGTCCTTAGCAAAGAGATTTCTGAGGCAGACAACCGTGCTCTAATTGAAGAGACGATTGCGAAGGCAGGGGAAGCTCGATGAGTAATTCAACTGTAGCAAAACGTTACGCTCAGGCGCTTTTTGAATTAGCGCAACAAAAAAACATTCTTGCTGAAGTTGGAGCAGACTTAAACGAGCTAACAAAAGTAGTCAAAGAATCTCCTGATTTTTTAACACTATTAAATGCTCCTAAGTTCTCTATCGAACGTAAGAAACAAATGGTAGCTGAAATCTTTGCAAGTGCAACTCCAGAGGTTTTACACACAGTTCAACTACTTGTTGAGAAAAAACGTGTAAACGAAGTGAAGCTTATTGCGAACGCATATGCTGAGCTTGCTGCACAGGCACAAGGTTCTGCAGATGCAACAGTATTCTCTACTCGTGCACTTTCTGCTGAAGAAAGCGCTAATATTTCTACAACATTTGCGAAACTTGTAGGGAAACAAACATTAAACATTACAAACGAAATTGATCCATCACTTCTTGGTGGTATTCGTGTTCAAATCGGTAATCATATTTATGATAGCTCAGTAGCGAACAAGCTTGAGCGCCTAAAACGTGAATTAATCGGTTAATAATTTAGAAATGTGAGAGGTGACATACATGGGCATCAAGGCTGAAGAAATCAGCAGTCTGATTAAACAACAGATTGAGAATTATGAATCTGAACTTAAAGTAAGCGAAGTTGGTACAGTTATCCGTATTGGTGACGGTATCGCTCTTGCTCATGGCCTCGACAACGCCATGGCTGGAGAACTTCTAGAGTTCTCTAACGGTGTTATGGGTATGGCTCAAAACCTAGAAGAAGGTAACGTTGGTATCGTAATCTTAGGTCCATACGCTGACATCAAAGAAGGCGATGAAGTTCGTCGTACAGGTCGTATCATGGAAGTACCAGTTGGTGAAGAACTAATTGGCCGTGTTGTAAACCCACTTGGTCAACCAGTGGATGGACAAGGTCCAATCAACACAACAAAATCTCGTCCAATCGAAAGTCCAGCTTTCGGTGTAATGGCTCGTAAATCAGTACACGAACCACTACAAACTGGTATCAAAGCGATTGACGCTTTAGTACCAATCGGTCGTGGTCAACGTGAGTTAATCATCGGTGACCGTCAAGTAGGTAAAACATCTGTAGCAATCGATACAATCTTAAACCAAACTGGTGAAAATATGATTTGTATCTATGTTGCTATCGGTCAAAAAGAATCAACTGTACGTGGTGTAGTTGAAACGTTACGTAAGCACGGTGCATTAGATTATACAATCGTTGTAACTGCTGCTGCATCTCAACCAGCTCCATTACTATACTTAGCACCATTTGCTGGTGTTTCTATGGCAGAAGAATTCATGTTACAAGGTAAGCACGTATTAATCGTGTATGATGATCTTTCTAAACAAGCATCAGCTTACCGTGAACTTTCACTTCTTCTACGCCGTCCTCCAGGTCGTGAAGCATACCCTGGTGACGTTTTCTACTTACACAGCCGCTTACTTGAACGTGCTGCGAAGTTAAACGAAACATACCAAAATGGTTCTATTACAGCTCTTCCATTCGTTGAGACACAAGCTGGGGATATCTCTGCATACATCCCAACTAACGTAATCTCAATCACTGATGGACAAATTTTCTTACAATCTGACTTATTCAACTCAGGTGTACGTCCAGCGATTAACGCCGGTCTTTCTGTATCACGTGTAGGTGGATCTGCTCAAATTAAAGCAATGAAAAAAGTTGCGGGTACACTACGTCTTGACTTAGCTGCATTCCGTGAACTTGAATCATTTGCTCAATTCGGTTCTGATTTAGATAAAATCACACTAGCTAAACTTGAGCGTGGTAAACGTACGGTTGAAGTTCTTAAACAAGACCTAAACAAACCACTTAAAGTTGAAAAGCAAGTTGCTATCCTTTATGCATTAACTAAAGGTCACTTAGATGATATTCCAGTACAAGATATCGTTCGTTTCGAAGGTGAATTCTTAAGCTGGTTAGATACAAACCACACAAACGTTTTAGATCATGTTCGTACTACAAAAGAGCTTGCTCCTGATGCTGATTACGTAGCAGCTTTAACTGAGTTCAAAAAAACTTTCGCTAAATCAGAATAAGTTCGAGCTAGTCACTTGATTAAAAAACAAAAGGTGGTGAAATACCAGTGGTAAACTTACGCGAAATTAAAGGTCGTATTAATTCTACAAAGAGTACGAAACAGATTACGAAAGCGATGCAGATGGTTTCTTCTTCCAAGTTACGTCGTGCAGAGCAAAACGCTAAAGCGTACGTTCCTTACATGGAAAAAATCCAGGATGTAGTAGGCGCGATCGCTTCAGGAACAAAAGACAGTGGACATCCAATGTTAACTGCTCGTCCTGTTAAGAAAACAGCTTACTTAGTCATTGGTTCTGACCGTGGTCTTGCAGGTGCTTACAACTCAAGTATCCTACGTCAAGTACAACGTACAATTGACGAGCGTCATAAATCAAAAGACGAATACGTTATTTTAGCGGTAGGTCGAGTTGTTCGTGACTACTTTGTGAAACGTGATCATAATGTCATCAGCGATGTTGTCGGTCTTCCGGACCAACCATCATTTGCTGATATTAAAGAAATCGCTCGTAAAGCTGTTGGTATGTTCACTGATGGTACGTATGATGAACTTTATATGTACTACAATCACTTTGTCAGCGCTATTGCTAGCGAAGTGACAGAGAAAAAACTTCTTCCATTAACGGATCTTGCACCTGCTAGCAGTAATGCTTCTTACGAATTTGAGCCATCTGGTGAAGCAATTCTTGAAGTATTACTTCCACAATACGCGGAAAGCTTAGTTTACGGCGCATTATTAGATGGAAAAGCAAGTGAACATGCTTCTCGTATGACGGCTATGAAAAATGCAACTGATAATGCATCTGATCTTATTTCAGACCTTTCATTGCAATATAACCGTGCGCGTCAAGCGGCGATTACACAAGAAATTACAGAAATCGTTGGTGGAGCTGCAGCCTTAGAATAGGCCCAGCTTCCCAATGTCGTATAAGAATACGATAGGAGGATACACAGTAATGAATAAAGGACATGTTATTCAAGTAATGGGTCCAGTTGTTGACGTAAAGTTTGACAATGGCCAATTACCAGCAATCTATAACTCATTAACAGTTAAGATTGAACGTCCTAATGAAGAACCAACAATTCTTGCATTAGAAGTTGCTCTTCATTTAGGTGATGATTCTGTTCGTACAATTGCAATGTCATCTACTGATGGCTTACAACGTGGAGCAGAAGTAACAGACTCAGGAAAAGCTATCTCAGTACCAGTTGGTGAAGTTACTTTAGGTCGTGTATTCAACGTACTTGGAGAAGTAATCGACTTAGGCGAAGAGATTCCAGCTGACGTTCGTCGTGATTCAATTCACCGCGAAGCACCAGCTTTCGATGAACTTTCAACTACAGTTGAAATTCTTGAAACAGGTATCAAAGTAGTAGACTTATTAGCACCATATATCAAAGGTGGTAAAATCGGTCTATTCGGTGGTGCCGGTGTAGGTAAAACTGTATTAATCCAAGAATTAATCAACAACATCGCACAAGAGCACTCAGGTATCTCTGTATTCGCTGGTGTAGGTGAGCGTACTCGTGAAGGGAACGACTTATTCTTCGAGATGAGCGATTCAGGCGTTATCAAGCAAACAGCGATGGTATTCGGTCAAATGAACGAGCCACCAGGTGCACGTATGCGTGTAGCTTTAACTGGTCTTACAATGGCAGAATACTTCCGTGATGAGCAAGGTGCTGACGTACTTTTATTCATCGACAATATCTTCCGTTTCACACAAGCAGGTTCTGAGGTTTCTGCCCTATTAGGTCGTATGCCTTCGGCGGTAGGTTACCAACCAACACTTGCAACTGAAATGGGTAAATTACAAGAACGTATCACATCTACTAACAAAGGTTCTGTAACTTCTATTCAAGCGATCTATGTACCAGCCGATGACTATACTGACCCGGCTCCGGCTACAACTTTCGCCCACTTAGATGCAACTACTAACCTTGAGCGTAAATTATCAGAAATGGGTATCTACCCTGCGGTTGACCCATTAGCTTCGACTTCTCGTGCTTTATCACCAGAAATCGTAGGCGCTGAGCACTACGCAATCGCTACTGGTGTACAACGTACAATCCAACGTTACCGTGAATTACAAGATATCATTGCTATCTTAGGTATGGATGAATTATCTGATGAAGATAAACAAACAGTAGAACGTGCTCGTCGTATTCAATTCTTCTTATCTCAAAACTTCCACGTTGCGGAACAATTTACTGGTCAAAAAGGTTCTTATGTACCTGTTAAAGAAACTGTTCGCTCATTCAAGGAAATCCTTGATGGCAAATGGGATCACCTACCAGAAGACGCTTTCCGTCTAGTTGGATCTATTGATGAAGTAGTTGAAAAAGCGAAAAGCATGGGCGTAGAGGTTTAATACTAGGGACGAGGAGGAAAAAATATGAAGACAGTTCTAGTCAATATTGTCACTCCCGACGGCCCAGTATACGATTCTGAAGTATCAATGGTAATCGCTAAAACAACTTCAGGTGAAATCGGTGTTCTTGCAGGCCATATTCCTATGGTTGCTCCACTTGCTATTGGTGCAGTGAAGCTTAAAAAAGAAAACGGTTCAACTGAACTAGTTGCTTTAAGCGGTGGTTTCATTGAAGTTCGCCCTGAAAAAATCTCAATTTTAGCTCCGTCTGCTGAAATTGCTGAAAGCATCGATGTTAAACGTGCTAAAGAAGCCGTTAAACGTGCTGAAGGTCGTCTTCAAGGTAAACAAGATAACATTGATTTCAAACGTGCTGACCTAGCATTAAAACGTGCGTTGAATCGTATCAACGTTCATGAGGGTAATATCTAATTCAAATTTTAACGGGCAGATTCAACATCTGTCCGTTTTTTAACATTATGCTACCGTTTGAGCGTATCGCTAGAGGAATCAATATGGAGGAACCAATATGGAAATATATGAGGCAATAGGGCAGGAAGCTTTAATAGGGATTTTATCGCATATATTTTTTATCGCTATTACTTTTTATGCACTACAAGCGTTTATGCTAGAAAAAATTTTTAAGAAGAATAAAGTTTTTCAAATCCAATTAATTTATATTTTAGTGAGTATTGCGATAGGATCAGCCGTTTCTAATTTCTTTCTGCAAATTTCAAACTGGTCAGGGAAGCTTCCATATTTATTTTAATAGCCCCTTATTACTATCTTTACGTTAGTAATTGAATCTACATGTTTCACAGGGCTTTATAACATAATTTATGCGGTCCTTTGAAATATGTAAAAATTAGTTTAACTTTTTTCAGCAGATGTTTTTTGTAGCGAAAGCAAAGCGTCAGCTACAGATGTTTTTCGTAGCGAAAGCAAAGCATCAGCTACAATTATTTATGTACCGAAAGCAGCTTAGCGACGGGTACAGAAGTCTCCCATCTCTTAAGGTGATGAGATGAATTCGGACGCAATTATTCCTCGGAATAATTGATATAAATCCATTAGATTTGGTTTTTGTTCACAATTCTATGGGTAAATATTAGAAAATTAACGCTTTTCTTCCGTGTTATTGGTCATTCACAAAAAAAAAAATCATGCGTACAATAAATAAATAGCAAAATATCAATAAATGACGTAAAATAGTGATTTGGATGCTTGAACGAGCGTAAGAAAAGTTGTACTATAGAGTTGTTTGTTTACTGATTATGACATTATACTTCTTTTTAAAATAAAATTTTGATAGATTAATAGATTGAATTCGGAGGGACATAGGGTGGAAAAAATAATAGTGACTGGCGGCCAAAAGCTACAGGGAAAAGTGCGCGTAGAGGGCGCAAAAAATGCGGTGTTACCAATCCTAGCAGCGGCTTTACTTGCTTCTAAAGGAGAAAATGTAATTAAAGAAGTCCCTAACTTAGCAGATGTCTTTACTATAAATGAAGTACTAAAAAGTTTAAATGCGGCAGTTACATATATACCTGAGGACAATACAGTATATATAGATACAACAAAAGAACTTTCTAGTGAAGCTCAATTTGAATTTGTTAGTAAAATGCGTGCTTCGATTTTAGTGATGGGTTCTTTACTTGCTCGAAATGGCTATGCTCGTGTTGCTTTACCTGGGGGCTGTGCAATCGGTTCCCGTCCAATTGAGTTACATTTAAAGGGTTTTGAAGCTATGGGGGCAAAAATTTCTTTTGGTCATGGATATGTAGAGGCGAAGGCAGAAGGACGTTTAAAAGGCGCAAATGTGTATTTGGACTTCCCTAGCGTTGGAGCAACTGAAAATATTATGACAGCTGCAGCCTTAGCGCAAGGAACAACTGTAATTGAAAATGCTGCAAAAGAACCTGAAATTGTAGATCTTGCAAACTTCATTAATAATATGGGTGGTCGTGTCATCGGTGCAGGTACGAATACGATTCGTATCGAAGGAGTCGATACATTATATGGAACAGAACATCATATTATTCCTGACCGAATTGAAGCTGGCACATTTATGGTTGCAGCAGCAATTACAAAAGGGGATGTAACGATTGAAAATGCTGTTCCTGAACATATGACAGCATTAATTGCAAAAATGCGTGAAATGGGTGTAGAAATAACTGAGCTAGATGAAGGAATCCGTGTACGCGCTCCTAAAACATTAAAAGCTGTTGATATTAAAACTATGCCACATCCAGGCTTCCCGACAGATATGCAATCTCAAATGATGGCCTTAATGTTAACTGCTGAAGGTACGAGTATTATTACGGAAACGGTATTTGAAAATCGTTTTATGCATGTTGAGGAGTTCCGTCGCATGAATGCCGGTGCTAAAATAGAAGGACGTTCTGTGTTTATCGAAGGGCCTGTAAATCTTCAGGGTGCTGAAGTAATGGCGACTGATTTACGAGCTGCGGCTGCACTAATTTTAGCAGGTCTTGTATCAGAAGGTGTGACTAGAGTGACAAAGCTTCATCATTTAGATCGCGGTTATGTCGATTTCCATGGCAAGCTGGCTGCACTTGGCGCACAAATTGAACGTGTACCAGTTGAGGAAGTTATCATTAAAGAGAAAGCAACTGTTGAATTACCAGCAAACTAAATAAATTTATAAACCCTTTGCTTACGAGCAGAGGGTTTTTTCGTTGTTGAGCGCTTTAGCACATTTGTTTAGTTTTATCGGAATGATTTCGAGATTTATCGGAACAATTTTATATTTTATCGGAACGTTGTCGCTACACTTTCGTCAACGTCCACATATTTTGAAGAATTCTAGCATATTATTCCTTATGAAAAAATGGATAATGAGTATAGGCATAATTTGTTTGATTGGAGCATTATATATGCTTCCTGTGGCATTTGGTGAGAGACTTACGGTTAAGGATTCGCCTGCAACAACAGAACAAGCTTGTGAAATATTCATAGAAGTGGAGGGACAACAGGAGAAAATCCCTTTAGAAACTTACGTAACTGGTGTGGTAGCTGCAGAAATGCCTGTTTCATTTAAAGAAGAAGCTTTAAAGGCGCAAGCTATTGCAGCGAGGACATACGCGTTGAAATCGACAAATTACGGTAAAATAGCTATCGCTCCTACTGTTGCTAGACAAGTTTTTTACAATAAGGAGCAAAGAAAAGCGAATTGGACTAGCAATTTCCCGGGGAATGAAAAGAAAATTGTCGAGGCTATTAATGAAACGAAAGGACAAGTTCTTCTATATAATAATGAATTAATTACGGCAATGTTTCATTCTACGAGCAATGGGAAAACTGAAAGTGCCTACGATTTTAGTGGCAATGATGTCCCTTATTTACAAAGTGTTGCGAGTAATTCGGATCTAACATCACCAAAGTTTTCAGCGATGAAAGAATGGACATTAGCTGAATGGAATGCACTGTGGCCTGTTAAATGGCAGGTAAGTGACTTCAGCCGTGTACAGCTTTTTTTTAATGATTCAGGACGTGTTGAGCGCATGCAGTTAGGTAAGAATGTATGGTCAGGACGAGAAGTACGAACACTTTTAGAAATATCATCAACGGATTTTAAAATTGACTATAATTCTGCCGCTGGAAAAGTGCAAGTGAGTACGAAAGGATACGGGCACGGGGTAGGAATGAGTCAATATGGAGCAGAGGCTATGGCAAGTGATGGGAAAACTGCTGACGAAATTTTACACTATTATTATCAAGATATTGAAATAAAAAAGATAGATGCATGTTTAAAATAACTTCTAGTTGTTCACACTGCAACTAGAGGTGATGAAAATGAGAGAGGATAAAAATAGTAAAACTTCTCAAAGTCAACAAGATGAAAAAGTTCAATTACAGAAGAAACCGTGGTTTTGGCCAGCCGTTTACGCTGGTGGGGCTCTAATGCTAGCAGGTATACTGCTTGGTTACAATAGTCTCGTATCAAAAGTAGAAGAGGCTCCGTCAACAAATGTAGCAGAAGTAGATTCAGGTCCTGTAGTTGAAACAAATGCAAAAACAGAAACAATGAAGTACCCATTCAAAGAAGCGAATCTTAGTAAAATTCAAGTTTCACAAGAGTTTTATGAAGTAGAGGCTAATGCAGAGTCACGTGAAAAAGCACTAATGGTATTTAATCAAACATTTACGACATCTTCCGGTATTACTCTTTCTATGAATGGTGAAGAATTTGAAGTACTTGCTGCTCTAAGTGGTAAAGTAAAACAAGTAAAGCTTGATGCATTTACAGGCAATAAAATTGTTATTGAGCATGCAGATGGTAAGGAAACACATTACAGCTCTGTAAAAGACATTGCTGTCAAGGAAGGCGATGAGGTAACACAAGGTCAAGTACTTGGAAAAGCAACTGACAATGAGTGGAACCAAAGCGCTGGCGTAAACTTGCATTTTGAAGTACTAGAAAACGGGAAATATATTAATCCGAAAAAATCACTAGCATTTTAATTTATTTCAGTAGAAGTCTCTCACCTTTATAGGTGGGAGACTTCTACTGGTTTAAGACACTTTTCAGCAGTAACCAAACCTTGGCAAATTGGTGATAGGAAATTCGTAGATTTTTAATATAGTAAATGATAATTTACATTGGAAGAAACGAATACTAAAAAATGCATAAAAAATCGGTACTTTATCGTGAAAATGTAAAACGTGTTCTGAATAGCTTTGTCCTCACATAAGGTGAAGAAATGCGCAGACGTGCATCTGATGCCATTTGTGAAATTGTGTGGAAAGGACGAAGAACGTGCACGAGCACATTCGGAAGCGCTGCATACGCCTCGGTGAATTATTGATTGAGACGCGTGAAACTGTGCGTGTCCTCGCGAAAATGACAGGTTATTCAAAAAGTACGGTGCACAAAGATTTAACAGAGCGACTGCCAACAATTCATGAAGGATTAGCTGAGCAAGTAAAGGAAATACTCGCCTACCATAAGGCCGTACGTCATATTCGCGGAGGAGAGGCAACGAAAAACAAGTGGAAGGAAAGAACGAGTCAAGATTGATTCGTTCTTTTTTGATGCAAAGGACAAGCTTCCTTACATAAAATCGACTCAGCACAAAGTTGGGATAAACATTGCGTATATTAGTTGATTGTAGTAGAGACTTAGCGACTCCTTGGGGATCAGCATCACAGATGAGGCCTTGGAGCGCAGCGAAGCGTGTAGGGGAAAGCATCACGCCCTATAATATCGCCTCGTGACCAACATTCTGCTGTTTGCTATCGCTACGCTTTCGTACAAAAAAACACCTGTTGTCCAGACACCCCCAGGAATGCGCCCAGTCTGAACGGATATCAACACCACTTTAGGAGATGAATCAAAAAAATGCTGAAACGATTTCTTCTTTTCAATAAGTGTTCATATAATTGAAAGAATGCAGTTCAATTAACTAAAATTAGGTGTAATTACCAGTGGTATATGATAAAATATTCTAGATAAACAGATAAAAACGAACGTTATGTAGTTGGAAATGGCGGGAAGGAGAAATTATAAAATGTTTTCGAAAGATATTGGCATTGACTTAGGAACTGCGAACGTATTAATACACGTTAAAGGCAAAGGAATCGTCTTAAATGAACCATCAGTTGTGGCGATCGATAAAAAAACAAATAAAGTATTAGCGGTGGGAGAAGAGGCTCGCCAAATGGTAGGGCGTACACCGGGTAATATTACTGCAATTCGTCCACTACGAGATGGTGTCATTGCAGATTTTGACGTTACAGAAGCGATGCTAAAACATTTCATCAACAAATTAAACGTCAAAGGATTTTTAGCTAAGCCACGTATTTTAATTTGCTGTCCAACAAACATTACTAGTGTTGAACAAAAAGCTATTCGTGAAGCTGCAGAAAAATCAGGCGGAAAAAAAGTATACTTAGAAGAAGAACCAAAAGTGGCAGCTATTGGAGCAGGCATGGATATATTCCAACCTAGCGGCAATATGGTAGTCGATATTGGCGGCGGAACAACAGATATTGCAGTCCTATCAATGGGTGATATTGTAACGAGCGAGTCCATCAAGGTGGCAGGAGACATTTTTGATAATGATATTTTACAATATATTAAAAAAGAATATAAATTGCTAATTGGTGAACGTACTGCAGAAGCCATAAAAATTACAATCGGTACAGTCTTTAAAGGTAGCCGAAATGATTCAATGGACATTCGTGGGCGAGACATGGTAACAGGATTACCACGTACAATAACGATTCACTCTGAGGAGATTGAACGTGCATTACATGAATCGGTTGCTATGATTGTTCAATCTGCTAAAAATGTATTAGAAAAAACACCACCAGAGCTATCAGCAGATATAATTGATCGTGGGGTCATTATTACTGGCGGTGGTGCATTATTACATGGTATGGACCAGCTATTAATCGAAGAGCTAAAAGTACCTGTGTTCATTGCAGAGCAACCTATGGATTGTGTAGCAATTGGTACAGGCATTATGCTTGAAAACATTGATCGAGTGCCCGCATCCTTATAAAAACATAATGAGGTGATTCCTTTGTTTAAAGGGTTTTATACAGTTGCAACTGGTATGATTGCACAACAAAGAAGAACAGAATTACTTACCAACAATCTATCAAATGCGAATACACCAGGATTTAAAGCAGACCAATCAACAATCCGCTCATTTCCTGATATGCTCATGTCAAGTGTAGGAAAAACGAATGCACCTGCTAACCAGCAAGCAGGCTCTCAATATATGAGTCAAGTAGGCGCATTAAATACAGGGATTTATATGCAAGAAACATTACCAAATTACATACAAGGTCAAATCTATAGCACTGATTTTACGACAGATATGGCTTTGATCGATGGAAACTTACCGCAAAATGAAGATGGTACTTCTGGATCTATTTTCTTCCGTTTAGCACATCCAGATGGGGGCGAAGCATATACACGCAACGGGAATTTTACATTAGATGGCCAAGGCTATTTAGTAAATCCACAGGGACTGTATGTGCTATCAGACAGAGGTCAACGCATCCAGCTACCGAATGATGATTTTCGCCTAGATGAGAACGGGGCGATTTATGTCAATAATCAGCAAGTAGCTCGTGTTGGAGTATCATTTTCAGCGAATCCGAACATGCTACGTAAGCAGGATAATGGTTTAATTCGAACTGAAAATGGTGAGAACTTGCCGACAGCTTACGGTGCCAATGGCGTAGCCTTTACACTGCGTCAAAATTTTCTAGAGGGCTCAAACGTAGACTCTAGTCGTACAATGACTGATTTAATGACAGCATATCGCGCTTTCGAAGCTAACCAAAAAGTGTTACAGGCTTACGATCGCAGTATGGAAAAGGCTGCAAATGAAATCGGAAAAGTATAATAGGCAAACTGGAGGCGTTTGAACATGCTACGTACAATGATGACTGCAACAAACACAATGGGGCAATTACAAAATAGACTAGATACAATTAGTAATAACATTGCCAATAGCAGCACACTCGGCTATAAAACACAAGAAGCTACATTTAATGAATTACTTTATCAGCAATATAATAATGACAAGCTAGACCGAGCTGATCGACAATCACCTGTTGGCATCCGTTATGGATCAGGTGCAATGCTTGGACAAATCCAATCAAATCAAAAGCAAGGCTCTCTACAAACAACCAATCGTGACCTTGATTTAGCCTTTACAAAATCAAAGCAATATTTCAATATTTTAATGCCAGATGGTGAAAATGGCACGAAAACAGTGTATACTCGTCAAGGTGACTTTTATTTATCACCATTAAATAATGGAACAGTAATGGTTGTAAATGCAGATGGATATCCATTGGCAAATTCAACAGGACAAGCTATTACATTACCTGATAATGTAAAAAGTTTCGCGATCCGTGATGGAGGCGTATTAGAGGCATCCTATCCAAATGGAGATGTTATTCGTACTGATGTAGCAGTGACAGAGTTCCAAAAGCCACAGCTAATGGAGAAAATTTCTGGCTCCTACGTTGGATTGCCGAATAACCTAGCTCAGCTTGGATATACACAAGCTGAAGTTGTCACTGAATTACGAGGAGCAAATCGTCAGCAAATTGGCATGCAGAACGGTTCGCTAGAAATGTCGAATGTAAATCTTTCAAAGGAAATGACGGATTTAATTCAGACGCAGCGTTCTTATCAATTCAATGCAAGAGCTGTCACTTTAGCTGACCAAATGCTTGGGCTCATTAATGGTATTCGATAGTAAATCCGTTATTACTGTTTAGTAAGTAATGAAGAGGAGTACAATCTATGACAAACGATTCAAGTCGAGGTTCTATGCAAACAAAAGAAACCGATACGCCACCAGAAGAGAAGGAACACGGCTCAAATGGAGAGGTTCGATGGGTGCAAATACGGCTGATTCCGATTTGGCTTCGCGTTGTACTTATTATCATCTTAGTTGTTATTGCCGCAGTTGTAGGTGCAATGTTTGGCTATAGTGTAATTGGACAAGGTAAAGCCATGGACGTTTTCAAACCAGAAACATGGCAGCATATATTTGATATTATGAATGGTAAAGAATAAAATTATTCTTTACCATACTTTGTGTTTACATAAAATATCTTCATTTAGTGGGTGTCCTACACCTACTGAATGAAGATATAGCCTCTGGCGGATGTCATGGATTTTTATTCAAAATCCGGCCGCATTACGCCAAGGCGAAATTGATATTAAGGGGGAAAAGAAAATGTTAACAGCAGAACAAATTCAAGCAATTTTACCGCATCGTTATCCTTTTTTATTCGTTGATCGTATTATTGAATTAGAAGAAGGCAAGCGTGCAGTTGGTTTAAAAAATGTCTCTATGAACGAAGACTTTTTTAATGGACATTTCCCTGGCTATCCAGTAATGCCTGGGGTTTTAATTGTAGAGGCGTTAGCACAAGTTGGTGGTGTAGCATTATTAAATGCAGATGAATTCAAAGGTCGTCTAGCTTTCTTGACGGGTATTGATAATTGTCGTTTCAAGCGCCAAGTAGTACCGGGAGATCAACTTCGATTAGAGGTAGAGTTCGTAAAACTACGTGGAGTAATGGGCAAAGGTCACGGTGTGGCCACAGTCGATGGAGAACTAGTATGTGAAGCGGATATTTTATTCGCTATTGGACCTGAGCAACCAAAATAGGCTTAATTTGCAATTATAGGCTAAAAGATTTAAAATAATGATGTCGAATAATGTCTTTACTGTTAATCTTTTTAATAGTTTATTACATTCAGCACTTTCAGTGACGGGAATGCAGTTAAAGATATCAAGGATTGAGATGTTTTATAAAAATGCAATGGCATATATGTGATTGTGAATTGAAATACATGTAATTTTAGTTTTGTTTTTAAAACGTAGGAGGATTATATAGATGTATAAGGAATTGTCTTCAGGTGTTAAAATTAGCATTACGCGTTCGATTTCAACATCTTTTGAATCATACTTAGCAAGTATTGATTGGAAAGAAGAGCGTTTTTCTATGGAAGACTTTATTGCTAGCTGGCAAACTTATTTTCAAGAAAATGCCGCATGGATCGAAAAAATCCCAGCAGATGTTTTGATGAGTACTGAATTCCATGAAGAGATGGCGCAAAAAATTGATGAAGTAATTGCTAAAATTTTAAATGAAGAACCAACAGCTAAGCAAATTGAAACAATCGAGGCCATGCAAAAAGAGCTAGGTACAAATTATAGCTACAACTGTAAAGCAGAAGCAGCATACGTTGAACAACTATTAAAAGAAAAACAAAAATAGTTTGTAAAAAAATCGGATAGTTCCCTCCTTTCCCGGGCAATCTATGTAGGATCACAAATACACACATTGTATTTGCTGACATAGCATCGAGAAAGGAGGATTTTTATATGTGGAGAATGTCATTTTTGGCAATTATTCTTGCTGCTTTATTCCTTGGAGGTTGTAACTGGGGAAACAAGGCTGTTGAAACAAGACCAGTCGAGAATGTTAAACACGACGTTCGCCGAGGTGTTGAGAAAGTAGAAGACGTTGTAGAGCCGTCTCGAAGAAATACTGTTCTTCCTGAAGCCACAACACCAGGCACTACCGTACCAAGAACTACAACACCAGGTACGACGACAGTACCGGGAACAACAGTACCAGGGACTACTACAACGCCAGGAACAAATGCTGATCTAAATGGTACAAACAACGTACCAAATGCAAACGGTGTTGTTAAAGAAAAGATCGTCGAAGAGAAAGTAACGCGATAATATAAAAAAGAGTGTTTCCATCCAATGGAACACTCTTTTTTCATTTTGAATTCACGAAAGGGAGAAATCCCCGCTCGGGAGAGAAGAATATTCGCAGGAGAGAAAGGTAATACCCGCGGGAGAGAAGAGAATACCCGCGGGAGAGAAGAATATTCGCGGGAGAAAGGGAGATACCCGCGGGAGAAAGGGAGATACCCGCGGGAGAGAGGAGAATACCCGCGGGAGAGAGGAGAATACCCGCGGAAGAGAAGTAAATACCCGCGGAAGAGGAGTGAATACCCGCGGAAGAGGAGTGAATACCCGCGGAAGAGAGGTAAATACCCGCGGAAGAGGAGTGAATACCCGCGGAAGAGAAGTGAATACCCGCGAAGAGAGCGGATACCCGCGGAAGAGAGGTGAATATCCGCGGAAGAGAAGAGAGTACCCGCGGAAGAGAGGAGAATACCCGCGAAGAGAGCGAATACCCGCGGAAGAGAAGTGAATACCCGCGAAGAGAGCGAATACCCGCGGAAGAGAGGTGAATATCCGCGGAAGAGAAGTGAATACCCGCGGAAGAGAAGGAAATACCCGCAGAAGAGGAGTGAATACCCGCGGAAGAGGAGTGAATACCCGCGGAAGAGGAGTGAATACCCGCGGAAGAGGAGTGAATACCCGCGGAAGAGAAGGAAATACCCGCGGAAGAGAAGAGAATACCCGCGAAGAGAGCGAATACCCGCGGAAGAGAAGTGAATACCCGCGAAGAGAGGAGAATACCCGCGGAAGAGAGGTAAATACCCGCGGAAGAGGAGTGAATACCCGCGGAAGAGAAGGAAATACCCGCGGAAGAGAGGAGAATACCCGCGAAGAGAGTGAATACCCGCGGAAGAAAGGGAATTACCCGCGGAAGAAAGGGAAATACCCGCGGAAGAGAGGAGAATACCCGCGGAAGAGAGGAGAATACCCGCGGAAGAGGAGTGAATACCCGCGGAAGAGAAGGAAATACCCGCGGAAGAGAGGAGAATACCCGCGAAGAGAGCGAATACCCGCGGAAGAGAGGTAAATACCCGCGGAAGAGAGGTAAATACCCGCGGAAGAGAGGTAAATACCCGCGGAAGAGAGGAGAATACCCGCGAAGAGAGCGAATACCCGCGGAAGAGAAGTGAATACCCGCGGAAGAAAGGGAAATACCCGCGGAAGAGAAGGAAATACCCGCGGAGAAGGAAATACCCGCGGAAGAGGAGTGAATACCCGCGGAAGAGGAGTGAATACCCGCGGAAGAGAAGGAAATACCCGCGGAAGAGAAGAGAATATCCGCGAAGAGAGCGAATACCCGCGAAGAGAGCGAATACCCGCGGAAGAGAGGGAAATATCCGCGGAAGAGAAGTGAATACCCGCGGAAGAGAAGAGAATACCCGCGGAAGAGAGGTGAATATCCGCGGAAGAGAAGAGAGTACCCGCGGAAGAGAGGAGAATACCCGCGGAAGAGAAGAGAATACCCGCGGAAGAGAGGAGAATACCCGCGAAGAGAGCGAATACCCGCGGAAGAGAAGTGAATACCCGCGAAAGAGAGGTGAATATCCGCGGAAGAGAAGAGAGTACCCGCGGAAGAGAGGAGAATACCCGCGGAAGAGAGGAGAATACCCGCGGAAGAGAGGTAAATACCCGCGGAAGAGAAGGAAATACCCGCGAAGAGAGCGAATATCCGCGGAAGAGAAATGAATACCCGCGAAGAGAGCGAATGCGGAAGAGAAGAGAATATCCGCGGAAGAGAAGGAAATACCCGCGGAAGAGGAGGAAATACCCGCGGAAGAGAGGGAAATATCCGCGGAAGAGAAGTGAATACCCGCGGAAGAGAGGGAAATACCCGCGGAAGAGAGGTGAATATCCGCGGAAGAGAAGTGAATACCCGCGGAAGAGAGGAGAATACCCGCGAAGAGAGCGAATACCCGCGGAAGAGAAGTGAATACCCGCGGAAGAGAGGGAAATATCCGCGGAAGAGGAGTGAATACCCGCGGAAGAGGAGGAAATACCCGCGGAAGAAAGGGAATTACCCGCGGAAGAGAGGAGAATACCCGCGAAGAGAATGAATCCCCCACGCGAAGGTAACGAACCAACCCATTAAATATCCTCAAGAAGAGCGGAAAAATGGCTTCATATTTTCCACTAAATTTTCGGGTAATTGGTAAACACGATTTTTATATGAACCTGTATAGGGAAATTGAAATTTTCTAAGTAAGCGATTTGCAGCATCACTGGAATGAATACCGAAAAATTCACGTAACTGTTTATTGGTGATTGTTGATCCAACTAAGTATCGATAATCTTGTAACGCTTCAGCAAAAATTTCTTCGTTTGCAAATTGACAGTACGAACATCGCCAAATACCGCGAGCATGGTGCATTTGAGATTTATATTGGCATTTCGGACAAAGCACGCCTTGGCGATATCTTGATGAATCAATAGAAGCCGGAATTTTCGATGGCTGATGTCTATTATGGAGTTGTTGTGCAATCTGAGTTAGCTGTTCAGCGCTTAAAATGGTTTGTGTATATTTTTTAAAAAGGGAATGAAGATGTTTTTGAAGTCCTGAAACATGGAAAATCGGAATTGTATTTGGATGACTGGCAATGATAGCAGAGGGGTTAGCAATGATAACCGCACCCTCAATGGGGAGAGAATAGTTTTGAAAAATAACTTTAAGAAATTGCATATGTCGCTGGATCTGAGTAATTGCATTGGGAAATCCTTCGACAGTTCCATCTGGCTTCGTTCGAATACATTGATGAGTAATGTCGTCAAAATCAAGACGTCCGTTAATATTTTTAATTTCAACAACTAGCATAAAATGACTGCAAATGAAAAGCGTATCGAGTTGATGTGAATGCTGAGCAGAATTCATCAGAATTAAATTATGTAACACCAAAAAAGTATAGGGACATACTAATTCAAGCCATTCACGGTCAACTCTTCTTTCACCAGCAAAGCCAGCATCTAATCTTCGAAATTGCTCATTATAATAGCTAAAATCAGGGTCCTTCTCGAACAACCTCTTCTTTAAAGCCTCAAGCCACAATAATTTAAAAGGCTTTTCCCTAATAGCAATATTCAAGTGTAGTTACCTCCTATAATTTTTACATCGTATTTTACCTTAAAATCTCTACCTGTCCAATAAAAAAATAACGATGCAAATTTTTGCATCGTTAAATCGAGTTCAATCATTTTTGAGTTTTGGTCGTTCTTTCATACCGTGTGAGAAGCGGTCCAATAGCTTATCTAACGTAACTCCCTCAGCTAGTAATTCGGCTAGTAATTGCTCGGCATATTTCGAGCGTTTTGTCTTTAGTGTCCCTTTTAAAAGGACAGAGATGTGCTCGCCAATTTCTTGAACTGTATGTACGACAACCTGGAAAGGAGCAGGCTCATTATCTGGAAATGAAATAACCGCACGTACATTAAAGACAGTAGCATTTGCTAAAAGTTCATCAAAAATTGAACGATATTGCCGGTCCATAAACAGTTCGAGAATCCAAGATTGATGGCTGTTCTCCTGGTTAATAATAATACCATCGACTAAAGGGAAAGGTTGCATGCCGTCTTTTGTGACAAGGTCAAAGGAAAGCATCTTAAATGTTTTCATTATGTAAAATCCTCCTAAGTCGGTCATCCTTTTTAGTATAACATATTCAATTAGCCATGTTTTACTTCATTCAGCAAGTGTTTTGGTAGCGAAAGCGAAACGTCAGCAACAACACACGACTGAGTGACGAGCATCATACCGCTGCCGCTACGCTTTCGCGCCAAAACCCAACTGCCGCTGCCGCTACGCTTTCGCGCCAAAACCCAACTGCCGCTGCCGCTACGCTTTCGCGCCAAAACCCAACTGCCGCTGCCGCTACGCTTTCACGCCAAAACCATCTGCCGCCCTAAGCACAAAGCCGAATCCGGACGCATTGTTTAACTGAAGCGACAGCAACAATTACGCCGAGGCATAATTGATGATAGGGTCAATGCTGTGTTTTCGCACAATCTGCAAAAACAGCGAAATTGTATATTTCAACAATTAGCATTTGCTATTACAGCGGAAAGCATTCGGCCCAAAAAATCTTTCAATAAATGAAAAATAAAATACTCAATATACCCAATTTATGATTAAAAAATAAGGGAAATGATAAAAATCGACTTTTGCCAACGGTGGATTAATTTTTGTAAGATGAGAGCAATCAAAAGCAAAGGAGGTGAATCAATGAACCAAGTCGGACTGGTCGGAAGGTTAACAAAGGATCCAGTGTTACGACACTTATCTGGAAATCGCGTGCAAGCACATTTTACTCTAGCCATTAATCGCAATTACAAAAACAGTCGTGGGGAAGTGGATGCTGACTTTATTCTTTGTACAGTATGGGGAAGGCTTGCAGAGCATATCGTCAAATATTGCGGAAAAGGCTCATTAATTGGGGTGAATGGTCGTATTCAATCAAGATCATTTTTAAATGAAGAAAGCACAAAGGTTTTTATAACAGAAGTAGTCGTAGAAGATGTCCGATTTTATCGGCTTAAGCCAAGGGATAGCGATGAGGCGATTGTGCCTCCAAAGCCACCAGATGAGCAGGAAGGCTTAAAGGATTTTGTGCTACCTGAGGCAGAAGTACAATTGCCAGCAATATAGCAGCTCTATTTGGTACATACGGGGCAAGGGACAAGTTGTCTGATCCGCCATTTCCTTCTATTACTTGCGCCGTAATCAATTTTTGAAAGGAATGATGTCTACATTTCATAACGTAGTTCATTGCTGAAGACCGCACAGCAATGAGCATGTTTAACACAACTAAATATGAATATGAAGTAAGTAGGGGAAGAAGTAACAGTAAGATCCACTGAAATAAAAGAGCGCCAAGAACGTTGTGCTCTTGGCGCATCTCACATCTTTAAAAATCGAGCTTCATTAAATCACGGAGTTCGTCATCTTCTAATTCAGTTAACCACTGGCTTGATTGAATTAGTTCTTCTGATAGTGCAGATTTTTGGGCTAGCATTTTATCGATTTTCTCTTCGATAGTACCAATTGTAACAAACTTATGCACTTGTACAAATTGTGTTTGGCCAATTCGATATGCACGGTCTGTCGCTTGATTTTCAACAGCAGGATTCCACCAGCGATCTGCGTGTAATACATGATTTGCTGCTGTTAAATTGAGCCCTGTTCCACCCGCTTTTAAGGAAAGGATAAAGATTGGGAAATCTCCTGCCTGGAACGTCTCTACTAAGCGGTCACGCTGCTGCTTAGGCATTGCACCTGTTAAGAAAGGTGCATCAATATTATATAGTTCACTAAAACAATGCTGTAGTAATTGCCCCATTCCGATATATTGTGTGAAAATGAGGCACTGCTCGCCATTGTCCACGATTTCTGTAGCCATTTGCACGATACGTTCTAATTTTGTAGAACGAGTTAGCATTGATTCGGCATCCTCTAAAGGTTCTTTTAAATACAAGGCAGGATGATTACATAATTGCTTTAACTTACTGAGCATCTTTAAGACGCGTCCCTTCTTTTGAAAGCCTGTTAATTGCTCCAGCTGATCGAGCGTCTCTAATATATATCCTTCGTATAGAGATGCTTGCTCAGTTGTTAATGGGCAGTACTCATGAGACTCTTGTTTATCTGGTAAGTTAAGCTGTAAGTGTGGGTCACGTTTTGTACGACGAAGTAAAAACGCTTGAATTTTTGCACGTAACTTCTGTTTATGTGACTCAGACTCATCTCGTTCTATCGGTAAAATAAATTCTTCATTAAAGCGACCGAAGCTACCTAAATAGCCCTTATGGATAAAGTCAAAAATTGCCCATAGCTCGGATAAACGGTTTTCCACTGGTGTACCTGTTAAAGCAATATGATGCGTCCCTTGTAATTTACGAATGGCCCTTGATTGTAGCGTTTGCATATTTTTAATATTTTGAGCCTCGTCTAGCACAACGGTCGCCCATTCTACTTCCTGTAAAAACTCTGCATCCTGTGATACCGTGCCATAGGTAGATAAAATGACATGTGGTTTTTCTTTTCCTACTAGCTGTTTAAAAGCGTCCTCCTTTGCTCGATTCGCCTGATAATGCGTATGCACACTCAAGGAAGGAGCAAAACGAGCAAGTTCCTTTTGCCAGTTGCCTAGCACAGACGTAGGGCAAATAATGATGGATGGCTTTGTATCCTCAATTGTTTCATAAAGATGAAGTAAATATGAAATAAGCTGAACCGTTTTACCAAGACCCATATCATCAGCTAAGCATGCACCAAAGCCTTGTTCTCGCATGAAGACAAGCCATTCAAAGCCCTCATGCTGATAAGGACGTAATTCTGCCTGCAAAGATGTAGGAACCTGCACAGTAGGGAGTCCTTTTTTTTCCTGCAGCTGCTCCATATAGGATTTAAGCGATTTTTGCAATTCGAATGCAAAAATCGGGTCATCTCGCATTGCATCATCGGCATCCTCTTCTTCAGGAGGTAAGGATAAATCCTCTGGTAGCTCACGGAATAGTAATTCACGAACGGTCCAGCTTTCATCTTCTGCTTGCTGCATTAATGCGCGCATTTCTTGCATCCAGTTCGCATCGACTCGAAACCATTCTGTACCAATACGAATGAATTCGCGTTTCTCATCTACAAGCTTTTTAAATTGCTCAGGTGAAATGGACTGTCCATTCATAGAAAACTGCCATTTGAACGTTAAAATATCATCTAGTCCAGCAACCTTCTTTGTCGCTACATTGCCAGTACTTACGCGAACACGCATTTTTGACTGTTTTAAATCCTTTAGCCAAGCCGGTAATACAACGTCAAAGCCGAGTGCTTGTAATCTTGCTAAATCTTCACGTAAAAATGTTCGAACTTGTAAATCGTCAAGCATAATACGGATAAAAATATCGCTACGTAAATCTTCAATAGAAAGAAGATCTACAATTTGTCCTTGTTGTTGTTCAATAGCATCAGCATACATTTGCCATTTTGCCGGTAGAGCATCAGCAATTGGTAGTGACTGCTTTCGCATAGCTGGCGTCCAGTAGTTTTTGGCTGTAGCCGTACTAAGAACTGTTTCTAAAAGCCAAACATCTGAATCTTCCTCAGGCTCACCTAAGCGTAGGGAGACAGTAACTGCACCTGCCTGTCGTTCCTGCTCTAGTGGCCAACCACCACGCAAGAAAAATGGCATTAGCTTTGGTAAATCAGACAGTACAAGACCTACTTGGGCTAGTTTTTGCTGCACGGCTATTTCTAATAAAGCTGTATCTTCACCGTCTATAGGGAATGTTAGCGCGGAAAAATCATCTGCAATCACTGCGTGTGACCAGAGCGAGGGCTCCTGCCAATACGTTTGTAAAGTAGACGCTTTTTCTAGCCACACCTGACTTTCTGCGTCCGCACCTTGCCAGTCAATAAAAGGATGCAGATAGCGCTGTGAAAAAATATCAAGGAGCTCAGAGGTTGAAACTTCAATCGTACGTTCTGAACGATTGGTTAATAAACCATAGACATTCGCTTCATAGTTAAAAAATAATGAAGAAATGAGTGAGTCCGCTTCCATTGCTGCACCATCAGCAGTAATTCCCTGTAACGTAAAATATCCTTCCTGTGCTGCTTGAATACGAAGCTGTTGTTTTTTTGAAAACGGGGAAGGAGCATTTATAGTCATCATACTAAGTTTCCTTTCTCAATTTCTTCCTGTAATGCACGAAGTCGTTTATACTCTGCACGAATTGTTTGCATATATGTCTCAAAATAAGCAGTTTTACCAGCACGCTTTGCTGCACTGCGCATACTTTTCCAGATTCGTACAGCCTGCTTATAGTTCATGCGTGATTTTTGCGTAATTTCAGTCATGGCGTATAGATGATATAAGGGCAATACTGTTGCAGGCGCAACCTGAAGCACATCTTTTAATCCACACATTTCTAAATATGAAAGGGAGGAGAGATTTAACTGATGGAGGGCTGCCCATTCACGATAACGTTCTTTTTTTATAAGAAAGAACGAAAACGGTTGGAGCCCATAAACACCAAATGCACTATATAATGTGACTTCCTGTTCTTCCGTAAGCTGTATGTCATCGTATAAAAGCTGAAATTGCCTTACATATTGAGCACGCTTTACAACTGGCACTGTTTGCTGTAAAAAGACTTCGGCAAATGGTAGCATCGCATGTAAAATAATGGACTGTGCATGTGATTCGCCAGCACGTTTTGCAAAAGTAGCTAGCTCAAATAGGTCCTGCATATGTTGCCCATCAATATGTGCAATGCTTTCCTGTAATAAACTTTCTTTTTGTAGCAGCACATAAAATAGCAATTTTAATGACTGTAAGGAAATCTCAGGTGAAGGATTCTCAAGGCTATTTATAAGTGCTAATTCCTGTTCACGACGAGGCTTTTCGTAAAAAAGTACTGCCCAAAGCAGCATATATATTTGTAGTCGATCAGCAAATAATCCTTGTCGTTCCAATAAAAATTCTCGAACTAACTCCTGAATCGCATCATAAAATGGATCAGTGGCAAAAAGTCGTGATCGACCCGTTAGCTCCGCCATTATACTTTCGAATGATTGAACACTTTGATCAATAAAATATTTCATATAAGGAGAATCCAAAGAATGTCCTTTTGTTTCATTTAAATGGCGCCATATTGTATTAAAGATGGATAGCTCTATAAAAAGCTTATAAAGTGGCTGCCACTCACGCTCGAAAGGCATATGCCGTTGAAGTCGTTCCAATGCATCTGTTCGTATAGCAGAAAGGCCATACCCTTCTAGAATTCGCCCAGGTGGCAATAAACGTTTCATGACTTCATCAACCATCAATCTCCAGCTTTCCGGACTTCGTTCATCTGCTAATGATTTTAATTGCACTGATTTTTGAGCGCGCCACGCACTTGACCAATTTTGCACCGAATCAAAATACTGATAAAGAGCAAGCAATGAGCCAACCTGATGTCTACACCATTTCAGCTGAGGACAGTTGCAGTGTAGCTCCTCTTTGGCAAAATCAATTTCTACAGTAGCAGGTCTGACATCCTGTACGCTTGCATATAATGTAGAACTCGCTCCATTAAAACGTTCAAAGACAACTGATTTATTCCGCACTGAAAAAACAGCACGACGCACTAGCTCTTCGTCTTCAATAGAGGAAGGATGTAACGCCTGTTCAGCTTCCTGTAATTTGGTAAGGATAAATTCTTGGTGTTCCTTAGCTAATTGGGCAATAGACAATGCCATAACCTCACTCCTTTCAAAATGTATAGCTAGTGAGCATGTGTAAGTATGAAGGAAAAAAGACTGTCCTTCCATTATACGATTAAAATGCGTACATGATAAGCTGAATGATTTGAAATAAAAAAATCAAGGAGAAGATAGTTAACAAGATAATTTATTTGTGTTAAAATCTGAATAATCAGATAAATAGGGAGGGATAAGGATGATGCAAGTTCAATATATGAAGCCATTTTATACAAAAATCACTGGAGATAAACTACGTCTGGTGTTTGCTTATCAATATTTCTCTATTTTAAAAGAGAATGAGATTTTCCATTTCATTCCCATCGAAGGTAAAGAGATGATTATCAACTTGAATACACAACAAATTGAAAATATATCCGAGGTATTTGTTTTCCAGAAAGGGAATCGTTTTATCCGACTGCCATTATATCAATTATTATTAATTACAAATGTTCATGAGCATCTAGCACCGATTCTTGAAAGCGCTACTCCAAAGCCTCAGTTACCACTTGTATCTTCAGTGACTGTTGGTGAAGTAGATCAGCTCATTACAGAATTGGAGCAGCAAAACATTGATAATTTAATAGACCAGGCATTACTAGATCATAATAAAGATCTCTTTTTTGAACTACTACAACAAAAGAGCCACCAACTCGGAGGTTTCGAAAATTGAATACACGGTATTGCAATTAAGCACCTACTTTTCATATGTGAAAAGCAGGTGCTTTTATATGTTGTTAGGTCTAAAGTCTAAAATGTGAAAATGAACTAAAAATCATTACTGTATAGAACCTACTAAATTAGAATACATTACCAAAATAAACTTAAAAGAATCTAACATAGACCGATATAAACAACAATAGGGGTGGTGAAATGATGCTTGGAAAATGGTCAGCAACGGGGTTATCAATTTTAAATAATATGAATAGACATTATGGTGCAATGAACAAGGCAATGCTTCGAATTTCTTCTGGCTATCGCATCAATAGTGCTGCGGATGATCCAGCGGGACTTGCGATTTCCGAAAAAATGCGTGCGCAAATTCGCGGCTTGAACATGGCAGCGAAAAATATCCAGGACGGTATTTCACTTGTTCAAACAGCTGAGGGTGCACTAAATGAAGTACATGATATGATTCAGCGCATGCGTGAGCTCGCAGTCCAGGCGAGCAATGATACTTCGACAGATAGTGATCGGGAGAACCTCGATAAGGAATTTCAAGAATTGAAGAAAGAAATTCAACGCATCTCGAAAGACACTGAGTTTAACACAAAGACATTACTAAATGGGGATTATGCTACAAACGGTATTAAAATTCAGGCAGGTGCCAATGCAGGCCAAAGTATCGAGCTGTTTATTGGCAATATGGGTGCTGGAGCACTTGGCTTGGACGATAAGACATCCATCGCAACTCGAGACGACGCCAACAAAGCAATTTCCACAATGGACGATGCTTTAAAGCACGTATCAAGCGAGCGCTCAAGACTAGGTGCCTACCAAAATCGCCTAGAGCACGCCTATAATGCAAACGTAAACACAGCAGAAAACCTACAAGATGCTGAATCCCGCATTCGCGATGCCGACATCGCAAAAGAAATGATGAACATGGTAAAAGCACAAATCCTAATGCAAGCAAGCCAATACGTACTAGCAATGCACATGCAACAAGCACAATCGATTCTAAAACTACTCGAAAGCGGAACAACGAGGAATCCCCGATACTAAAGGAGATTCCTTTTTTAGTGGGAAACCGCTGATAGAGAGTGGACATCACTGATAAAAATGAAGCAATCGCTGATAAAAAAGTGAGGACCGCTGATAAGAGTGAGATAATCGCTGATAAAAAGGTAAACATCGCTGATAAAAGAGAAATAATCGCTGATAAAGAAGAGAACATCGCTGATAAAAGAGAAATAATCGCTGATAAAGAAGAGAACATCACTGATAAAGGTGAAGCAATCGCTGATAAAGAGGAGGATATCACTGATAAAAATGAAGCAATCGCTGATAAAAAAATGAACATCGCTGATAAAAGTACAACAATCGCTGATAAAAAGTGAAAACCGCTGATAGACATGCTATAATCGCTGAAAGAATCCTAAACTAGCTGATAAACCTATAAAAATTTAAATAGAAAAGGAGAGAATTAATTGCTAGTAAAACCCTTTGCACCATCTCCATTGACAATAGGACTCCAAGCCCTTGTGACTCGGTTACAGCCCACGCACCCACAATATAAAAATTTTCAGCAGGAACTTAAAAATAAAGAAGCAGGCGATTTTGGTGAGCAATATGTTATGAAGGAATTACAGCAAATAGCACTGCTCAACGATTGCTACATTTTCCACAATGTAATACTTCCCTCTGTTCTTCCCATGCAAATTGATATTTTACTCATTGTCCCCAACGCTATCATACTATTAGAAATTAAAAATATTCGAGGAACTGTACATTTTAAAAGTGACCCACGCCAGCTCATTCGTACTTCGGAATCTGGAGAGGTTAACGTTTTTACGCATCCTGAAATTCAGCTTGAACAGTATATTCAAGGTATGAAATATTTCTTAGAAGCTCAACATGTATCTATCCCCATTTATGGAGCTGTTGTTTTTCCTTTTAATAATGTAAATATTCATCGAGAGGACGGACGATTGCCAATTTTAATGGCAAAAGAGCTACCGATATTTCTGCATCAACATTTAAAGAAAGACAAAGAGACAGCAACAATGACAGAAATCAAAAACATTATTTTGTCACATTTGCAAAACAGAACGCCATTTCCGCTTTGCCAATATTATCAAATTGATGTCCTTGCTTTGCGCCGTGGTGTTTATTGTGAAAACTGTGGGGAGTTTGGGATGGAGAAATTGAAAATAGGTTGGCAGTGCCAGATGTGTCAACATCGGTGTCGCGATGCTCATATTCAGGCGCTAAAAGATTATTATATGCTTGTTGGAGAAACGATAACGAATCGTGAATGTCGCGATTTTTTGATGATTGAAAGCGAGCATATAGCAAAACGTACATTACAAAAATTACAACACGAAGCGGATCTAATAAATACTCGAGTTACAAATTGTCTGGTTTATAGATGAATCGCTGATAAACTCCTGAACATCGCTGATAGAACGAGCATAATCGCTGATAAACCCCTGATAATCGCTGATAAAACTCGAAAAATCGCTGATAAACACGCCAAACCGCCACTAACCGACAAAACTTTTGCTAATCGGACACAGAAAATAACTTCAAAATAACAAATTGATTCACACTTTCATTGGAAAGATGTATACTATAATGCAGAACAAAATGCATCACGCATTTAAAGAACATATAACATAACTACTCGTTTTTGAAACGGAAGGAAGAATAGAGAATGACTAAATCAATTTGTGTCGTTGGACTTGGCTACATCGGTTTACCAACGGCTGTAATGTTTGCCAACCACGGCATAAAAGTACATGGGGTGGACGTAAACCCAGCAGCAGTAAAAAGTATTCAAGAGAAAAAACTTCATATTGAAGAAAATGGATTGCAGGAGCGCCTGAACAAAGCAGTAGATGAAGGTTTCTTAACGGCGTCAACGACACCACAGGAAGCGGATGTATTTATCGTTGCTGTTCCGTCGCCAATTAATCCTGATAATACAGCGAATTTAGAATATGTGCGTCAAGCTACGGCTTCGATTGTGCCATTCTTGAAAAAAGGTGACCTTGTCATTCTTGAATCGACAGTACCACCGAAAACTGTAGAGCACATTATGCTACCAGAGTTAATCAAAGCAAATCTTGAATTTGGTGTAGATTTATTTGTATCGCATTCACCAGAGCGTGTTATTCCTGGTCGTATTTTTGAAGAATTAGTGAACAACGACCGTATTGTTGGTGGGATTGATGACAAGTCTTCACAAATGACAAAAGAACTTTATCAAACATTTGTGAATGGTACAATTCACCTTACAGATGCAACTACAGCTGAGTTAGTAAAAGTAATGGAAAACACTTACCGTGATGTAAACATTGCTTTTGCCAATGAGCTTGCAAAATTAGCAGAGAAGTTAGACGTAAACATTTGGGAAGCGATTAAATTTGCGAACTATCACCCACGTGTAAATGTTCACTTCCCAGGCCCAGGTGTAGGTGGTCACTGTATCGCGGTTGACCCTTGGTTCCTAGTTGAGTTAGGTGGGGAGACAGCACAAATTATTCACCTATCTCGTAATACAAATGATAGTATGCCAAGCTTCACAGCACAAAAAACACAAGCAATCTTAAACCAAAACAAAATTGCTGGTGGCAAAGTAGCTGTTCTTGGACTAGCCTTCAAAGGTAACGTAGATGACATGCGCGAAAGTCCATCCACAATCGTTATTGATGAGTTACAAAATCTTGGATTAGAAGTTATTTCATACGATCCACACATTAAAGAAAACAAACATGCTACACAAACACAAAGCTTAGAAGAAGCTACAAAAGACGCAGATATCATCGTTGTACTAACGGATCATAATGAATTCAAAGCATTAGAAGCATCAGAAATTACAGCGAAATCAAAAATCGTCTTCGATACGAAAAACTGCTTAAAACGCGATAAATGGGAAGAAGCAGGCTTCCAGTTCCACCTTTTAGGAGATGCGAAAAACCGATGAAAGAAACAGTACTTGGCATCAATGTCAATACGGAAGGCTACGATGAATTAATGGAGATGGCATTCGAGCGTATTGAAACGAAGCAAAAGGCGCTCGTTGTTGCCATCAATCCAGAAAAGATTATCAAGGCAAAAGAAGACCCTGCTCTAAAGAAGCTACTTAACGAAGCGGAATTTCAAATTCCAGATGGCATTGGTGTTATTCTTGCTTCCAAAATCCAAAAAGGGCAAATTCGTGAACGTGTTACAGGCGTCGATATGATGATGAAGCTTTGCGAGGAAGCGGCAAAACGTGATAAGCCTATTTTCCTTTATGGAGGAAAACCGGGTATTGCAGATGCGGCCAAAGCAAAGCTAGAATCATTATTTCCTTCTATTAAAGTAGTCGGCACACAGGACGGCTATGAAAAGGACGAACAGAAGGTACTTGACCGCATTAATGAAGCACAGCCCGATCTACTTTTTGTAGCGATGGGCAGTCCAAAGCAAGAAAACTGGATTAATGCAAATCGCGATCAATTGCATCCAACCATTTATCAAGGCGTGGGTGGATCATTTGATGTGCTTGCTGGTACAGTTAAACGTGCACCAGAGATTTTCCAAAAATTTGGTCTTGAATGGTTTTATCGATTAATGAAAGAACCTAAGCGTATCAAGCGTCAAATTGCACTTCCATTATTTTTATTGGAAGTTGCAAGGAAGAAACGTCAATAATTTTAAAAATTGGTATTGTCGTTTTAAATTGAAAGTGTTAGACTGTATTTGTATAGGAATTTCCTCTATGAAATAAATAGAATTCCCTGCAAGGAAAAACGGTTGGTAGCCCAAGCGAAAAAAGCTCAAGCATTTATATGCTTGAGCTTTTTTCGTGTCTAGAAATATAATTCTACACTTAAAACATAGATGTATTATCCAAAGATCCCACAGAACATTCATCGAAATGCCCTCCTATTTTACTCCCTTACATTTTCCAAAGAACTAAAAAGAATTACCAATTTTCATATTAATAAAAATGGGTGATGAACCTATAATTGTTTATTATTGTAAAAACAATGAACATTTAAGGGTCGTGTTCCAAATTATTGTTGGAAAAGATGTGTAATAATACTTGAAAAATCAGCTTAAATAGATAACAATGGTAAAAGAGAGTTGCATGCCCATGTTTTTCCGGAAATGAATTAGAAACTTTCCCAAAATATGATTGACAACTTTTAGGTATGCAACTATACTTTTATGTGTAGTTGTTTATTTACTGCATTTCTATGTATTTGTAGTAGAGACATATTTTATGAACTTAGAGGAGGAAATTTTTCAATGGCTAACCAACCAAAGAAATACAAAAAATTCGTAGCAACAGCTGCTACAGCTACATTAGTAGCAGCAGCTATCGTTCCAGTGGCTTCTGCAGCAAGTTTTACAGATGTAACAGACACTAACTCGCACAAAGAGGCAATCAGCAATCTTGTAGACGCTGGTATCATCAAAGGATATCCAGATGGCACATTCAAACCAGACCAATTTGTTTCTCGTGGTCAAGTAGTTAAATTATTAGGTCGCTGGTTAGAAACTGAAGGTTATGAAATTCCAGCTGACTGGGAAACAAAACAACGCTTCAACGATCTACCAGTAACAACTGCTGATAAAGAATTAGTGAAATATGCTGCACTTGCTAAAGATGCAGGCGCATTTAATGGTGCAAACGGCAACTTAAACTACTCACAAAATATGGCACGTCAACAAATGGCAATCGTTTTAGTTCGTGCTATCAAAGAAATCCAAGAAGTAGATCTAGTTAAAGAATACAAAGATGCTAAATTCACGAGCGAAATCTCTGACTTAGGCGGTCTTAATACTGAACAACGTGAAGCAATCACTGCTTTAGAGTTTGCTGAGTTAACAAAAGCAGCTACACTACCAGGTAAAGCATTCAAACCAAATGACACAATTACACGTGCTCAATTTGCGTCTTTCTTAGACCGCACAATGAAACTTGAATTAACAGCTCCTGCAAAAGCTGCTGTAAAAGCTATCAACAGCACAACTGTTGAAGTAACATTTAGCGAAGAAGTTGAAAACGTACAAGCTCTTAACTTCGAAATCAAAGATTTAGAAGTTAAAAACGCAGCTGTAAAACAAACTAACAAAAAAGTTGTTGTTTTAACTACTGCACCTCAAACTGCTGACAAAGAGTACACTGTATCTCTTGGCGGTGAAGAAATCGGTAAATTCAAAGGTATTTCAGCTGTAGTACCAACTAAAGTTGATATCGTTTCTAAATCTGTACAAGGTAAACTTGGTCAACAAGTAACTGTTAAAGCACAAGTTACTGTTGCTGAAGGTCAATCTAAAGCAGGTATTCCAGTAACTTTCAACGTTCCTGGTAACAACAACGATGCTGTTAACCCAACACTTACTGGTGAAGCAGTTACTAATGACGAAGGTATTGCAACTTACACTTACACTCGTTATACTGCAAAAACTGACACTGTAACTGCTTATGCAACTGGTGATCGTTCAAAATTCTCTATCGGTTACGTATTCTGGGGTGTTGATACAATCCTTACAATTACAGATGTAAATGAAGGCACATCTGTTAACAATGGAGCTAATAAAACATATAAAGTTACATTTAAAAATGCTACAACTGGTAAAGCTGAAGCTAATAAAACATTCAACGTTTCTGTATTAGAAAACATTGATGTACCAGCTGACAAATTACAAAATGTAACTGTAAACGGTACTGCAGTGGCTCAATTAAGTAACGGTACTGTAGTTAAAGCAGCACAAATTACTACTGATGCAAAAGGTGAAGCTACATTCACAGTATCAGGTACAAACGCTGAAGTAACACCAGTAGTTTATGAAGCAGCACCTGTTTATGATGCAAATAATAAAGTAACTTCTTATTCTTCAAAATATGAAGCATCAGCATTACAAGCATCAGCTACAAAAGTGAAATTTGCTGCACTTCAAGCTGAATACACTATCGATCTTAAACGTGACGGTGGAGAAGTAGCTGCTATCGGAGATAAAAACGGTGGTCGTAAATATAACATCGTTGTAAAAGATAAAGATGGTAAAGTAGCTAAGAATGAAATTGTAAATGTTGCATTTAACGAAGATATCGACGGAGTAATTGCTACAACTACAAAAGCTAGATTTATTAAAGTAGATGATGATGGTAATCAATCATTCTACACAAAAACTCCTGATAAAGGGAATACAGAAAGTCAAATTACTGTAAAAACAAATGAAAAAGGTGAAGCTTCATTTGTAGTTGGAAGCAGTACACCTAATGATTATGTTACTCCAATTGCATGGATTGATATCAATACATCAAGTGCATCAGACGGTAAATTAGATAAAGGTGAACCATCAACTCTTGGTGCAATTTCATATTTCCAAGAAGAATATCTTGATGGTGCAAAATTAACATCTTATGATGGTGGTACTAAAACAGATAAATTCAAAGATACTGCTGTAGCAACATTTAAACCAGCTCTAACAAACCAAAGTGGTAAAAATTACACTTTAGCTGGTAATGATAAATTCACATCAGTAACTTATACTGTTACAAATACTGGTGCACATGAAATTGTGGTATATGATGTTGCAACTAAAGAGTGGAAAGAGGTTTCTCCAAACCGTAACTTTACAACAACAATCAATAACACAGTAAAAGAACCAAATGTTGTTGATTTACAAGTAAAATCAAAAGATGGAAAAACTACATCAGTAAAAGTAGTAGCTACAGGTAATGCTGAATTCTTTGATAAAAATTCAAATACAACAAAAACGTTTGCATTTACTTCTAAAGAAGCTACTGCAACATTCACAAACACAAGTGAAGTTGGAACTACTTACACTGGTGTTGTAAAATCATTCAATACAGATAAAGAAGAACTAGTAATCAATGATAAAAAACCAGTTAAATATGCTGGTGAATCTGGTAAAACTTATGTATACAAAGGTTTAGGTTCATCAACAATTAGTGATGCTGATGCATTCATCGATATTATTAAGAAAGCTGAAGTTACTGTAACTTACAATTTAGAAGGTAACACAGTAACATTCACTGTTATTAACATTAATAATAATGGTACTACACCTACAGATACTGCAGGAGCAGAAAAAGCAGAAGCAGCAAAAGCTTTAGATGCAGCAATTAAAGCAGAAGAAACTGCTGCCTTAAAAGAAGCAGACTACACTGCAGCTTCTTGGACAGTATATTCTGATGCATTAAAAGCAGCAAAAGCTGTAGACGTAAAAACAGCTTCAACTAAAGATATTAAAAAAGCAACTGATGCTTTAGCTACTGCTAAAAAAGACTTAAAACCATCTGCAACATCAGAAGCAGATAAAGCTGCAGCAAAAACAGCTTTAGCTGATGCAATTAAAGCTGTTAAAGAAGCAGATTATAAATCTCCTGCAGCTGCAAAAGCATTTGTAAAAGTTGCAACTGATGTATTAGACAACTCAACTTCTACAAAAGCTGATTATGAAAAAGCAAAAGCTGAATTAGAAGCTAATCTTGCAACATTAGACAAAGTAGTAGTACTTGTTGATCCAGCTACTCCAACAGCTACAGCTACAGTAGATGCTGCTGGTAAAATTGTTACAGTTACATTCTCTACAAACGTAACACTTGAAGTTGGTCAAGAAATTACAATTGATGGTAAAAAAGGTACTGTTGCTACAGCAGGCGCTGACAAAGCAACAATCACATTTGCAGTAGCTCCTGCAAATGCAGCTGCAGAGACAGCTACAGAGACAATTAAAGTTAAAGTGGCTAAAACTACTACAACTAATGAAAAAGATTTCACATATACTGTGAAATTTGATCCAACAGCAACACCTGATAAACAATGGACAGTAACTTCTAAATAAAACTAAACGAAACGTTACTTTATAAACTAGCTTGCTAGTGAAATAAGTAGTTGATGGCCCCGTAGATATAACTTTAATTAGTTTGACTCTACGGGGTCTTTTCTAACTATCGTGTTTGTATTCATCGGGGAAGTTCTGATGCGTGGGAAACAGTTCCGTTTGCTCACGAGCCTAATCCTCCTGCATCCAGTGCGAGTGTCTATCCGCTCAAAGGGGTGAAGTCAGGTGAAGTCGTACTCAGGGAATTGAGGCGGGGTTCTTTAAAAAATGGCTATGGCTAGGTCGACGAATCCATGTAGGCTGTATGTGTCGATTATGTGTGCGTAATTGCTAGGGGTTCATGCATAATTCTTACATTTGTAATAATGATGAGGTTATCTGTATAATTTAGGAACTGTTAAACAGATGATGTGCATACTGTATAGTGGGAGCCTAAGGTCATTAAAAAGAGGGAACAAGACGATGGAACGTTTGAAGTCTTTTCGGAAGAGGTTCGATAGAAAACCTACGAAGCCGAAGAGATGGCAGCGGGTTCATAGTAGTGTGGATTGCTAGCCGATTGGACTTGTATGGTAACATATGAGAAGGGTAAAACTAGTAGGAGCGAAGGAACCCAGTCAGTAGTAGTTCTATGAGAAACTTATTTCCCCAAAAATTTGTTTCTTTCCATATGGTATTTTCCAGAGGCAATCATGTATGAGATTGCCTCTTTTTTTAGTTAAGAGAAGTATAAAATAGCCTCTCAACCTGTAACTGGTTGAGAGGCTATTTCTTTTGATATAAATATGTTCTGCCTTTGCTTTTATCGTTATGCAAATAAGATGGAATGTGTAATCTCTATGTAGGGTTAATTTGTTTATATGTTATTAATCTGATGTAAATTATCAAATCTCTATAGAATGTGTATATTTCCATTATTACAATTTATTAACATAATATAAATACTATAAAAATAGTGTATTAACAATAATATGTTTACATATATATGTAGTGGGGAAATAAGTTATGAATATTTCGACTGTTGATGGCACGCCGTATGCGATGAAAGTCGCTTGTACGGTGTAGGCCCAAACCGAAAGCCTAGATAGAAAGAAACGGTATAAGGTGGGAATAGCAAAGATAAGTTTACCTTGTCGTTAATGCATTCAAACGACACACATGCGAATTTAAATAATATTGCTAAAAAGGTGACAGCAGTTAAGGAGGTTAGAGCGAAAAAACCTAATGCATTGCTATTGGATGCTGGAGATGTTTTCTCTGGAACATTATATTTTAACGAATTTAAGGGACAAGCTGATCTAGCATTTATGAATTTAATGCGTTATGACGTGATGACATTTGGTAACCATGAATTTGATTTAGGTTCGACACCTGAGGGACATCAAGCTTTAGTTGATTTCATTAAGGGAGCACAATTCCCATTCGTTTCAGCTAACGTAGATTTTTCGAAGGATGAGAAGTTTAAAGGTCTATTTACGGACCTTATCTCAAGTGAGCCACAAAAAGGTAAGATTTATAACGGTATTATTAAAGAAATAAATGGTGAAAAAGTGGGGATTTTCGGATTAACAACTGCAGAAACAAAAGAGATTTCCTCTCCTGGCAGTGTTGCATTCGAAAACTACATCGAGGAAGCCAAAAAAGCGGTAAAAGCCTTTGAAGATAAAGGTGTCAATAAAATAATTGCCTTAACGCATATTGGGTATGATGATAACCCTGAATACGATAATGATCTTATCTTAGCAAAATCTGTAGAAGGTATCGATATTATTGTTGGTGGGCATAGTCATACACAGCTTGATAAACCAACAGTTGTAAATAAAAGTACGACTGGACAAGCAAAAGATCCAACGGTAATTGTACAAGCATATCAGTACAATGATTATTTAGGTACTTTGGACGTTACCTTTAACCAAAAAGGTGTTGTCGTTGAGCATAATGGTGCTTTATTAAAAGTAGCTGATTATGCTGAAGATGCACAAGCAGTAGAAATGTTAAAGCCTTTTAAGAAAAAAGTAGAAGAAGTTTCAAAGAAAGAAATAGGTGCAGAAGCGTTAGTTGCGTTAGAGAATCCACGTACTGGTGGAGATAACACAAAGCCAAGTGTACGTAGAAATGAAACACCTTTAGGCAATGTTATTACAGATGGCATGCTTGCGAAAGCGAAAAAGTATAATGCAAATGTCATTATGGCTCTTCAAAACGGTGGAGGTATCCGTGCTGGAATCGATCAAGGACCTATTACAGTTGGTGAAGTAATAACTGTACTTCCTTTCGGTAATACATTAGCGACAATGTCTTTGACAGGAAAAGAATTGAAACAAGCATTTGAAATAAGTGTTGGGCAATACCCAGCTGAAAATGGTGGTTTCCTACATGTTTCAGGTGCAAAGGTAGAGTTTGATTCTTCTAAAGCAGCAGGTCAACGTATCGTAAAAATTTCATATAAGGATGCACAAGGAAATTACAAAGAAATTCAAGATAACGAGACTTATACAATTGCAACGAATGCATTCACTGCAAAAGGTGGAGATGGCTTTGATGTCTTTAAAAAGGCATATGAGGAAGGGCGAGTGACAGACTTAGGCTTATCCGACTGGGAAAACCTTGCTGAACAACTTAAGTCCCTAGGCAAAGTCAATCCAAAAATTGAAGGAAGAATTGTAGACGTTGCTAATAGTCAAGTGCCTGATAAAAATATCCCAGAGTCAGAATTCTCTGGTACAGTAGCCAAACCAAAAGTGTATGAAGGAAATGTAACAGTAGATATTAACAATATTTCTTTATTAGAAAATGCGGTAGTGAAAGGAAATTTGATTATAACAGGTGCTGTAAAGGATAAATTAACTTTTTCAAACATACAAGTAGAAGGGAATCTAGATCTTACAGAAACAGATGCTAAAAAAATTAATTTTGATGGAATCAGAGTTAATGGAGAAACAATTCTATAATTCTTTTGCAAAGTCTTCTCTTAATAGAGGGAAGGCTTTGCATTTTTAAAACTAACTTTCCTAAATTTGAAAGGAGAATTAACTAGATGTCAAAGAAGAATTGGAAGAAGCCGATAAACGCCTTTTTAGCAACAACGCTAGTCGCGAGTGTTGTCGCACCAGTAACACCTCTCACTGCAAAAGCTGAAACATTAGCAAAGGATTTAATTATTTCAGAGTATATAGAAGGAAGCTCCTTCAATAAAGCCATTGAAATATATAATGGTACAGGTGCCGCGGTAGACTTAAGTAATTATTCGTTAGAGCTTCATACGAACGGGGAAGTTACCGCGAAAAATAAAGTGAATCTGACGGGTACTCTAGAAAGTGGAGCTACGTATGTTTTGTACCATAAAGATGCAAGTCCAAGCATTAAAGCAAAAGGAAATTTAGAAGACTCAACGGTTATTAACTTCAATGGTGATGACCCTATAGTATTAAGGAAATCTGGAGAGGTTGTTGACTCCATTGGACAGGCAGGTGTTAGGGAAAATTTTGGTGTTGATGTAACTCTAGTAAGGAAAAAATCCGTTACTTCTGGTGATACAATTATAGACGACGCGTTCGATTCAACATTGGAATGGGACAAGTTTAATAAAGATGATTTTTCTAATTTAGGGCAGCACGTTATGGATACAAATTCAGGTGAGCCTGTTGACCCTGAAGCACCGGCCATTCTCTCAATTGGAGATGCTCGGAATAAAGGAATAGGTGAAACGGTAACTATCAAAGGTAGAGTTGCGGCGGGCTTGAAAAATACGTTCTCCGTCCAAGACGAAACAGGTGGTATTGCTGTAAGGCCTCCTAATCTAGCTATGTCTATCGGGGATGAAGTTACTTTAAAAGGTAAGTTAGCTGACTATCGTGGGCTACTACAATTAGATGGTGCTACAATTGTTGAAAAGGTTGAAAATGCCGGTGTACCTTCTCCAAAGGTTGTAACAGGTGCTCAAGTAAATGAAGATAGCGAATCACAGTTAGTAACAGTGAAAAATGTTACGCTTACAGATGTTCAACAAGGGGCTGGATGGGCAAACTTTACTGCAAGTGACGGAACGAACTTCCTCGTACGAGATGAAACAAATTCACTTGGCTTAGCTGTCGGTACAAACTATGAATCTATCACGGGTATTGTTCAACAATTCGATAAAGACTATCAAGTCATTCCTCGATCAAAAGCAGATATTGTAGTGGATAGTTCAGCATTAAAGCCTGCTAGTGCATCTCCTGGAAGTGGAACGTTTGTTGGAAAAACAACAGTTACTTTAACAACTCCGACAGCCGATGCAGAAATTTATTACACATTAGATGGCACGGTGCCAACTGATAAAAGTCTTAAATATGAGACACCAATTGAAATTAGCAAAAATACTGCTTTGAAAACAATAGTTAAAGCGAAAGATGGCACATTTAGTGAAATAACTACATTTGATTATAGCATTGCAGATAAATTACAAATTCATGATATTCAAGGTGCGGGGCATGCTTCAACATTTGATGGTAAAACAGTTGAAGGAATTGAAGGAATCGTAACTTATTCATTTTCGTTAAATAATAATTGGTATTATACGATTCAAACGCCAGATGAATTGGCTGATCATGATCCGAATACTTCTGAAGGAATTTTTCTGTATAGTGGAAAGAAACCATGGCCAATAAAGGTAGGGGATTTAGTATCTGTTAAAGGTAAAGTAAGCGAATATGCTTACGATGGCTATGATGATAGGCAGCAAACAGATTTAAAAACAACTCAAATTAATGTACGTGACGATCAAGATGGAAAAGTAGAAGTCATTAAAAGTAGTGTAGCTTTACCAAAAGCAATTGAAATCGATAAGTTAAAAATGTCATTTAGTCAAATCGACAGTGATCAACTCCAAACTTTTAATCCAACAATCGACGCTATTGATTTTTGGGAAAGTATTGAAGGTATGCGAGTAGAAGTTGGCAACGTGAAGGCAGTAGCACCACAGGAGCATGGAGATTTAGTAACAGTACTTGAGGATGAACCAACGGACACAATTCACGGTGGGGTATTGTATGAGAAAGAAAATGCAAATCCTAACAGAATTCAATTCCGCTTAGAACCGAATGGGGCTGCACGCGATTTTGAAGTGGCTACAGGAGATAAATTTAAAGGGCCAATTACGGGAATTGTAGGCTATTCTTATCAAAACTTTAAAATCTATGCTTCTTTAGATGAGATGAAGGCAGCTTATAAAAAAGGAGATACATCACCAGAGACTACAAAAATAGTAAAGGCAGAAGATAAGTTAACAATTGCCTCGTATAATTTAGAGAACTTTTCTAATAATAAAACTTCTACTACTGATGATAAAGCGAGAAAACTAGCAAGAGCAATTGGTATTGATATGGGCAGCCCTGATATTGTTGGTGTAACTGAGGTGCAGGATAATAATGGGCCATCTGCCGGAGATTCAAAAGCGGATCAAAGTTATAAAAGATTAATTGACGCTATTAAAGGTGTTGGCGGTGTCGAGTATCAGTATGTTAATATCGATCCAATTAACAATAAAGACGGTGGAGCACCGGATGCAAATATTCGAGTTGGCTTCCTTTATAATCCAAAGCGAGTTAAGCTGAAAGAAGGTATCCCAGCAGGAGATGCCACAACAGCTGTTGGTTATCAAGATGGAAAATTAACATTGAACCCAGGGCGTATTGATCCGGCAAATGAAGCGTTTAATAGTAGCCGCAAACCTTTAGCTGCACAATTTGAATTCCAAGGTGAAGATGTAATTGTTATCGCAAATCATTGGAATTCTAAAAATGGAGATACGCCTTTATTTGGTGCAATTCAGCCGCCACAGTATGGAAGTGAAGTGCAACGTAAAAAAATCGCCAACATTGTTTATAATTTTGTTGGGGACATTAAATCAAAAAATCCAGATGCAAATATTGTTTCTTTAGGTGATTTTAATGATTACCAATTTGCAGATGCTCTTAAAATCCATGAAGGTCAATTGATGACAAATATGATTAATAAAGTGGATGCTTCGGATCGTTACACATATGTTTATCAGGGGAACTCACAAGTATTAGACCATATTTTAGTGTCAAACAATCTAAAAGACAAAACTGATGTCGATATTCTTCATATTAATGCTGATTTTACAGACATGGCTGGCCGTGCAAGTGACCATGACCCTGTAATGGTTCAAATCGATGTTAATAAAGGTTCAACTATTGAACCGATTCAGCCTGAAATAGTATATGATTATAAGAACTTCAAAACAAACAAATTGACAATAAATAAACGTAGTGTGGCAGTGCATTTAGATGCGCAATCTGTTATTCCAAAAGGTGTATTCCTTAAAGGTGCTTATGCGGAATTACATGGAGAAGGCTTTAAGACGACTGATGTTATCCTTAGTCCAGCTAAAGCAGGGATGATTATCGACCTTAAAGGCAATAGCGTGAAAACACTCACAATTGAAGGTCCAAATGTCAGTGAAATAAGAGGCGCCGAAAATATAGATAGACAATCGATAATCTATAAAAAGGGTGCAGCTCCTGAGCAAATTAAATTTACAAATTCGAAAGGGGATCCCATTGTGGATCCTTCTTTGCCATCTGAAAACAATCAACCAATCATTAAAAATCCGATTTCAAACAAAACTGTAGCTGTTGGAGAGGAGATTAAAATTGATTTAATAAATCATTTTTCCGATCCTGATGGTGATGAACTTTCATTTACGGCTACAAAAGGCACTATCAATGGAAAGTTATTAACAATCAATTTAGATGAGGGTAGTCATATTGTTGGCGTTACAGCATCTGATGGCAAGAAAAGTGTCACTACAAGTTTCAGCGTTACAGTGATTGCCAATGATTATTATGCAGGATCCTATAACAAGGAAGGTCAAGCACTAAAAAAGGCTCTTCATGATATCATTTCTGAACAAAAGGTACTTTCTTATGATGATGTTTGGGATGCATTAAAGTATACGGATGAAGACCCTAATAATTCGAACAATGTCGTTTTATTTTACTCTGGGAAATCTAGTCCGAAAACAAACAATGGCGGCAATGTAGGAAACTGGAACCGAGAGCATACGTGGGCAAAATCACACGGAAACTTTGGGACAAGTAAAGGACCCGGAACAGATATCCATCATTTACGCGCAACTGATGTACAAGTGAATAGCTCAAGAGGAAATTTAGACTTTGACAATGGGGGCAGTCCAGTGGCTGGTTGTAATGGCTGCTTTAAAGATTCAGATTCATTCGAACCACCTAATCGCGTAAAAGGTGATGTAGCACGTATACTATTATATATGGCAACTCGTTATGAGCCTGGAGATAAGGTTGATCTTGAATTAAATGACAAAGTCAATAATGGAACAGCCCCTTATCACGGTAAACTCTCTGTTCTTTTACAATGGCACAAGCAAGATCCAGTAGATGAATATGAAAAACAAAGAAATGAAAGAATTTACGAAATCCAAGGCAATCGAAATCCATTTATAGATCATCCTGAATGGGTAGAGAAGATTTGGTGAGTTAATTAATATATGTATAGAAGAGTACTCAAAACGCCACTTCAAGGTTTAATTTGAAGTGGCGTTTGTTTATTATATTCTTCTCATAAAGGTGACGAATTGAAGGCGTACACTGATACGGCTCGTGCCTTCTATGAGGTAAGCGAAGCGGATTTTTTTCTTAGGAAGGAACTTTTCAGACAACACCTTGTAGTTCGCTTACTCTTCTCAACTCAGCCTCATGCTGGATCGAGCGGGCTTGCGGCTTTCTTGAATAGCTACTAGTCGGTTTACTTTTTCGTTCGATTCTAGAACGGCTTGTTTGATTTGTTCCTGCTCAAATTTACTATTTCAAGACGATTATCGATAGAATCAAGACGTTGATTGATTTGCTTTAATTCGCTTAAAACTTCCTCCACCGATTTCATCTCTCTTTAATATAGTCCCCTCATTATTGCATAGATTACAAGTATCACCATTGCTTTCATCGACAAACTATGACAGACTTAAATGAGATATAATAGTTTTAGGAGAATGTTTAGTGATTAAAGAGTGGGATTTACTACGTGTGGTGGCGTGTTTGTCTATTTTACTATTACACACTTCTTCATGGATTATTATGGAGGTAGGAGTAGAGCCAGAGCAGTCGTTTTATCTGTTTTTACGGATTGCGCTCTGTTATGCGACGCCAACGTTTATTTTATTATCTATTTTAATTTTGGCGAATCGTTATCAGGTTAAAATACCGAATAACTTTTGGCCGAATAGAATTCAATATATTTTTCTACCGTATTTAATGTGGGCAATGCTTGATTCTGTAATTGTAGAGTTAATTTATCGCAAAGGCTTAGTATGGGAAAAGTTTGTCAGTAATGTTGTTTACGGCGAGTTTGTAGGCTGGTTTGTTGTGGTTATGATGCAGTTATATGTAGTCTTTGCGTTGATGAAGCGTTTTAAATGGTCTATGGCTTGGTTTTTACCGTTATGTGTGCTGACTATGTTTATCCATCATTCATTGATTGCATTGCCACATCCATTTTTTGAAGAGAATGAACTCATGTTGCGTTTACTCTTTACGGGATGGCTTGGTTATTTTGCGATAGCTTATGCGATGGGTGTGTATTATACGCAGATTGCTGCGCTTGCGAAAAAGTATCGTTACGCGACGATTGTGTTGCTCGTGTTATCTGCTATCTTTTTATATATCCGTCTGCAGCTCGGTTATACAGAGACGCATTCAAGACGACTTGATTTAATACCGCTTGTTATAAGTATCGCCTTGATTGTAATTGCCTGGGGGCAGTCGCTACCTTATACGAAGACGCTTCAAGTGCTAAGTCGATATGCGTTTATGATCTATCTCATTCATTGGGAGGTTCTACGGATATCAACCGGATGGTTTGTGGATCATTTTAATAGCACGCTTGTCCGAGTGCCATTACTAATGCTGTGGGCGCTAATCGTTTGTATTACGGTGACGAAGTTGATTTCTATGCTTCCATTTAGTCAGTTGGTCATTGGGAGAATAAAAAAGCGTACCGCATAAGAAAAGCAGTGATTTCTTTAATTATAGAAATCACTGCTTTTTTTTGTTTCACCGGTAGCAAATAGGAATCCGCCGCTAGGGATAGAAGAATCGCTGATAAGATCAAGAAAATCGCTGATAAAAAGCAAAGAATCGCTGATAAGATCAAGAAGATCGCTGATAAAAAACTAGAATCGCTGATAAGATCAAGAAGATCGCTGATACCCTCAAAAAGATCGCTGATAAAAAGTCAAGAACCGATGATACCCTCAAAAAAACCGCTGATAATATACCAAATGTTGACAAAATCGGTGTAATTGCTGATTAAAAAATGCCGATTTCATAAGTCAATTTCTGAACGAAAAGTGGCTTGTGAAATATACCAAAAAACTAATGATATATAAAACTTCTGGAAAAATCTAATAGAATATAGGAAATACAAGAATAAATTACCTAACTAATTGTGACATGAGTTCACGAATTGTTCACTAATGGTTTTTAATCAATTATTGCATAAAAGTAAAAAATTGTAGAAATGTGGATGGTAAATATGACATGGGTAAGATGGTATATTTTCCTTGTGGCAGTAAGGTTTGTCTGTTAATTTTCAGGATGGCAGCGGTAACAATATTTGTACAAAATATGGTTAAAAAACCTTTGAAATTAAGGTGTTACCACATTTTTCATTCCAAGTATTTCATTTTGAAATTTATTATCTCGTAATCTTATAATGAAGTCGTAGTCATGAATATTGGCTAATTTATCTAGGAGGTAATTTCATATGAAACAAAAATATAGTAAATGGGTTGTAGGCGCAGCTTCAGCAGCCCTAGTAGCATCAGCAATCGTACCAGCAGCAAGCGCAGCAAGCTTTTCTGATATTAAAGACAATGATCACGAGGACGCTATTTTAGCATTAGCAGACGCTAAAATCGTAGCAGGTTACCCAGATGGTACATTCAAACCGAATGCTGTTGTTACACGCGGTAATGTAACAAAGTTCTTAGGAAAATGGTTAGTGTCAGAAAATTACGAAATTCCTGCAGACTATGCAACAAAAGCTCGTTTCTCTGATTTACCAACAACAACATCTGACAAAGAGTTATTACAATATGCAGCACTTGTTAAAGATGCTGGCGTATTCAAAGGCTCAAACAACCAATTAATGCAAGCTAATAACATGAGCCGTGAGCAAATGGCAGTTGTTTTAGTACGTGCTATCAAAACTGTTTATAACGTAGACTTAGTAGCTGATTACAAAGATGCTGACTTCAAATCTGTTATCACTGATTTAGACAAAGCTACAGCTACAGAAAATCGTGAAGCAATCATCGCATTAGAATATGCTGGTATTACAAACGTTAAAACTATACAACAGTTCAATCCTAAAAACTCATTAACACGCGGTCAATTTGCATCATTCTTAAACCGTACAATTGATAAAATTGGTGAAGAAGCTCCTTTAACTGTTAAAGAAGCTAAAGTTGTTGATGCAACAACTTTAGAAGTAACACTTTCTGATGATACAAAACATACTGTAAAATTAGGAACTGCTCTTCCAGAAAACAAAGAAACTAAAGTAGATTTCGAAATTGAAGGTAAATCTTATTCAGCTGTAGTTACATATGAAGTAACTGAAGTTAAATTAGAATCAGTAAAAGCTATTAACGCTAAAACAATCGAAGTTAAATTCAATAAAGCCGTAGAAGATACTTCTAAAGCTGCAGTTGAATTATTACGCGGTACTTTCAAACAAAACGTTACTCTTACTTGGTCTGAAGACAAAAAATCAGTTCAATTAGTAGGTGCTACAAACTTCCAAGCAGCTGACTATACTGTAAATGTATCTGGTTTAACTGAAAAAGTATTAACTAGCGATGTTAAAATTGAAGCTCAAAAAGTAACTTCAATTGAAATCTTAGACGAAGTAGCTGTAGTAGACAAAGCTGTTAAAACTGACGGTACTTTCAATGTTGGTACTACTGCAACTGTTGGTTATGTAGTTAAAGATCAATATGGTACAGATATTACAAAAACAACTTCTTTAAAAACAAATGATAATGCTAACACAACTGTAGTTGCTGATTCAGCTAAAGGTGTAGTTAAATTATCAGGTGCTGTTGTTGAAGGCAAAAAAATCGGCGATTTAGTACCAGTAGTATTATTTGATTCTGCTACAGGTACATCAGTTTCAAAAACTGTAAAACTATCTGCTGAATCTACAGTTTCTTCAATTGAAGTAGCTGGTGTTTACAACGCTAAAGGTGAAGAAGTAGCTTTAAATGATTCTTCTAAAGCTTCTGATGCATATATCGTATTAAATCTTAAAGATCAATACGGAAAAGAAATTACTGACACTGCAAAAGCAACTGGTTTAGTAATTACAAACACAAACACAACAAACTTAACAATCGCTAACACTGTTTCAAAAGTTAAAATTGGCGATAAAGATAAATTAGTAGTTGCATTATCATCAATCTTAAAAGCTGGTGATACGGATGTATTATTAATTTCAACAACTAATGGCCAATCAGCTAAATATACTGTTAAAGTTGCAGAAACGGCTACAACTAACGCTATTTCTGTTTCTCAACCAGAAATTGCTGTAGCTGGGGAATCTACATTAATCCCATTAACAGTTACTGATAAAGAAGGCAATGTAATCACTAACAAAAAAGTGTTAGCTGATGCTAACAAAGGTATTAAAGTTGGTGGTACTACAGTTACTGAATCAGCTCTTGAAGTAAAAGATGGTCAAGTATACTACAAAACAACATTTAATGCTGCTGGAACACAAGCATTAGTATTCCAAACTTCAACTTACAAAGTTGCTACTATTACTGTAGATGTAAAAGCAAAAGCAGTACCAACTGTTGTTCGTGGACTTAAAAAGCCTTTAGTAATTTCAACTTCTAAATCTCCAGTTACAATTACAGCAAAAGACCACTTAATCATTGAAGACCAATACGGTCGTGAAATGAAAAACTCTACTGAACCTGTAACAGTAACATTAGTTGGAACTTCAGATGTAGTATCAGTAAGTGCAAATCAAGTAACTGCTCTTAAAAACGGTACTGCAACATTAAATGTGGCACTTGTAACTCCAAATGGCACAATTGATTCTGCTGTAGAAGTAAAAGTACAAGTAACTGATGGTACAGAATACAACGGTTATGAAATTGCTGAAATTGGTAAAACAAAAGTAGGAGCAGAAAAAGATATTACAGTTAACGGTTTACTAAACGGTGGTAAAGTAGCACTTGCTGACAGCGAATATACTGCGACAGTAACTGGCGGTAAATTAACTGCACCACAAGCTGTATCTAAAGGTAAAGTAAATATTGCTGACACAGCTTTAAACACAGATTCAGCTACACCAGCTAATAAAGTAGATACAGAATTCACATTAAAAGTAACAATTAATGCTACTGGTGAAATCTTAGAACAAAAATTCGTTGTTTCAGCTGACGCTGAAAAAACGCAAGATTTCTTCTTTACAGCATCAGAAACAACAGCTGATTACAACCTAGCTAAAGCTATTACAGAAGCTACATTAGTATCTGGTTCAACTGTAGCAAGCTTAAAATCTACAGGTGATGCACCTGCAGTAGTAAACGTTGCAACTGTTGATCAATACGGTAAAAAAGCAATCACAGCACTTGCTGCAGATACAGTTACAATCGTACCTGAAAAAGTAGCAGATGTTAAAATTACTGGTAACGGTACTGCTGATGCAAAAGCTACATTAAATACAGATGTTAAAGAAGCTAAAGTAACATTAAAAATTAAAGTAGGTAACGCAACAAAAGAATTGAAAGTAACAATTGTAGCTGCTCCTTAATTAAAAGGGTTATGCTATAAACTAGTGATCTAGTAACTTAGCCTTGTGATTAGATGAAACTTTTTGTTTCATTATGGTCACAAGGCTTTTTGATGGAGAGAAATCTCCGTAATTTTTTGTATATGTAATGAAGTTATAGCCTTAACAGTTAATACAGATGTTAGGGCTATTTCTATTTGTAGTAAAACATGGAGAAAAGCTCAACAACACATTCTAGAATACATAACAATAGTAGATTATGAAATATTTGGATTCCCTTATACGTATTATAATAGTATGATAGACAAAATATGTTAAGGGGTTGAGCTAGTTATGAAGAAGCATACTTTATTTCAGGGAGCAATCGTTGCTGCTTTAGCGACAAGTGCGATTGTAGTAGTACCAACTGCACAGGCCACAGATAAATTTTCTGATGTTGATTACACGAAGGAATACGGTGCGGCAGTAAAGGATTTAGCAGAACGCGGGATTATTAAAGGTTATGCAGATGGCACATTTAAGCCATTCGCTGATGTGACGCGTGGACAGGCATCGAAGATTTTAGCAGGTCTTCTAGGGTTGGATACTAAAAATGTAACGGATCCACAATTTACTGATGTAAAACCGAGCGATGAATATTATGGGGCAATCGCAGCCTTGGAAAGTGAAGGGATTATCTCAGGGTTTGCTGATGGATCCTTCGGTGTCAATCAACCGATTACACGTGAACAATTAGCGCGAATGCTAACAACGGCATATCAGTTAGAACCTATTATTGACCAAACATTACCATTTAAGGATATTGTAAAATATTCAGATGCTTATTACGCAGTAGCTCCATTGTTTGAAAATAATATAACGAAGGGGACTACACCAACTACTTTTGGTTTAAAAGAGACTGTCAATCGTTCGCAGCTTGCTTTATTTATTCACCGTCTTGAAGCTATGAAGGCTAAACGAGTGATCCAAACATTTACTGCACAGGAGTTTAATTCAACTAATATTGATGCTTATTCTAACGATAATCTAGCACCAGATGGAGAGCATGAATTCTTCCGCATTCTTCGAACAAATAACGATATGAAGATAGAGGCGTTACGAGAGGGATCGGGCTATTTCATGCTGATTGGCTACAATATCGATAATGATGAAAATTATGAAATCGTCGACATGCAAAAATATAAAATTGATGTAACAAAAGTAGATGGAAAATTACAAATCAACTGTCAGCCAACAGATGAAGTTACACCTGGCTCAGCACTGTTTTTAGAGCAAGATTTAGGCTTTGATCCGAAAAATATTCGGCTAACTACAGCTGCTGGTCATGCTGTAAGTGATAAAGTTTTCAGCTATAAGCCATATCAATTTGATGGCTGGGAGGAACAAGATATTCCTAAAGGCGGTAACTATGTGCTGTCGTTATCACAAGCAGGTGACTATATTGCGACTTTCTCTGATAATAAAGGACATTCGGTACGTGTAGGCATCCGTGCAGAATCTGATGGTTATGAATTGTATACAACAGCAGCGATTGAAATGAGCAGTGCGTTCATCCCAAAAAGTGAAATTGGCTTTAAGGTGAAAGATTTCAAAATAGAGCAATACACAGGTGCAATGCATGATCATAAAATAGTTGATGTTGAGCTTTCAGCAGATGGTGTCACTGTAAAAAGAGTAGGAAAAGGTAATTCTGCTTTTTCTGTCCGTCTGAATGGAGAAAATGGTGAGAAACTATATGTACATGGCATGATCCATGAGGTAAGTGGTATAGCAGCAATGAACTATGAACTAGTGACACAGGAACAAATGGAGAATTCATCATTTAATTAAGAAACCGGTAGAAAAGAGAACATCGCTGATAAACATCGAAGAATCGCTGATAAAACCAAGTAAATCGCTGAAACTATTTTAAATAGTGAATTCTTATGTAATGTCACACATTATATGTATAGAAATTAAGAGGATAGAAGAGCTTAAATAAATTCGCTCTATCTATCCTCTTTTTTACCACGAGTCATTCTATCCAACAATCGGGCGCAATTCTAGGGTATAAATTGCGCTCTTTCTTTATAGGGCCATTTAAGGAGTGATGACTTCACCTAAACACTCTTCAATTCCTATTAACTTCTAAATTCACTGGAACTTGTGAAAAAATAAAATGTGTTACAGTATGTGCGATTGGGTTTACTTCATCAATGAATTTTTCTGCTTTAGCGAAAGTTTCAAACTGCATTTTAAGCATATAGCATGCACTTCCTGCTATTCGATAACAGAATTCTACATTTGGAAGTTTCTCAATATAATTTTTAAAAGATTTATAGTCACCATTTTTAACTGTTGCTTCAATTATGCATTGGATTGGTAAACCTACTTTCTCATAATCAACCTCTAAAGTATATTTCTTTATAATACCAAATGACTCCATTTGTCTTACCCGTTCAGTTACTGATGGGGAGGACAGATTCACCCTTCTCCCAAGCTCGCTCATTGATAAACGGCTGTTATTATGTAGTTCATCTAATATATTTTTGTCCATATCGTCTATTTTCATTTTTATAGTTTCCTCCCTATAATCATTAATTTTAAAAAGAATTTATTTGAAAATCATTGTAAATTTAATGTGATTTAGTTATTTTGTTTTTTATAATTAATTCATGTTCAAATATAACAAGGAGGGACTTACATGGCAAGAATTGTTGAATCTAATTTCGGGGAAACACCTTTTCAAAGACTATTGGGGCATAATAAAGGTGTAATGGAAGGATGGAATCAGTTAGGAAATGTGTTAGAAAAAGATGGATTACTAACATCTAAATTAAAGGAACAAGTAAGGAGAACATTAGCTCAAAGTAACGGATGTGAGTATTGTAGGGCCAAAGGAAAACCTGATCCAGGTAAGTTTGATGAAAAAACATCGATTGCAGTAGGATTTGCAGAAGTCTTTTTAAAACAAAATGGTGACATAGCTGACTCAATATTTGATATTTTGAGAGAGTGTTTCACCGAAGAGGAGATAAGTGAATTATGCGCATTTATTTCTTTTACGACTGCTTCACAATATTTTGGTGCAATGATGAAATTAGAACCTTAAAATTAATAATCTTATTTATTCAACTAAACGAGTGCTCTACTTCAAGATGGGATTCCACAGAGATCCCATCTTTTTTTGTTCAACTCCCATAAAAGAACTTAATCATCTTTCATTTTCTGTGGTGAAGTGCTAATTTTTGCGCTTCATGGGTGGCTAACGGAGTGCGTTACTTGAAGATCAAAGAGTTGCATATGCAGCTCTTTTTTCTTATTGCACTAAAGGGGCAGGTTAGTTGAATAAGAAGGGATATTTATAAGAATGTTGAAGTAGTACTATAATATCGTTCATCGAAGAAGAATTTAACTATATTATTTAATAACAGGGAATGTCTAATTGATAAGGGGGAGAAATATGAGGAACAAAATGATTATGTTGATTTCTATGCTATTTTTAATGACAATTGTCGGTTGTAACAATATTGATAAGAAAGAAACTCGTAAGGTAAGTTCTACTTTTTCATTGCCCATTACTTTGGGTGATGGGACAGAAGGCGAGTATTTGTTGATTGGCGAAGAAGGGAAAGTTGGTTTTTTGGTTGGTTCGGGTAAAAAAGGTGAGGTAGTAGAAGAAAAGATTATTGCTAATAAAGTAAATAAGTATATGTGGTATTTTTGGGGAGATAAAGATAGTATCAGTGGTGATTTTAAAGTAGTTGGAACTGACAAAGAAGGGAAAGAACATCCCGTGTTGGTATCTGGCGATGATACAGTATGGCAATATTCCAATCCTTCTATTAGCCCTAATAACGGTGCCGATTCCCATATCCCATCGAATATGGTGTTCCCTACAAGTGGATCATGGAAATTAGAAATATATTTTAATGAGAAATTATTTGGGGAAATTGTTATAAACGTCGAAGATAGTTAAATTATCTTCAACCCCCATAAAAGAACTTAATCATCTTTCATTTTCTGTGGTGAAGTGTTAATTTTTGCGCTACATGGGTGGCTAACGGTGCAGATTAGTTGAAGATTATATCTATATATAACAAGTAGCATTTTGTTAATTTTTACATTTTGTTTCCTTATACAAAGATAGTACAATTTTCAGTAAGGCTTAGCGTATATTTTCGTTAAAATGTTGGCAGGACCCCTAGTACAACAAAGATTTATAAAATATACACGCAAATCAGAAATAACGTTCCCAAATGAAAATTAGGGAATAAAACACCTCATTCAATTAAATGAGGTGTTTGTTTTTTGCTGCTTATAATCAGTATGTCCCTACACCACGCTTTGGTAACTTTTGTATTATCAACTATCAAAAAAATTCACTCAAACAGCAACTATATAAAACTTTTCTCGTATGGTAATATTAGGATATATATTGTTTGGGAGGTGTAACAATGAAATCAAATATGCTTTTAAGTGTTATATCTATTTTTTTATTACTAACCTTAAGTGCCTGTTCACAAGATGAAAAAGAATATAATTTTTATGGAACAAGTAATAACTGGGTTGTTAAGTACGAAACTGAAATAAGTGAAGCCAAAGGATGGGCTGATTTTTCATTTGAATATGTTGGAGAAGAAGCTGCACCAGAAATGTTTGGATATAACTTAAAAAGTAAATGGTTTGAATTAACAAGCAAAGAAGAACGATTCAATCATCAAGATAACAATATTAATTCTGGTAATAGTGAATGCACTGGACCTCCCATAAATAATGAAAGTTGTGCAGTAATTATTAGAGATGATGAAATTATGGAAGCGAAAATAGAGTGGAACGGCAAATCTGAAGTTATTGTATTGACTAGAAAATAGAACAAAGTGTAATGATTAAATTACGATTGCTTATAACAAGCAAGCTTTTGGCTGCCTATTTAACAATCGGGCGCGTTACTTGAAGATCATAGAGTTGCATATGCAACTCTTTTTTTCTTATTGAACTACGGGGCAGTTTAGTTGAATAAGGAAAGATATTATAAGTGTTAAAATGAGGCTTAATGGGAGGCGAAATTACACTTGAATAAGACCCAAGTAAAGATTTATTTCAGCTTGTTTGGAGATGACTTTCCAATAGATGATGTAACAGAAAAGTTAGAAATTACACCTACCGACACCTATAAAAAAGGCAATTTAATTCAAAACCGTTCGATTTTTTTAGAAAAGAGACAAGTTGGGATTTAGGAACAGGCTACCAATTTTCGCTTGATGTAAATGACCAACTAAAGCAAATTATAGGTATGCTACAAAATAAGTCATCAATAATTAACGAAATAAAAGAGGCTTATTCCTTGGAGTGTAAATTCTTTATTGTAATTAAAATAGAAAAGGGAAATACCCCTGCTTTATATCTGGAGAAAGACATCATAAAATTTGCTTCAAGTATTGAAGCTGAAATTGATGTAGATTTGTACGCTAATCCTTATGATGATTTTGGCGAATAAGAGCATAAACTTTATTACACTCCCATGAAAGAACTTAATCATCTTTCATTTTCTGTGGTGAAGTGCTGATTTTTGTGCTTCATGGATGGCTAACGGTACAGGTTAGTTGAAGATTAAACTTTCAGAACAATATAAAACCGCTAGAGAAGAATTACACTCTCTAGCGGTTTTTTGTTTCTAAGTTAATTCAATTATAGCATATTATCCCAAATATTGCCAGTCTGTTTTTCATCTTGTTTACTTGGTAATATGAGCGATAGAAAGTGAATAAAAGGAAATTGAAGAAACCATCTTTTGAAAAATAAACTTTGATGGGGGAGGGAATTTGATGGATTACGTTTATCATATGATACCTAAAAAAATGACGGGGGAGGTTCTTATTTCTCTTAACAAGATAAAATTGATACATCCCGAACTTTATAAAACTTACTCAAAAAAGTATTCTGACCATCCAGAAAGGCCAAGCTTATTATTGAAAAGTATCCCCAAATTAAATTGTTTATGGAATGATGTGATTTTTTTACTACCTCTTCACCCTTACTATGTTTACGAAGCATTACGTTCACTTGGAGTAAGTATTAAAAAAGATTTGATGTTTTATGAAATACCAACGGAAAGATTGATGAAATATAAAAATGCTGTGTATTTCTATAATAAAGAGAATTATATAGGTCCTGCTTCGGATATACCTGATGAAGAAATTCAAATCATTGATATCATTTTATATCCAGAATGTTCAGCTTTACCATCAGACACATTAGCCTACTTCACAGAAGAACATAAAAAGGGTGTGAACTTTGGGATGTTTGCACATATTCCTCATATTTTGAGTTTAGGAAACATTAATATTAAAGGTGTAAATATGATTAATTGGTGTGCTCCAGTTCAAACATAATTGATTTAATTGAGTGGTTAGATAAATTTTATTAAATCTGCCTTTTTGTTTTAACAGCAACAATCTTTGAGAAAACAGCCTTTATTAATCAAAAAATCTAAAAGGGGAAAATGAAATGTATAATCCTTTACTATTAGATATTCCAACACAATTAACTACAGAAAGATTAATTCTTCGTGCTCCAAATCATTCTGGAGACGGAAATATTGTTAACCAAGCAATTAGAGATTCCTTCACTGAATTAAAAGCGTGGATGCCCTTTGCTCAAGAAATTCCTAGTATTGAAGAAACAGAGATTAACCTAAGAAATGCTCATATCAACTTTTTAAAAAGAGAAAGCTTTCGTTTTCTTATCTTTCATAAAAATACTGATGAATTTATTGGAGCAGCGAGCTTTCAGGGGATTGATTGGAATATTCCAAAATGTGAAATTGGATACTGGATTAATTCAACTTTTAGTGGCAATGGATATATGACAGAAGCTATAAAAGAGTTAATTAATTTCGGATTAAATCAAATCATATTTAGAAGAATTGAAATTAGGTGTGAATCAACAAATTATAAGAGTCGTTCCATCCCAGAAAAACTCGGATTTAAGTTAGAAGGAACACTAAGGAATGAGGATTTGTCAGCAGATGGATGTCGATTAACAGACACTTGCATTTATTCAATAATAAAGTAACTTTGTATAAGTTCACTTAAACTATCGGATGCTTTACTTGAAGGTCATTGAGCTGCTTAAACAGCTCTTTTTTCTTATTGTGCTAACGGAGCAGGTTAGTTTAATAAGGTGTTTGTTTTATCATTAAACAATAAAGATAGATGATCAAAGAAAAGAAGTAATACAATTTAATATTAGTTTCGATGAACCGCAGCGAAAGATAAGAAAAAAGCCATTCCCTCCACAAGCGGAGAGAATGACTTTTCTTCATAAATCGCAAAACTATTGATTATAGTTTTGCCCAACGTTCCTCTAACCAGCTCATAAATTCTACACCTTTGTCGCCTTCATACGCATCAAAGACATCTAAACGCATACGTTTTAGTTTATCCGCAAAGTCTGCCACTGTATGGTCGTTCGGCAAGCTCTTTTTCACCCGCAGGAAAATTTTGTCTGTGCCTTTGATAATATCAAAACGTGCAGGTGATGGCTTCTCTACGTCCTCACCAAACGCCGCGAGTGCTTCATAGGCTGCTAATTGCACCTTGTTGACAGTATCATGCTGCATACGATTTTTTAATAAATCTATGATTTTGTCATGTTGATAAGCCGATAACATTTCGACTGCGTCTAAACGCTCTCGCCAGCTAGATGTATAATTGGCCTGTTTTTTTAATGTTTCATACTGCTCAGGTAATGCTGTTTCAAACTGTTTCAAGTAATTGCACCTCTTTTTTTAACTAGAGGAAAAATGAATTCTTCTTCTGCTTCTCTTATTATACGTTGTCTGGGTGAAAATAGCGATGAATCGCTAGTAAGGATATATATAGAAAATGGGAACTAACTACATTAAGGTGAACCGTATCATAAGTATGTACTATTCTTGATTAGATTTGCTTTTCTTATTAAACTCCCATGAAAGAACGTGGTCATCTTTCATTTTCTGTGGTGTAGCGCGGGTTTTGCGCTACATGGATGGCTAACGGGCAGGTTAGTTTAATAAGAAGGGATATTTATAAGAATGTTGAAGTAGTACTATAAATATCGTTCATCTAAGAAGAATTTATCTATATTATTTCATAACAGGTAATGCCTAATTGATAAGGGGGAGAAATATGAGGAACAAAATGATTATGTTGATTTCTATGCTATTTTTAATGACACTTGTCGGTTGTAACAATATTGATAAGAAAGAAACACGTGAGGTAAGTTCTACTTTTTCATTGCCCATTACTTTGGGTGATGGGACAGAAGGAGAGTATTTGTTGATTGGCGAAGAAGGGAAAGTTGGTTTTTTGGTTGGTATTGGTAAAAAAGGTGAGGTAGTAGAAGAAAAGATTATTGCTAATAAAGTAAATAAGTATATGTGGTATTTTTGGGGAGATAAAGATAGTATCAGTGGTAATTTTAAAGTAGTTGGAACTGACAAAGAAGGGAAAGAACATCCCGTGTTGGTATCTGTCGATGATACAGTATGGCAATATTCCAATACTTTTTCCTATATCCCATCGAATATGATGTTCCCTACAAGTGGATTATGGAAATTAGAAATATATTTTAATGAGAAATTATTTGGGGAAATTGTTATAAACGTCGAAGAAAGTTAAATTATCTTCAACTCCCATGAAAGAACGTGATCATCTTTCATTTTATGTGGTGTAGCGCGGGTTTTACGCTACATGGATGGCTAACGGGTGCTTTTCTTGAAGATCAAAGAGTTGTATATGCAGCTCTCTTTTTCTTTATTGAACTAACGAAGCAGGTAGGAGCACAACTTAGAATTGTCAGAAAGCAAACATTAGGTGATAAAAATCAATTTTACTTTAAAATGTGAGGTGAAGAAATCGTGACACACAAAAAAATCACAGTACAATTTACGATGCTGACATTTTACATAGCCTATCTTGTGTCAGGTGCTTTGATTGCCCTGGGGCAATTTGGATATTCGGTTCACAATTGGGTTCACTCGTTACAGCAATTCGGGATGAATATCCCTTTTGCAATCTATATTTTGTCGCCCGCTATTGCTTCATATATCGTTCTGAAGAAAAATAGCAAAATAGTAGGTTTCAAGGAATGGTTGAGAACTGTTTTTTATGCCAAAAATAGCATATCTCTCTATTTGTTCGTTGTTGCAGGACTTGCACTGTATTTTGTGATACATATTGCAGTTTCTGGCCACACGGAAATGGTGCTTCCATTTTATGTGTTCTTCCTTTCCCTGCCTGGTAATCTTATTATCGGTGGCTTAGAGGAAGCTGGCTGGATGTACATATTGCAGCCTGAGCTTGACAAAAAATACGGTTTTGTTTTGTCTTCTGTTTTAGTTGGAATTATTTGGATTTTATGGCATATCCCTCTCTTCTTCATTCCGGGGACGAATCACGGAGAGGGACTCATTGACTTTTGGATGTTTGCAGTTCAACTCATTGCGTTTCGGTTTTTCAACGGGGCAATCTACAAAATATCAGGAAAAGGCCATGTGTTTATGTGCGTATTATTCCACACCATGTTCAATGCGGCATCCCCCATCTTCGGCACCATGACTATGACTTGGGTAGGAACCATTGCCGCAAATGCTGTAATTGTTCTTGTTTCAATTGTAACCGTTGTGATATACGACAAAAAGAACAGCTCCACAGTATCTAACAGGGGCGCAAATTAACCTATATTTCCCCTCTCTGAAAGAAATGTGATTAACATCAATGTGTAAGATTGTGAAATGTTGTACTTAAAGTAACGGGTGCTTTAGTTAAATAACAATTAAACAACTTTATTATCGCTATACATCAGAAAAATGCGGATTTACAACGTTACGCACTTTATGTTACCAAACGACGCTTTGGGAACTTGTTTAGAAATTATTTGACTAATATAGAAACAAGAAAGGAATAATGTTACAATCTGTAGGATTATATTAATATATGAGGTGTTTCTTATGAAATTATTACTTTACTTTTTTTACACTATCGCAGTTCTTGCTATTATCACTTTTACTTATGATTTAGTTAAGTTAGGCACTTTCAATTGGTCTTCTCTTGCAATAACACTTAGTATGATTGGGTTTGCAACGGGATTAAAAAAGAACACTAAAAACATTCAATCTAAAGTCGGATAAAATAAACACTCAATGCTTTAAAAGGAGAAGCACAACAGCGAGTAAAACCTACATCGAGTTCGATTGATACGTTTATTTAAGCTATACAATCACATATAAAATAACGTTCCCAAACAAAAGTTTTGGGACGAAATAAAACACTTAAAACGTTGTCATAGCAATGTATTAAGTGTTTTTCTGTATTTCATTCATATACACCTTTTTATGCACTATCGTTTGAACTTAGATACAACAAAGCTTTCAATGCTGTTCAAAAGAAATTGTACTGAATCATATTTTGAATAAAATCTTGCATATACAGCGGATTCCTTAACGTGAGTTGCAAATGAAGCTCTTTTTTTCTTATTGATTTAACGGTGCAGTTTAGTTGAATAAGGAAAAAATTACATATATGAAATAAAGCAATATATTGTAAAGATTTGATAGGTTAAATATTCTAAGGAAAAATCTTTAGAACGAAGGGAAGTATCTTAATGTGGGGATGGGGAGAGATTCTTTCAGGTTTTATCCTTATAGATAAAGCTCAAATAATTAGTGATACCTAATTAAGCAGTTATACCGTTTTCCCTGGTTTAACGTTCCAAGATGTTTCTGAATGAATATTATATGATGATATGTAGAGAACCCTGTAGCTCATCGGAGAATTTGCGATAAGCTACAGGGTTCCTTTATTTTACGAGAAATTCTTTAATATATTTAATTACTCTGTAATCAGTATCGCCGCTGGGGTGTTAAGCGAGCCAGCTGTAGAAGTATAGACTGAATGTGTAACACTAGTTCCTTTAGGTACAGTAAATGTAGCAATCCGAACACCTTGGGTATTGGAAGACAGTGTAGGAACACCGTGAGTTGTACCGTTGTTCCAACGTACAGCACCGCCGTATGGACCTCCACGACCTGTCAAATATACCTTTAATGCCTTATCGGCTTGAGTTGGATTATTGAAAGTGATATTCGCCTTGTAAATAACACCATAATGCCCCTTATTAGTTGCTACAGCATCGCCAGGCGTATAGCTAGTGTCTTTAGTCATTAAGTTGTCATTAATACCATTATTTATGGAGAAACTTTTATTGCCGTCTCCGACAGTATATAGAGCAGCAGAGCCACCTGAAGTACCAAAGCCGTCAATATTGGAAAAGTTCCAAGAACCACGCGGATGCGTTCCAATTGGTGACACAACTGCATTTTGATTACTACGAAGATCGGCAGTAGTACTTTTAGCAGCTACTGTTCTGACTTTATAAGACATTGCAGAACTAGACGATAAAGTAAACTCAATAATTCCACCTACCAAATAACCATTTGGTACTTTCCATTCTTTCACTAATCCAACTTTCCCCGCTGCAATGGAACTATCAACTGGAGAACTAGGAGTTAGTGTATTTCCGAGTAAAGCTTTTGCGGCACATTTCCCATGAGCTACAAAGCCGGTAATAGTATCGATACAGTCTTTAACACCAGAGACTTTATAAGTACTGCCACTTGAACCATTACCAATGGTAACACCGAACTTGATAGTCGCACCTGTGTTATTTAGATGCCAAACAAACATTCGATAAGTTACACTCTGTAACCCAGGTGCAGTATCTGCCCAAAGCGTTGCATAACCATTAGTAAATGGAACAGAGCTATTAATAGTTTCTGGATTATCAGACAAGAAAAAACGTTGATTATTACTTGCTTTACCGTATAAGTTTAAAGATGGTACAACATTTGGGATTGTCACAGCAGTTAAATCAGATTGAGTACATGAAGCCATTAATATTTCCCCCTAAAAGTTATTTGAGATGTGAGACTAGTGGATGTCGTTGATTAAGGTTATCCACGAACCTTGTTATCAACGATTTCTCGCTCTCATATAAGTAAAGTGTTTAAGAGGGGGAAAAAAACAACCTTCATTTTATTTTTTTTATGCAATCGATTAGGCTACTTGGGTTGCTTTACTTGAAGATCATTGAGTTGCATATGCAGCTCTTTTTTTATTGAACTAAAGGAGCAGGTTACTTGAAGAAGGATGGATAACACTTTTCTAATTCGGAAAGATTAGAAAAGAGGTGAATTTATCTTGAAAAAACTTTATGCACTGATTTTAATCATATCTTTATTTATTTTTGTGTCATTTGAATCTTATGCACAGCCTAAGAACTGTCCTGTATTAAGTGATTTAGAGAAAACATCACTTAAGGATAAAAAAGATGTAATAGAAGCGTTAAATACTTTAATACCAGAAACTTATGGAATTGGGATAGATGACTTTCCTGACATGTATACTAAGTGGAGTGTAGTAACTGCTAAACCTTTTCCCAATACAGTTGGTAATAAGGAAGAAAAAGCCTATTTTGGAATGGCAAAAACCTTTTGTGGCAAAGAAATTGCTGAAAAGTCATGGCTTGTACGTTTAGATTTCCCAAAAGCACCTGGAGCTGACTTAGCCCAGGGTCAAATATTTTTAGCTAAAAGTAAGGAAAAAGGATGGTTTGTTTGGTTTCAATACCATTAAATTGCTATTCCTTATTGAACTCCCATGGAAGAACGTGATCGTCTTTCATTTTCTGTGGTGTAGCGCGGTTTTTGCGTTACAAGGAGGCTAACGGGTGCTATTCTTGAATAACATAGGTGGAAAATGATCAAACTTTTTTATAAAAATCTCATTCGTATCTAAAAAGAGTAACACCATTTTGATCAATCTTTTTTCAAAATGGAGTTTTTGAAGTTGTTGTTAGATAAAGATTGAGGGATATTTTTTATAAAGGGGACTTCGACTTCTTGCTAGATTTCTTATTACTAGTTTAATGACTAAGATATGTCGTGGTAAATATTTTTTTGTAGTAGTAAGTCGTACAATCGTTTGCTTGATTTTCTCGATAACTTGATAGGAGTTGAAGTTGGACTCCAATTTTTACATATTGCTTTTTGAAGCTGTCAGAGTTCTTCACTTTTGATGGCGACTGCTGCATTATCAATAATATTTCCAAAGTACGTTTCATCCCCAATCGACAACATTTCTTCATCAGGAAAAGTAAGGGTCACTACTTGGCACGCCCGTTTCACTAATTCTGTTGCATTCTATGGTTCTATACCCACTTTTCTGTTCAACCTCACTAACTGGTATCACTTTATTAAGTTTTAATAAATCAGATTCAATAACTCTCCAACCTTCTTTATCGCTATTTTTAGTTTAATAAACAAAAAAGTACACCACTTATATAAGTGATGTACTAATTATTTAATATAATGTGTGACATTAAAGATAACATTCTGATAGTACTGATTAATAACACATTCACTTGTCTTTAATTTTACAGAGTATCGGGGAGGCTTTTATATACTAAAAGACAATATATTTCACGTAGTCTTTCCAACCGATCTCTTTAAAATTTTGCCACTCGATTTTTTTAAGAGGTATTGAACGGAAGGAGCGAGCTAAAATATTGCGTTGTTCATTGGCAATAATAGGTGTTCCGGCATCCATATAGCCTGTAAAGATAGTAGAATCTGCCGTTTTAAAGGCAACCTCGATATCCTCAAGGCGTATTTTACCATTTCCATCAATCGTATAAACGCTATGTTTATTATTCTTTCTAGCCTTCACCCATGCGGACTTCACCTTAAGTGCGTTGGATGCCTGATTTACGGTAATAGAAGCCTTACCAACAGTAGAGAATGGAATGTTTTCCAGTACGTCATCCTGATGCAATATTACCTCATAGCTTGTAGGCTTTGGTAGCTTTGCTGACTTAGCTAGTTCATTTGCCCAAAGGGATTCTTTATTTGTTGGTATCATTTGTTTTTGAACTACAATACCTGATAGATCATTGTCGTTATGCGGCAGTTTAAAATTAACGGTTTGCCCATCTTCAACCTTTTGCCATTCATCCTCGGATAAGTAGGCAAGCATAGACTTTTCAGATGAATAGATTTCAAATGTTACTGCACCAGCTTCTTCAGTGATTTTTGAGATGACACCATCTACTGGGCAAATAACACCTTGGCGCGCTTTAATTTGGCCAATTTGTGCATCCATTAAAGCTATTTGACGATTGGTCTCCGCAATGTGACGGTTCAGTATTGCCACTGCAGTTGAGGGAGAAGCTTGCTGACCTAATTCAAATTTAACAGAGACATTTAACTTCTCACTAATTTGGTCGGTATTAATAGAGCTTTTTGGGTCATTGCCTCCACCGTATTCAGATTCTATGTCCGCTAAAGCAGATTCTAAATCACTTAATTCGGTTTCGTAAGCAGTGCGTTCAGCCTCAAGCTTTGCTAATTCACCGTCAACTTCCTCTGTTTTGTAGGTAGCTAGTAAATCGTTGGCATGTACTTCCTGTCCACGTGTTACATCTATTGCAGCAAGATTTTTCGCATCTGCTGAAATCGTATAGGTTTGTGTTGGTGCAACAATCGCATCCTTTTCCACCGTCTCTACACGATCACTAGTTGTTGCTCTTTGGAATTCATTGATAAAGTAGGATCTGGCTACTTTACTATCATCCTTAAATACAAAATAAGCATTTACACCAATTAATAACGCTATCACAATAATACTTAAACTTGTCCAAGGTCTGGATTTAATAAAGCGCATCATCCTAACCCCCTTGTAATCCATTCTTGTAGTGGTAACGCACTAATCATTCCGATAAAAATAGCCATTATTACATATAGCCCAATAATTTTTGCTAATAATGCCTTACGATCTGACCATTCCTCCCATTTTGAAAGGAACGTGTATTGCACAATAATTGTTAATACTGTTGCTACGGTTAGTTGGTTGATAGCAAATAGTACATAATCTTTTTCAATTACTTGCTGAGCTATAGGTGCAAGTGAGAAGAACGAGAAGTTTGTAGTGTAACCAACTGCATAAAACACGGCAAATAAAATTGTTTTTTCAATAAGTAAAAATACCATTACATAAAGTTGTACCTTCTGAATCCACTTGTAAGGAATATCTGTTAACAGATGTAACAAGTATGTAACGCCATAATAATGGAAGCAATAATAGATGACTCCCCAGGCAATAACCCCAACCATTGATAGTAAACGTGCTGTATAGTATTCAGTTGGGTGATTCGATGCAAATAATGTTGTTAAGCTTTCAGTACCCATGCCCCAAAACTCACGAACGATGAATAGAAGCATAAAGAGTATAAAAACTGTGAACGATCGCTTTTTATATCCTCTTATTTCTCCTTGCTCAACAGCTTGGGTAAAATAAGTGGGATGCAATAAGCTGTGCCAAAATTTATATTGATAAAACATATATAGCTCCCTTTCTCGTAAATTAAATCGTAAAGTTGTAGTATACATCTAATTACTGGAAAATAATATAGTAGAAATGCTAAGTTTTTCATCGATTTCCCTCGAAAAAAGAGAAATTTTAATCGTTATTTTAGAGAATTATACAAAGCATTTATTCGCTAATCTGTGTAATGTTTCAACAAAATATTTCCTGGAAAATATAAGGTTGCAAGTACATATAGAGTAGCGCTTTCCGCAGACGAGCGCTGATTCCTCTACGCTTCATTTTTACACGAAAATTGTCGTCAGCTGCACGTATCTTTTAGGTGGTAAATTTGTTCATCTAAAGTCTATTAGCATTTTTACTCATAATTAGTCATCTTTTGCCAAAAATTCTTCCAGATCAATGCACATAATTCAATTATATAGTATCCTAACAATAACTTCCTATAAAAAGACTATGCAATCTAAAAAAATTATCTTTCTGTTAGTGAAGAGGATGAGCTACTTTAATAGATTAGCTTGAAATAGGATAAAATGCACCGATACAAAAGGTAGCAAATTAGAAATAAATGATACATATCTATTTACCTATAAAAAAGAAAGGGTGGGCAATTTGAAAAAAACAATACAAGCTGGTGTAATAACAAGTCTATTACTAACTCCGACAGCGATTGCCAATGCTCAAGAAGGACAACCTCAAACAATCTCTCAGGCAAATCAAGTAGCTAATGTGAATGTAGCAGCAACAGACACTAAATCACAAACAATTGCACAATTTGGCAAATTATCTGTTACTTCAACCAATGATGAAATGGTGATAGCAAAGGGGGATGTAGCAGTTTTAAGTACTACAGACTTCAAACCCGATGAAATCAATTTTATTAAAGCGAAATACGATTATGTTGTAGCCCAACGAGATTTATTGGCTAAATTAAAGACTATTGGAGCCAAAATAAGTAAGTTGTCTTATACAAGTAAAACATTTGTTGATGAAGCTACAGAAGTTAATAAAGAGTACAATACTTTTTTAGGTTCAGACACTGAAGCCGGCTCTTATTTAAAAGTCCAAAAGACTTTCGAGAGTGCTGTAAATGCAGCCCTTGCGTCAGCAGATGCTAAGGACCTTGTTTCAGCAGTTCGAGGTACATCAACGCAATACGGCTATGGAGTACAAGAGCGTAATGATTATTTCAAAAAGAACGGTGCAGATACTGAGAAGCTTTTAAAAATGTACAAGGATGCAGAAGATGTAGGTCAGGCAATTATAAAGTTGGATTCTTTTATTGGTATTCTAAACAACCAGTCATCCACTTCTTCTGACATTGCCGCAGCTGCTACTGAAGTAACAACTGAATTAAACAAACTTACAGCTGATCAAAAGAAAATTATTACAGCCTATAATCCAAATAATGCAGCGGTAACACCATACAAAAAATATACAGACGTGTTGGCCAATCTATCTTCAGCTGATCAAGTAATTGCGAATATTACAAAGCTGATGGAAAAAAAACCAGAAGACTTCGCATCTGCTACAAGCTTTATTAGTGCAGTAACAGCAATTGAAACTGCCTACAAAAAATTAGATGCAGGTTCACAGCGCTTAGTTACAAATTATGAAGCGTTTAAGCCATATCAGGATGCTGCTAATATTTCCAAGCAAATTACAGCACTAAAACCGTCAAATAATGCAGATTATCGAACAGCAGTGAAAACAGCTAGAGACGCATTCACAAAATTAAGCGATAACAGATTTGTAAAAAATATCGCTGACTTAGAATTAGCTGAGGCAAATATAGCAGCAGCGCAAGAAGTTGAGAAACTCATTGCTGAAATTGCCAATGCTACGGATAAAATTACACAAATAGAGCAAGCGCGTGCAGCTTACAATTCACCAGTATCACCTGACGGGAAGAAAATAGAAGCAGCTACTGTCAAAAAAATCGTCAACAATTTGTCAGTGCTAACAAGCTCAGAAACATCATATAAAGCAGTTTTAAATGTAATTGCGTTAGTGGAAAAGCTAGACCCAGCTGCGAAAGATTATACTAAAAAAGCGAAGGCAGCGAATACTGCTTATCAAAAGCTGGATTCTGCAAAACGCGAATACGTGAAAGGCTATAAGTCGTTGAAGGATCAAGTAGAGGCAATGGATATTGTGTCACGCATAATGGCCTTAAACCCATCGCAAAAAACATATACGGAAGTAGTTACACAGTTAAATGCAGATTATGGGAAACTATCACCTAACGTGCAAAAACTTGTAACGAATTATCCTGCTCTTCAAACCGCGAATGGCTATATTACAACAGCTAAAGATTTCGACAATCGTGTTATCGCTTTAGCTAATGAGCCAGATGCTACGTTTGTAGGGAAAGTAGCAGCGATGACTGCAGAATATAAAACGATGGATAAAAATGCAAAAAAATTAGTAACACAATCCAAGACATTAACAACTTATGAGAAAAATAATGCCAATGTTGTGAAGGTTATTAATGCAATATCAGCTTTAAATCCAGCAAATAAGGATTATACAAAAAAGGTTTTGGCAGCACGTAAAGCATACAATGCACTAGACCCTGCCTCACAAAAACGCGTAACAAACTACAATCAGCTGGCAGCAGTTGAAGATGTTGCTACATTAATAGGTTTGATTGAAACATTGAAACCGACAAGTAAAACATTTTTAAATGATTTAGATTCTGCACGCAAAAATTACGATGCATTATCACCAGAAAAGCAAAAGGCTGTAACAAACTATGAAAAGCTTGTCACAGCTGAGACTGAGCTGAAATCTGCACATACAGTTATTGCATTGATAGATGCGGCAGTGCCTACTGATCCGGATTATTTAACGAAGCTTATGAATGCTCGCGTTGCTTACGATAAACTAACATCAGGACAGAAAAAGCTTGTCTCTAATGTGAAGGTATTAACAGATCGTGAAAAAGAAGTAAAAGCAATTTTAAATACTATGGTGCAAATCGATGGTATAGAGCCGGGCTCAAATAAATTTGTCAGTCAAGTAAACTCAGCACGAAAAGCGTACGATAAGCTGACAAAGGATCAAAAGCTATATGTTAATAATATTGCTATTTTACAAAGCTACGAGCCAACTGCCAAAGTGATTGAATTAATTGGCAAGCTAAAGCCGTCAAGTAAAACCTTCAATGCGGATACAGTACAAGCTCGAGCATTATACAATGCTCTGAGTAAGGACATGCAGCAATATGTCACAAACTACAATTTATTACAAGCTGCTGAAGGAAGCATCTTAGGTGCAGGAAATGTACAGCGCATGATTGATGAGCTTCCGACCATCCCAGCAAATCAATATATTAAACGTATTGAAGAGATACGTGCAGCATATAATGCATTACCAAAAGATCAACAATATGCGGTTGAAAACTATAAAACATTGCAAGAGCAAGAAAAAAATATTAAGCCTGTCATTAGTGTTGTCAATGAGATTGATAAACTGATGACATCGAAAAATATGGACAGCCAATATCAAAAGGTTTTAAAAGCATATGATAATCTTACTGCCACTCAGCGTAAATATGTTTATAACGAGCAGCTGCTTCTATCATTAGATAACGTTATTAAAGTTTATCAGAGTATTGCAGCTTTAAAGCCAAGTGATAAATTGTATTTTGGTATGATAGAATCTGTGCGAAAAGATTACGATAGCTTAAGTACTACAGATAAGCAAAGAGTATCTAATTACAATATTTTGCTTGAAGCTGAGAAAAATATGAGTGAAGTAAAGAAAGTTGTTGGGATTATAGCTGGTCTTAATCCGGCTTCTAGCACATATATTCAAGATGTAGCGAATGCTTCTGCTGCATATAAAGCATTAGATTCTAAAGTAAAAGGACAAGTTCTTAACTACGATACTTTAAAGAAAGCAGAAAAAGATGTAGCAGCAGTGTTAAAAGTAGTGAATGCGATTGGCGAGCTGGACCCAGACGCTAAAACATTTGAAAAGAAAGTACTGGCTGCACAAAAACTTTACGACGCACTTACTCTTGAGCAGCAGGACTTAGTATATAATTATCGTATTTTACAGGATCACTTAAAAACATTAGGCCTATTATAAGGAGAGAGGGCAAGTCCCTCTTTTCTTTCTTTATAATAAGGAAAGGAAGCGTTAATTTGTCGACTAAGAAGGTACATAAAGCATGGGCTTTTGCAACCGCAGCAGTAGTTGTTCCCTGTGTTGCAGCCATGCCTGCAGAAGCAGCTGCAATGCCATTTACAGATATAAAAAATAGTGGAAGCGAAGCAGAACTATACAAGGCAGTTAGTGAATTATATAGCCAGGGAATTGTATTTGGGACAACATCGACTACGTTTAGTCCTTATCAAAATTTAACACGAGGGGAAGCGGCATACTTTTTGGCTGAAGCTCTAAAATTGGAGACAAAAAATGTAGTAAATCCTGGCTTCAGTGATGTACCGACCTCTCATAAATATTACGGGCATATTGCCGCGCTTGCTGAAAAGGGTATTATCCAAAAAGGTACAAATTATAATCCAGATCAATTTATTAAACGAAGTCAAATGGCAAAGATATTGACACTTGGATTTAATTTACAACAGGCAACAACATTATCTGCATCTTTTTTAGATTTTACGAAAGATAATGAAACTAATAAGTACATTCAAACGTTATTAAATTATGAGATTACACAAGGAACTAGCGCGACGACATTTTCACCCTATACAGATGTTCGACGCGGTCAAATGGCTTTATTCCTATACCGCACTTTGCAAAAAACTGAAGACGATTTCTATATTATTAGCGTTGAATAAACGCGAAGACTCACTCTTAGGTTATTTTCAATCTTAGAGTGGTTTTTTTGAAATACTAAAGGTAAAATTAGGTAATAATGGGATGTGAGTATCTAATAACTAAAGTCGGGTGTGAGGACCAGTCGACCTTTAAACTGCAAATTAGAACGGTGATATCGCTTTTATTCCGCGTCGTGTAGCCCATGAGGGAAATCAAACATGAGTATCCTGAAATGGATGCAATCCCTATTTTGGTCGTTAGGAAAACATGTGGTGGCAAATTTGTTCCATTAGGGTACTATACATAATTTAAATGAAGGAGGAGGTAGCTATGTTTAAAAAAGTATCTAGTGTTGTTGGCATGTCTCTTATTTTGCTGACTACATCATATGCTGTGCCTCTGACAAACACATCTGAAGAAGTATTGGCAGCTAATATTGCAAAGGATGTTTCACAAACACATTGGGCAAAAAGCTCAATAGAACATATGCTAGAAAAGCATTATATGACAAATTATCAAGATGGCTTCTTTAAACCAGAACAACCGATTACTAGGGCAGAAGCTGCAGCTGCAATTGCTCGTTCTATGAAGCTAAAACTGGATACCGATTACACTCCTAATTTTACAGACTTATCAACCAATCATCCGTACTATAAAGAAATTTGTGCCCTAGTGGAATTAGGGATATTACAAAATGGTGATTGCTTCAACCCTGATGCACCTTTACAGCGTGCACAAATTGCCAAAATGTTAACGCTCGCGTATCAAATTGAAGTCGATTCCCAAAATCATAGTAAGTTTAGCGATGTTAATGCAGGACATTGGGCAAAAGACTATATTGAATCACTTGCAGATGTTGGTGTTATTAAAGGGATCAACGCACAGCAATTTGCACCAAATCGATTGGTAACACGTGCGCAATTTGCTTCTTTGGTTGAAAGAAGTCTCGACTTTACAACGAAGGTAACAAATCTCGAGGTAGCCTACGACTATTTATCCAAATCCTATATTCCGACAAAAAATTATTCATCAACCATGTCTAATGATGTAATACGTTTAGTCAACGTCGAACGACAAAAAAGAAAGCTACAACCCCTTAACTATGATGCAGCTTTAACACAAATTGCCGTTATTAAGGCACAAGATATGGTGAACCGACATTATTTTGAACACGAATCACCTTACTACGGAATGCCATGGGATTTGGCAACATTATTCGATTATCCATACACGAGCTTAGGAGAGAATATAGGAAGAAAAATTCCAACACCCGAAGCTGCCGTCAAAGCATGGATGGCTTCACCAGCACATCGTGAAAATATTTTACGAGAAAATTACACAAATACCGGGGTAGCGATTGCAGTAGATAGCAATGGATATTACTATTGGGTGCAGTTATTTTCTAGTCAATAACCTGTGCGAAGCGGGATGAAGGAATACCCGCGGAGCGAAGATGAGCGAATACTCGCGGAGCAGAGGTGAATACCCGCGGAGCAGGGTCGAATATCCGCGGAGCAGAGGTGAATACCCGCGGAGCAGAGGTGAATACCCGCGGAGCAGGGTCGAATATCCGCGGAGCAGGTGCAAATCCCCGCGGAGCAGAGGCAAATCCCCGCGGAGCAGAAGCGAATACCCGCGGAGCAGAGGCAAATCCCCGCGAAGCAGGTGCGAATATCCGCGAAGCAGGTGCGAATACCCGCGGAGCAGGGGAGAATATCCGCGAAGCAGGTGCGAATACTCGCGAAGCAGAGGAGAATCCCCGCGGAGCGAAGATGGGAAAATACTCGCGAAGCAGAGATGAATCCCCGCGAAGCAGAGGCAAATACCTGCGAAGCAGAGGAGAATACCCGCGGAGCAGAGGCAAATCTCCGCGAAGCAGGTGCAAATACCCGCGGAGCAGAGGCAAATACCCGCGAAGCAGGTGCAGATACCCGCGGAGCAGAGTCAAATCCCCGCGGAGCAGGTGCGAATACTCGCGGGCAGAGATGAATCCCCGCGAAGCAGGTGCGAATACTCGCGAAGCAGAGGAGAATCCCCGCGAAGCAGTGACGATACCCGCGAAGCAGAGGCAAATACCCGCGAAGTAGAGGAGAATACCCGCGGAACAGAGGTAAATACCCGCGGAGCAGAGGAGAATACCCGCGGAGCAGAGGCAAATCCCCGCGGAGCAGGTGCAGATACCCGCGGAGCAGGTGCAAACCCCCGCGGAGCAGGGGAGAATATCCGCGAAGCAGGTGCGAATACTCGCGAAGCAGAGATGAATACCCGCGGAGCAGAGACAAATACCCGCGAAGCCAGGTGCAAATACCCGCGAAGCAGGTGCGAATACCCACGCGAACCAAGAGAAATACCCGCGAAAGGTGATCAACTACCACGCGAACACCTTCCATCATTAAACAGAAAATTGGATCGAAAATGCTCGTATCCAACTGTTAAAAATTGAAATTGCACTAAATCTTGTAATCTATTGTGACAAAGCGTAGCGAATATTACAGGAATGTTACAAAAATCCCGATTATCCATTATTTAATACCCATAATTTAGCGCTGATAAACCACGAAACGTTGGTATATCAGTGTTTTTTTGTGCTCTCAAAACCGTTACACAATTGAAAAGTTAAAATAGCATCTTTTATGATAGTCTATTTATAGGCAAAAAAGTTCTGAGAGGGGAATACCGAATATATGAAAAAGAAATGGTTATTACCGATTTTTGCATCTTTCATGTTATTTACAACAACTCAAATAGATAAAGCTGAAGCAGCCACAACATCTGATGTAACTGATACAGCGTCAAAATATTTAGGTGTTCCATATCTTTATGGAGGTACAACTACTAAAGGGCTCGATTGCTCAGGATATACAACTAAAGTATTTGCAGATTTAGGTGTTGAATTAAACCGTACTTCAGGCTCGCAATATCAACAAGGTACTGCGGTAGCAAAGAGTGATATTCAAGTTGGAGATTTATTATTCTTCAATACTAGTGGTAAAGGTGTCTCGCATGTAGCTATTTACATGGGTGACGGGAAAATGATCCATTCACAAACAGGTAAAGGTGTTAGTTACTCAAATGTAGATGATCCTTATTATTGGGGTTCTCGTTACATCGGTGCTAAACGTGTAGCAACATTTGATAGTGAACAAGCAGAAGCTGTTAAAGAAGAAGTAAAGGACGCTGCGATTGACTTTACAGTTTATGCTTCTCGTGCTGAAGTGGCAGTGCAAATTGCTAAAGCACTTAACTTGGATACATCCGATAAAAATACGAATTTTACAGACGTAAAACCAACAAATGAACATGCTGGTGCAATTGCTGCTGTATCGAAGTTAGGTATCTTTGCTGGTGATGGTAGTGGCAAATTTAATCCATCTTCACCGATAACACGTGCTCAAATCTCGAAAGTATTAGTACATGCCTTCGAATTAAAGCAACAAGGCGATGTTGTAACATTTGCTGATGCTCCTGCAAATCATTGGGCAAATGAATTTATTTCAATTCTTGCTTCAAATGGTATTGCAGAAGGTATTGGAAATGGTAACTTCGGTTACGATGAGATGTTAAAAATTTCTCAACTTCAAACATTTATTGCACGCGCACAAAAATAACAATAATAATCAAATTCCGTATTACTTAGACAAGGGCTACGTTTAAAGTAATACATTGCAAGGAAGTTCTTTTATATAAGTATAAATTGAGGAGAGTTTGCACTTGCAGGCTCTCTTCTTTTTATGAAATTTACCAAAAATAGGAGTGATGCCTAGAAAACAGCTGATTAGTTACATTCGTATGATAGTTTTGTCTATGCAATTTTGCTAGAATGGACACGAGAACAGGAAGGGAGGAAATAAGACATTGAACCTCAAAAAAGTCAGTCTTATATTATGCGTCTTATTCATTTCAGCTTCTATGTTTACAATACATAGTGCCCAAGCAAGTGGTGGGTTTGTAGATGTTCCTAAAGATCAAGAAGCGTATGAAGAAATCAATTATTTAGTTAGTTTAGGTGTTATTAAAGGATATACGGAAAACGGCAAAACGTATTATAAACCTTATAATAACGTAACACGTGGACAAGTTGCCAAAATGGCTGTAATTGCTTCAGGTAACAAGCCACTAGTTGTCAATAAATCAAGCTTCTCCGATGTAACAGTCGGCACAGAGCTTTCAGGCTATGTAGAACGCGCTATACAGCTTGGCCTATTTAAAACAAATACTCAGGGTAAATTCTTACCGGATAAACCTTTAACTCGTGATGAAATGAGTTATGTATTAACAAAAGCCTTTAAACTTGATACAAGTGAATATCAAAATATCGATTCTCCTTTTGTGGACGTAGGGATTACTCATCCGTATGTTACATTTGTGAATACGATTTACTATAATGGTATTACAAAGGGAACGGGTCAAAATTATTATCCAAATAACCAAGTGACACGTGCGCAGTTTGCATTATTTATAGCGCGTGCGAAAAGTGAAAAGTATCGTTTAGAGTTACCAGTTAAAGGAGTAGGTGTACCTGATACAACACAGGTCATTGGCTTAGTTTCTGTAACAACTGACGGATTAAATATTCGTAAATCAAAAGATTCTTCATCTACTACTAATGTAGTAGGTACAGTAAACAAAGGTGGTAAACTATCAGTCTATGCAGTTGAAGGGGACTGGTTAAAGGTTACTTATAAAGGTGCATTTGCTTATATTTATAAAACGTATGCACAGTTTTTAGATGCTGACGGTAACGCATTAGGGAATGTCCAAAAGCAAGTTACTGCAACACAGAATTTAAATGTTTACGTAAAATCAACTTCTTCATCAAAAGTTATTACAACAGTTAATAGCAAAACAAAATTACCAGTTTATAAGACAGTAAGTGGCTACCATCTAACTGTAGTAAACGGTATACCAGGCTATGTCGTGGCAAATAGTACAGAGGACGTTGAAGTAGAAAAACCTTCTACTCCAGATCCAACTCCACCTACAGTTTCTGGTGATGTACTAGGTCGAGTGACGGTTGACAGTTTAAATATTCGCAAAGAAGCTAACTCTACTTCTACGGTACTAGGTAAGCTGAAAAAAGGCGAATATATTCAAGTAAACAGTATTAGCGGCTATTGGGCACAAGTTACTTATCAAGGTCAAAAAGGGTATGTCCATAAATCTTATATAAAGCTACTAAATCAAAGTGGTAATCCGTTGAAAAATCGAATTATCATTCTTGATCCAGGTCATGGTGGTAAGGACCCTGGAACTGTTGTAGGTTCTTATTCCGAAAAAGCTATCACATTAAAAGTCGGCACACTTGTGAAGCAAAAGCTAGAGGCTGCAGGTGCGAAGGTATATATGACTCGAACAGGGGATACGTATCCGTCATTACAAGACCGCGTTGACTTTACAAATGCTAATTACGGTGAAATTTTCGTAAGTATTCATGTTAACTCAGCAACAAATACTTCTGCACTAGGTACTGAAACATATTATGCAATTTCAACAGGCGATATGTATCAAGAAGACATTGATCTTGCGACATTTGTAAATAATCAAATCGTTAATAACTTAAATATGAAAAATCGTGGTGTTAAAGAGCAACAATACTACGTAATTCGCAACACGATTATTCCAGCGATTTTAGTCGAGCTAGGCTTCCTAACAAATAGCGAAGACCGCGGTAAAATGACGAATGATCAATATGTTGAGTTATTCGCTGATTCTATCTACAAAGGTATTTCACAATACTACGCAAAAAAATAATAAAAAAGGGCTGCATTGTTCAATATGAACGATGTAGCTCTTTTTGTTTGATGCTTTAAATACTATGGTAAATTCTATTATTTAGAATTTAAGTGTAACACTTTCATCTATTTGATAGTTTTACCTGTGAGATTTTGTTAATATAAATGGTAGAACAAGAAGGGAGGAAATAAGACATTGTATCTCAAAAAAATTAGTCTTATATTATGCGTCCTTTTCGTTTCTGCTTCAATATTTACAATAAATAGTGCACAAGCAAAAGGCGGTTTTGTAGATGTTACGAACAAGGATGACGCATATGAAGAAATCAATTATTTAGTTAATTTAGGTGTTATTAAAGGGTATACAGAAAAGGGCAAAACGTATTATAAACCTAACAACACCGTAACGCGTGGACAAGTTGCCAAAATGGTTGTTGTTGCATCGGGTAACAAGCCACTAGCTGTCAATAAATCAAACTTCTCAGATGTAGCAGTCGGCACAGAGCTTTCAGGCTATGTGGAACGCGCTGTACAGCTTGGCTACTTTAAAACAAATATCAAGGGACAGTTTTTACCAAACAAACCTTTAACTCGTGATGAAATGAGTTATGTATTAACAAAAGCGTTTAAGCTTGATACAAGCAATTATGAAAACATCGATTCTCCTTTTGTAGACGTGGGCATTAATAATCCGTACGTTTCATACGTGAATACGATTTACTATAATGGTATTACAAAGGGAAGTAATCAAAAATATAATCCAAATGAACAAGTGACACGTAAACAGTTCGCGTTATTTGTAGCGCGTGCGAAAGAAGAAAAATATCGCTTAGATATCCCTGTTAAAGGTGTAGCTGCACCTGATTCATCACAGGTCATTGGCTTAGTTTCTGCAACAACTGACGGATTAAATATTCGTAAATCAAAAGATTCTTCATCTACTGTTAATATTGTAGGAACTGTCAATAAAGGTGGAAAACTATCAGTATATGCAATTGAGGGAGATTGGTTAAAAGTTTCCTATAAAGATACCTTTGCTTATATTTATAAAACGTATGCACAGTTTTTAGATGCAGATGGTAACGCATTAGGAAATGTCCAAAAGCAAGTTACGACAACACAAAATATGAATCTTTACGTAAAACCAACCTCTTCATCAAAGGTTATTTCAACTGTGAATAGTAAAGTGAATTTACCTGTATATAAGACAGTAAGTGGTTACCATCTAACTGTAGTGAATGGTGTACCAGGCTATATCGTGGCTAATAGTACAACGGACGTTGAAGTAGAAAAACCTTCTACTCCAGAACCAACTCCGACTCCAAAACCAGAGCCAAAACCAAAACCAGAACCAAAACCAGAACCAAAACCAGAACCAACTCCACCAACAGTTTCTGGGGATCTATTAGGTCGAGTGACAGTTGATAATTTAAATATCCGCCAAGAAGCTAACTCTACTTCTGCGGTAGTAAGTAAGCTGAAAAATGGCGAATATGTTCAAGTGAACAGTATTAACGGTTATTGGGCACAAGTGACTTATCAAGGTCAAAAAGGGTATGTCCATAAATCTTATATAAAGCTACTAAATCAAAATGGTAATCCGTTGAAAGATCGAATTATCATTCTTGATCCAGGTCATGGCGGTAAGGATCCTGGAACTGTTGTAGGGTCTAATTCCGAAAAAGCTATTACATTAAAGGTCAGCACACTTGTGAAGCAAAAGCTAGAGGCTGCAGGTGCGAAGGTATCTATCACTCGTACAGGGGATACGTATCCGTCATTACAAGACCGCGTTGACTTTACAAATGCTAATTACGGTGAAATCTTCGTAAGCATTCATGTAAACTCAGCAGCAAATACTTCTGCACAAGGTACTGAAACATATTATGCAATTTCAACAGGGGATATGTTTAAGGAAGATATTGATTTAGCGACTTTTGTAAACAATCAAATCGTTAATAACTTAAATATGAAAAATCGTGGTGTTAAAAAAGAACAATATTATGTTATTCGCAACACGATTATTCCAGCCATCTTAGTTGAGTTAGGCTTCCTAACAAATAGCGAAGACCGCGCTAAAATGACAGATGATCAATATGTTGAGTTATTCGCTGAATCTATCTACAAAGGAATTTTAGAATATTACTCAAAACAATAATAATGAAGAGCTACATCGTTCAATAGTAGGCGATGTAGCTCTTTTTGTTTGATTTAACTCTTTGCGCTTTAAATAGTATGATTATTGTAGAATTGAATTCTATTATTTGAAATTTCGATATAATAATTACATATGTGTAATAGTTTTACCTAGGAAATTTTGTTAATATTAATGGTAGAACAAGAAGGGAGGAAATAAGACATTGTATCTCAAGAAAATTAGTCTTATATTATGCGTCCTTTTCGTTTCTGCTTCAATATTTACAATACATAGTGCACAAGCAAAAGGCGGTTTTGTAGATGTTACGAACAAGGATGACGCATATGAAGAAATCAATTATTTAGTTAATTTAGGTGTTATTAAAGGATATACAGAAAAGGGCAAAACGTATTATAAACCTAACAACACCGTAACGCGTGGACAAGTTGCCAAAATGGTTGTTGTTGCATCGGGCAAAAAGCCACTAGTTGTGAATAAATCAAGCTTCACGGACGTAACAGCCGGCACGGAGCTTTCAGGCTATGTAGAACGTGCTGTACAGTCTGGTCTCTTTAAAACAAATACAAAGGGACAATTTTTACCAAACAAACCTTTAACTCGAGATGAAATGAGTTATGTGTTATCAAACGCGTTTAAGCTTGATACAAGTGAATATCAAAATATCGATTCTCCTTTTGTAGACGTAGGCATAACTCATCCGTACGTTTCATACGTGAATACGATTTACTATAATGGTATTACAAAAGGAAGCAATCAAAATTATAATCCAAATGAACAAGTGACACGTAAACAGTTCGCGTTATTTGTAGCGCGTGCAAAAGAAGAAAAATATCGTTTAGATATCCCTGTTAAAGATGTAGCTGCACCTGATTCATCACAGGTCATTGGTTTAATTTCTGCAACAGCTGACGGATTAAATATTCGTAAATCCAAGGATTCTTCATCTACTACTAATATAGTAGGTACAGTAAACAATGGTGGTAAACTATCAGTCTATGCAGTTGAGGGAGATTGGTTAAAAGTTTCCTATAAAGATACCTTTGCTTATATTTATAAAACGTATGCACAGTTTTTAGATGCAGATGGTAACGCATTAGGGAATGTCCAAAAGCAAGTTGCGACAACACAAAATATAAATCTTTACGCAAAACCAACTTCTTCATCAAAGGTAATTTCAACTGTGAATAGTAAAGTGCATTTACCTGTTTATAAGACGGTAAGTGGTTACCATCTAACTGTAGTGAACGGTGTACCAGGTTATATATTGGTTAATAGTACAGCGGACGTTGAAGTAGAAAAACCTTCTACTCCAGATCCAAAACCAGATCCAACTCCACCAACAGTTTCTGGTGATGTATTAGGTCGAGTGACGGTTGACAGTTTAAATATCCGCCAAGAAGCTAACTCTACTTCTGCGGTAGTAAGTAAGCTGAAAAAGGGCGAATATGTTCAAGTGAACAGTATTAACGGTTATTGGGCACAAGTTACCTATCAAGGTCAAAAAGGGTATGTCCATAAATCTTATTTAAAGCTATTAAATCAAAGTGGTAATCCGGTAAAAGATCGAATTATCATTATTGATCCAGGTCATGGTGGTAATGACCCAGGAACTAGTTACGGTAAAACTATTCTCGAAAAGGACATTACATTAAAGGTTAGTACTATTGTCAAGAACAAACTGGAGGCTGCAGGGGCAAAGGTATTGATGCCTCGTACTGGAGATACGTTCTCTCCGCCACAAAAACATATTGACTTTGCACATGATAATTACGGCGAAATCTTCGTAAGTATTCATGTGAACTCTGCAGCAAATACTTCTGCAAAAGGTACTGAGACATATTACGCTAAAACACCAGGTGATATGTATCAAGAAGATATTGAACTTGCAACATTTGTAAACAACCAAATTGTTAAAAACGTAAATATGAATGATCGTAAGGTCAGAGAAAATAATAATTACATCGTAGTTAAAAATACGAATATTCCAGCTATTCTAGTCGAGCTAGGCTTCCTATCAAATAGTGAAGACCGTGCTAAGTTGACTGATGATAAATATATTGAGTTATTTGCGGAATCTATCTACAAAGGAATTTTAGAATATTACTCAAAACAATAATAACGAAGAGCTACATCGTTTAAAAGTGAACGATGTAGCTCTTTTCGTTTGATTAGTAGTATTCAAAGGAATTTTATCAGCGCAAAAAAGCGATCTATCAGCGATTTGATATTTTAGCGGCGGAATTCCTGAGTTTAGCGGCGCAACGCACTTCTACCCGCAAAATCCACACGAGTCTACCGGCGAAACGAGCACTTTTACCGACGAAATCCCCAAGTCTACCAGTGATACAACACTTCTACCAACGATAAAAAACATCCCAATCGACGCACTAAAAAATCAACTTTCACCTTAGTAGTTATTTTGAATTTGCATTAAGTGTTCTATTTACGAATTGAGCAAAGTTTTGACGTGTTACGGTACCATTTGGTTTAAATGTATTATCGGCATAGCCTGTAGTGATGCCAAGTGCATATAAGGCTTGGACATCTTTATAATATGCATGAGATGTCGGCACATCTGAGAAAGTATTATTTGTGTAGCCTTGTAGCTTGAAGCCGTTGACAAGTGCTCGTGCCATGGCAGCGCGGGTCATTGGCTGGTGGGCATTGATTTTGCCATTTTCTACTGCAATAATGCCGTAGCGTAAGCCTGTTGCTAAAACAGCGTAGCCATAATCACCTGCTTTGATGTCACTTACATTTAAGGCAGCGGAGCTTGATACTGGAATTCCTAATGCGCGCAAAATCATTTCTGTTGCTTGTAGGCGAGTTAATGTACCCTGTGGATTAAATTTTCCATTAGTTCCTTTCACAATGCCTAGCGCATATAAGTTTTTAATATCATAATAGGCACCATTCGATGAAGATACATCTGGGAAGAATGGAGCGGAAGCAATTGTCGCTTTGTTGGAACCTTTTGCACGTGTGAGCGTTTTAATTTCTGCAATCGTTGCAAATTTTTCATCAGCATTTTTGCGATCATCGCGTCCTTCTGTAAAGGATGTACGTATTGTATATGTTCCGGCGGCTAAATTACCAGGCATAGAAATCTGATATTTTTCCGCATGGGTACTAATATCTTTTTGATCAGCATTGTCTGTTGTGGAATCAGCAGCAAGTCCTGGAATGTAACGTTCATGTCCATTACCTACAACTTTATCGTTTGCGTCTAAAATTTCTACTTTCAATGTACCGCGTGCAGGCACATTACCATTGTTTTTAACCGTTACAGTGGAGTAGAAAATAAATTTACCAGACGGTGCTACATAACTTTGCACCCCGTCAGAGTAAAGAGAAAGGTTATAACGGCGGGGCACGTAGCCATTATGTTTTTCGGCTACCCAATTTAAAGCATGCTTCATAAATACTTGTGCATCTTTGTCACCATTAGTTGTTATATAAGCAGCACCATTTTCGTTATCCTGCCAATCTGCTTTATCATTAATATTTATATAGTCATAGATTTTGAATCCAATTTGAACAACTCTGCCTTTGCCGTATTCGATTGCATGGGCTGCGCCAAATTCATTTTTTTTCATTGTTTTAGGTTTGTCTGTGTAATTGTAATCTGAGAAATATAAAATAGGTGTTGCAGATCCACCTCGCCAAGGCTTCATGACTTCTACCCAATCACGGCCTGTTTTTGTTAGATTAAGCTTACTTTTGCCAAGCTCTTTTGTTGTATTTTGAATAATTGGATGAACAGTATTTATATTGCTTATTGTAGTATTTCCTAACACAATATCGTCAATAAAACGGGAATTAAAGACTTCAGTTAAATTATCCCACTCCATTACCCAAGAATCGACATCGTAGATCAATGGAGAGAGATCCATTTGACCGAGTTTAGGGAATTTTGTAGATTCATTACGGGCTGTTTGGAAGGCAAAAATTGCACCACCGCCATTTCGAACGTACATTTTGACATTTTCGCGTTGCTGATGATTCATCATAACTGTATAGGCCAAAACGATTGCATCATATTGACTTAAATTTTCTAAATTATTTAAGTCCTTCTCATAAATTTTCTCTACTTGGAAACCTTGTTGCTGATAGAGAAGAAAAGCTTTTAGTTCCTTATTATATGTGGAGCTATAGTCAACCTTTTCAGAAACACGTTTGCCATTAAATGTTCCACCAGGGTGTGTAGTATTGGCATATTTTTCACTACTTTCAGAGAAAACGACACCGATTTTCTGTGCAGCTTTAGCTTGTGAGGGTGCTAAAAAAACTACGAGCATAAAAGAGCATGCTAAGAGTAATGAAATGAATAATTTCTTCATTAAATCCACATCCTTATTTTTGTATTTTTCTTCAATTACGCGATTGCGTCCTGATTTTGAATTGTGCTTAAACCGTGAAATTTGCACTACTTATTTATCATACAACTAAATAATGGATAAAACATTAAAAATTGGTTGTCGTCGTATGGCGTTTTGAAATAGATTGTCGATTAATGTAAGGCTAAAAGGGTATTGTCAGAGCGAAGAAGAATAATTAATGGGGGAATTACGCAGTAGATTTCGGGTAAAAACTCGTAATTTAGGGAAAAAAGAAAAATATTGCATAATTTTATACAAAATCAATTCATTCCTTTCTATAAGTCTACCTGTATTTATGATATAATAACTCTTGTTTTGCTTAGTAAATAAAAGAATAAACAATTTTGATTCGCGATAGAGGAGGGCAATCACATCTTCTGAGATGTATGACATTTATGAATAAACTGAAACAAACTTTTGCAAAGGTCAACAAAATTGATACGTTTTCGCCGTATTTCTTTTTACCTTTTATATTAATGCTCTATTTCTTTACAAGTCTTTTTGATTTCCACCGATTTGAATTATTTAATTTACGAGTATCAATTTGGCCAGCAGTATTTTTAGCAGTAATATGCTATTACATTGGTGTGTATATTATTGATAAGTTACAATGGACAATCCCATCATTTGGTTTATCCTTCTTAGGGAAATATGTTGTTCATTTTATCGTATTTTTAACTTTACTTGGTTTAGTTGCATATGTATTAATGATGATTAAAGGTGGTGGATTAGGAATTTCTGATGAATCTAATCGACGTAACCTTGATCCAAAATTAAACTTCTTTGCTCAATTATTATGGTATGGCATTTTACTGTTATTATCATATAAAATGATTTTAGAAAAAAATATAACATGGAAAAAAACATTAATCTACGGCTCCATTTATGCTGCAGTAATGTTCTTATTCCTATTAATGGGTTACCGTACACCATTAATTATTATGTTATTTACTGGTATTATCATTTTCCATTACGTTGTAAAACGAGTGAAATTAACATGGTTCCTTACAGCTCTGTTTGTTATCGGAGTAGCGTTCTCAATGTTTGGCTTCCTTCGTGTTGTAACAGAGGATACAACGAAAGATTTTAATAGCCGTGAACAACCAGATGTAGAAATGACTGAAACAGAAAAGGAAAAACTGTTATCAGTAGAGCAGAAAGTTAACTTAACACCAAAATGGATTCGTTCAATAAATGGTGAGAGTGTAACAGGCCATATTGTTTTAAGTAAAATTATCGAATATACGCAGGAGGAAGGTTACCTAAATGGGGCAATCCATGGTGGTATCTTCAGTACAATTTTACCAGGTGAACAAGTTTCGCCACGTATGAAAGTAACGGAAGTTGTAAACTCTCTAGCCGAATCTGAAGGTAAATATATTACACGTCCTAACAGAACAACAACACCAACATTTATTGGTCAATTATTCTTAGACGGCGGTTATCTGCTTGTAGCGATAGGCTTCTTCTTATATGGTGTATTAATCTCATTAATTTATAATAAAGTGAAGCAAGGCGGTATTCGTACCTTCCATTCAGTAGCTTATGCATTTGTCATTACCGTATTTACAGTGTCTATGCATACAGGCTTACTTGATTTAATCTTTATTTTAATGCTTGGCTTTGTCATAATTGCATCAGCGATTATTAAAACAGATAAGAAAAAGCTTTCTTATTAACAATAATAGAGATGTCTCAAATATTATTTGAGGCATCTCTTTTTTATTAGGTGTTCCTATCAGTCAGTTGGCAGGTGAATGTCGTTATAATTCAGAAGTTAGGCGATAAAACAAGTGTTCCGATAAAATTATAAAGTTGGTTGACATTTTGTTACCCCTTGCTTTACCGAAATTTAATGTGACACCTTAACATTGCCATAATAGCTTTTCAACAACATAAAAAGTCGCCCTACGTTATAGGACGACTTCTTTTTTTATTTTACTGTATTGATCACTTGTACATAGTCTTTGCTAACGAAAGCTTTTCCTGTATACAGTTTATCAGAAAGGACCTCATACCAACCGTTTGTCGCAGAGCTTGTGATGATCACAGGCATACCACTTCGTGTATATGTGAATAGTGGGCTAAAGCTAGTAGCTGCGCCTGTACGAACGTTTAAGCCGTTTGTTGTTGTTATACCGATTGTGTATGGATTTTTGGCATCCTTAAAGCCTAACGCTTTTTCAGCACGGTAATAGTGTCCTGCAATTTTTGCACCCCAGAATGGATCAGAAGCGTATTTCACGTTAAAGCCAAGAGCTTTTGAACCTACTACTGCACCATTAGCAAAGTTTTTACCAGTTGAGCCCCCTGGAGTAATGTAGTTTGGCTGTAGGAATTTTTCAACAAGCTCATTGATATTGTCAGCTATACTATCAAACTTTTTGTTTAGTGGGTTCGTATCAGTCACGTACAAACCAAATAAGTTGTTTAAGTCTTGTGCCTGATCACTCATACCATAAGCACTCTCATGCTGAGCAAGTGCCAAAACAAGCATTGCGTTAATTTGAGATTTTTCTTCCACATCTTTCAATGTTTTCCCTAAACCTATTAACTTACTTTTCTTTGTAGCATCTTTATAACGGCTAACTCCTGTACTCTCAACCTCTGCTAGCTTATTCATTATATAAGCATCTAGTTCTTGTGCCGTATATTGTGTTTGGGCACGGGCAGGTAAAAATTGATAATAGTTATAGGCCTCGCCTTTAGAGGAGCCGTTGCCGTTTGTGAAATAAATACCGTCCCAGCTATAGTATTTTTCGTTTTGCTTCATAAATGAGGGCGCTTTTCCGAAAACATAGCTAGAAGAATATTTATTTGTGTTGTAATCGTAAAGTGTGTGTTTAATTTCACCATTTACATTTTCATAGTAAGAACGACCTTTGCTCATCGAAAATGGGATTAATGTAACATCAGCGTGTTTTAAGTAGCCGACTTGACCAGCTAATCGAACTTTTACTTGTGTTGCATCACTACTTAGGTATTCCATTTCTGTATTAGCCGCAACACCAAGCGAGTCATTAATTGTTTCAGATTTTAGTGCTACATAATTATTTGTAACAACATAGCCTGAAGACATTTTCACAATTTTATCACTTTGGACAATAACCTGAGTGTTTTTTGTCACAGCTTTTTCAGCAGCTTCGAAGGTAGAGAATCCTTGATTACCAACTAATGTGCCGTTTGAAATTTCCTTAATAGCATATTTAGAAGATTCGGTATTTGTATCGCCACCGTTAGTGTTACCACCGTTAGTGTTACCGCCGTTGGTGTTACCACCGTTAGTGTTACCACCGTTAGTGTTACCGCCGTTGGTGTTACCACCGTTAGTGTTACCACCGTTAGTGTTACCGCCGTTGGTGTTACCGCCGTTGGTGTTACCACCGTTAGTGTTACCGCCGTTAGTATTACCACCGGTAGTATTGCCGCCATTAGTGTTGCCACCGTTTGAATTACCACTGTTAGTATTACCATCGTTTGGCGCACTATCACCAGCAAGTTGCATTAAACGTAGAATAAACGAAGATGCTTGTCCAATAGTTGCATTTTTTTTAGGCATAAAGTAGCCATTTGCGCCTTGAATGATTCCTAGTTGTGCACCTATAGCTACCGCTTGACGGTAGTCTTTTAATATAGCTGCATTATCCTTAAAGGTAATAGTAGAAGTACCTTTAGGAATGTTTAAATAATTGATAGCTCTCTCAAGCATAACCGCCATATGCTGTCTTGAAATAGCGGCATTAGGCTTAAATGAACCATCTCCGTAGCCGGTAATAATCCCAGCTGAAGCAGCAAGTTTAATACCCTTTGCATGTACATATGTATCTGGGACATCTTTAAAGACTATGTCGCTTGTCGCTTCAAGATTCATGGCTTTAGCTAAATAAGAAGCAAACTCTCCGCGTGTCACATTGGCATCTGGACGATAACTTCCTTTTGCATCTTTTACTAATGCATTTTTGGAAATTAAATAACGAAGACCCTTCTCATGTGAATGCCCTGTTAGTTCGTCAGCAGATGCCAGGTGGGGTTGCCAAAGAAGCATGCCAATTACTGTCATGAGCAAAGCAATGATTGATAGTTTTTTCATATTTTACCCTCCTAGACTTCTACATCATTTTACCAAAGTTATAGAGTGACGATAAGGGTCAAATGTTAGAAAAATCATTAAATGAGACTATATAAATAGTTTTCATGACAATTCATATAAAACTAGAAAATAGCATAAATGTTCCATGGATATTTTGTCATATTTTTGATAGTGTTGTAGAGGTAAAACATGTGAAGGGAGAGTTGAAGGCTCCATTTTACTCAGGAGCGCAAAAAAATGAAAAAAATAGCGAAAAATTTACTAGTTTTAGTTGTATTATTGTCAATGGTTGTTAGTCCGTTAAATGCCTATGCTGCCCAAACGGTCAAAAAGGAATATAATTTATCACATGGTGTGCAGTATAAACAATATACATACAGCAGTACCAAAACAAATTCTATTAATCATCTTGCTATTAATGTAGACGAAACGACGGAAGTACAATTAGGTATGCCCGCAAATGTCAATGGCAGAGAATCGACAGTAGCAAATGCTAATCGTAATTCACGCGAGGGGAATCGTGTAGTTGGTGCTATTAATGCAAGTTTCTTTGATATGTCTGCAGGTTTCCCATTATTTTTACTAAGTAAAGATAATGTTATTTTAAACGGTGGTGCTGTTTCAAACGGCTCCGATGAATATATGAATGTCCCTACAGCTTTTGGTGTTTCTCCAGATGGCAGTGGTGTCATTGACTATTTTGATTTTAATGTAACCCTTTCTCACAAAGGTAAAGACTATAAAATGACAGGGATGAATCGTGCCCGTAATATATATGAAGGGATTGTTTACACACCACAATTTTATAGTAAAACAACAAATACAAATGAATATGGCTTTGAAATCGTAGTAGATACAGGAGCTCCGATTACTGAAAATAAATTTGGTCAAACATTGACAGGGAAAGTTACACAAATTACACCTTATGGATCAAAAGAAAAAATATCCATCCCTTCAACTGGCTTTGTCGTATCATTACAAGGTGGGGATTGGCACAGTAAGCTAGGCCAAATTGCAGTTGGAGATGAGTTGAGTGTTAACTTCGCTATTGATAAGCAATGGCAGGATGCAAAATTTATCATGGCAAGTGGTCCGTATTTAGTAAAAGATAATAAACCTTACATTATGATGAGCACATCTAGTAAGCGTGCAACAGAGGTTACAGCACGTACTATTGTGGCGACAAGTAATAATGGAAAAACAGTACACTTTATTACGGTTGATGGAAAACAGAAACATAGCGCAGGGATGAATATGGTTCAACTTGCGAACTATTTAGTGTCGCTTGGTGTTGATCGAGCAATTAACTTAGATGGTGGCGGCTCAACAACGATGGGTATTCGAAATCACGGTAATAATAATGTCGTATTAGCGAACCTACCTTTAAATGCAGGCAATGCGCAACGTCTTGTGTCCGCAACATTACAAGCTGTAAGTACGGCACCAACTGGCAAAGGCACACAAATTAAATATACGAATAGTACAAACAATGCAACTCTTTTAGCAGGTGCTTCGTCTAGTATAGCAGTACAATATATTTTAGATGAAAACTATAATGCGCTACCATTAGACGGTCATGTATCGCTAACTTCTGAGAATAATACTTTAAAAGTTAACGGCTTGAACTATACTTCAACGACAGCTGGCGATGATCGTATTTTCATCAACCACGATGGCACACCAGTGCAATCATTCCAAGTGAAAGTAGTAGATGCTCCAGCAACAATGAACATTGAACCAAAATCAAAAACAGTGGGCGCCGGCGAAACAGTCAAATTTACTATAGATGCAAAGGATGAAGGTGGCAAACCTCTAGTTTACAATGCATCACAGGTGAAATGGTCTGTAGAAGGTAATATCGGTACGATTACTAATGATGGTAAGTTTACAGCTAAAAATCCAGGTGCTACTGGTAAAGTAGTAGCGACTTTAGGAACAAAACGTGTAGAAGCTCCTGTAACTGTAGCAAAAGCTTCATTGTTTAAAGATATTCCAAGTAATTATGTGTACTATAAAGAAATTGAGTATTTAACAAAAAATAGTATTATTACAGGTCATCCAGATGGCACATTTAGACCAAATGACAAACTTACACGTGCACATGCAGCAGTTATTATTAGTCGCGCACTTGATTTAAAAACGTCAAACGTCAAAAATCCAGGCTTTAAAGATATTCCTGCGAATCACACTTATTATAAACAAATTGCAGCTGTAGTTGAGTCCGGTATTATGAGCGGTAAGGGCAATAATGTCTTTGATCCAGATGCTACTTTAACTCGTGCACAAATGGCGAAGGTTGTAGCATTAGCTTATAATCTAAAAGGAACAAGCAGCACTAACTTTAAAGATGTATCGAAGGATCATTGGGCATACCCATATGTTCAACAGTTAGCTGCAAACAAAATTACAACTGGTTATGGTGATAACACCTTTAAGCCAGATGAAGCGATTAGTCGCGCGCATTTCGGATTATTCCTTTATAGAGCAATTAATCAATAATAGTCGTCCTTAAAGAATGGCTTAGCATTTAAAAAATAGCAAACTAGTAGTATTACCTAGTTTGCTATTTTTCTCTTTTAAATAAAGGGTATAGATTGGGCAGTTAAGCTTGTATACAATGCAAATAGATATTGGATTGATATTTATTTATAACCATACAAGTTGATTAGCGAGTAGACTAAGCAACTCCTTGTGGCTTAGCGATTCATCGGACGCCCCCAGGAAAGCTCTCAGCCGCAACGGAAATCAACCTTACGTTATGTTGATGAGCAAATATATCACAAGATTAGTAGCGACTTTTGAAGCTCATCTTATATTTACTATTTTTAAAAGAACGTAAATGTGCAATTGTGGTATAATCTCAGTATTAAAAAGTAAAAGGATGTTTTTTAATGAAAATAGGCATTGTGGGGAATTACGGCAATGATAATAATGGTGATGAATCAATATTATACGGCATTCTTCAACAAGTAAAACAAACATTTTCGGTAACTAGTGATGACATTACCGTTTTTAGTAATAACACACAACAAACATCCGAACGTTATGGGGTACATAGCTATCCATTGTATTACAGGAAGAGTAATTTATTTAAAACGTTTATCCATACCTATAAAAACAATAAACAATATGTATCGACATTTGACCTCCTCATCATTGGTGGTGGTGGTATTTTAATGGATTTTTATAAACGTGAGGCTCACCTGTATGGAGCGTATGCAATGATGGCAAAACAAAGTAATGTTCCCTACATTATTTACGGATGTGGCGCAGGACCACTTGATACGATTTCTGGGAAAATTAGTATTCGCGCAATGTGTCGTTATGCAGCAAATATCTCTGTACGTGATCCCCAGTCTAAAAAGCTTTTGCAAAGTATTGGGGTGAAAAAACCAATAGATATTATTGGTGATCCTGCATTTACATTAAAAGGTGATCGTCAACATTACGCCGAAAAACCAATTAAAATAGGTGTATCAGCGGTTCCGTACTATAATGCAAACTATTGGCCAGAGGGCAATGTTGAAAAATATGATGCGTACGTTACAGGCATGGCAAAAAATTTAGATCATGTAATTTCTGAGCATAATGTCGAAATTACATTCTTTGCCACAAAATACCCGCAGGACGTCACTGTGACGAAAGATATTCAGAAAAAAATGCAACAACATGCACATACAAAAATTATTGATGAAAATTTGGTGCCGGAGCGATTACTTGATGTAACTGAGGAGCAGGATATTATTATCGGTACACGTCTGCACTCGCTTATTTTGGCAACAAATTCAGAAACTCCGATTATTGCGATATCCTATCATACAAAAGTACAGGATTTTATGTCCTTTGTGGGCGTATCAGATCGTTGCTTACAAATGCAGGATATTGAGGATGATGTGAAGGCTCTATCCACATTAGTTGGCAAACTAAGTAGCAATTGGGAACAGTCGATTGCAGAGACGAAACAAATTGCTACCCATATTCATAAAGAGGCCATGCGTGGTCAGGAATTAATGAAAAAGGCAGTGACACGTCTATGAAAAAAGTACTCGTCATTAGTAATATGTATCCAACATCTGATCATTTATCATTCGGTATTTTTGTGAAAAACCAAGTCACTGCTCTTGAAAAAGCAGGACTAGACGTAGATATATCTGTAAATACTAATCCGGCAACAGGTAAGAAGAACACCATTATGAAATATACAAAATGGGGTTTATCGACATTGATGAAAGGCTTAAAAAACAAAAAGTCTATTGATGTCACACATGCTCATTATGTGTTTCCATCTGGTATGCTGTCGCTCCTATTAAAGAAAATGTTTGGTATACCATTTATCGTTACAGCTCATGGTGGCGATATTGAGCGCATGGCGAAGAAGAACACAAGAATTCGCAATTGGACAGCGAGTATTTTACGTGAAAGTGAACATGTTATCGCAGTAGGTCCTGTCTTAGCTCAACAAATTGAACAAGATTTTGGGATTGAAAAAGGTAAAATCTCTGTCGTTAGCATGGGTGTGAATCGTGAGGTTTTCACCAAAGGAAATCAAGTAGCGGTGTGCAAAGAACTGCAATTAGCTACTGAGCCATTCAGATTTTTATTTGTAGGAAATGTTATAAAACAAAAAGGCGTTGAAGAGCTGTTACAGGCTTTCCAAATGCTAAAAACAAAAGTATCTCGGCCTTTAGAGTTAAATATTGTAGGTTCTAGAAGAGATCAAGCATTTTTCCAATCTTTGCAACCATTAATCAGTGAAGACGTCAAATTTATAGATCCACTAAAACAACAAGAACTAGTAAAGTGGTTCCAAGCAAGTGATGTCTTTGTATTACCATCCCATTTAGAAGGTTTTGGATTAGTAGCATTAGAGGCATTAGCGACAGATACACCTGTTATTGCTTCAAATGTAGGTGGACTTGTATCATTGCTTGGAGAAGGCGCAGGGCATTTAGTGGAGCCCGAAAATGCTATGGTTTTATCTGAGGAGATGCTGCGTGCCGTGAACACGCCAAAAGAACAATACATGAACCGTGAAGCGGTCGACGAAGTATTAGCCATTCACGATGAAAAAAATATAACAGCTCGCTGTATTGAGATTTATAAGTCGGCCATTGAAGGTGGGGATGGCCAATGAATAAGTTTATAAAAATAGTTGGGGCAGTTGCGATTATTAATGTCGTGGCCCGTGTATTCGGATTTTTACGTGAAATGATTATCGGATACCAATATGGTAGTAGCCACATTGCTGATAGTATTTTCACAGCTTACACAATTCCAAATTTTTTATATCTAGTCGTAGGTGGTGCATTTACTACTGCTGTTATCTCAATTTATAATCGAGAAACAACGGATCGTGCACTATTTGTTAAACAGTCCTTCACAATTGTCTTGTTAACGGTTTCAATCATGACAGTTCTAATGTTAGCGTTCACTAACCCAATTATGGAGATGTTTAACCAAAGTAAAGATAAAAAAACATTTAGTCAAAGTGAGCTAGATTTAGCTAAAAATCTATATTATTGGATGATGCCTTCGTCAATTTTACTTGTATTGTCCTCATGGTATAGTGGATTGCTAAACGCCAATCAAAAATTCCATTTGTCTAGCTTTGCCATTTTAATTTATAATGCAATCTTTTTAGTGATTGCTGTAGGTTTATCTAAAATTCCAAGCATCGACGCAATGGGATATGGTATTAGTGCATTAGTCAGTGCAGTAATAATGGTATATTTCCTAATTGTTGGATATCGTAAGTTGGATTCACATAAGGTTGGTTTTTCATTTGAACGAAATATTGCATCAAAGCAATTGTGGATAATGACTTTACCGATTATGCTCGGTGGCGCTACCATTCAAATTTATGCATTATTACAGCGTGTTTTTGCAGGAATGTTATCTGAAGGGGCAGTAGCTGCTGTAAACTATGCATCAAGGCTTATGCAATTCCCGCAAGCAATTTTAATTACAGCAGTAACGACAGTTATCTTTCCAATTTTGAGTCAAAAAGAAGCAGAGAATGACCTTACTTCCATTAAAAGCTTATACACAAAAGGGTTACATTATCTATTGTTGTTACTTTATCCTGTAACAGTCTACTCATATTTTTACGCAGAGAATCTTGTGCAGGTTGTTTATCAACGTGGTAATTTTGATGCAGCTTCAACTGCAATTACTACACCAGTACTGGCAATCTTCTGTTTATCGATGTATTTTTTAGCTGCAAACGGGTATATAACGCGTTTTTACTATGCAAAGGGTGACTCAATGGCACCGGTTATCTTTAGCTTAATAAATGTATTTGTTATTAACATTGCCGTTATTATGTTACTTGTCGATAAGTGTGGAGCAGAAGCAATTGCATGGGGTACATTAGTGAGTTCAGTAACAAACTTTATTATGCTGATTATTTATGCAGCCTATAAATATGACTTGAAAATGGGGATCTTTAGCAAAGAGCTTCAATTTTTCAGATCAGTTCCGCCAATGATTATTATCACGATTGTTTTGTATCTTTCAAGCGAGTTTTTAGTATTTGACAACATATGGCTAACTTTCATTGTAGGCCTTGTTATTTTTAGTGCAGTAGTTGTTGGCTCATACTTATTATTTGGCGTGAAGGAAGTAAAAGAATTTAGTGATAAACTAAAACGGAAATTTTTAAAATAATAGGGAAAAGTGGGTATCTTAGAAAGCATTGGATACCCATTTTTTTATTTTTCTTGCGTGTTGATATGCATATTGTTGCTCGATAAAGGGATTTTACTAAGATGCACCCATTTGGTCCCAGTGAAAAAACGAGTATCCTGTAGTGGATATCAGTGACCTCTAATTAAATCGAGTGGAAAAAAGGTCATTAACACACCTGCTTATTTTTACGTCTTTGGGAATAAAACCTCATTGGGCACTATAAGGTCTTGCTGCAAAAAAGTTGTTATATTTATAATATTTTATAGTGAAAAAATAGGAGCTGTATTATAATTAGTTTTATTAACAGTGGAATTTTTTATGAACATATGGATAAATTGGCATTATATAATGATGCCTAAAGGACTATGTCTACTACAAATTAGATAAGGTGGGAAGTATGGCAAGAGGTAGGAAGGTTAATTCAAATGGTGAACGAAGTAAACAATTATTGCTTGAAAAGGCTTTAGAGTTATTTTCTGAAAAAGGTTATCATAATACAAAGATTAGTGACGTTGTAAAAGCTGCTAATGTAACACAGCCAACTTTTTATTTATATTTTAAAAGTAAGGACTCTCTCTACAACGATCTGAATAAACGATTTCAGTATGGATTTGATGAAATTATGAGTAAACAATCAGATGAAGTTGAAGAGGGGTTAGAAGGCTTTGTTAGAGAGCTAAAGCAAAAAATACATATGTTATTCGTTTACATAATTGATAATCCTAAATTAACGAAAATTGGATTATTCGAATCAGAGCAGTCACTTATAATTAAATCTCGACTTACACAGCAATTTACTCACCTTATACATCGTTATGATTGTGCCCATATATTACAATCATATTGTGCAGACATAAACATAGTTGTAGATAGTTTTGTAGGGTCCTTAGAGCGTTTAATATTAACAAATTTACTTGAACAAAAAAAACAGCCATGCGAGTTAGCGAGCGACTTAATTCATTTATACTTTTTAAGAGAAGGAAATTATAAATAGCTCATAACCAAAACGTGTGGTTGATTTCCTTTCCGACTGGGCGCTTTCCTGGGGGCGTCCGATGAGCCGCTTCGCTGCAGGGTCTCGGGCCAACACGATGTTGGTCACGAAGGCGTTATCACAGGACGTGATGGTTTTAGCCTTCGTTCCCCTAACGCTAATCCCCAAGGAGTCGCCCAGTCTCCACTCCAATCAACTTATATAAATGGCATACGTTAAAAAATGTCATCCACAATTTTTGGTAATGATCCTTAAAAAAAGATGCTGGGGAAAACTGGTCAAAATCTTAAAAAGCGCGAGAAATCAATTTTAAAAACGTTGATTTCTCGCGCTTTTCTCATGCGAAATTTTAAAATTATGCTTCAAAAACTTACTAATGTCCCATCCTCTTTGTTATTTCTTAACTGTAATATGAAGATAAACGCCTTTTTGAAGCTTATCGCCTGTTTCTTTTTGAATAGATGGATGAACGAGTAGCATATACTCCTGCCCACTGTTTAACGGTTTTGATGGGGTAACAAGTAATGAACTACCATCAACTTTTGTAGTAATAGGTACTTCGTTACCGCCTAAAGCAACGAGTTGTACACTACCTTCAGCAATTTGCGAAGAGAGAGCTTGTGAGAATTTCACAGTAAACGTTTTAGAAGTTGGTACATTTTTGAAGCTTGCAAGCTCTTTATAATTTGTATATTTTACTTTAATTGCATCATAATGTGCCTGGAAAATAGGAGCAGTCTTTGTTTGCACGTTCGGTTTTACTCCTACCTCATTAATCGTTTTCCCTAATGGACCTGTAAAATTACCAATCGTAAGCTTTAAATAACTTCCATCCTGCAGTTCAAAAAAGCCTTGCATACAGCCTTTTCCATACGTAGTTTCTCCGTATAAAATAGCAGATTGCTGATCTTGTAATGTTGCTGATAACATTTCAGAGGCGCTAGCACTATAGCGGTTTACTAGAATACGTGTATCAGCTGGGAATTTTTCGTTTTGTTTGACTGCACGTATTTTATAAGAGGCATGTGCTTCTTCCAGTAAGTAGGCAATTTTTGCATTCGGGAAAAGCCCTGCAATCTCCTCAGCTGTTGATACATAGCCGCCACCATTGTTTTGTAAATCAAGTATAAAAGAGGTTGCACCACGCTGTTTTAATTGAATAAGCGCATCCTTGACAAGCTTTGCACCGTCTTCTGAGAACGATGACATAGCAATATAGCCAACATCCCCAAATAGTAACGCAGATTCCACATTCGGTAATGTGAATTTTTTTCGTGTAATGGTTGTAGTTGAAGTTTTACCATCTGCATGCTGGAGTTTCACTTCAATTTTAGTATTTTCATCCCCAATTAATAAGGACGAGACTTCTTGGGTAGAGCTTCCTACTACGGATTGTCCGTTAATAGCGATAATTATGTCTCCAGCAACTACACCCGCATTAGATGCACCGCTATCCTCAAACACTTGTAAAATATGAATGCCATCTTCATGTTCTTCGATAATTACACCAATCCCTATTGTTGATAGATCGATGCTATTCATATAATCCTCAAGTTCCTTTTTCGTAAAATATGTGGAATAAGGGTCTAGCATATCAATGATTTCAGGAATTGTTTTAGCTTTTTGCAAATCTCCGTGGATGGTTCCAACGTAGTTTTCCTCAATAATTGCTTTGATTTCCTTTACAAGCTGTTGTTCATTGCTTGTAGCAGATGCATTTGTAAATGGAATGGTGAAAAAGCATAGAACGAATACAAAAGACCACAATACTTTTTTCATGGGACACCTCTTTTCTAATTACCTTTATTATACATGAATTTCCATATAACCGTGAATAGGAAAAGGAGGGGATTAGCTACAAAAAAAGAATCTACTAGCCATTTGCGAAAAAAGTAAGTTTATGCAAGATTCTTAGACAGTCGTTGTCTAAAAGAAGCTTGAGGCTTATTCGCAAAAAGCAAGCAGATTCTAGTTAGATGAAGAAATTAGATAAGTCTTTTTTATTTTTTTGTGAGTTTATGAATGACCAAGCCGATAAGCGCACCGGTTATTGCAGGTACAAGCCATGCTAAACTTTGCTCGTATAATGGCAAAGCTTTCAAAATGTTCACATATGGTGCAATTGTAATCTTCATTTCCTTTAAGCCATCATTCAGACTAACAAAGAATGTAGGAATTAAAGCTAAAATGTAGACAATTTTTCCACCTTTAAAGAAGTTATCGAAAAGCGACAGAACCATTAACACCATCGCTAGCGGATAGATGATTAATAATACAGGTAGTGATGCACTAATAATTGTAGAAAGACCTACGTTTGTAATTGCAGCACTGAATATTGTGAAAATTACTAAAAACGTTTTATACGAAACTTTAGGAAATAGTTTATGGAAAAATTGAGCATTGGCAGTTAGTAAACCTACAGCAGTAGATATACACGCTAGTAAAATTGTGGCAGATAATATGATACTTCCAAGATTACCAAAAAGAACTTCAGCTGACTTCGCAATAATAGTACCACCATTATCAAAAGTACCAATGGCATCAATACTAGTATTACCAATTTGTCCAAGTGAAATATAGACAAATGATAAGCCAATAGCGGCGACAATTCCCGCGAAAATTGTTGTTTTGACTTGCTTTTTAGTATCTGACATACCCATGTCGCGCAATGCTTGCAAAATAACGATTCCGAAAACGAGTGCACTTAGTACATCCATTGTTAAATAGCCTTGAACAAAGCCTTCAGTCAACGGGGACTTAGTGTATTTTCCTATAGCTGACCCTGGTTCACCCATTGGGGAAATAAAGCTTTTAATCGCTAGTAGTAAAATAACGGCTAATAGAGCAGGCGTTAAAATTTTCCCAACGCGATCGACTAGCTTTGAAGGGTTGATAGCTAAGAATAGTATAAAGGTAAAAAATATTACAGAAGTAATGAAAAGTGGTGCCCAATGATCAGTTGCTGCCTCTGAGAGAAATGGGGCGATCGCAATTTCATAGGATACAGAACCTGTACGTGGTACTGCAAAAAATGGTCCAATCGCTAAATAAACGATTGATGTAAAAATAACACCAAAGGTAGGGCCGACACGATTAGCAAGTATTTGTAAATCGCCACCCGCTTTCGCAATAGCAACGATTGCTAAAAGTGGTAATCCTACACCTGTTATTAAGAAACCAATCATTGCAGTCGTTATATGCTCACCAGCTTGTTGACCTAATAATGGGGGGAAGATAATATTTCCAGCACCTAAAAATAAGGCGAATAATAGTAAACCTACTGCCAAATTTTCCTTGATGAAAAGCAAAATGTTTTTCATAAAAATTAAAACTCCTTTAAGATTGAAAAGATAAAACTTTCTAAAAATTTTAAATACAGAAGTGTATGTTATCATATGAATACTAATCTTGCAATTAATATTCTATGACAATTTGTAAGAATCTGTCGGAATCAGTAATTTTCATAAATTGTTTGAAAAATAGTCAGTTTTTCCGATATCTGATTTTTAAAATATCTAGTATGATAGACACACAAGGAAATATTTTAGCATGAACGGAGGCAAATTGATATGAAAAAGACAAAAAAATTAAGAATTCTTGCTTTAAGCACTATTGCTACTTCATTTTTAGCATTGCAGACCGCAGAGGCAGCTACATATACCGTGCAAAAAGGCGATACTTTAACTAAAATCGCTCAAAACAATAAAGTAACAGTACAAGACATAAAAAGCTGGAACAATTTAAAAAATGATCTGATTTATGTCGCGCAAAAGCTTGAAGTTACAAAACAAGCTACTAATGATGTGGTAAAACCTTCAAATCCATCAACGACAAATCCATCAACAACAAAGCCGACAACACCATCAAAGCCAACAGCTGTTTCGCATACAGTAGTGAAAGGCGATTCATTATCCAAAATCGCTAAGCAATATAATGTGGCAGTAAAGGACATTAAAGACTGGAATGGACTTACGACAGACACAATTTACGTTGGACAGGTGTTAAAATTATCTTCAGTAGCTTCAATACCCGAGAGTGATACAGTACATAATAACGGATCTTCAGGTGCGGGAACATCAACAGAAACAACTAAAGATCCTACAGCTAATGGACAAGCTATTAATAAGAAAACAGTAGACGTAGCTAATTCATTAGTAGGAACACCATATCTTTATGGTGGCAACACACCTGAAGGCCTAGATTGCAGTGGCCTTATTTACTACGCCTTTAATCAAGGTGGTTTAAAAATCGTAAGAGACAGTAGCGAAGGATATTTCAACGGTAATACAACACAAGTTAAAAATCCGATAGCGGGAGATTTAGTATTTTTCCAAAATACCTATAAAGATGGAATATCTCATATGGGTATTTATATAGGTAACAATAAATTTATCCATGCAGGGTCAGACGGTGTTGAAATTTCGGACGTTACATACTCTTACTGGTCTACAAGATTAGTAGCTTATAAACGATTCGACGCTATCAAATAAAGTAAAAGCGATTTTGCAAATACGCAAAAATCGCTTTTTTTATGGAGTTAGATAAAAGAGCAGGATTGAAAGTGAGCATTTACTGATAAAAGGTTGGACATCGCTGATAAACCACGGAACATCGCTGATAAAAGTGACATAATCGCTGATAAACCACTGAACATCGCTGATAAAAGAGCCGAAATCGCTGATAGAACACTGAACATCGCTGATAAAAGAGCCAGGATCGCTGATAGAACACTGAACATCGCTGATAAAAGAGCCAGGATCGCTGATAGACCATCGACCATCGCTGATAAAAGTGCTAGGATCGCTGATAGAACATCGACCATCGCTGATAGAAGTGTCAGAATCGCTGATAGAACATCGACCACCGCTGATAAAAGAGCCAGAATCGCTGATAAACCACGGAACATCGCTGATAAAAGAGCCAAAATCACTGATAGACCACCGAACATCGCTGATAGAAGAGCCGAAATCGCTGATAAAACATCAACCATCGCTGATAAACAAACAAAAAAAACCCTTCTTTCTAGAAAAAGAAGGGTTTTAAACACTTTATTGCGTTACGCGTGCTGTCCAACGAGAAAGGTCGGCATCTTTCGCGTCAACAAGGTCTGCAGGGAAGATAAATGTCCATGGCTTTGTTGAGTCTGGTTGTACAGTTAATATTGGATCCATTTTAAATGAACCTTTAGCAATTTGTTTGCCTGTTGCGTCAATAATTTCTAGTGGTAATTGTTCTAGGTTGATAGCTTTATTATGTCCGTTACGAATGAAGATAGACACATTTAAATTACCGTTATCAGCAAGTTTTGCTTGTAGGCCGGTGAAGTTAACTTCTGTTTCACCTAACTTAGGTAAAGTTTTTACGATTTTTGCAAGTTCCTCTTTTTGTGCTTCAGGTAGTTGTTTTTCCCAAGATGGGTCTAATTCTAATTGGTGACCGCGAAGGGAAACAAGGTTGAATGCGATTTTCCAGCCATCTTCTGGTACTTCATCGACTTTTATCGTTGATTTTTCAAATTCAAATACCCATGGACGAGCACTTTCTGCTGGAATTGTGCCAAGTGCTGCAAAGTCGAATTTTTTAGATGCTACAAGCTCGTCATTTTTATCCATAATAAACAGCTCAATTTCACCAAGCTCAATTGCTTGAGATAATGATGAGCGGAAAAATGCACGTACTTGCCATTTTTTAGAGCGCATGTCTTCTTCTATACTAATAGAAGAAAGTGATAATTGATTTGGCTTCAATGGTTCTAGCTCATTAGCAAGGAAATTAAATATATATTTTTGCTCTTGAGGCACTTCCCAATCTGGATGGTAAGATAATTTTGTCACAACATCTTGGTTGTTTCCTGAATTTTCCACTTTGATGTTTTGAAGTAAATCCTTAGAATCGATTGTATTTTCTTGCCCTAGTTTGTCTGATTTTTTAAAGAATGAGAATAAGCCCATTATTGTACCTCCATTTGTGCTTCAATCATTTTCATGAAGCCTGTAATTTCAATAATTATAGAACGACGTAATTCTTGGAAATTCCTTCCGAATAATTCAAGTCCTTCACGTTGGTAAATTCGCATCGGGTCTTCTTGTTGGTAATGGCGTAAGCCGATTCCTTCTTTTAAGTGTGCCATGTTTTCTAAATGCTTTACCCAGCCACTGTCTATGTAGCTTAGCATCACATTCGGAATAATAGTCATTACTTCTGCGTTATCAGCAAATTTTTCCATGCGATCAAGCAACTCTTGTTCAGAAGGTTGAATATCAGCTAAAATTTGTTTTACTTTACCCACTTCACGATCTATTGTGACAGGAGTAATAAATAGTGAATTGAGAGAGCTTTCCATTTGATCGTAATCCCATTCAACTGAAGGGAGTTCATCTGAAGCAGCTTCGCGAACAGCAAAATCAACCGTTTCACTTAGCATTTTTTTCAGCTCACCCATTAAATCTTCACCAGCTAAAATTTTATCACGTAGACCGTAAATAACTGTACGCTGGTCATTTATAACATCATCTAATTTTAGGTTGTATTCACGCATACCGTGTTGAGAGCCTTCAACAATACGTTGAGTACGGTTAATAAGTTCTTGAACCTCTTTATTTTGGATAATGCCGTTTTCATCGACAATCATTTTTTCTGAGAATTTTTCAACCTCTTCTTTTGCATAACGGCGGAACATATCATCTTCAATAGAGAGAATGAAGCGGCTTTCACCTACGTCACCTTGGCGACCTGAACGACCACGCAACTGATTATCTACACGGCGGCTTTCATGCTTTTCGGTACCGATAACATATAAGCCTCCAAGCTGGTGAACTGCTTCATCTAGTACAATATCTGTACCGCGACCGGCCATATTTGTTGCTACAGTAACACGACCTTTCTGACCAGCTTGTGAAATCAGCTCAACCTCTTGCTCAACTGTTTTAGCGTTCAGCAATTGGAATTTTAAGCCTGCTTTCTTTAAGTAGTCGGCCACTGTTTCGGATTGCAGTATTGACGTTGTCCCAATTAAAACAGGTTGTCCCTTGTCGTGACGACGTTTAGCTTCAGCTGCTACGAATTTATATTTATCTTCTTGTTTGTTGAAAATAATATCAGGCTGATCGACACGTTGACGTGGACGGTTTGTTGGAATTTGAATAACTTCCATGCCGTATACTTCACGGATTTCTTTTTCCTGAGTTTTCGCCGTACCCGTCATCCCAGAAAGTTTCGGATACATACGGAAATAGTTTTGAATTGTTACCTGTGCCTGTGATTTATTTTCTTCAGTAATCGTTACGCCTTCTTTTGCTTCAATTGCTTGATGTAAGCCATCAGATAGCGAGCGACCTTCTAAAATACGACCTGTGAACATATCAACAAGCTCGATTTTGTCATCTTTTACGATGTAATCAACATCACGCTTGAACATTACGTGTGCACGCACTGCTTGGATCACGTAATGGTAAAGTGTTTGGTGTTCAAGATCATATAGATTATCAACATTGAAGGCAGCCTCAACCTTTTCAATGCCTTTATCTGTTAAAGAAGTAGCTTTTGTTTCATCATCAAAATCATAATCTTCTTCTTCTTTAAAACGTTTAGCTAGCATAGAGGCAATGCGATGTAGTTCATCATTCGCAGCCATTTTCCCAGCGATAATAAGTGGTGTTTTTGCCTCATCTATAAGTACACTATCGACTTCATCGATAATGGCAAAGTGATAAGGACGCTGTACTTTATCAGCCAAACTATGAGCCATGTTGTCGCGTAAGTAATCAAATCCAAACTCAGTACCTACACCGTATGTAATATCTGCGTTATAGGCTTCTTTTTTGGCATCTGGCTCCATCATCGGTATATTTAAACCAACTGTTAAACCAAGGAAACGATGGATTTGACCGACAAGCTCGTAGTCACGCTTAGCAAGATAGTCATTAACAGTAATAACGTGAACACCTTTACCTTCTAATGCGCGTACATACGAAGGAAGAGAAGCGACAAGCGTTTTACCTTCACCTGTAGGCATTTCTGCAATATTGCCTTCAGTTAAAACAAGACCACCGATAAGCTGTACATCAAAATGACGCATACCTAATACACGTTTTGAGGCTTCGCGTACAACAGCAAATGCGTCTGGGATGATCGATGTAATTGGTTCACCTTGTTCTAAACGATCCTTGAAAATAAAAGTCATTTCTTTTAATTCTTCATCTGACTTATTAACATATTTTTCTTCTAGACTATTAATTTGATCTACTATTTTATAGTAGCGTTTTAATTGACGAGCACTAGTTTGCTCATTGTTGCGTTTAAAAATTGAGAACATGAAATTTACGCTCCTTTTAAGTTGTCTAAATGCTAGACACTACATTATTTTATCAAATTTTACGAATGATGACTACATTTGACATGCAGCATTCTTCCAATTTGAAAAAGAAGAATAATATTTGTGAAATGGTGGAAAATAAATAGAAAAAGTATATTTCGGCGTCTGTTCGTGCTATAATCAATTAGAATTTAAATGTAGATTATTTTTTTGAGGAGGAGAGACATGCTTTACGTGTCTTTAATAGCAGCATTTGTTGCTTCAATATTGTTAACTCCACTAGTTAAACGATTAGCATTCAGAATAGGTGCTGTCGATGCACCAAACTATCGAAAAGTACATGCACGAATTATGCCAAGACTTGGGGGATTGGCGATTTTCCTTGCGTTTTTAATAGCTGTGGCTATATTCCAGCCGATTTTGATATACAATGAAAATGGCAGCGATTTTTTACTGGCAATTATAATTGGAGCTTGTATTATCGTAGCAACAGGTGTCATAGACGATATGCGTGAAATTTCCGCAAAAGCAAAATTAATTGGTCAGCTTGTTGCGGCACTTATCGTTATTTTTGTAGGTGGCATTCAAATTGATATGATTAATTTACCATTTGTAGGTGAATTAAATTTTGGATTACTAAGTATCCCTTTAACAATTCTTTGGATTGTTGGTATTACAAATGCCATTAATTTAATCGATGGCTTAGATGGTCTAGCAGCAGGTGTTTCAACGATTGCTCTTATTACTTTAGCCGTTATGGCATTTATTATGGGCAATATGTTCGTTTTAGCAATCGCAGCCATTTTAGCAGCAGCAACATTTGGATTTTTATTTTACAATTTCCACCCAGCGAAAATCTTCATGGGAGATACAGGAGCCTTATTCCTTGGCTTTATGATATCAGTGCTCGCATTGCTTGGATTTAAAAATGTAACGGTCGTAACATTAATTATCCCGGTTATTATACTAGGTGTGCCAATTTCTGATACATTCTTCGCGATTGTTCGTCGCGTGCGTATGAAGAAAAAATGGTCTGATCCAGATAAATCACACTTACATCACCGTTTACTAGATATGGGCTTCACACATCGTCAAACAGTACTCATTATTTATGGGATTGCCATCATGTTTGGTTTAGCAGCCATCATTTTCTCAATGGCAAAGGTATGGGGTGCCATTTTACTCGTAGCTGTCATTTTAACTGCAATTGAAATTTTGGTTGAAGTCATCGGACTCGCGGGTAAAAACTATAAACCACTATTGAATTTTGTGCGGATATTTAATAAATAAAACATTCAAGCAACCACCCATTTTATGGATGGTTGCTTTTTTACTTTATGAGACAGAAAGAAATTCGAGTCTATGCGAAAAAAAAACTCAGATAGAGTGGGAAAGTGTTCAGGTGGACCAGAGAACTGCTCGGGTAAAGAGAAAAACGGCAGTGTGTGTTCCTTACTTAATTAACGGCGGGATTTCGGGTTTTAGCGGCGTTCTTTGCTTGGTTAGCGGCGCAACTCATACTTTTAGCGACGAATCCCAATATAAGCTGGACAATTTGACAAAATTAAAGTCAGGGTTGAAAAACTTTGTATAGAGTTTTAACATCACGAAATCATGCCATACAAAAAGCCTTTCCACAAATTTAATGAAAGTGGAAAGGCTTTTATAGTTACTGAGTGCTATCTTTATCTGTTGAATCTTCGCCAGCAGCGTTATCTTTATCAGTATTTTTATTCGTTAAGCTACTAGATGCTTTATTAGTGTCAAGATGGTTATTTAGCGTTTGTGATACTTCATCAACTGAATCTTGATTTAATTTATAGTAGTAAACACCAGTAGACATATCATCTGTACCATCTAATGTTAAAGAATCAATACGTGGCATCCCTTGTGATAAATAAGATAGGAATGACTTCATTTCCTTAAATGTCATATTTGTCTTCATGTTATCACCAAGTGCTTTAATGACATCATCGTATTTTGTAATGGATCCTACAGAAGAAACTTTATTGATGATCGCTGTTAAAATCTCTTGTTGACGTTTGCCGCGTTCAATATCACTGTCTTGCTTACGTGTTCTTGCGAGTGCAAGTGCTTGACTTCCGTTTAAATGCTGTAAACCAGGCTCTAAGTTGATGGCATTGCGATCGAATTCGTCTTTTTCGTGTAACTTGTACGGTACATCAGCTTCAATTCCACCTAATGCATCAACAACGTCAATAAACGCATTAAAGTTCATACGAACATAATAGTCAATCGGCACATCTAAAAGTTTTTCTACTGTATCAATTGTTGAAATTGTTCCACCATAGGCATGTGCATGAGTAATTTTATCCTTATGTTGTACAGAAGGAATGTATACATATGAATCTCGAGGGATACTCAACATTTTAATTGTTTTTGTTTTATTATTTAATGTTGCTAGGATTAATGCGTCCGAACGTGAGTGCTCAGAGCCTTGCCCGCGATTTTCACTATCATCAACACCGACAAATAGGATTGAAACATTATCGTGTACTGGTTCTACCTTCTCATTACGAAGTGCAGAAATGTCTCGACCTTTTAATTCCTCATGTGCTGAGTCAGCTGCATGCTCTGCTTGCTTCGCGATATAAACACCATAAGCAGTCGCGCAAATTAGTAAACTAGCAACAAGAAGAAGGGAAACTTTTATAATTAGGGAAGCTTTAGAAGACCTCTTTTTGCTTTTCTTTTTAATTCTATTGTTCATATTTTTTATATTCTCCTCTAAATTTTGGGAATAATAACGCGATGAAACTAAACTTATTCAAGTACTTTTAGAATATGTGTAAATGATAAAATAGCTCAATATTAAAATTATACTATGGATATTTGGCTTTCGACAATTAAAACTATTTATTTCACAACAAATTCAATAAATTGAGCATTCTCAAAAGTGATGTTTGCTTGTCCGTTTGTCATTTCTGTTACCCAGTTTTGGAACTGTTCTTCTTCCTCTTTTAATACGGATACAATAATTTCGACGCCTTCTAAATAGCGGATTTCTTCTAAAGTATAGGAAGAACCTCGAATTTCATTTTCTACTTTACCTAGCCATGTATAATCAATGGAAATGTTCATAAAATGGTGAAGCTTGCGTTCCACTACTTGGGCAGCAAGTAATCCTTCTGTTGTCGCTTTTCCGTACGCACGAATAAGACCGCCACCACCAAGCTTAATGCCACCAAAGTAGCGTGTGACGACAACGACCGTATCCTTTAATCCTTGTTTTTTTAGCACTTCTAACATAGGGACGCCAGCCGTACCACTAGGTTCCCCGTCATCGTTTGCTTTTTGAATATGATCATGCTCTCCAATAATATAGGCTGAACAATTATGTGTTGCATTATGATGCATTTTTTTTATACGTTCAATAAAAGAAATTGCATCCTCTTCCGTTTCTGCACGTTCTATATAAGTAAGGAAGCGAGATTTTGAAATAACAATTTCACTTTCTCCGTATCCTTTTACAGTTAAATAGTTTTCTCTCATCCGTATCAATCTCCTTTAAAGTAGAGTTCTATTCTATAATTTTCATAAAGAAAAAGCATTAAATTTTAACATGGGAATGCTATAATAGGTATAGACTATGCAATTGGTCTATTGAAATAGTAAGTAATCATAAGACATTAGACTGGGGAGTATACTATGTTTTCAAATGATACCTTCGATTTAAAGTCGCTTGATGACATATTTAATCGAATGTTAGCAACAATCATGAGCTCAAAAGATGATATCTTTATTATAAGCGAACAAAGCCGAAGAAGTTTTGAAGATATGAAAATAGAGCTAGAAATTGTTCGAAAACAAGTTTCAATTGTTATTGATGAAGGCGATGCTTTAGAAAAAAGTACACAGCTTGCAAAGCAAAGACTTGTGTTAGTGAGTAAAGCTTTTGATAATTATACCGAAGAACAAGTTAGAGAAGCATATGAAACTGCACATGATTTTCAAGTGAAGCTCTCTGTTATTAGAACACAAGAAAAGCAGCTACGGGATAAAAGAGATGATTTAGAGAGAAGATTAAGAGCATTACTCGATACGATTGAACGTGCTGACCATATTGTCAATCAAGTAAATGTCGTTTTGAATTACTTAACTTCAGATTTAAAAAATGTTGGTTTAGCACTTGAACAAGCAAAAATGAAGCAAGATTTTGGTATACGTATTATTGCAGCACAAGAAGAAGAGCGCAAACGTCTATCTAGGGAAATTCATGATGGACCTGCTCAAATGCTAGCAAATGTACTAATGCGCACTGATTTAATAGACAGAACGTATCGTGAAAAGGGCATTGAATATGCTTTGGCTGAAATAGTTGATTTAAAGAAAACGGTGCGTAATGCATTATCAGAGGTGCGACGTATAATCTATGATTTAAGACCAATGGCACTTGATGATTTGGGAATTGTTCCGACATTAAAAAAATACTTATCGACAGTGACTGAATATAATCCTGGTGTTGAAGTTCATTTCCAATCGAGAAGCACTGAAAAGCGTATACCTTCAAACTATGAAGTATCTATTTTCCGATTAGTACAAGAATGTGTAACAAATTCTATGAAGCACGGGAAATGCAAGGATATTTGGGTGAAACTGGAATGGTTAAAAAATGCCGTAAATATCGTTGTAAAGGACGATGGCATAGGTTTCGATGTTCAGGAAGTTAAAGACCATTCCTTTGGGATTTTAGGTATGAAAGAACGTATCGAAATTTTGGATGGGACAATCTCGATTAAAAGTGAGATAAATCGGGGTACGACGGTTTTATTTAAAATTCCGTTAAAAGTAAGTGAAACGATTGTTGGAGAAATTTAGGGGGTAAAGACAAATGACGAAGATTATTATTGTAGACGATCACCAGCTATTCCGCGAAGGAGTAAAACGTATTTTAGATTTTGAAGATACATTTGACGTAGTAGCAGAAGGTGACGATGGTACAGATGTGGTTTCTTTATATGCTGAAAATCAACCAGATGTTGTACTAATGGATATTAATATGCCGGGGAAAAATGGAGTAGAGGCAACGGCAGAATTAATTAGTGAATTCCCAGATGCGAAGGTTATTATGTTATCCATTCATGATGATGAAACATACGTAACACACGCGCTAAAATCTGGCTCACTTGGCTATATGCTAAAAGAGATGGATGCTGACGAAATTGTTGAAGCTATTAAAGTAGTCGCGAATGGAGGATCTTACCTACATCCAAAAGTAACTAAAAATTTAGTAGCGGAATTCCGTCGTCTTTCTGAGCATGAAAATAAAGGTAACTTCCATCAAACAGAAATTCGTCGTCCATTCCATTTACTAACAAAACGTGAATGTGAAGTATTACAATTATTAACAGATGGACAATCTAACCGTACAATTGGTGAGACACTGTTCATTTCTGAAAAAACAGTTAAAAACCACGTTTCAAGCATTTTACAAAAAATGAATGTAAACGACCGTACACAAGCTGTTGTTACAGCCATTAAAAATGGATGGGTTGAAGTACGCTAATAGCACATTGAATTTAAAGCTGTTTTTAAAGGCTACTAAATTATTTAGTAGTTTTTAAAGCAGTTTTTTTAGTGTAAACTGCAGCAATTTGCGGAATCATAGCTTCATACCTATTCAATCCGTCCCATCCCTGTGTGTGACAAAGTGTAACAATTTATACATAGAGATCACTTAAATAGTGCAACATTTTGAAACCATGGGCGTCATAAGGAAGATGTAACACCTAAATGTTGAAAATGCACAACAAAATTCCTACAACGGGATTTATATGCTACAATATGCGCGGGAGGTTTTTTGATGTTAAAGAAAAGTTTTCTAGCAGTTTTTACCTTATTAATGTTAACTACATTAATGTTAACTGCCTGTGGTAATAAAAAAGATGATGAAATGAGTGCAGAAGAAAGACAAAAAATCATTGATGATGGAACCGTCGGGTATGAAATGAATGGTGGGAAAATAACAAAGGCAGAAAATATCCCTGCTGAAGAAAACAAAGCGATATTAGCAGCCTTTAATGAATATATTGCAGCTTTCAATTCAAAAGAAATTGATCGTTATATGCAAACACTCTCAAAGAATCCAAAAGGTTTCAATTATGAAGGAGAAAAGAACTACATTATAGAAGTATTTAAACAGTCAGACGTTAAACGAGATGCTAAAGATACTACGATTATAAAATATAGCGAAAATGAAGCACAGGTCTATTCAAATTTAACATCGCATTTTGTACAAACTACAACAAATGTAAAGCATGAAAGTGTAGGGCAACAAGTTACAGTATTCGTCAAAGAAGATGGACTCTGGAAGGTCACTAGCGTCTTCTATACTGGAGATGAAACGAAATCAACTACTGGCAAATAAAATGAGGATATCTTCATTCGGGCTCATCACTAAGAGTTGAGGTTGGGTGATTTTCTGAGATTAGCGTCAAGAGCGAGCTAGATAAAGGAACGAAGGCAAAAAGCATGACGCCCAACGTTGGACTTGCCTAGCTGGAACGGAAATCAACCCCAAGTTATAGTGATGAGCCTTTATTTATTTAATAGAAGGAATTGAATGAAGATCAATCTGTATACATAGAAAATGAATGTGAAATGGAAGCTAAGTTTAACAATTTAGCAGATGTCTAGAATGTTGAAAGAAGGAAGTGTACTTACCACTATTCAACATTCGGACGGGTTTACGCAATGGCGTAATTCATTTCATATTCATTTCTTTTTTTCTTCATTCAGTAGGTACCTACTGAAATAGAGGAGCTCAGTCTAAGAACGCCACGTCCCGTGGCAATTTATCTGTAGCGAAAGCGAAGCGACAGCAACAAATGTTTTCTGTAGCGAAAGCAAAGCGACAGCAACAATTGCGTCGAGGCGCAATTGATTGTAAACTAAGTAGAATAGGAGAGTGGACATGGATGAGGACAGCAATCGTAACAGATAGTACTGCATATATTCCGGCTGAGGAACGAGGACGCTTAAACATTCATATGATTCCGTTAAGTGTAAATATCTCAGGGCAACTATTTGCAGAAGAAGTAGATATCACAGCATCTGAATTTTATGATAAAGTACGTGGGGCAAAAGAATTCCCAAAAACAACGCAGCCCCCAATTGGAGAATTTGCCTCTCTCTTTGAAGAGCTGGCAAAAGAGTATGATGAAGTAATATCTATTCATTTATCAAGTGGAATCAGTGGAACCTATCAAGGTGCAATTCAAGCAGGCGAAATGGTGGAAGACATTGATGTATACACTTTTGATAGTGAAATATCCTGTGCGGTACAGGGTTTTTACGCTCTACGAGCAGCTGAAATGGCGGCTCAGGGCTCTTCTGCAAAAGAAATTCTCGCTACATTGGTGGACATGAAGCAATCAATTCGTGCTTACTTCATTGTAGATGACTTAGCGCACTTACAACGTGGGGGACGTTTGTCTTCAGCAGCAGCATTAATTGGCGGCTTATTACAAGTAAAGCCAGTACTGCATTTTGTGGACAAGGTTATTGTACCTTTTGAAAAAATTCGTACGCGTAAAAAAGCATTAAAGCGTGCGGAGGAACTACTAGCGGAGGATGTTCAAAAGTATGAAGCACTGGAAGCTGTCGTGATTCACGCCAATTGTCAGGCTGAAGCAGAAGAATGGCTAGCGCATCTAGCAGCAACCTACCCGAGCGTTAACTTTAAATTAAGCTATTTCGGCCCTGTCATTGGCACACACTTAGGTGAAGGCGCAATGGGGCTAGGCTGGACAAAAAAATAATACTAAGTGAGACAGTCTCTACAGCAAATTTGTAGAGGCTGTTTTTTATTTTGGGGAATACCGTTTTGCCGGGTGAAGCGGAGAGATCGCCGGTAAACCCATGAATATCGCCGCTAAACTTTCTAGAATCGCTGAAAAAATCAATCACTTGAAAGGAGCAAAGCAATGAAATACAAAGGCTGGTTGTTGTCACCTGTATTACGAGATTTTCATGAAGGACGTATTTGGTTAAAGGAGCATACCCCATTTTCAAAGAAAGATATCGAGAGATCAATTAATCACAAATATTTCTATGTAATAGAAGGGATTCAAAAAGAGCCACATCTAAAATGCAATCGTTGCCATAATGATAATCCGCAGCAATTTACAACGTTTGATTGTTCAAAGTGCCAGCAGCAATGTGTATATTGTAGACATTGTCTGAATATGGGCAGAGTGAGTAGCTGTACGCAATTGATGATTTGGACAGGCCCTCGCGCAATTAAATCAAGAAAGCATACACTCAAATGGGCGGGGCAATTTACAGTGCTTCAACAGCAGGCGGCAAATGAAATGCTAGTAAGTGTTAAAGCACAACGTTCCCACCTTATTCATGCAGTATGTGGAGCAGGAAAAACAGAGCTTCTTTTTCCGACTGTACATTATGCGTTAGAGCAAGGCTTACGGGTATGTATCGCTACGCCTCGTACAGATGTAGTGCTAGAGTTATATCCACGCTTTCAAACAGTTTTCCCGCAAACGATAATCCATGCACTATATGGTGGATCGCCGAAGCAGGAGGGTTATGCACAGCTTGTGTTGGCTACAACTCATCAGCTGTATCGTTTTGAACGAGCGTTTGATGTCATGATTGTTGATGAAGCTGATGCATTTCCCTATACATTTGATGCAACCTTACAAAGCGCTGTGCAAAAGGCAAAAACAGAAAATGCACCAATATTGTTGGTCACAGCAACACCTTCACATAAATTACTGACTCAGTATCAAAATGAAAGCTATTCATTTATCCCGAAGCGCTTTCATAATCGTCCATTACCGGTCCCTCGATTTCATTCCCTATGGAACTATGAAAAAAGCTTAAAACGGAGAAAAATCCCACGAAAGCTAAAGCAATGGACAGAGAAGCGCCTTGCACGCAAAGAGCCTTTTCTATTATTTTTCCCGACAGTAGAGTTAATGAAAATAGCTACGCCCCTTTTTCAGTTATTAGATGGAAGCATCATGGCGGTGCATGCGGAAGACCCTGATTGTAATGAAAAAGTGCTTAAACTACGCCATGAAGAAATTCCGGGTTTACTGACAACGACCATTTTAGAAAGAGGAATTACGATAAAGAATGTGCAGGTCGCAGTGATTGGGGCAGAATCAACAATTTTTACTTCAAGTGCACTTATACAAATAGCTGGGCGAGTTGGACGAAATGCTGATTTTGCAGATGGAGACGTTGTATTTTTTCATCATGGTATTACGATTGAAATGGATGATGCACGTACCAAAATTCTTTATTATAATAAGAAAGGATTTTCACAATGAATAAAATTGAAACACTTTGCTTATTATGCTCACAGCCTTTGCCATCTGCAATTTCATGGAAAATACTTTTAACTAAACAATTTCAATCAACCATCTGTGATAGATGCTCGGTTCGATTTGAATATTCTTTAACAGCAACAGCACTTTACCAATATAACGATGCGATGAAAGATTATTTGCATCAATATAAATTTCTTCAGGATGTCGCACTTGCTAAAGTATTTCGGCAGGAGCTACATGCACGATTCAAACATGAAAAAGCAACCATTATACCGATTCCAATGCATCCCACTAAACAAAGGGAGCGTACCTTTTCGCATACGGAGGAGCTATTAAAGGCTGCTACTATTCCTTTTATACAACTTTTAGAAAAGACAACGGCAGAAACGCAAAGCTCCAAAAATAGAGAGCAACGAATCCAAGCAGCTCCCCTTTTCCGTCTGATGGCAGGAGCACATGTAGAGCATAAAGAATATCTTCTTTTTGACGATATAAAAACGACAGGAACTACTTTGCAGCATGCCACCGAAATTTTAATGAATGCTGGTGCTAGAAATGTCAAAAGCTTCACACTAATTAATGGATGAAAATGCTAATGCATTGTGTATAATAGATTACGAGTAAATAAGATTCGTATCTAGCAGTTATATGTAAGAGGAGGAAGAGTAGATGGCAGAGGTTCGTAATTGTCCGAAATGTAATGAGTTTTTTAATTATATAGGGGTCAGAGAAGTATGTCATAAGTGCGCCCAATCTGAAGAGGACCTATATCAAATCGTTTATCGCTTTTTACGTAAACGTGAAAACCGTGCTGCGACAGTAGAACGTATTGTTGAAGCAACTGGAGCTGAAGAGGAGTTATTGTATAAATGGGTACGCAAGGGGCGCTTACAGACTGCCATGTTCCCTAATCTTGGCTATCCATGTGATAACTGTGGTCATCTAACGACAAAAGGTAAGCTATGTACAAAATGTCAGGATGAATTAAAGTCGGAGCTACGTACATTTGAAGCGGCGAAGGAGTTCCGAGACAGTGTGGCAGAACGTGATCGTGTAACATATCACGCAGAACGAAAACGTTAACTTCTTTCAGCGAGTGTCCAAACACCCGCTGAAATAGAGGAACTCAGTCTAAGAACGCCACGTCCTGTGGCAATGTATCTGTGTGAAAGCGAAGCGCGCAACATCTGTTGCTGCCGCTACGTTAGCACTGCGCTTTCGCACAAAAAACATTTGCAGGCCTAAAGTGTGTTAATTTTAAACAAAATTAGCACACTTTTTTATATTTGAAAACTTAACATTATGTGAGACAATCCGAAATAATAGGAAGATAAGCTTTTTAGATAGGGGGTTATTAAATGAAAATTACATCTTATGGGATTAATGCGGTGAACGCCTATAAAAATCAGGTGCGCAATGTAAAATCAAGCACTAACAAAGCATCCTTCGCAGATAAAATCGAAATTTCTAAGACTGCACAGGAAATGCAAGGAGTTTCAACATACAGCACAGAGCGTGCAGAACGCGTACAACAACTAAAAAAAGATATCGCTTCTGGTGAATACAAAGTGGACGCTCGCAAAGTTGCAGAAGATATGCTGAAATATTATCGTTTCTAAGGAATATCAGAAAGGGTGCTTAGCAAAATGTCTACAGAAGCGATCTGTTCTACATTAACAATGCTAGAAAGAATGCATAAAAGCTTACTTGAACTAGCCATTAAAAAAACTGAAATCATTACAGCTGGGAATATCGAAGCACTGGACCAAATGCTCAAGGATGAGCAAGCGCATGTAGCGGCCATCGATAAGCTCGAGCAACAGCGTCAGAAACAGGTAACGGACTACCTTGAAGCAAAAGGATTTGCTTCAACTGACAAAGCAACTGTGGCTGATGTCATCGAGGCTGCTGAACAACAGACTGAAAAAGAAACGCTCTCAGCAGTGCGCAATCGATTATTGCAAATCATCAACGACTTAAAAAAGCAAAACGATTTAAATCAAAAGCTAGTGTTCCAATCACTACAATTTGTCAACTTTACATTGGACGCTTTACAACCTCGTCCTGAGCAAATCAACTATTCTGGCAATGAGGTTCGTGGCACAAATACAGTGGCAAAAAAATCATATTTCGATTCTCAAGCATAGTTTTTATGAAATCGATGACTGAAAAACAGTTACTAAGGGAGGAAAAAGAATGCGCTCAACATTTATGGGCTTAGAAGCAAGTAAACGCGGTTTATTTACACAACAAACAGCTTTATACACAACTGGACATAATATTTCCAATGCAAATACATTAGGTTACACTCGTCAACGAGCAAATATGCAAGCAACTCCTGGTTTTCCAAGTCCAGGCTTAAATCAGCCTGTCTATCCAGGACATCTTGGAACAGGGGTAGAAGTAAGCTCGATTCAACGCATCCGCGATCAATTTACCGATCGACAATATCGTCAAGAAACGAATAAGTTAGGTTATTGGGATTCAACGGCAAAATCGATTTCGCAGATGGAAGATATCATGTCAGAGCCTTCACAGTTTGGTATTAACCAATCATTTACAGATTTTTGGAAGTCTATGGAGGATGTTATTGACAATCCAAAAGATACAGCTGCACGTCAGGTATTAATTTCTAAAGGAAAGGCAATTGCTGATTCCTTTAATTATATGGATAGACAGCTAAAACAAATCCAAGGCAATATCGGGAATGAAATTAGTGTTTCGACGGATAAAGTGAATTCAATTCTTAAACAGATTGCAGCCCTTAATAAACAAATTCAAGAAGTTGAGCCGAGTGGTTATGTGCCAAATGATTTATATGATGCACGTGATGTATTAGTAGATCAGTTAAATGAATATATTCCTGTAACTGTTTCATTGCAAAAATCAGGTGGTTTAGCAAAAGATGTAGCTGAAGGTTCAATGACGATTACATATGTATCAGCGGACGGTACTCCTATTAAATTAGTGGATGGTAGACAATATGCTGCACTTGCAACGATGGACACAAACGATAAGCGCATTGATGGTGATGTAGATGATCAAGCAACTGGGAGCTATGCTAACTTTAAGGAAATTAAAATTGCTAATATTGGCGAGCCACCAGGAGATCCAGCGAATGGAATATCAATTGATTACAGTCAAATGGAACCTGGTAAAGGTACATTACGTGCACTAATTGATGCGTATGGGCATAGCGGTGGACAAGGTACTTATCCAGAAATGCTTGCTAATTTAGATAATCTAGCAAATGAATTTATAACAAAATTTAATGAAGTTCATAGTAAAGGCTTTGGTTTAGATGATAGTACAGGTCAGAACTTTTTCTCTGGGACGACTGCACGTGATTTTGACGTAGCAATTACTGATGCGAAGCAGGTAGCAGTATCTGATACGAAGGGTGAGGAAGGTAATAACGGAAACATGCGTAAGTTAGCAGCGCTACAATCGCAGGCTCAGGATAACTTAAAGAAAGGTACATTCCAAAACTATTATAAATCGTTAGTAGGGGATTTAGCAGTAAAGGGACAGGAAGCTGAGCGTCATGCATTTAACTTTGAAACAAGTCATTTGGAAATTTCTAAGCGTCGTGATTCAATGAATTCCGTTTCCTTAGATGAAGAGATGACGAATATGATTACATTCCAGCAAGCATACAATGCCAATGCACGTATGATTACAGTGGTAGATGAAACATTAGATAAAATCATAAACGGTATGGGGAGAGTAGGGCTATAATAGCCACTTAACTGAGAGGAGATAAATTTATGCGCGTTACACAATCAATGCTATCGAGTAATATGCTACGCAATTTAAATACAAGCTATAGTAAAATGTCTAAATATCAAAATATGTTGGACTCAGGTAGTGTAATTACAAGACCATCCGATGACCCAGTTGTAGCGGTAAAGGGAATGGGCTATCGTATAGATCTTGATAAAAACCAACAATACCAACGAAATCTACGTGAAGCAAATACATGGCTAGATACAACAGACGAAGCGCTTGATCAAGTAGGCGGAGCATTAAAACGTGTAAAGGAGCTTATTGTACAAGCTGCTAATGATACAAATACTACTGATGATCGTCAAAAGATCAATGCGGAAATGCAACAAATTAAGGGGCAATTGCGTGATATCGCCAATACAAAAGTGGGCGAAAACTATATCTTTTCAGGCACGCACACAAATCAACCGCTTTATACTGATGAAACAGGACCGCAAAACCCAGATATTACTACTGGAGGACAGAAGGCGATTGAAATCAACGTTTTTGATGGTATCTCAATGAATATTAATACTCCAGGTGCTGATTTATTTGAGAATATTGATGGGTTTATGACGCACGTAACAACACTTTTAGAAAGTGGTGCAACAGGTCCGGAGATTGGCAATGCACTTGGTTTAGAAGTAGCCAATGGTGCTAATAAAATTCCAGGTTTAGATGGTATTTATGAAAATACATTGACTTTAAGAGCAGATGTCGGCGCTCGTCAAAACCGTGTAGAGATGATGGAAAATCGACTAAGTCTTCAAGAAGTTAATGTAACGAAACAACTATCTAAAAATGAAGATACAGACTATGCGAAGACGATTACAGAAATGGTCACACAAGAATCCATCCACCAAGCCGCTCTATCCGTAGGAGCAAAAATCATTCAGCAAACCTTAGTAGATTTTATCCGATAAAATCTACTAAGGTTCTGCCCCGAAAGCGAAGTAGCAGGGGCGAACTTTATTTTGAATAAAAAAGCGTTTGGACAATATGTTCAGACGCTTTTCTTGAAAGGAGAATTGTAAATGCGACTTCCACAAATTCAAATTCAAACAACCGATGCAAAAATAGAACTTGAAATTAGCAAGCCTCAGCAGCATATTGAACAGCCGAGAGCCACCCAATCTATTGAACAACCAGCAGCTATCTTGGAGATTCATACAACTAAAGGGGTTTTACAAATCGACTCTTCCCAAGCTAGACGAGATATAGGGATGATTAGTCCTTTGGAATCAAGTTCAAACTACGCAGAAGAGGGCAAACAAGGAGCACTTGAGGGGATTGCCCGTAGAGCAAGAGAGGGACGTCAATTAATGGGGAATGCAGGTAAAGGACAAGGACGTGCGACTATTCAAAATATCGCAAAACAGAATCATGGTCCTCATCGTACTCCGTTTAATATTAAATTTGTCCCATCTGTAGGTTCTGTGAAAATCGATTATACACCAGGTACTACAGACATCAATTTTGAGAGAAGAGAACCAATTATTGACGCAAAGGTGAACAAACCTATTCACGACTACACACCTGGTAAAGTAACTAGTACAATGGTACAAAGACCGGATGTTAACATCGACGTTATCATTTAAAGGAGCATGAAAGAATGAAAATAGCTACTAAATTTTTAGGTGAAATCGAAATTATAGAACAGGATATTCTAACATTTGAGCAAGGCTTATTAGGTTTTGAAGATTACAAAAAATTCGTATTACTACCTATTGATGCAAACCTTCCATTAATATTACTACAATCAGTTGATGAAATGGAAATTGGCTTTGTAATAGCCTATCCATTTGCCTTCAAAAAAGATTATAGCTTTGACATTAGTGATGAGGATCGTGAACAACTACAAATCGAAAAAGAGGAAGAGGTTCTTACATACACTATTGTTACGATGAAGGGAACATTGCAGGATTCCACTATTAATTTGCTAGCACCTATAATTATTAATATGGATAAAAAACAAGGTAAACAAATTGTCCTCCAAGATAATAAGTCATATCCGCTACGCTACCCAATGCAGACATTGGAAGGGAGTGCGAAATAATGTTAGTGCTCTCACGTAAAAAAGATGAATCTATTATGATAGGTGATCAAATAGAAATTAAAATATTAGCAGTAGATGGCGAGCAAATTAAAATCGGCATTGTTGCACCAAAAACAGTGAAAGTACATCGCTCCGAAGTTTTTGAAGCCATACAAGCACAGAATAAGGAAGCTTTAACAGCATCATCAAGCTTCTTAGAACAACTAAAGAAAAAATAAAGATTATGTTTCTTTACAAACACTAGTAATCTTTTATTACATAAAAAAATAAAAAAATTTTTTAAAAAACTATTAAACATTTCCAACTAATTACGATATATAAATTGTAAGGGGCAGGAAGTACATACATACTACCTAATCCGATATTCCACACGGATGTGGAATGACAAAACAAACATTCAAGGAGGAATTCCAAATGAGAATTCAACACAACATTTCAGCTTTAAACACACACCGTAACCTTTCTTTCAACAACACTGAAGCTTCTAAAAACTTAGAGAAATTATCTTCAGGTTACAAAATCAACCGTGCTGGCGATGACGCTGCTGGTTTAGCAATCTCTGAAAAAATGCGCGGACAAATTCGTGGTCTTGACATGGCGACTAAAAACGCTCAAGATTCAGTATCTTTAATCCAAACTGCTGAGGGTGCTCTTAACGAAACACACGCTATCCTACAACGTATGCGTGAATTAGCAGTACAATCTGCGAACGATACAAACGTATCTACAGATCGTGGTGCACTTCAAAAAGAAGTAGATGCATTAACTTCTGAGATTACTCGTATTTCAACTGATACAGAGTTCAATACTCAAAAATTATTAAACAGTAGCTTCCAAGGGAAAGTATTCCATATTGGTGCGAACAAAGGCCAAAATATTACATTAACTATTAAAGATATGGGTGCTAAAGGTGTTGGTGTAAGTGGAGTTAAGATTGATAAACAATCTGCAGCTAACGGAGCTATCTCGACTATCAACAAAGCTTTAGAAACAGTATCTACACAACGTTCTGCTCTTGGTGCAGTACAAAACCGTTTAGAGCATACAATCAACAACTTAGGTGCTACTTCTGAAAACTTAACAGCTGCTGAATCACGTATTCGTGATACAGATATGGCTAAAGAGATGATGGGCTTCACTAAGAACAATATCTTAATGCAAGCTGCTCAATCTATGTTAGCTCAAGCTAATCAACAACCTCAAGGTGTCCTACAATTATTACGATAAGACTTAAATTCTTTAGAAGGCTCTCTCCGAATATTGAGAGAGCCTTCTTTATTTTTTTCAAAAAATGCCGATATACAAAATGAGGTGATAGATGTATATATGGAATTACTAAATATTAAAAGTATAACTGCAAAAGACGGCAATGAAACGTTTGAAGTGAATGGTTATTTATTGCATAGTAAATATAATCCTAATCGAGAAGCGGAAAGTTTGATAAAGAAAGAGATTAATAAAAATTACGTAAATGTTATTTTGGGATTTGGAGGTGGATACCTCGCTAATGCACTAGTAGAAGATGAAATAAGTAATGATAAAATATTATTTATTGAACCTATTACCACTTTTGAAAGATTTAATACTAAACAATATGATATTGTTTTTGGGGATAATTTAGATACAATACAAGAAGCAATTGAAGGAAAGCTCCGTTTTTTTAGTAGAAAGATTAATGTAATTTGTGCACCTAACTATGATAAAATTTTCCCTTCTTTATATGTGAATGTTTTGAAAAAGGTGAAAGACCTCCAGAATTTAAACATTGTTTACAATAATACAGTTAGGGATTTGAGTGTTACATGGCAGGAAAATAGTATTCGTAATATGCTACCAACATATACTAATGGATCTTTAAATGTATTAGAAAAATATTATAATTGCCCAGTAATAGTGGCATCTGGAGGACCGTCATTAACTAAACAATTGAATTTACTGAAGAATATTAGAAAAAATGTTATATTAATTGCGGCTGGTTCAACTGTAAATACCTTGATAACACACAATATTGAACCTGATTATATCATAACAATTGATGGGTCTGAAATAAATTATGATTCTCACTTTAAAGATTTAAAAGTTAAGTCAGCTGAGCTAATGTATGCTTCAACTAGTCATTATAAAATACAACAAAATTTTAAAAATAGACAATATGCTTTTTTAGATACTAGGGAAAATAAATATAAGGAGCATGTGAACAATACACTTGGAATTGACTTGCCTAATATTTTAGGAGGTGGCTCGGTAGCAAATTTTGCATTAAGTATTGCTCGTTATCTATCTACAGGACCAATAGCCTTAATAGGACAGGATTTAGCTTATACTGAAGGAAAGACTCACGCAGAGGGAAATAAGAATTTAAAAGCAGCTGATACAACGTTTCTAACTTTTCAAGGAGCATTTGAAATAGAAGGATACTATGGTGATAAAGTAATGACAGACTATTCGTTATTTTCTATGAAAGAAAGTTTTGAGGAAATATTGAAGCAGATTGAAGACCCTAATACAATTTTTAATTGTACAGAGGGTGGATTGAAGATAATGAATATACAGCAAAAATCGTTTGAACATTTCTGTCATCAATTTGTAAATCGAAATAGTGAAGTGAAATTATATAATGTAAACGAGAACAAAAAAGATTTGGCAAAATATGTAAGTTCTGCTAGAGAGGAGATAAGAATTTATAAAAATATTATTTTAGAGTTAAAGTTGGCTCAACAGGCATTAGAAAAAAATACTTTAACTACAGAATTTGCTCCTAGTGTTTTAAAAACGTTAGATGATGTAGATATTAAGGTAGCAAAACTAATGAAAAAAGTAGTTATGGAGCGTATTAATGATCCTATTACGTTAGATGTTATGACTAATTATGAGGCTCAAGGAGAAGAAACTCCAGAACAAAAATACCAACGTGTTTATGAACAAAATAAAGAGTTATATGACAGACTAAGCAAGGCTACTGAACAATCTATTCAGTATACACTAGATGCAATTAGAGAAGCGGAAGAGCTTAAGGGGGAGTAAAAATGGAGATTAATGAACTTATCGAAAGTTATAATGACTATGTTAAGAAGATACCAGGTGGGGCTATATATATTGCTAACTACTTACGTGAGGACAAACTAAATGATGCTTTAATAGCGATTAAAGCTTTTTCAGAAGGTGTACTTTGGCTTTCGCAAGCATGTGACCTATTAGTAAAAAACGGTGCTGAAGTAGCATTAAATATTGAGCAAATACAAGAGTTTTTAATAGAGGTAAACGATGGTTTAGAAAAGCAAGATTATGTATTAGTTGCCGATATGTTTGAATATGAAATTGCTCCTTTTTTTGAAGAAGTAGTTCGCGCAAAAGGTACGGTACAATAAATTGCAATGGATAGTAGAACGAGCGAAAAATGAAGAACCTACATTACAGTTAAATGGGGTCTTTATCTATAGCAAGTACCGACCAAAAGAAGATGCTTTGCGCTGGATAAATGCCGAGATTAATGCAGAGGCAAAAAGTTACTTATTAATTGGTTTGGGTTTAGGATATCATTTAAAGGCACTTATTAGCCAAAGTAAAAATAAACCCGTGACGGTATATTATTTTGATAAACATGAATATGAATTGTTTTTAGCTCATAATAGTGATCAGTGGTGGAAAAAGGAAAATGTACATATAGTTCATGATTTAAGTCAAAAAGAACTTCATGATAATGTTCAGATTTTACTTCCAAATGTCTGGATTAAAGGGATTGGTCAAAGTCATCCCTTATTTTCAATTTTAGAAGTGATAAAAATAAACCAACTTTCTCTTAAAAGAGATTCAAGTAAAATGGAAGAAAATTTTTACTACAATACTATTTTAGATGACGACATCATTCAAGTAAAAAAACAGAGTAGAATTGGTTGTTTAGTTGCAGCGGGACCATCGCTGAACGATACAATACTATGGTTAAAAAAGTATCAACATCAAGTGGATATTTATGTTGTAGGGGCGGCATTAAAAAAATTATTGGCAAATGGAATTATACCAAAAGGTGCGATTATATCTGATGCTAATGATGAGACTATACTCCAGTTTCAAGATTTAAATTTTGAAGGTGAGTTGTATTATTTATGTACTGCAAACTATAAAAGCGTAGCTCTACATTGTAGTAAACGCTATATACTTTTCCAGCAAGGATATAAATTAGCTGAGGAAGAGGCTGAAAAGCGAAATGCACCGCTAATTGAAACAGGGGGATCTGTAGGGACCACAGCCTTTAGCTTACTTGAGTATTTAGGATACGATACTGTAGTTTTATTTGGTCAAGATTTGGGATTCCCGGGTAATCAAACGCATGCAATAGATTCTACATCAGGGAGAAATGCTTCTAATGATACTTTTTTAAGAAATATAGAGGCAAATGATGAAAGCAATATTCATACAACAGCGATGTTCCAAGTATTTTGGTATTGGTATGATCAAAAAATGGAAAAAACAAAAGTGAAAGTATTTAACACGGCTATAAAAGGAGCCAAAATCAAGAATGTTCCTTTGATAAGAGAAGAGGAATTTGCAGAATTAATAGCAAAAAAAATGAATAATTATTTAGAAGAAGAGGGATAAGTGTGATGCAAAAAAAGATTTTGGTAACCGGAGCAGATGGCTTCATAGGCTCACATTTAACAGAAACATTAGTACGACAAGGTTATGATGTTCGTGCGTTTGTTTATTATAATTCATTTAATTCATGGGGCTGGTTAGACCAGTCTTCACCGAAAATTAAAGCATCATTGGATGTGTTTTCGGGGGATATTCGTGATCCATATGGTGTAAAAGAAGCTATGAAGGGCTGTACTCATGTCCTTAATTTAGCAGCTTTAATTGCAATTCCGTATTCCTATCATTCTCCAGCAACTTATATAGATACGAATGTGACAGGGACTTTAAATGTTGTACAAGCAGCGAAAGAGTTAGGTGTAGAAAAGGTGGTACACACTTCTACAAGTGAAGTATATGGAACAGCATTATATGTACCAATCGATGAAGAGCATCCATTACAAGGGCAATCACCATATTCTGCATCAAAAATAGGAGCTGATCAAATGGCTTTGTCATTTTATCGCTCATTTGATACACCTGTATCTATTATTCGTCCGTTTAATACATATGGACCACGACAATCTGCTCGCGCGGTTATACCGACGATTATAAGTCAGCTGGCAAGTGGCAAAACAAATATTAAGCTAGGAGCTATAAGCCCTACACGTGATTTTAACTATGTGAAAGATACAGTTAACGGTTTTATATCTGTAATGGAATCTACTAATTCGATTGGTGAAGTCATTAATATTGGGTCAAATTATGAGGTTTCAATTGGTGAAACGGCACAAATGATTGCAGATATTATGGGTGTAGATTTAACTATCGAAACAGATGAACAACGTTTCCGTCCTGAAAAAAGTGAAGTCGAACGCCTTTGGGCAGAGAATAAAAAGGCGAAGGAACTACTTGGGTGGGAGCCACAATATGGTGGCAAAGAAGGCTTCCATCGAGGTCTTGAAGAAACAATAGAATGGTTTACAAATCCTAAGAACTTATCTCAATATAAGGCAGATGTTTATAATATATGAATACTCAATGGTTGAAATTTGCAGATAATGTAAAGCAGTTTTATGGAAAAGAGTTTGTGCCTTTACATGAGCCCACATTCAATGATAAAGAAGTTGAATATGTGACGGATTGTGTAAAAACAGGTTGGGTTTCCTCAGTGGGAGCTTATGTTAATCGTTTTGAGGAAGATTTAGCTAAATTTGTCGGTGTTAAGCGTGCAGTTGCTGTTGTAAATGGTACAGCCGCACTGCATATTGCATTAAAGGTTGCAGGCGTAAAGGCTGAAGACGAAGTTTTAATGCCTTCACTTACTTTTATTGCAACAGCAAATGCTGTGTCATATTTAGGTGCAGTTCCACACTTTATAGATGTTTCCTTTAATACATTAGGTGTTGATGCAGATAAATTAAAAATCTACTTAAAGCAAATTGGAAAACTACAAAACAATCAGCTTTATAATAGAGAAACTGGAAGACGTATTTCAGCACTTGTACCGATGCATACATTTGGTCATGCAGTTGATGTAGAAGGTTTACTTCAAGTATGTAAAATGTATAATTTGACTCTTGTTGAAGATGCAGCAGAGTCATTAGGTTCGTATTATAACGGAAAACATACAGGTAGCTTTGGAAAAGTAAGTGCAATCAGTTTTAACGGCAATAAAATAATGACAACTGGCGGTGGCGGTGCGATTGTGACAAATGATGATGCAATAGCTGACTATGCAAAACATTTAACAACGACTGCTAAAATTCCACATCGTTGGGCATATGAGCACGATGTAATCGGATTTAATTACCGCATGCCGAATTTAAATGCAGCGTTAGGTTGTGCGCAATTAGAAAAAATGCCGATGTTTATCCAACAAAAGCGCGAGTTAACCAAGCAGTATGAGCAATGGTTATTTAATTTAGATGGTGTTCATTTATTTAAAGAGCCTGCAAATACTAGAAGTAATTATTGGCTACAAACTATTCTACTCGATGAGCAGTTTAGTCGTGATGAGGTATTGGGCTTTTTAAATGAGCAAGGTGTAATGAGTCGTCCGATTTGGACTCCGATGCACCACTTAGCAATCTATCAAAAGTGTCCGAAATCAAATTTAAATGTAACAGAACAGTTGAATAGAAGTGTTGTTAATATTCCAAGTACTCCAGTAAGTGAGGATGATATCAATTGAAAAAAAAGATTCACATTATTACGACCTCTAGAGCGGATTTTACAATATGGTTACCAATAATAAAATGCTTTATTCAAGACAATCAGTTTGATATAAAAGTTGTAGTCACAGGTACTCACTATTTTGAGGATTTAGGACTAACTTATACCGAAGTTAAAAGTAATATAAGTGATTCTTATTTAACAGAAATACCTGTAGGAGACAATGCTAAAAACTATGAGTTTTTATCAAATATTTTTAATAAGTATAATGAAATTTTGAGAAATCCCCAAACAAGACCAGAATTGGTTTTAATATTAGGGGATAGATACGAATTACTTCCAATCCTTAATGCATTAATTTTAAATAGAGTTCCGATTGGACATCTATATCCTGCTGAATGTGATATAAGCTACTGTATAGATACACAAATTCGAGATGCTATAACTAAAAGCGCCCATTTATTTTTTGTACCACATCAAGACTATTCCAATCGTTTAATTGCAATGGGAGAAGAGGGATGGAGAATAAGTGTAACAGGTAATTCTAACTTATTAAATGATCTCTCCATTCATTCAGATAGTATTTATTCATTCTTAAAAGAAAGGAAAATACATATTCCTGAGCATATGTCTCTAGTCAATTGTTGTTATCATCCTCCCACATGGAAAAAGGGATTCTGGAAAAAAGAGTTGCCTAGTATTATTGAAGCACTTAGTTATTTTCAAGATAAATACGTATTTTTATGGACTGGGATAAACTCAGATCCAGATAGTTCTGAGATGAAGGAGTATCTTTTAAAGGAAATACAAAATCAAAAAAATCATATATATTTTGATTCACTTGGAGGAAGTATATATCACTCTCTTTTACAAAATGCTAAATTTACGATTGGAAACTCATCAAGTGGTTTATATGAAGCGCCTATTTATAAATGCCCTACAATTAATGTAGGAGTCAGACAAGGTGGAAGGTTACATGGGAAAAGTGTCATTGATATAAATGCTAAAGTGGATTTAATAACAGAAGCTATCAAAGATATTGATTGTATTAAAGAAAGTGACTTTAAAAATGTTTTTTTTAATAAAGAATATCCTAATAACATTATAGAACACATAAAAAGTTACCTAGATTCCCCAAATTTAATGTTAAAGAAGTTACAATCAGAGTTTAAAACTGAATTGGAAAGGGTTCCAAATTATTTATGAAAACTATAACGATTCATCAACCACAATATCTTCCGTGGATAGGTTTGTTAGAAAAAATTTGTATGTCAGATATTTATATACTATTAGATAATGTACAATTTAATAAACGTTCTTTTCAAAATAGAGCATTATACTCAACAAAAGAAGGAGGCAAATATTTAACCATTCCAGTACATTCAAAAAAACATCAAATAAATTCTTTGGAAATTAAAGATTTAACTTTTTCTGATGAAAGTAGGAAAGTTTGCAAGCAACATTTTGAAACATTAAGGCATCGATATGGTAAAACTTTAGGATGGAAACAATTTAATAGGGAAATAGAAGATTTTTTTTTCAAAGAATATGAAACTGCTTTTGATTTAATATATAATTCTATGTTGTTTACTTTGGAGTTATTTGGAATAAAAAAAGAGATTGTTAGAGCTTCGGAATTAGATGGAGAAGGAAATAAAAATGATTTGTTAATAGATCTTATAAAAAAAGCAGAGGGAGATATATATCTATCTGGTGTAGGTGCAAAGAATTATATGGATGAAGATTTATTTAATCATGAAGGAATACAAGTTATTTATCAGCAATTTAATCATCCTATATATAATCAAAGTCATGGTGGGGATTTTGTACAAGGATCTATGGCACTTGAATTTTTGTTGGAATCCCCAAATGAAGCAAAACTTTATTTGGAGAGTATTGTAAAATGAAAATAATAGTATGTGTTAGATGGAGATTAGGAAAAAAAGTTTTACAAACTATTAATGAGTTTCACGATATTGTTAGTGTAATTACTGATAATGAGGAAATTGTGGAATATTGCATTGCAAATTCATTAAAATATATAAGATTGGAAAATAACAATGATTGGGAAAATGCTTTTTATGAGGAACACGATTTAATTGTTTCATGCATGTTCAATAAAATTATTTCTGAAAATCATTTAAGTAAAGCAAAATTTGGAGGTATAAATATTCATCAGTCTATTTTGCCTTCATATCGGGGGAAATCGCCTGTATTAATGGCATTAAAAGATAGAGCAGACACAATAGGATTTACTATACATTATATGACTTCAGCTGTAGATGCAGGTAATATTCTTGTTCAGAATTTTTGGTATCTAGATTATGAGCAAACTATGGAAGAATTAATGAATCAATATATTACATTAGTGCCTTCAGCATTAATAATTTCATTAGGGTTGGTAGCCTCTAAGTTAAATGGCCTTGAGCAAGATGGTTTTCAAGTTACATATTGTGAAAGTATTGATTTTGAATTCGATTGGAATCTAAGATTAAATCAAATAACTAAATTAATGGAGAGATAATTATGAAAGTAGTAATTTTAACTCCGCATCCAGATGATGAAACACTTGGATGCGGAGGAACATTGTTAAAGCATATTGAGCAAGGTGATAAAGTATATTGGTTTATTATTACACACATGGGTAAATCTTTTGATAAAGAAAAAAAAGAAAAAAGATTTGAAGAAATAAGAAAAGTTGCAGAAAAATACGAATTCGAAAAAGTATTTGAATTAGAATTTGAAGCCTCGATGTTAGATCAAGTTCCGAGTAGTGAATTAATCAGTAAAATAAGTGAGGTTTTTAAGGAGATACAACCTAATTTTGTATATGTTCCATATCCAAGTGATATACATTCTGACCATAAAGCTGTTTTTGATGCTACCATGGCCTGTACAAAATGGTTTAGATATCCGTCTGTTGAAAAAGTACTGGCGTATGAGACATTGTCAGAGACGGATTTTACTATAAACCCAGATGCAAATGGTTTTAGACCAAATGTATTTGTAAATATCGAGTCGTTTCTTGACAAGAAAATTGAAATTATGAAAGTTTATGAATCAGAAATAAGTGAATTTCCTTTTCCACGTAGCGTGAAGGCTATTCAATCGCTTGCATATATTCGAGGGGCTGCAAGTGGCTTTGAAGCAGCAGAGGCATTTATGATATTGAAGGAGCGAATTTTATGAAGACTTTTATCATCGCTGAAGCAGGTGTCAATCATAATGGTTCATTGAAAATGGCAAAAGAGCTTGTAATGGTTGCAAAAGAAGCTGGGGCAGACGCGGTAAAATTTCAAACATTTAAAGCAGAAAATCTAGTTACAAAGCAGGCACAGCAAGCAGCATATCAAGTTGAAAATTTGAAAGAAGCAACATCTCAATTTGCAATGTTAAAAAAGCTAGAATTAACTTACGAGGAATTTATTGAATTGCAGTCATTTTGTCAAACAGAGCAAATTGAATTTCTATCGACACCTTTTGACTTTGAAAGTGTCGATTTTTTACTAGATGAAATTGAGATTGCAACGGTTAAAATTCCTTCAGGAGAATTAACGAATGCACCATTTATTCATTATATTGCAACGAAACAAAAACCAATTATCTTATCCACTGGAATGGCAACTATCGAAGAGATTCACGAGGCATTAGCATTTATAGCCTATGGTTTAGTGAAATCTAAGGAACCTGTTACGATAGAGCGAGTATATAGTTTTTATGCTACTGAAGAAGCGAAAGCAGCGTTACAAAAATTCGTAACACTTTTACATTGTACCACACAATATCCAGCGCCAATGGATTCCATTAATTTAAAAGCAATGCGTGAAATGAAAAAAGTCTTTCAGTTACCTATTGGATTATCAGATCATTCTGAAGGAATCCATATCCCGCTTGCAGCAGTAGGTATAGGTGCAACAGTAATAGAAAAGCATTTTACATTAGATAAAACGTTAGAAGGACCGGATCATGTGGCCTCATTAAATCCAGATGAACTTAAGTCAATGATAATAGGGATTAGAGAAGTGGAACAGGCATTAGGAGATGGCATAAAAAGTCCAACAGCTATAGAACTACAAAATCGTATTCCTGCACGGAAAAGCTTAGTTGCTAAAAATCCGATACAAGCAGGTGAAGTATTCTCTGTTAGCAATTTGACTGTAAAAAGACCTGGGGATGGTATTCAACCTTCTAAATACTGGTCTTTTATCGGAGAAATTGCTTCAAAATCATATGAAGAGGATGAGCTAATAGATGAATAAACCAATTATTATTATTGGGAATGGGGGACATGCCTCGGTATTAACAGAAATTTTACTTGCACAGAAGCAAACGATTATCGGATTTACTGCACCGACTATAGAAGAGAATGATTTTGATTTAACTTACTTAGGATCTGATGAGGTAATAGAAGATCATAATTCATCTGACATTGAACTAGTACTTGGAATAGGGACAATTAAGCCGTCACCATTACGAGAAAAAATATTTAATACGTTTACGCAAAGAAAGTATCTTTTTAAATCTGTAATCCATCCTTCAGCCATTATTGCTCCTTCCGTTCAATTAGGACAAGGAGTTCAAATAATGGCTGGTACTATTATTCAAACGAATACAACAGTTGCCGATAATAGTATTATAAACACTGGTGCGCTAATTGATCATGATTGTCAAATAGGTTCCCATATACATATTGCGCCAGGCACTAAGATATCGGGTAGTGTCCATATCCAAAAAGGGACACATGTCGGAACAGGTGCAACAATTATTCAAGGCATTCATATAGGATCAAACTGTTTAATTGGTGCAGGAGCAGTTGTGGTTAATAATATTGCAAATGGCATAAAAGCAGTTGGCGTACCTGCAAAGGAAGTGTAATTCTATGAAGCAATGGCAAAAAACATTAGTTAATAAAAATAATACTTTACTAGATACAATGAAAATCATTGATGATTCTTCTTTGCAATTTGCAGTAGTCGTTGATGAAGAACAACATTTACTTGGGACTGTAACGGACGGAGATATTCGCCGTGGTATTTTGCGAGGTGAGGGTCTCGATGTAACAATTACATCTATAATGAACCCAGATCCAATAAGTGCAAGGAGAGGTCAAAAATATCATAAATATAAGCAACTAATGAAATCTAAAATGCTTAAGCAGTTACCTATAGTGGATGATAATAATAGAATTATTAATATACTTTTTGCTGATAATATTGAAACTTCTTTAAATAAAAACAAGGTTGTATTAATGCTTGGTGGACTAGGTACAAGGTTGCGACCATTAACAAATGATACACCAAAACCAATGCTTAGAGTTGGGAATAAACCTATTTTAGAAACAATAATAGAAGGTTTCAAACAATATGGCTATACTGACTTTATTTTCTCTGTGAATTACAAAAAAGAAGTTATCCAGGACTATTTTCAAAATGGAGAAGCATTGGATGTAACAATTGAGTATATTGAGGAAGACAAGAAAATGGGGACTGCCGGGGCTCTTTCATTACTAAAAAATAGACCGACGAAACCATTTTTTGTGATGAATGGAGATTTGCTAACACAAATTAACTTTGACCAACTTATGCAATTCCATATGGAGCATAAATCAGTTGCAACGATGTGTGTAAGAGAATATGAATATCAAATTCCATATGGTGTTATTGAAACTGATGGTACAGATTTGGTGACAATTAGAGAAAAACCAATTCATCGTAGTTTTGTAAATGCTGGAATTTATGTATTAAATCCTGATGTGCTTGACCAGATTCCACAGGACAAGTTTTATGATATGCCTTCTCTTTTTGAGAAATTGATTGAAAAAAATAGTAAAACATCTGTATTTCCAATTAGAGAATATTGGCTAGATATTGGGCAAATGGATGATTTTAATAAAGCAAATAATGAAATTAAGGAGCTTTTAAATGAAGCCTAAAGTTTTAGCAATTATACCTGCACGCGGAGGTTCAAAAGGTGTGCCACGGAAAAACATTAAAGAATTAGCAGGAAAACCATTAATTGAATGGACAATTGAAGAAGCAAAAAAGTCAAAATATATTGATAGAATAATTGTTTCGTCAGAGGATAAAGAAATCTTACAGGTGGCCCAAAAATTTGGTGCAGATGTTCCATTTGTACGACCTGCTAATTTAGCAGAAGATACGACAGCTGGGATTGAACCAGTTTTACATGCTTTAGAACATTTTTCTGACTATGAATATGTTGTTATGTTACAGCCAACATCTCCTCTACGTTTAGTTGAAGATATAGATGGATGTATAGAGCAGCTTTTACAAGAAAATGCAGAGTTCTGCGTTAGTGTATGTGAGGTAGGGCAATCGCCTTATTGGATGTACACATTAGATAGTTCTACTAAAATGCAACCATTGTTAAAACAACAGACTTTGATAACGAGACGTCAGGATTTGCCGAAAGTATATACGTTAAATGGGGCAATATATCTTGCGAATATCGATCTTTTAAAACAAACGAGAAACTTTATAACAGAAGAAACTATAGCATATGTTATGCCAGTTGAGAGATCGTACGATATTGATACAGAAGAAGATTTTAAGATATGTGAATACCTTTATACGAACCTCTAATACAAACCATTTAATTTATAATAAGAGAAATTAGGATGTGTAAATATAAATATGAGACCGATTTTAATTCCAGATTATTTTGAAGAGTTTAGTTGTATTGGTGGTGCTTGTGAAGATACTTGTTGTGCTGGGTGGAATATTGCGGTAGATAAAAGGACTTATCAAAACTATCGTAAAGTAAAACATCCAGAAATAAGAGAGAAGTTACAACGTTATGTGAAGCGTAACCGAAGTCAACAGGACGATTCGAGTTACGCAAAATTAATTTTAGATGAGAATAAGAATTGTCATATGATGTTAGAGGATGGGTTATGTGGTATTCATAAAGAATTGGGAGAACAGTTTTTATGTAATACTTGTGCTACTTATCCAAGACAATTTACTAAAGTAGGTTCTTTTGTTGAAAAAAGTTTAACTTTATCTTGCCCTGAGGCAGCAAGAGTTGCTCTCTTGCGTGAAGAAGGTTTAGGTTTTATTGAGACAGAGGAGCCCAAAGATACTCGTGGATTAATGAGTAATGAACTTAATTTGGAGAAGCATCCACTATTTTGGAATTTGAGAGTTTTTACTATCCAACTGATGCAAAATCGTAAACAACCTATTGAAATCCGATTAATAATTTTAGGTCTATTTATTCAGAAAATTGAGCGATTAAAATTAAGTGACTTAGAGCAACAGCTACCTACAATTATGGAAGATTATTTAAACCGCTTAGATAACGAAGAATTCATTGAATCATTAAAAAATATTGAAGGGAACTTAAATTTTCAGTTAAATTTGGCTAGAGACTTAATACGTTATCGCATGTCTGATGGTGGGGTGTCATCGGAAAAGTATTTAGCGATTCTACATCAATTATTAGATGGATTACTATTAGACGAAAATGACAATAAAGAAGTGCAGGACATGGATCAATCAATTGCTAAATACCAACAGAGCTATCTAGAATTGTATGAACCATTTATGAAAAAGCAAGGCTATATGCTTGAAAATTATGTTGTCAATTATATATTTAAAAACCTATTTCCATATGATTATAATACAATGTTCGAGAGTTATATGATGCTTGTTATTCATTTTACACTCATTAAATTACATATGATTGGTATGGCCTCAAAGCAGCAAAAATTAACTCAAGACATGGTAATTGAATGTATACAACAACTTGCAAAAGCAATTGAACATAATTCTTCTTATTTACAAGGCGTTCGTAAGGGTATGGAGGACTCTGGTTATACTACAATGGGACATATGTTTGTGATGATTAGTAATTAATTATAGTTAGTTGTGGCAACGTAGGATAAAACCAGGGTTAGATATGAAAAAAATTTAAAAAACACTTTTATGGAAGCCCATAACGGCCTCTCTGCAAAACTTAGGAATAAAATCCTCTGGAATTAAACACTGGTACACTCGTACACTCGTTAGCCGTAATAATGAGTTATTTATATTATTCTCAACTTTTTATCCCAAGAACTCCATTATAAATATGAGAATTTCAGTTTTTCTTGATGATTTCTGGAAAAACTGAAATTCTTTTTAATTTGTCCGATATTATTTTTAGTAACGCCTGTAAGAAATTCAAGGGGGATGTGGAAACATGCGTATATCAGAAAATACAAATATGGATGCAACGCTGATAATGCAAACTGGTACTAAAAATAAACCAGCAGTCGAGGGAGGAACGAATCAAGGAAGTGAAGTTACTATAAAAATATCTACATCTAAAGTTGAACAAGTCCAATTACTTGAAAATGATGAGGAAACTAAAGCTAAAGTTCAACAAGCAGTTAATACAATGAACCAAATGTTAGAAGTTACACACAGCGCAGCGAAGTTTGTATATCATGAAGGGTTAGAACGATATTATGTGACGGTGGTTGACCAAAATACCGAGGAGGTAGTAAAAGAAATACCTCCCAAAAAGCTATTGGACGCATTTTATGAAATGCAGAAAATGCTTGGTATGATTGTAGACAAGAAAATATAAAAACATTAAAGAGGAGGAAAAGAGTATGGTAACAAGAATTGGCGGTTTAGCGTCTGGTATGGATATTGATTCACTTGTAGAGAAATTAATGAAGGCAGAACGTATGCCTTTGAATAAAACGTTTCAACAAAAACAATCATTAGAATGGAAACGTGATGCATATCGTAATGTTAATGCAAAGTTAAAAACATTCGATACTTTCTTATTAGATAAAATGATTCTTTCAGGAAAAATGAATCAAAAAACTGCAACGTCATCAAATGAAAATTTAGTATCAGTAAAGGCTACTTCAGGAGCAACTGGTAATATTACAATTGGTGGTGTATCACAATTAGCTTCTGCAGCTCAAGTTGTAGGTAATCAAACTGAATATACCGGTGACTCAAAGTTAAGTGAGCTAAATTTGAGTGTAAATTCTATTTCTATCCAATCAATTGGTAAGGATGGTAGATTAACAACAGAGGCAACAAAAGTTAATTTTACTAATGATATGACAATTAATGATTTAGTAAAGACAATTAACGGTACTGGTGCAGGTGTTACTGCTTTATTTGAAGGTGGAAAATTGTCCCTAACTGCTAAAAATACAGGTAGTGAAAAAGGTGGACAAGGTGAAATTATTGTTACAGGCGGATTGGAAGTATTTAATAAACTAGGCTTCGCATCAACTGATGGTAAATTAGCAAGCAATGGTAAAAATGCTATGTTTGAAGTGAATGGTATTCAAACAGAGCGTTCATCTAATACTTTTACAATTTCAGGTTATGAAATGACATTAAAACAGACTTTTAATGCTGGTGATGTTGCTTTAAAGCAATATGAGGCAGCAGAATTAGAGCTTCAAAATGCACAAGATGCTATGGCAGGACCAAATGGGCTTACTCAAAAATACATCGATGCTGCGAATCGTTATTTTGGGACATCTTTTTCTACGATAGATGAATTTAAAAATGCTACATTGCCTCCTAGCGCATTTAAAACAGATTTTGATACTGCATACAATGGTAAATTTGCTTCAACTTTAACTGAGCAGGAGCAATCGGTTTACAAAGATTTTGCTGATAAAAATCGTATTGCGAAGTTAAGTGATAATGATATTGATACAATTAAAAATAATGATTTTGATACATTAAGAACGATGAGCCAGTTTAGCGCTTATAGTGATGCAGATTTAAATAGAATGAAAGATAATGCAGATAGCCTTGAGAATTTCCGTAACCAAGCGAATAAAGAAGCAGATGAAAGACTTTATCAAGCAACTAATAAAAATTTACTTACAAATGATGATGCTATTACGTTTTTAAATAGCATGAACGGTAAGTCAACAGAAGAAATTACAACTGCTATTAATGATCTTGCAGATGGCTCTTTAAAAACAATGCTGAAAGGAACAAATGTAGAACAATTACAGTTCCTTGCGCAGGATTCTACTAGACTAACTGAGTTTAAAGATATTGCGGCAAAGCAAGTTACTTATGAAAAAGAAAAAGCGAGTTATGATAGTGTAAAAAGCAACTATGAAGCTGGCTTGCAACGCGAAAAAGATGCGGAACAAGCTTATGCTAATGCTGAAGAAGTAAAGAACAATACTCCAACAGGTGGTACGACAGCAGCCCCTGTCACAATGCAAGCTACTTCTGATACAAAGGCTGCGAAGGAACAAATCACGGAGTTTGTTGAAAAATATAACGAAATGATTGATGAGTTTAATAAACAGCTAAAAGAAAGTAAATATCGTGATTATGCACCACTAACAGCTGAGCAACGTAAAGATATGAGTGAAAATGAGCAAAAGCTTTGGGATGAAAAAGCGAAGAGTGGTTTATTGCGTAGTGATTCAATTATTCGAGATGGTATGGCAAAAATGCGCGATACATTTATGGGTAGTGTTGCAGGCCTTGGCGATAAATTTATGGATTCATTAGCTGAAATTGGGATTACTACTTCAAAAGATATGAAAAATAGTGGTAAGCTTGTTATTAATGAAGGAAAACTAGATGCTGCATTAGAAAAAGATCCAGATCAAGTGTTTAAAATGTTCTCACAAACGGGTGATGTCACTGTAAAAGAACAAATAGTGAATGGAAAAACAGTAAAAGTTACAGAAGATAGTCGTGGGATTGCATGGCGTTTACGCGATGAGATGAAAAAAATGACAACCCAAATTGAGAAACAAGCAGGAAGAGATGGAGCTGTTAACAATACATTTAGTTTGGGTAGGGCAATTAACGAATCAGATACGCGTATGACGAAATTACAAGCTAAACTAAGAGATGTCGAAGCTCGTTATTGGAAACAATTTACAGCTATGGAGCAAGCAATCAATAAAGCAAACAAGCAATCAAGTTTGTTCTCATAAGGTTAAGGTTTTGGCTTGTTTCTAATTAGCAAAGTAGGAGAACATTATGCAATTAATAGATCAACTATTACAGGTATCAGCTAATTTATTTAAGCTATTGGGAGACAGCCCAAATGGTGAAGAGCGTGATGAATACATTGACAACATCAATAGCATGTTGGACAAACGTGAAACGATTATTGAGGCTTTGATTCAGGAAGGCTTTCATTTCGATGAACAAAATCGCATACACAGTACGTTACTTGAATTAGATAACGGGATAAAAGAACGATTGACTGCTGTCATGAATGATGTAAAACAGGATATGGCAAACCTACAGAAAACGAAAAAAAGTGAACAGCAATACTTCAATCCCTACTCGAATGTTCGTGTAATGGATGGGATGTATTATGACAAAAAGAATTAACATTTTATCTCTATTTAGCGTGGCGGACGCCGCAAGCTTAATGAAAGATAAAGCCTCGGCGGATATCATGGATTTTAAAAGAAGTGAATTGTGATAAAACAATTCAAAATCCAGACGCATTGTTTATCTGTCCGAAAGCGAAGCGACAGCAACAATACCGCAGAGGCGTATTTGAGTTAATAGCTTTTCTTCATAAAATGGTTTAAACTAGTAGAAAAGTAACATTTCAAAGGAGTTGTCCTTTATTGGCAGCAAATTTAACAGCACAAAATGCATACAAACAAAATAGTGTTACAACTGCTTCTCCTGGTGAGCTGACGTTAATGCTTTATAATGGTTGTTTAAAGTTCCTACATAAAGCAAAACATGCGATTCAGGAAAAAAATGTCCAGGAAAAAAATACGAATCTTATAAAAGCACAAGCGATTATTAGTGAGCTTATGGCGACATTAAATATGGACATCGAAATATCAAAAAATATGCTTGCTCTCTATGAATATATGAATCGTCGTTTAGTCGAGGCAAATATTCAAAGTGATGTCGCTATTATTGAAGAAGTTGAGGGATTAGTGACGGAATTCCGTGATACATGGAAGGAAGTAATTCGCATCAATCGACAGCAGCAATTCGGTCAGGGAAACACTGGGCAAATTTAGACAACAAAAGAGGCCATCGATTAATCGATGGTCTCTTTTCTTTGCGAGAAATGTGAGACACGGCATTTATATCATAAGAAAAGGAAATATTTAACCTATTTCTAGGTTAGGTTCTATAATATTTTTTTGGGTATTCAAAAAATTACATGCATAAAAAAACAGAGATTCACTAATTCATATATACTTGAATTGTCGAGAAACAAGTAATAGAAAGGTGAACTGTGCAAGTGAGTAACATGAATATTCCAGGATTAAAAGATGTAGAGATTACGAAAATAGAAGAAGTAGCTGATCGAATCGCGTTGTATTTACAATTGCAAAACTCCCTCTTCATAGATAAATATCAACACTACTCAAAAGAATAGAATCAAGTGGTGAGTATACGTGCTATTAAAGCCAAAACATTTAAAGAAGTTGCAGAAGTACTAGGTACATCAACCACGACGATCATTCGCTGTTTTAAAAAGGTTGGAATAAACAATTAGTAGAGGATGTACGTTTACCAAAAGCGATCGCGATTAATGAGTATAAAGGAGATACAGATGTAGGTACGTATCAACTAATAATTGCGAATGCGGAGGCACATGAGCCGATTGATATTTTACCGAATCGTAAAAAAGAAACAATAAAAAATTACTTAAGTCAGTATGGAGTAGATGTTGAGATAGTGGTCATGGATATGAATCCAAGTTTTAAAGCAGCTGTTCGTCAATCGCTAGGTTGACCTGTTATTGTGGCAGACCGCTTTCATTTTAGCCGTTATATCTACTGGGCAATGGATGAAGTGGGCCGTCAAGTACAAAAAGAATGGGACAAATACAATCGCACAAAATGTAAATGTATGTGTCATGTATTTTATAAACGTGCATCTAAATTATCACCGAAACAACAGTGGTACTTACAGCGCTATACAGAATTGTTTAAAACATTAAAAGTAGCTCATGAATTAAAGGAAGCCTATTGATTGGGCAAAGACAAAGATTGATGTCGTAGAAGTGAAGAAGCGATTACTAGCTTTTTACCGTAAGGTAGAAGAGACAAAATTACCAGCTTTCTTAAAGGCAATTCAAACATTTAAAAACTCTCAAGTAGAAATCTTAAATAGCTTTAGTTTTGGTTATTCCAACGGCTTCTTGGAAGGCATTAATAATAAAACAAAAGTGATGAAACGGAATGCATATGGCTTTCGACGCTTCGATCACTTTCGAGCAAAAATCTTATTAAATTTAAAGTATAAAGAAATCGGAGTTCATTTGGGCTAACGTGCTGAAAGATTAGGGTACCCAAACATTAAACTTAGAACCTTTATTTAAAGAGATGAATACTAGTATATGCTAATGAGATATAGCGAATTCCTATTTTTTGATAGAAGGATTATGATTAGTAATATTAATCAATTATGTTATTTCGCATGATAAAAATTTTAAGCTTCCGGATTTATTCTATTGAAGTGTATGTTATTTTCTATTTCTGAAGAATTACTCTCTTCTCTAAAATCCAATTTGTATAGTAGTCTATTATTTCTTCTACATTAGTATCATTTAAATTATCATTTAATTTAATTAAATCTGTCTTAAAGTGTTCTAAATCGACTCTTCCATAATTATCAACACTATCCTCTGTTTCAAAATAAAATTGAAAATCCCTCGTATAAATTACAGCTTTATAAGTTTGATTCGGATGATAAGATTCTGTCATGACTTCTTTACGTTGTTTGCCACCGAAATCCTCTAATGTTTTACCATGCAATTTTTCTTTATCATATTCGATATTTAATAAATCCAATATTGTAGGGTAGATATCAAGATTGCTCATTAATTTATCACTAGTTCCTTGCATTCCCCCCCCTAACAACATAAATGGTACTTTGGTTCTTCCATAGTTTAGGAAATGATTTGGTTCTTTCTCAAAATACCCTTGCCCATGATCAGAGTGAATAATAACAAGAACATCATCTTCATCATAGTTATGTTTGATATAATTGAAAAGAACTGATAAGTGTAAATCTATTCTTTTCAACTCTTCTCCATACCGAATAATTTTATTTTTATCATAATCTGTGAGAACAGAAGTATCTCCCTTCTTAGAAAATAATCGATTTAGTACGTTAGTATTTACTTGACTATTAATGGATGGGAAGATTTCATCTGCTACATCATGTAAATCAGGTAGAACTAACCAAATATAGTTATTTTTTTCTTTGAATGTTTCTAAATGATCGATAACCTCTTCCATGATTTCTCCTGCACCAAAACCACCCATAGAGTTTTTAAATACAATTCGATCAAAACTCTTTCCATAGCCGTGGGGTGGTGTGCCACGCCAATCACCAGTAAAGGAAGCAGTAAAATATCCTGATTTACGAATCTTTTCAATTAGTGATTCTTGCTTCTCTGAAAAATCATGTCCAAATGTTGAGTGGTATTGGCCATGTGCAATAGTATCCATTGCGGTAACTAGCCCTGCGTTACTTGGAAAAGTCCAATCAGCAGAAGCATAGCAATTTGTATTTTCGTATTTACTATTAAAAGTATTTGAAATATTCGGAATCAATAATTCTCTATCGTTTTCTTCTAAGTACTTACCAGATAAACCATCGATAAAAACATGAGCTACTAATCTATATCTTTTTGGCTCATCATTCAATGCAATCGGATTACCAATAAATATAGGTTTATTAGCAGTTATTTCAATTTCTCCTGGATCAAATGTCAAGTAGTTATATTGATTAAACTTTAAAAGAGAATTAGTAAAATCATATGTAGTATTATTTATTTTAATTGTTAACTCAGTATCTTTTTCTAAAAATGAAAAAGGTAAAGTTGTTTTCTTAATAAAAGCAAATTGATAACGTTTTGCTTCATGTCCTTGAAAATATTCTGTCTTTGTAAAAAATCTGTGTAAATCATCAATATTTTCAATAAATAATGATTTGTATAAATTCGTCATATTTTCATTTTCAGTGCCACGATTTTGAACCTTACGAATTATGCTTTCCCCAAATTTATTTAAAGGATAGACCCGTTCATCAATTTCTTTAGAAAGTTGATCAACTTTATTTAGGTACTTTTGTAATTGTTCTGATGAATAAATTTGTTGTTTTTTTAATGTATATACCATTTCATTGAGATTATTTCGTACAGCTTCTATCTCTTCTTTATTCTCTGATAATCTTAGACATCTTCCAAAATGATAAAAGCTATTATCAAATTTTTGTAAAGTAAAGTGAATTAAAGCAGCATTAAAATGCAGTGAATAGGAATATGAAAATTGCTGTAATCCTTCTTTGACTTTCAAAGCTGCTTCTTCAATGTCCCCAGATTCGAAAAATAATGTTGTGCTAACGATGTAATAAGTCTCGGTTTTTGCAATTTTTGATAACTCATCTAAAGCATTTTTTACTTCTTCTCTTTTTTCTTTCCTCATACTATCTTCAATTCGATTGTGTAAATTTTTTACAATTTCAATTACATTTTTACTTGACAAAACTTTTTCCTCCTACTATAAACTCATGTATTTAAAGTTTTTATATAGTATAATCTTTATAATACATAAACACATTTTACCAAGTTTTGATATTGAATGAAAGGTTTAAAGAAATGATACATAATATAAATACTGCTGTTATTTTAGCTTCAGGATATTCCAATGCTTTCGACATACCATCTTGTTTATTAAAAGTTGACCACCAAACCTTGATAAAAAGAACAGTAAATATTTTGAAAAACAGAAATATTCACGAGATTTTTATCATCGTGGATTATAAAAAGGATTTAATTATAGAAGAGTTAGAAAATGAAAATGTAAATTTTATAATCATTTCCATATATACATCCACTGGCACGATGAAATCAGTAAGTCTACTAGAAAAATATCTAAATAAAGATTACCTTCTAATAGAAGGTAATAGGCCTATATCTTATATTAATGTAAATAATAATACATGGATTAATATAGATTCTAATGAACAATTTAATAAAGCTATTGACGTTATATATTCTAATATCAATCGAAATATCAGCGGAAAAACAATTCAGTTTATTACAAATTATTTACATCAAGCTATTGGAACTCAGCCTGAAGAAATTAGGGGAATTGAATTTTCTGGAGGTATGACCAATAGAAATTATAAAATTACTTTAATAGATGGTAATGAATTGCAAATTAGAATACCAGGAGCTGGAACAAATAGTCTAGTAAACCGACAAAATGAAATTATCAACGCTAAGTCGATAGCAGCTCTAGAAATTGATGTACCTATTTTTTACTTTAATGCTCATGACGGTGTCAAAATTGCGAAATATGTAAAAAATGCACAGACTTTGTCGAAACAAACAGCTGGAATTACAAATAATATGGAGAATATAGCTGCTATTTTAAAGAAATTACACTCTTCTGATATTAAAATGAATAATACTTTTTCATTTATAAGTATAATCCAAGATTATGAATCTGTTATTATCACCAAAACAAATAAATATTACATAGATAAAAAATACCCTAATTTTTCCGAGAAAAAAGAAAAAATAAAATTCTTAAATGATAAAATTCAGCAACTAAAATCCTTTTCCGTATGTCCTTGCCACAATGATCTAGTTCCAGAAAATTTCATTAAATCGAGCGATGGAAAAATTTTTTTAATCGACTGGGAATATTCTGGATATAATAATCCTTTTTGGGATTTGGCTGCCTTTATTTTAGAAAGTGAATTGACGAGCGATGATGAACAAAAATTTTTAAAATTCTATTTTCAGCGTCCTCTTTTAGAAGAGGAATATTTTCAGTTGAATTTTTATAAATCTGTACAGGATATCCTTTGGAGCCTCTGGACAATTATAAAAGAGTTACATGGTGATTCTTTTGGGAATTATGGTTACAAAAGATATGAAAGAGGATCCAACCTATTAAAGGGGTTGGATTACTGTTGAAAATTTCACAATACGAGATAAGGGGACAATGGATTGGTCTTTTGGGTGGAATTCTATGGGGTGTGAATACGATAATCATAGGAATTATACTATCATGCTCGATTTTTAAAGATTATATTTTTATTGCACCTTTAATCTCAACTTTTTTACATGATGCTTTTTCGAGTATATGGATGATATTTCATACTTTACTTTTTAAAAGAACACATCAGCTCAAACAATCATTAAAAAGTAGGGATGGTAAAGTAGTAATGATTGCCGCACTTTTAGGGGGACCAATAGGTATGTCAGGATTTATGTTGTCAATTAATTTTATTGGTCCTTCCTATACGGCCATTATATCTGCAATATATCCTGCAGTAGGATCTTTTTTAAGCTTTTTATTTTTAAAAGAAAAAGTGACTAAGAAAAACATTATAGGACTTTCTCTTGCCATAATAGCAACAATTTCTTTAGGGTTAACTTCACAAGAAGAACCGCAAAATTTAATTTTAGGATTATCTTGCGCTTTGTTATGCGTTTTAGGATGGGGATCTGAATCTGTTATCTCCGCATATGGTATGAAAAATGACGTATTACCTTCTATAGCTTTACAAATAAGACAAACAGTTTCTGCAATAGTTTATGGCTTTTTAATAGTCCCAATTATTGGGGGCATTCCTTTAGTAAAATTAGTATTACAAGACTTTACAATTATTTTATTTGCATTAACTGCATTAGCGGGCACTGCTTCATATTTATTTTACTACACATCGATTAATCGCGTTGGTCCTATTAAAGCTATGGGATTAAATATTAGTTACTCTGCGTGGGCTGTTTTATTTGGACTATTATTAGGATTTGAAGCAGGAGTAAAAGAATTTTTATTAGCCTTGCTTATTATTACAGGATCTATCTTGACAACAAATAATCCAAAAGAATTTTTTACAATTATATCTTTCAAAAGAGGTTTGAAAATATGAACGCAATTATACTTGCAGCGGGACTCGGATCTCGTTTCGAAGAATGGACAAAAACAAAACATAAAGCACTTTTGCCAATAAATAAAGTACCTAATATAGAAAGAACTATTCAATTTTTAATTGAAGCAAAAATCAATGAGATTTACATTGTTACTGGACATTTAGCTAATCAATTTGAATATCTGACAAAAAAATTTCCAGGAGTAAAATTAATCTTCAATAAAATGTATAAAGAATACAATAGTATTTATAGCTTCAAATTAGCCCTGCCTTATTTTGAGGATTCATTTATCATCGATGCAGATACGGTCTTTCTTGAAAATGTTTTTTTAAACCTTAAACCTATACAAAGTACATATTTTACAATTATTCGAGTTGATCAAGAAAATGAATGGTGTCCAATATTAGACAACAATCAAAAAGTAATAGATATAAAAATCACTGACGAACAACTCCCATCTTTATCTGGGGTTTCCTTTTGGGAAATGAAAGACTGTAAAATAATAAAACAACACTTTTCAAAATACTTACAATCCAAAAATCTTAAAAAACCTTCCTTATACTGGGATAACATACCTTTGGATTTAATTGAAACTTTAAATATCACTATTTTTCAATTAAAACAAAATACTTTATATGAGATGGACAATCAAAAAGACTATTTAAAAATTATCAAGTCAATTTCATAATAACTCTATTTTAGGAGTAAGATAAAAGGTTTTAAAACTTGTTATTGAACTGCCCTACAAAAATATGATAAATAAAAACACCTTTCGTTGAAAAATGGGTATATACCCTATCAAATCAACGTGAAGGTGTTTTTTCTATGGGGAAGATAGTCCCGCTTTAGAAGTAAAAATGAAAGCAATTGAACTAAGATTAGCGGGAAATCCTACAAAACAAGTTTTACAAGAATCGATTATTCGTAATTATTTTTAGCTTAAAATATGGATGAAATGGTACAAGAATGACGAATTACATCGCCTTAAACAGCCTGTAGGAAAATAATATACCTATGACAAAGGAGGAGTAAGTTTTGCTAAGTTACAAACTGGAGAATCGTTATTTAAAGCAGCAAATTGAAGTTTTATAAAAGTAAGCAGTGTTGGAGAAGGAAGGGTCCCAAAAATTCAAGTACAGCTAGTTGAGGAGATAAAAGAAATCATGCCGATTAATGAAATCCGCCGTGATTTAGGCGTGAAGGCAGGCCAATAGAGATAAGCTAACTCAATATGAATATATGAATCGTCGTTAGTCGAGGCAAATATTCAAAACGATGTCGCTATCATTGAAGAAGTAGAGGGATTAGTGACGGAATTCCGTGATACATGGAAGGAAGTTATTCGCATCAATCGACAGCAGCAATACGGTCAGGGAAACACTGGACAAATTTAGACAGCATAGAGGCCATCGATACATGATGGTCTCTTTTCTTTGCAAGAAATACGAGACATGGCATTTTATATCATACAAAAGGGAAACATTTAATTAGTCATAAAATAGGTCTTTATCCGGTAAAATATGTTACTTATTCCCTCTAGATGTAAAACATGCATCGTGTCATAATCAAGCTAAATAGATGTTTAGAATAGTATTGGGGTGGGTAGATGATATTTAAACGCCAAGAAGGCTTTCGATTTAAGTTCGATGAGCCTGTTAAAATGACTTTTGCGATATATGAGGATGGAAGAGTCAATCAAGCGCAAACGGCAATGGCTGATTTGCTTGATATTAGTCCACGAGGTTTAAAGATGTTTACTGAGGTGGATTTAGGTGTTAATCCGCCTCCTTTGGATTTACGCTTTGTTCTTGATACTAGTGAGGTACGAGCTTATGGTGAAATAATTTGGAGTCGTCCTTTTGGCAAGGGCAAGCAATATGGCGTGAATTTCAATGATCAGGAATCGGTTGAAGATTTGATTGTCGAAGAGTTGAAACTGCGCCGAAGAAGAGAAGCTGAAGAGGCAAAACTAAATAGCATTCATTCATAAGGTGAAACATTCATCAGTGGGGGATTTTGTTCATCCCATATCTAACTTCTTTGCTTTCGCAGATGCTATACATTATTGCAGAAAAAATTTTTTTGAAAAAAAGAATTATTTTAGAGGAATTTCGCACACTTGTGTAGAAATAGTAAGTATAGCAGTTATAAAGGAGGAGTTTACATGTTAAACTTTAACATTCGCGGTGAAAATATTGAGGTAACTCCAGCTATTCGAGAGTATGTTGAGAACAAAGTCGAGAAAGTTGAACGTTATTTTAACGAAGATGTTAACGCCAACGCTAACGTAAATTTAAAGGTTTATAATGACAAGCAAACTAAAGTGGAAGTTACAATTCCAATGAAGAACTTAACTCTTCGTGCTGAAGAGCGTCATAATGATATGTATGCTGCAATTGACTTAATCGTTGATAAATTAGAACGTCAAATCCGTAAGCATAAAACAAAAGTAAACCGTAAATTCCGTGAGCGTGAAGGTACAGGCCTTTATTTTGCTACTTCTCAAGCAGCAGCAGATGTATCAACAGAGGAAGACGAATACTCTATTGTTCGCACAAAGCAATTTGATCTAAAACCGATGGATCAAGAAGAAGCTGTCTTACAAATGAATATGCTAGGGCATGATTTCTATATCTTTACAGATGCAGAATCAAACGGCACAAATATTGTCTACAAACGCAAAGACGGTAAATATGGCTTAATTGAAACAACTTAAACTTTAATATGCACAAAGGCTCTCGCGAAAAGCGGGAGCCTTTTTCAAGCTTTCCTTTCATGCTAGGGACTCTGTTTGCATGAAACTGTTACACAATGGTAAAATGGAAGTTGAGACTATATAGGAAGTGAAAAAATTCATGGTAAACCTATTAAATAAATTATTTGATTTCAATAAACGTGAACTAAAAAAATTAGAAAAAATCGCTGACCAGGTTGAGGGATTCGCTTCTCAAATGGAACAGCTTTCAGATGATCAATTACAAGCGAAAACAGAAGAGTTTAAAAAGCGCTATGCCGACGGAGAGCATTTAGACTCGATTCGTGCGGAAGCTTTTGCCGTTTGTCGAGAAGGGTCAAAGCGTGTGTTAGAGATGTACCCATTCCGTGTACAAATTATGGGTGCTGCGGCACTAGATGAAGGTAATATTGCGGAAATGAAAACCGGTGAAGGTAAAACGTTAACGGCTACGATGGCTGTTTACCTAAATGCTATTACTGGTAAAGGCGTACATGTTGTGACAGTCAACGAGTATTTAGCGAGTCGTGACGCTGAGGAAATGGGACATTTGTATAATTTCTTAGGCTTAACGGTTGGTTTAAACTTGAACAGCCTGTCAAAAGAAGAAAAACGTGCAGCCTATGAAGCTGATATTACGTATAGTACAAACAATGAGCTTGGCTTTGACTATTTACGTGATAATATGGTGCTTTATAAAGAAGAACGTGTACAACGTCCGCTACATTATGCGGTAATTGATGAGGTTGACTCGATTTTAATTGATGAAGCGCGTACGCCATTAATTATTTCGGGTCAGGCTGGGAAATCAGCACAGCTTTATAAACAGTCTAATGCATTTGTTCGTATGTTAAGTGCGGAAACAGATTACACATATGAAGAGTCGACAAAAGGTGTTACGTTAACAGATGCTGGTGTTGAAAAAGCAGAGAAAGCATTTGGCATTGATAACCTATTTGATTTAACACATGTACGTTTAAACCATGCGATTAACCAATCGTTAAAGGCTCATGTAAGTATGCATAATGATGTTGATTATGTTGTACAAGAGGGCGAAATCATTATTGTTGACGGCTTTACAGGTCGTTTAATGAAAGGTCGTCGTTATTCAGATGGACTGCATCAGGCAATTGAAGCTAAAGAGGGCGTAGAGATTCAAAATGAATCGATGACGATGGCGACAATTACGTTCCAAAACTACTTCCGTATGTATCAAAAGCTTTCGGGTATGACAGGTACAGCGAAAACTGAGGAAGAGGAATTCCGTAATATTTATAATATGAGTGTTGTAGCGATTCCTACGAATAAGCCGATTGCTCGTGACGACCGTCCGGACTTAATTTTTGCTTCGATGGAAGGGAAATATAAAGCGGTAGCGGCAGATATTGCAGAGCGCTATAAAGCAGGACAACCTGTTCTTGTTGGTACTGTTGCAATTGAAACATCTGAAATTATTTCGAATTTATTGAATAAACATAAAATCCCACATAACGTCTTAAACGCGAAAAACCATGAGCGTGAAGCGGAAATTATTGCGAATGCTGGTACGCAGGGTGCAGTAACCATCGCTACGAACATGGCTGGTCGTGGTACGGACATTAAGCCTGGAGAAGGTGTAATGGAGCTTGGCGGTTTAGCGGTAATTGGTACGGAACGTCATGAGTCTCGTCGTATCGATAATCAGCTACGTGGTCGTTCTGGTCGTCAAGGGAACCCAGGGATTACTCAATTCTATCTGTCACTAGAAGATGAATTAATGCGTCGTTTTGGCTCTGATAATATGAAGAACATGATGATGAAATTAGGGATGGATGATTCACAGCCATTACAATCTAAAGTTGTTTCAAGAGCAGTAGAATCAGCTCAAAAACGAGTTGAAGGTAATAACTTCGATGCTCGTAAACGCTTATTACAATATGATGATGTGTTACGTCAGCAACGTGAGATTATTTATAAAGAGCGTTACGACGTATTAGAAACAGAAAATATGCGTGTGCTTGTTGAGTCTATGATTCAAGAAACAATCGACAATGTTGTCGCATTGTATACGCAAGGTGAGCAAAAAGATTGGCACTTAAAAGCAATTGATGACTTTGTCGCAGCAAATCTATTAGATGAAGGCGATCTAAAGGTGGAAGATTTCCAAGGTAAATCCGCAGAAGAGATTAATCAGCTAATTTCTAATGCTGTTCAAGTGCGTTATGATGAAAAAGAAGAACAGCTTACACCAGAGCGTATGCGTGAATTTGAAAAGGTTATCTTACTACGTTCAATTGATACAAAGTGGATTGATCATATCGATGCTATGGATCAGCTACGTCAAGGTATCCATCTTCGTGCATATGGTCAAAATGATCCACTTCGTGAGTATCAACAAGAGGGCTTTGCTATGTTTGAAGATATGGTCGCTTCCATTCGCGAAGATGTAGCAAAATATGCGATGAAGGCAGAAATCCATAATAATTTAGAGCGTGAAGAAGTTGCAAAAGGCCAAGCTGTTAATCCGAAAGAGGATGGCGGTTCAGCTCCGAAAAAGCAACCTGTCCGTAAGGCTGAAAATGTCGGACGTAATGATTTATGTCCATGCGGAAGCGGTAAGAAATTTAAAAACTGCCATGGTGCAGGTCAATAATATTCGAAAAAGATCATTTTAACTTTATGTTAAAATGGTCTTTTTTTCTTTGTTTTAGGATATTTTCACGATAGTCAAGGCCATGGCGAATGTACGAACAATCGCCAAAAAGTCGGTGGAAGGTTTTTCAATCAGAGTTTAAATGAATAAAAAACTGAAAATTCAGATAAAGGTATATAATACTACAACAATAGGTAAATAGTTCAATGAAAAGGGTAATGTTTATAACTTTTTTCTGATTTATTATGAATATAAATAGTTAGGAAAGTTTCGTTGATTTGAACCTATTCTTTGAATAAAGGGGGTGATTCATGGGTGAATATAAAAAATCCTCGAGAAAAGATGTCCTGGCCAGACCTTCTCAAGGAAATACATTGGCGTATACCGATATATTTATTAGTATACGCCTCTTTACTAGAAAAAATAAATACTATATTAAGGAGGATTGACATGCATAGTGATGACATTATGAGTAGTAAAACGATGCTGTATATACCGGAGTATGATGCCCATGGTAACTTGTGTACACGTGTAATAGAACGGGATTACGAATATCTATCAAAATTAGCACCGACAAAATTAATGGATTATAATCTACGTTATTTTGGTTCTAGCTTAAGAGGTGCTTTCGATGGATCGAGAATGATACTTGGAAAGTTGAATAAAAATCCAATAGTTGTTCATGAACAAAGTAATATTGTATGGTTTCCAAGTAAGTCTTATGTACGACGTGACTGTATATGGTTTGCTGTTCATCATATTCAGGACTATCTAGCTGTCGATAAAAAGAATACAAGAGTACTTTTTATGAATGGCTATGAAACGAATGTGGATCTAAGTGTTAGAGCATTTGAAAACAGAATTCAAAGAGCTTTTTTACTAAAATATAAACTGGAGAAACGAACAAAGAATTTATCCGTTCAATACGATCAAGATAAAGTATTCCAACGTATGACAAACGATGTGATCTTTGAGGATGAAGCTGAAAAAGACTGAAACGAATGCTGTGTTTGTAAAAAAGTATGTTTTCCGCCGTAAAAACGTTATAATAAAGAGATCGGGGCTTTAATGTATCCATTGTAACTATCATAGAAGTTTTACAAGTTTGCCCCATTAATAATGTTCGGAGGATTTAACAATGATTGAATTAGCAGATGTACGTAACGCGTTAGACACTTCAGCCAAAAAATTGGCGGATTTTAGGGGGTCTCTTTGACTTAGAAAACAAAGAGGCACGCATTCAAGAATTAGATGAAATGATGCTTGAGCCAGGTTTCTGGGATGATCAGCAAGGGGCACAGGTAATCATTAATGAGAGTAATGGCTTAAAGGCAACTGTTAATGAGTATAAAGATTTATTGGAAACATATGAGAATCTAGATATGACGCTAGAGCTATTGCGCGAAGAGCCTGATGAAGAATTGCAGGAGGAGCTTGGCAATGAATTAGTAGAATTCCAGCAAAAAATGGGCGATTTTGAGCTGCAATTACTATTAAGCGGTCCATACGATCAAAATAATGCAATTTTAGAGCTGCATCCAGGAGCAGGTGGTACGGAATCTCAGGATTGGGGCTCAATGCTGCTTCGTATGTACACGCGCTGGGCGGAAAAACGTGGCTTTAAAGTCGAGACAGTTGATTACCTTCCAGGCGATGAAGCTGGGATTAAATCTGTTACATTGTCCATTAAGGGTCATAATGCTTACGGCTATTTGCAAGCAGAAAAAGGTGTCCATCGTTTAGTACGTATTTCACCATTTGACTCTTCGGGTCGTCGTCATACATCGTTCGTTTCTTGTGATGTTATGCCTGAATTCGATGACAATATTGAAATTGATATTCGTACAGAGGATTTAAAAATTGATACGTATCGTGCAACAGGTGCAGGTGGTCAGCACATTAATACGACAGATTCAGCTGTTCGTATTACGCACACTCCAACTGGTACAGTCGTACAATGTCAGGCAGAACGTTCACAAATTAAAAACCGTGAAAAAGCCATGACGATGTTAAAAGGGAAACTCTATCAATTAGAGATCGAAAAGCAGCAGGCACAGCTAGATGAAATCCGTGGTGAACAGAAGGAAATCGGCTGGGGCTCACAAATTCGTTCATATGTATTCCATCCATATTCAATGGTAAAGGATCATCGTACAAATGAAGAAACAGGTAATGTAGGTGCGGTGATGGATGGTGATGTAGATCCATTCATTAATGCATATTTACGTTCGAAAATCGGGTAATGAAAGCCCCTCAGAGGCACATGGAAATTGTGCTTTTGAGGGGTTTTTTAGTTTGATAGGTCATTCAAATTAAAAAGGGGGATGATACGGAGTGTCTTGGCTAATCTCCTTACGTTCATTCATGTAATGTTTATAGAGCATCGATGCATTGACAAATTGCTTGCTAATCGAAGCATATTGAATAGGAAGTTCAATCTGTTGATCATTTTTCAGTGTAACGATACAGCCTATTTTACTCGGTACAATATTCGAAATGGCGTGAAGTCCAATCCAAATATTGTGGTTAGAGTTTGGAGAATACGTTGGTAGAAAAATACAAGGATAACCATAATCATAAGCAACAACGATTGGAAGCTTATGTTGATTGCCAAAAAAGCGTTTGGCGGATTGTCTTGCTGCTTCATAGGTTGTTCCTAGTGAAATACAAGATTTTCGTAATATATGCATTGGTTTCCGTGTGACGATAATTTCATTATGCTTATCAATTACCCGTGTGAAAATTTTAGAGTCATACTGCATTGGCTGAAGTAAATAGGTGTTGAAAGACATTAAATATCCATTGATGTAGTTTGCTGACATCTATGTAAACCTCCTTTTTCTATTTGTTATTGAAGTGTAGAACATAAAATTAAATTCTGAAAATATAGATAAAGGGAGAAAATCATTGATATATCAAGCGATTGTATAGAGAAATTGCTTGAAATTGCACGAGATTAATAGTAAATCGAAGTGATTTTCAGTTCTTATGCATTGCATTTTAATTTCAATTTTCTTATAATTTAGAAAAGGATCGAGGTGAGATCGTTGGATAAATATTATTCGTATACAGATTTTCTAAAAGCCGTTGGTCAGTCAAAGAAAGTTGATGAGGCAGAGAAATTATTAAACGAGATTTATTTAGATTTATTTTTAAATCATATCCAGCGTATGCATCGTGAAGAGCAGCTCATGGTTCTGATAGATAGAGCACTCGATGAAAAAGATGAAAAGGCATTTCATCTATACGCAGCCGAACTAGTAACTTTACATCAAGAAGCAAGTGAATAATATGACGAGCCCGCTCTCCGCTTATTGGAGGGCGGGATTTTTTTGCTATTTTCGTTCCAGTAGATCAGATCTACGGGAATCGAATCCCCTCTAAGGTAATGCATTTACATCGTCCTATCTCGATTAGCTAACATTTGGAAAGGGTAATCTATTTATAGATACGTTGTCATTAGTACGTACGTTCTATCGTAATCACCTTAAATATAGCAAACGGAAAAATTTTTACAAACATTCGTTCGTTAAATGTTCGAAATTTTAATAATGCTATGCTAAAATATATGTATCAAATTGGTAGGAAAGGACGGGGACATGTGTGCAAACATTTGATTTACAAGCGCCATATACGCCTAATGGAGATCAGCCACAGGCAATTGCGGAATTAGTGGAGGGTGTACGTGCAGGTAAACGTCATCAAACGTTGCTCGGTGCTACAGGAACAGGAAAAACGTTTACGATCTCTAATGTCATTAAACAGGTGAAAAAACCGACACTTATTATGGCACACAATAAAACACTAGCGGGTCAATTATATAGTGAGTTTAAAGAGTTCTTCCCTAATAATGCAGTTGAATACTTTGTCAGCTACTATGATTACTTTCAGCCAGAGGCATATGTACCGCAGACGGATACTTATATCGAGAAAGATTCAAGCATTAATGATGAAATTGATAAGTTGCGTCACTCGGCAACATCTGCATTATTCGAGCGTGATGATGTCATTATTATTGCATCCGTGTCCTGTATATATGGTCTAGGTTCTCCAGAAGAATATCGTGAAATGGTCGTATCGGTGCGTACTGGAATGGAAATTGAACGTAATCAGTTGCTTCGAAAACTGGTCGATGTACAGTATGAGCGTAATGATGTGAGTTTTACACGTGGGACGTTTCGGGTACGTGGCGATGTAGTGGAAATATTCCCAGCATCCCGTGACGAACAATGTATCCGCGTGGAATTTTTTGGGGACGAGATCGATCGGATACGCGAAGTGGATGCGTTAACTGGAGAAATACTAGCGGATCGTGATCATGTAGCTATTTTCCCGGCATCCCACTTCGTTACACGAGAAGAAAAAATGCGAAAAGCCATTGAAAATATTGAAAAAGAGTTGGAGGAGCGTTTAGCTCTTTTACGTGCAGAGGATAGATTATTGGAGGCACAGCGTTTAGAGCAACGTACTCGTTATGATTTAGAAATGATGAGTGAAATGGGCTTTTGCTCAGGTATCGAAAACTACTCGCGTCATTTAACATTGCGTGAAGCGGGAGCAACGCCATATACGCTACTTGATTATTTCCCTGATGATTTTTTACTTGTTGTCGATGAGAGTCACGTTACTTTGCCACAAGTTCGAGGGATGTATAACGGGGACCAAGCACGTAAAGGTGTGCTAGTTGAGCATGGATTCCGTCTGCCATCAGCACTAGATAACCGCCCTTTACGTTTTGAAGAATATGAGAAACATATACATCAAGCTATTTATGTATCAGCAACGCCTGGCCCGTATGAGCTTGAGCATTCTCCAGAAATGGTGCAGCAAATTATTCGACCAACAGGGCTCCTTGATCCACAAATTGAAGTACGTCCTATTGAAGGGCAAATTGATGATTTAATCGATGAGATTCAAGGTCGTATTGCTCGTGATGAACGAGTGCTCGTTACAACATTGACGAAAAAAATGTCAGAGGATTTATCAGCTTATTTGAAAGAAATGGGCTTAAAAGTGGAGTACTTGCATTCTGAGATTAAGACGCTAGAGCGAATTGAAATTATTCGCGAGCTGAGAAAAGGTACTTACGATGTTCTTATCGGCATTAACTTATTACGAGAAGGGCTAGATATTCCAGAGGTTTCTCTTGTGGCGATTTTAGATGCTGACAAGGAAGGGTTTTTACGTTCAGAGCGTTCATTAATCCAAACGATTGGACGTGCCGCTCGTAATGCTAATGGTCATGTCATTATGTACGCAGATAATATGACGGATTCGATGAAAAAGGCGATTGAGGAAACGAAGCGTCGTCGAGCACTGCAAAAGGCGTATAACGAAGAGCATGGCATCACACCGAAAACGATTGTTAAGAAAATTCCTGATGTTATTCGTGCGACACAGGTGGCAGAGGAAGAAGAATCCTATGTAACGAAGGCAACAAAAGGTAAGAAGCTGACGAAGGCGGAAAGAGAGCAGTTACTTGCTACTCTAGAAGTAGAAATGAAGGAAGCAGCAAAAGCACTCGATTTCGAACGTGCTGCTGAGCTGCGCGATACAATATTTGAATTGAAGGTAGAAGGGTGAATGGCTTGTGAAAAATACTGAAATAGTCGTGCAAGGTGCACGAGCTCATAATTTAAAAAATATCAATGTCACAATTCCACGCGATCAATTAGTCGTGCTAACAGGGTTATCGGGCTCAGGGAAATCATCATTAGCGTTCGATACGATTTATGCCGAAGGGCAACGTCGTTATGTAGAATCCCTTTCAGCCTATGCCCGTCAATTCCTTGGTCAAATGGATAAACCAGATGTTGATGCAATAGAGGGATTATCTCCTGCTATTTCAATCGATCAAAAAACGACGAGCCGTAACCCACGTTCTACAGTTGGGACAGTAACGGAAATCTATGATTATTTACGTTTACTATTTGCGCGTATCGGTAAGCCTATTTGTCCAAATCATGGTATTGAAATTACCTCCCAAACAATTGAGCAAATGGTCGATCGTTTATTAATTTATCCAGAAAGAACGAAAATGCAGTTACTTGCTCCGATGGTATCAGGGCGTAAGGGGACGCATGTAAAGCTACTGGAAGATTTAAAAAAGCAAGGCTTTGTTCGAGTACGTATCGACGGTGAGCTACGTGATTTAGATGATGCAATTGAACTTGATAAAAACAAAAAGCATTCAATAGAAGTAGTCATCGATCGTGTTGTGATGAAGGAAGGTGTCGCGGCACGTCTTAGTGATTCCTTAGAGACAGCATTACGTTTGGCAGACGGGCGTGTACTTGTGGATGTGATGGAGCATGAGGAATTATTATTTAGTGAGCATCATGCTTGTCCGTTATGTGGATTTTCAATCGGTGAGCTAGAGCCTCGCATGTTTTCATTTAATAGTCCATTTGGAGCTTGTCCAAGCTGTGATGGTTTAGGCTCGACGCAAGAGGTAGATCTTGATTTAGTAGTGCCTGATTGGAATCGTAGTTTATTAGAGCATGCTATAGCACCATGGGAACCGACAAGCTCTCAATACTACCCACAATTATTAAAGGCTGTATGCGATCATTATGATATCCCAATGGACGTCCCAGTAAAGGATCTTCCGAAAGAAAAGATGGATAAAATTTTATATGGGTCTGGTAAAGATAAAATCCACTTCCATTATGAAAATGAGTTTGGCAATGTGCGAGACCAAATGATTGAATTCGAAGGTGTTGTCCGTAATGTGGAGCGACGTTTTAAAGAGACAACGTCTGATTATGTGCGAGAACAAATGGAAAAATATATGGCGCAGCAAGCATGTCCATCTTGTAAAGGTTATCGCTTAAAGCCTGAAACATTAGCTGTAAAACTAGCAGATAAACATATTGGTGAAGTTACACAGTATTCGATTCAGGAAGCTGATACATTTTTCAAAGAGCTGGATTTATCAGAAAAGGATATGAAAATTGCTCGACTTGTGTTACGCGAAATTGAGGAACGTCTGGGCTTCCTTGTCAATGTAGGGTTAGATTATTTAACGTTAAGTCGAGCAGCGGGTACACTTTCAGGAGGAGAAGCTCAACGAATTCGCCTTGCGACACAAATCGGCTCGCGTTTAACGGGCGTGCTCTATATTTTAGATGAGCCATCAATCGGTTTGCATCAACGTGATAATGACCGTCTTATTAGTACACTGCAAAATATGCGTGATATAGGCAATACGCTTATTGTTGTCGAGCACGATGAAGATACAATGCTGGCGGCTGATTATCTTATTGATGTTGGTCCTGGTGCAGGTGTGCACGGTGGTCAAATTGTAGCTGCGGGAACACCGCAGGTAGTAATGGAAAATGAAAAGTCTTTGACAGGGCAATATTTAAGTGGCAAGAAGTTTATTCCATTGCCAATTGAACGTCGCAAACCGAATGGGCGCAAATTATCGATTAAAGGTGCCAAGGAAAATAATCTTAGAAATGTGAAGGTTGATGTACCACTTGGTTTATTCGTTGCCGTAACAGGGGTTTCAGGGTCAGGTAAATCAACGCTTATTAATGAAATTTTATATAAATCATTAGCTCAAAAGCTTAATCGATCAAAAGTGAAACCGGGCGAACATAAAGAAGTAACGGGGATTGATGAGCTAGAAAAGGTTATTGATATTGACCAATCACCAATCGGTCGTACGCCTCGCTCTAATCCAGCAACGTATACAGGCGTTTTTGATGATATTCGAGATGTTTTTGCAACAACAAATGAAGCGAAGGTACGTGGCTATAAAAAAGGTCGCTTTAGCTTCAACGTTAAGGGAGGCCGTTGTGAGGCTTGTCGTGGTGACGGTATTATAAAAATCGAAATGCATTTCCTACCAGATGTTTACGTGCCATGTGAAGTCTGTCATGGGAAGCGTTATAATCGTGAAACGCTTGAAGTGAAATATAAAGATAAAAGCATTGCGGATATTTTAGATATGACGATTGAAAATGCAGTAGTATTCTTCGAAAATATTCCGAAAATCCAACGTAAGCTACAAACGATCGTGGATGTAGGATTAGGCTATATGAAATTAGGACAACCTGCTACAACTCTATCCGGTGGTGAGGCACAGCGTGTAAAATTAGCCTCTGAATTACACCGTCGTTCAACAGGTAAATCATTCTATATTTTAGATGAGCCGACAACGGGCCTACATGCGCATGATATTGCACGTTTACTCGTTGTTTTACAGCGTCTTGTAGAAAATGGCGATTCCGTGCTAGTAATCGAACATAATTTAGATGTCATCAAAACAGCAGACTACATTATCGATTTAGGGCCTGAAGGTGGAGATAAAGGTGGTACTATCGTTGCGACAGGTACACCAGAAGAAGTCGCTGAAGTAAATGGCTCTTATACTGGGAAATATTTAAAACCGATATTAACAAGAGATCGTCTGCGTATGGAAGCTGTTTTAGCAAAAGCTTCTCAATAATTATAAAAAGTTCGCAAACTCCCTAAGGGGAGTTGCGAACTTTTTTTTTATGCACGAAGGCAGATGTCGATAAAAATCGGAAGTTGGGTGATAAAAGTCGAAGGTTTATCGATATAATTCAAAAGTTGGGCGATAATACTTAAAAGTGTTTCGATATAATTCAAAAGTTGGATGATATTACGTTAAAACGTATGTCATGTGGATAGGTTGATTGGAGTGGAGGGTGGGCGACTCCTTGGGGATTAGCGTCACAGATGAGAACCTGGAGGGAGCCAAGAGAGGAACGAAGCCTAAAAAAGATATATACCCATTATTTTCATTTATGGTGAAACTTTTCACAAGATGAATCGTATAAATAATATAACGAACTGAGGGAGGCTATTTTTATTATGCAAAATGAACGTCAACGAATTCTAGAACTTGTGGAAAAAGGAACAATTTCAGCGCAAGAGGCGATTACATTATTAGAAGCATTAGAGCAACCTAGCAAGTCCACTCAAAATGTTATGAATGATGTGGTAAATGAGGACCAGCATTCCTCAACAGAAAAAGAGTCAGTATTTAAAGACGAAAGTCAAAAAGATCAACAATCGCAAAAAGATGAAGATTTCTCGAAATATTTCCAAGAAGAAATGCGAGATTTCCGTAAAGATTTATCACAAATTGGTTCACTCTTTATGGATATGATGAATACGGCAGTAAAAAAGGTCAAAGAATTTGATGTAACTTCTCCATTTGGAGATAAATTCGAGTTTACACATACGGAAGAAGTTGCAGCTGAACATGTAGACAAAATAATTGCGGAATTACCGAATGGCAATTTTTCATTAGAAACTGCTGAAGGAGATAGCTTCCAAGTCATTTGCAAGGTGAAGGCACCTCTTGTTAATGATAGTGAAGAAGAAACGCGCGCGAACTTCCTAGAGCAATTCGTTGTCAAGGAAGATGGAGATTCACTACGGATTTTAAGTCAACTTAAGCTTGTTCAAGTAAATGTTAAAGTACTTGTTCCAAAGGATAAATTAGAAAAATTATCAGTACGTTTAATGAACGGTAGTGTTACGTTACAAGATACGGATTTCGAGCAATTAAAAGTAAAAACATTAAACGGTGCGATTAAAGGCTCTAAGTTTAACTTTGGAAAGGCAGAAGTAGATTCTTCTAATGGTTCCATCGAATTAACAAATGTTCGTGGTAAAGATTTAGAGGCTGAAACATTGAATGGCCGTGTCTATTTAGATGGGGCATTGGATGAAGTTGAAGCAAAATCGGTTAATGGACATGTTGTTGTCACAACTTGCTCTACTAATTCATCAAAAATCAAAGCACAAACAGTCGCAGGAGCCGTTGAATTGTATGTGCCACGTACAATATCGTTAAGCGGTAAAATTGTTACGAATTTTGGTAAAGTAGATGTTGGTATTCAAGACGCTTCGAAAATGGAATCGCAGGATCAATTTTTATCAAAAGTAGTACGCTTTGATAAAGAGGTAGAGAATGCTAATCGTTTATTTATCGAAGGTGAGTCTAAAACAGGTGCAGTTTTAGTACGCTATACAACAACTGACGAGCAGCAAATTTAACTAATATAAGGCATTCAGGCTATGCAAAACAGCATAGCTTGAATGCTTTTTTGTTGCTTAAAAACATAAGAAAAGCAGAAATCGACTTTCCGCTATTGGGCTCGGTTTTTGTTTTCTCGTATGTCGAGTTTATGATATTTTTATGGCAATCAAATAACGAAATAACAGGAACTACCACGTAATGAAATGAAACTGTAATAATAAAGGGAGAAATAGAGTGCTATAATAGAGAACGAAATACCTCTTACATGGTAAGAGATTTAGGTGGTTTAAATATGATAGAAATGAAGAATGTGACAAAGAAGTACTCAAATGGCGTTGTTGCGACAAATGGGATTTCCGTTAACATAAAGCAAGGTGAATTTGTCTATGTTGTAGGTCCAAGTGGTGCAGGTAAATCTACATTTATTAAATTAATGTACCGCGAGGAAAAAGCTACTTCTGGAGAAATCACTGTTAATGGCATAAATTTAGCAGAATTGAAAAATAAAAAGGTACCTTTTTTACGTCGTCAAATTGGTGTTGTTTTCCAAGACTTTAAACTGCTACCTCGTTTGAATGTTTATGAAAATGTAGCGTTTGCACTAGAGGTAATCGAGGAAGACCCAATAGAAATTCGCCGTCGGGTAATGGAAGTTTTAGAGCTCGTGGGGCTGAAGCAAAAGGCAAGAATGTTCCCTAATGAACTTTCGGGTGGCGAACAGCAGCGTGTTTCGATTGCACGATCTATTGTGAATGTGCCGAAGGTCGTTATTGCAGATGAACCTACTGGGAATCTTGACCCTGAGACATCTTGGGACATTATGAATTTATTCGAAGAAATTAATGCAAGAGGTACAACTATTGTGATGGCAACCCATAACCGTGAAATCGTAAATACGATTCGTCGTCGAGTAATTGCAATTGAAGGCGGAATGATTGTCCGTGATGAGCACGGAGGTGACTACGGCTATGAAGTTTAATACAGTAAAACGCCACTTCCGAGAAAGTGTAAAGTCTCTTGGTCGTAATAGCTGGATGACTATTGCCTCAGTAAGTGCAGTTACAGTTACATTAATATTAGTAGGCGTATTCGCGCTTATTATGATGAATTTAAATAAAGTAGCATCTGATTTAGAGAACGATGTTGAAATTAAAGTGTTAATTGATGAAACAGCAGATAAAGCGGCTGAAAAAGCGCTCATGGAAAAAATAAAGAAATTGCCAGATGTCGCAGAGATGACCTATTCAACAAAGGAAAATGAATTAACGAAATTAGTAAAAGATTTTGGGGACGATTTTAAATTATTTGAGCAAAGTAATCCATTGCGTAATGTTATTTATGTGAAGGCTTCAGATCCTCAACAAACAGCTACTGTTGCTAAAAAGATTGATAAATTTGAGTATACATATGACGTTATGTATGGTGAAGGCAAAGTAGAAAAACTATTTAATTTCTTAAATATTGGTCGCAACGTAGGGATAGTGCTTATTTGTGGATTATTATTTACAGCAATTTTCTTAATTTCTAATACGATTCGAATTACTATTATTGCACGTGGTGATGAAATAGAAATTATGAAACTTGTCGGAGCAACGAATTCATTCGTGCGTATCCCATTTTTATTAGAAGGAATGTGGCTCGGAATTTTAGGTTCTATTATTCCGATTGCGGTCATCGCAACCCTTTACCACAATGTATATAAAATTATTGCGCCTCGATTAAAAGGCGAACTTGTTCAAGTACTTGATTTCTCACCACTTGTGTACCAAGTAAGCGGTCTACTATTACTCATCGGTGTTCTAATTGGTATTTGGGGAAGTTTCATGTCTGTACGTAAGTTTTTAAAAATCTAGCTTTCGTTAGGCTTCACAAGTTGTGTTAGCCGGAATGACAATCAACCAAAATAATAGTCGAAAAGGAGTTCAACCGGTGAAAAGTATGGCGAAAAACTCATTGAAAACACTTGCTGCAGCATCTGCACTATTTCTTTTTATCCAAACTCCATCAGCGTATGCAACTAGTTTATCGGATTTAAAAGATGAAAAAAAACAAATTGAATCAAAGAAAGATGGCTTAAATTCATCCATCAATAATAAAACAAATGCTATTAATGCAAATGAAAACAAGCAACAAAAATTATTAGATCAAATTCAAACATTAAATGCTGAAATTGATAAAACAAATGGCAATATCAAAAATGTGAAGGCGGATATTCAATCTACAAATGCAGAAATAAAAACATTAGAAGATTCTATTGCGGAGCTTTTGCACAAAATTGAAGAACGTGATTTATTGTTAGAGGATCGTGCCCGTGCCATTCAGGCGGGTGGTTCCGTTAGCTATTTAGACGTGTTACTTAGTTCTAATAGCTTCGTAGATTTTATCGATCGATTCTCTGCTGTTAATGCATTGCTTGAAGCGGATCGACAAATTATCCAGGATCAAAAAGAAGACAAGCAAAAATTAGAGGAACAAAAGCAAGTCTTAGAAAGTAAACGTCAAAAGCTCGAAGATAAAAAAGCTGAGCTTGATCGTTTAAAAGCATCATTGGATGGACAGAAAGCTGAAAAAAATAAATTAGTTGATCAATTAGAAAAAGAGCAAGAAAAGCTGAAATCAGAAAAAGTATTGCTTGAGAAAGAATATTCTGAGGCCCTTGAGGTTAGTGCAGAATTACAACAAAAAATCATCGATGAACAAAATCGATTAGCTGAAATTGCTCGTCAACAAGAAGCGAAACGTAAGGCAGCCGCTGCTGCCGCAGCTAAGGCAGCTAATTCAAACAATAGTGGTGGTGGATCTGGATCAGGATCAGGATCAGGATCTTCAACAGTGGATGCCCCACAATCGAATGGTACATGGATTAAGCCAACAAATGGTCGTTTAACATCACCTTATGGCTGGCGTAATATTGGTGCAGGTCCAGAATTCCACTATGGAGTCGATCTTGCAAATAGTACAGGCACTCCAATTTGGGCTGCTGCTGACGGTGTTGTTGCCTATGCTGCACCACTTAGCACGTATGGTAATGTTGTTATCATTACACATTCTATCAATGGCGAAATATATACAACAGTATATGCACACTTAAATTCTTTCAATGTTAGTGTTGGTTCAGAGGTATCCCAAGGTCAGCAAATTGCAACAATGGGTATGACTGGACGCGTAACAGGACCGCACCTACACTTCGAAGTGCATATTGGCGCTTGGCGTGGACAAGCAGTCGGAAGTGTAAACCCATTGAAATATATTCCAGTATAAAAATATTGAAAGCTATACATTAGGATTACGCTAATGTATAGCTTTTTTATATTTCTATTAAATTTCTATAATATTGATTGGGTATCGACACATCAAGATGAAAGCGAATGTTCGACACTTCTACTAAAAAAGATTCGTTAGTCAAGATTGAGTAATGTCAATAAACAGAGGAAGATTAGCTGTCAATCAGCGCAAAATGTTGGGGAATCTTCGCATTGTGCGCTTAGAAATGATTAAGGCTGATAGTAAAGGCAAAGTGACGGATAGAATTATCGAAATGATGGATAGAACCGTCAAAGTGGTGGATAGAACGTCAACTAAGTTCATTTAGGTAGGAGCAGTCTGAATAACGTTAGGGAAAGCAACATAATATGCTCATCTCGATTTTTGAAATTAAAAATATACTCATCTGTAGAACCTTGTACTTATTTTATTAGCAGATGCATAATTGGGAAGCCTTTTTCCTAGTATGCCATCATTTTATGTAATATATTTGTAGTATGAATACCTAGATGGGTATTTCAATAGAATTGTTTATCAAGAGTCTATTATTTGCATGTTTCAGGGAGATTTTTTGAACACAGTGTGAAATGACAGTTCATATAAAGATTATATGCTATGCTGTAGCTATCTGGAGGATTTATTAGATGAATAATACAGAATGGTTCTCTATTCGAGCACTAACATTACCAGCAACAGCTGTCGCTCTTCTTGTGGCCTTTTTCATTGTATGGCTAGTTTTACGGGTGCAATTTCCAAAGAAATGGGCGGGGGTATATGGTGACGCGGTCTTTACCTTTATTATCGTTTGGAAATTTAGCATAATTGTCACTGATTTTAAAGCAGTTATCGCCCAACCATTTGCGCTTCTTTATTTTAATGGTGGGACAATGGGTGTCTTTTTAGGCGTAGTGGCAGCATCGTTACAGCTTTGGTGGAAGCGACAACAATTTCAGTTTGACGCAACTGGAGTGGCTGCCTGTAGTTGGGCAATCGTTTTAACGCAATCGATTTATCAATGGCTTGTAGTGTTACTAAATGACAATCAAACCACTAGCGAAGTGATAACTTTACTTGTGCTAAGTACACTAACAGTCCTCATATTATGGAAAATAACAGCTATCAATCGTGCTTTGTTTTTATATACGATTGGTTTTATGATGGTTGCTCTCTTTCAGCCGTATGGTTTATGGCAACCGGCTGTAGGTGTGAGCGTCATATTACTTATATTAGGTATGGTGATTCAGCGTTTTGCTGGCACGTCTAAATGATGCGGTTCAAAAATAAAGTACTGAATTATTGGGAGGTAAGGAATGAAAAAAAATATTGGGCTACTTATCGTCGTGTTATTAGTAGCTGTGATGATTGGTACATATGTTAAACAGCAGATTGATAAGGATCGTGAAATTGAAACAACTTCTCTTGGAAAAGAAATGGATGAACGAAAGATTGGTTTAAGCAATGGAGATACGCCACCGGATTTTACTTTAACAAGTTTGGATGGTAAAAATGTGACTTTGAGTGACCTTCGTGGAAAAAAAGTTGTGTTAAACTTTTGGGCAACATGGTGTCCACCGTGTAAGGCAGAAATGCCGCATATGCAAAATTATTATGAACAATATGCTAAAAAAGATAATGTAGAAATAATAGCTGTCAATTTAACAAGTGAAGAACGAGATGTTACAGCTGACGCAAAAGTAGACTCTGTGATGACATTTAGAGATAGCTTTGATTTAACATTTCCTATTTTACTTGATCAAGACCCGAAAAACTCAATCGGCATTTCTTATCAAATAATAACGATTCCAACAACCTATTTTATTGATTCAAATGGATATATTCAACGTGCTATTAAAGGGCCAATGAATGCAGAAATGTTAAAAAAATATGTAGACGCATTAGATTAATCAAATCAAAGAATCTGCTCGTTTTCTTGAAGAAACGAAGCAGATTTTTTTTATTTGTTTATAAAGCGCCCGCAATTTGTGATGGATACCCACGGTAGGGAGGCGAATACTCGCGATAGGTGATGGAATACCCGCGATAGGAGATGGAATACCCGCGGAAGGAAGAGGAATACCCGCGATTGGAGATAGAATACCAGCGGAAGGAAGGAAAATACCCGCGAATGGTGAGAATACCCACAGTAGGAGGGGAAATACCCGCGATAGGTGAGAATACCCGCGATAGGTGAGAATACCAGCGGAAGGAAGGAAAATACCCGCGATTGGAGAAAGAATACCCGCGGAAGGAAAGCAAATACCCGCGATTGGAGATAGAATACCCGCGGAAGGAAGGAAAATACCCGCGATAGGTGAGAATACCAGCGGAAGGAAGGAAAATACCCGCGATTGGAGATAGAATACCCGGGGAAGGAAGGAAAATACCCGCGATAGGAGATAGAATACCCGCGGAAGGAAAGCAAATACTCGCGATAGGTGAGAATACCAGCGGAAGGAAGGAAAATACCCGCGATTGTCGATAGAATACCTGCGCTAGAAATCAAATACTCACGATACGCAATAGAATACTCTTGAAACAAAAATCATAGTATTCAACAAATTATTTTGAAGTTTAATCTTGTATGTTTGAAAAATAAACTTCATACAGTAGAAGAGACGGAGGAGGGAAGGTTTGCGCAAAATAATGGCTGGTGTCGGCGTACTTGCTAGTAGTCTATTGCTAGGTAGTGGAGTTTATTTTGACTGGTTTAATTTAGGGGATAAAAAGGAGCCGGTCGTCGCAGAGGTTGATTCGATTAATGAAGCATTGAATTTAATTGAGGAAAAATCTGTATACAGTACGAAAAAAGATGTATTGGTGGAGGGGGCGCTTCGTGGTATGGCAGATGCTATAAAGGACCCTTACAGCACTTATTATTCGAAGGAAGAGGCAGAACAACACCGACAAATGTTAGCCGAGGAAAGAGTAGGCATTGGGATTGAGTTATCTGAAAATAACGGAAAATTTATTGTTGTATCTCCAGTCCGTTCATCCCCGGCAGATAAAGCAGGAATGCGCTCTCTTGATGAAATTGTACAAGTTGATGGCGTTCGAGTAGATGGTAAAAAGATGAGTGAATTAATGCATTTAATTCAAGGGGAGAAGGGGACGAAAGTAACTATTGTCGTCTATCGTCCAAGTGAAGATAAACATATTAAAATGACGATGGAACGAGCTGCAATTTCTAATAAAACAGTAACGAGCGAAGTAGTGAACGTAGAAAATACTCCGATAGGTTATGTGGAAATCTCGCTTTTTGGTGAGAAAACGGCAAATGAGTGGGTTGCCGAAACGAGTAAGTTACTTCGAAAAGATATAAAAGGGTTAGTGATTGATGTGCGGGATAATCCAGGTGGTTATTTACATAGCGTCGCAGCGCTACTGAGCACAGTATTGGAGAAAGGCAAAGTGTTTGCCTATATGCAAAATGCTGAAGGTGCTATGGAACCATTAAAAACGGAATCAAAAAGCTTTGATGAGAAGTATTTACAGACAATGTATAAGATACCGATTGTTGTTTTACAGAATGCGGGCAGTGCATCTGCTAGTGAAGTACTTAGTGGCGCATTAAAAAGTTGGGGACGTGCCTCCCTTGTTGGTGTCAAGAGTTTTGGGAAGGGAACAGTACAGGAGTCTTGGTCGTTGAAAAATGGTGGAGAGCTTAAACTGTCCACAAATAAATGGCTGACACCAAAGCGCGAATGGATTCATGGGCAAGGGATTGAGGCTAATTTAGTGGTTGAACCAAATGAATTATTCGCTTTCCAAATGCATCCATTATCAGGGAAATTTAAAGAGGGCGATATGAGTGAGGAAATTGCTTATACGCAAAATGCTTTGAAAAAGCTAGGCTTTAAAATTGCTCGTTTAGACGGTTACTTGGATGAATCGACGGAGGAGGCTGTTAAGCTTTATCGGGAGGATAAGAAATTGAAAAAGGCAGAAGATAATTTTAATTTGGATACAACCTTCTTTAACAGCTTAAACGAAACGTTGAAAAAATATAAAGAGGACCGTCAAAATGATTTACAGTTCCAAATGGCGACAAGCTTTTTATTGCACAATATTGAAGGAGAATAAAAAATATTAGGTGTGTTGATTTGGAATGTAGACTGGTAAAAGGATTCTTTTGTTGATATTTTGTTTTGTATCCCCGTATTTAGCTGATTGTAGTGGAGGGCTACTGTGCTTCTGTCGCATAGCGAAGCATTCCGTAGGCCCGTTGTAGCTTTATTTTTAAGTTTGATTAAATTAAAGATATTAACCTTAATATGGGAACATATCTAAAGAGTATGTTTTGAAAAAATTGATCAAAACATGCTCTTTTTTAACTTCTTTCAGCAAACATCTGTTGGCCTAAGTCTCCGGCGGATTCCGGACGCAATTATGCCGAGGTATAATTGATTGTCTATTCTTGTATGTCCCAGACTCTTTTTGTTTAATTTTTTAATAGAAATTATGAAGAAATGATAGATTATAACTTTACATTAACTTCAGATTGTGAGTCTAATATTAAATTATTTCTTAATCAATATAATAGGAAGTTTCTCGATAAAGTAAAAAAACATAAATTTTCTTTAGAAAAAGTGTTGACCTTTTTAAATTAAGAGTGTAATATTATAAAAGTCGTTAAGACAGCTGCTGAAAACAATGAAATTAAATGAAATTAGTTGTTGACATATAGCGAACGACATGATATTATATAAAAGTTGCTGTTGAGAAAACGGTGACGAAATGAACCTTGAAAACTGAACAAGCAAAACGTAATCAATAAAGTTTTTAGTAACTAACCTTGAGTTAGTGAACGAAACAAAATTTTGGACATCAAACATGATGCCAGCAAAACAATTTGAGCTAATCAAATTTCTTTTATGGAGAGTTTGATCCTGGCTCAGGACGAACGCTGGCGGCGTGCCTAATACATGCAAGTCGAGCGAACAGAGAAGGAGCTTGCTCCTTTGACGTTAGCGGCGGACGGGTGAGTAACACGTGGG
>NZ_BAAFHO010000003.1:0-388452 GCF_054665055.1 Lysinibacillus sp. CTST325 | reverse complement strand
TTTATTTTGGATTTGGATGGTTTACTACTGCCCAACCATTATAAAGGCTTTTTTTATGCACGGATAATATTACAGAAAATTCAGTTTTTTAAAATTACGTTGAATTATTTTAATGCGACGCTAGTGAAATTGATTATTTTAATAAAGTTTTGTATCAAAGCAGGATTTTTTCTTATTCAACAATCGGGCCATATTGTGGAATAAAGACTAAGTTTTTTAACAGGGGTGTTTTGTTAAAATTTTTTTTATTCGAATTAAAGATATAACAAAATTTTATAGTGATCTTACCTTATATTCTTGTGATAAGATTGCATAGTAATTTACTATAAAGTATTCATATTGATAGGATATTCTTATTAAAAGGAGAGTAGGATTGTGAGAGAAACCTGTGTTCCGACTGGCGTAGAACTAAAAAACACTGGTTTTGGATATACGTTATCCTTAATAGGTGGTAAGTATAAAATGATTATTTTGTATTGGTTGTCTGAAAATAAGGTTATGAGGTTCAATGAGCTGAAGAGATGTATTGAGACTATTCCCTTTAAAACATTAAGTGTTATGTTAAAAGAACTTGAGGAAGATGGTCTTATTATACGCAAAGAATTTCCCCAAATACCTCCAAAAGTTGAATATTCATTATCTGAACGTGGTTGTTCACTTATTCCATTGTTAGATATGATGTGCGATTGGGGAGAGAAAAATAATTTTTAAGCTCTAGAATGTAACAAAATAGGCATAGTGTAAAAAGGAAGTACCTTCTTGTTTAGGAGGTACTTCTTATTTTAACTTTTATAAAAGTTACCCATTACATATTTTCAATGAAATTTAAATAATCTTGAGTGCTTTTTTCTATTTCGCTTACAGATGGCTCAAATTCTGCTCCATAAAACGCAAAGAACGAACGATAATCTGCTTCACAATAGATGGCTGTCGTCTCAAACGGACGTAACACTTGTTCAAGTGTATAATGGTATCTTCCAGCTTCACTATAATCCACATTTTTGATCCCGGCAGATACCCCTAAAGCAATTTTACGATTCTTTAATTTATCTCCTTTTGAACCATAAGCCCACCCATAAAGGAAAACATCATCCATCCACTTTTTTAAGAGAGGGGGACAGTTGAACCAATATACAGGGAATTGGAAAACAAGGTTCCCGTGAGTTTCAATCAATTTTTGTTCTTTTTCCACATTTATGTTCTCATCCGGATATACCTTATACAATTCGTGCACAGTATATTTTTCTGGATATTTTTTTAATTCTTCTACCCATCGCTTATTAACAACAGATGTTTCTAAGCTTGGGTGTGTTATGATAACAAGAGTTTTCAATGTTTTTTCCTCCTTAAGCTGATTTCATTTTTATTGTAAAGTCCAAGCTAAAAATATGTAAGTACGCACTTTTATTACAGGTACTTACATAAAGGTAAGTGTTAAATCAGTGATAAAAAGATTTTTCTATAAGGGAGGACCAGCGAATCTATTATCCACAAAGTAGAATAGCTGCATTCTCAGGTCACCATACGTAATGTGAAAAGATTGTGTACTAAGTCATTATAATTATTCAAGTAGATAGGCTACACTAAGTTGGACAGATAAAATAAGGGGTTGTAAACTTAGACTATTAAAACAAGGGAGCGTGCTACTATGACACGTCAACGTCGAACTTTTACACCCGAATTTAAACTGCAATTAGTGAAACTTTATGAAAATGGTAAATCTCGTGCAGATATTTCTAGAGAATATGATATTACACCTTCTGCGTTAGATCGTTGGATAAAAAATCATAAAGAAACAGGCTCTTTCGCTGCCAAAGATAATCGATCTGTAGAAGAAAATGAACTGGCTCGATTGCGTAAGGAAAACCAACGATTAATGATGGAGAATGATATTTTAAAGCAGGCGGCGCTGATCATGGGACGAAAATAGATGTGATTCGAAATAACGCTCACAAATATTCAGTATCAGCAATGTGTGACGTCCTCAATATTCCCAAAAGTACGTATTACTATCATGCCGATTTGTGTGGTAGACGTACCCTAAAAACTGAAGATAAAGAGATTTCAAAAGAGATTGCCCGTATTTTCAAAGAAAGCCGTAATAATTATGGTACACGTAAAATTAAGAAAGAACTGAGTAAATTACCTGAGCCAAAACACGTATCACGTCGTCGAATTGGTCGTTTAATGAAAGATCTTGGACTCGTATCAAACTATACAGTAGTACAGTATAAGCCACATAAATCAACATGTAATGAAGCGTCAATAAAAAATGAATTACAGCGTCAGTTTGAGCAAGAAGAGCCGTTAGCTGTCATCGTCAGCGATTTAACATATGTTCGTGCCGGAAAAAAGTGGCACTATGTATGCTTATTTGTCGACCTTTTTAATCGTGAAATTATTGGTCATAGTGCTGGCGCGAATAAAACCGCAGAGCTTGTGTATCAAGCGATAGCGAGCATACATGCCAATTTGAATGATGTCAAAATGTTTCATACTGACCGAGGGAAAGAGTTTGATAATAAGCTAATTTCAGAGAGTCTTGAAACATTCGGTATCCAACGGTCACTAAGCATGAAAGGATGCCCTTATGACAACGCTGTGGCTGAAGCGATGTTTAAGGTATTTAAAACAGAATTCGCTAACGGAGCTCATTTCTCTTCTCTTGAACAGCTCGCCCTTGAACTTGATGATTATGTTCATTGGTTCAATAACATTCGAATTCACGGAACACTAGGCTATTTAACACCAGTGGAATTCAAGCAACAGCCCTTATAATTTTTGTCCAGTTTAGTGTTGACATACCATGGAAACGGGGTGACAACTTTGCATTCCTGTCTTTGCGAATGCTGTTGGATTTTATGCAATAGCAAAGGGGGAATTTGGATGAGTAAAAATGGAAGGAAGAATAAGCCTGTAAGTTTCAATACCAATGATGAATATGACCTCGCACTCTTGAAACACGCTAAACAGATTAACCCACTCACTGACAAGCCACGTAATTTCAGCAAGTATGTGAAAAGATTAATTGAAGAAGATATGAAACGTAGATCTGGTAATGAAATTAGGATAGTCAGAAATGAACCGATAATTCATGAAGAAGAAACGTACTCCATTAAAACAAAAGAAGCAATGAACAGTTTTATATAAAAAAGAAGTCACTCATCCGAAAAATGAGTGACTTTCTTCTATTATTATTTTAAATTAATCATTCCTGTTTCAGTTCCCCAGATTCCAGTTTGCACTTGTAACTGTAAATCAGTTGCTTCAGCTACTTCTGGAGCAAGGTCAAATACGACTTTACCCTTGATTTCCATATCAGGGTTTACTTCTTGTAAGAAGAAACTGTTTTGAATGTTTCCATCATTACCTTGGTTAGCTGAGATGCTTGCAACATTATCAGATTCGTAAGTTTTTTCACCACGTTTTAGTTTAAAGAAACTTGCATCAACTGTTACAGCTTTATTACCATTGTTTTTGTAAGTGACATCAATAATTAAGAATTTACCTTTAGCCTTAGTAGGTAATACAGAAGGACCTACTTGATCTGCTAAACTAGATCCATTCAGAGTAAAGACCGCATCTCCGACTTCTAATGGAGTACCCACTCCAGTGATTTCTTCTTTTTTATCTTCTTTTGCATTATCTTTTTTATCATCTGGAGCTTTTGCAGAAGTCTCAACTTTATCTTTAGAGTCCTTCTCTTTTGTTGCATCATTTCCTCCTGCCATATTTCCGATAGCTCCTAATACAATGATGGCAACGATTAAAATAAACCACCATTTTTTGTAGAAAGGTTTTTTCATGTAAAATAGTCTCCTTTGTATATATTGTTATTACTATTAAATTATATCAATATTGGAATGTGTTGTCAGTATGTAATTGGTATAGGTAGATATAATTACACAAATACTAAAGCATGGACATCGAGACATTACACACTATAGCTATCTACTGCTTCGAACAGATTCGTTCTAACTGTGAATTTTTAAAGATATATTCTTACGCTGAAGAAGTCGATGAAAATTATTCCTTTTATGAATTATTTAAGTGCGAACGCAGAGTTATGGTAAAAAAAGTTATTCTTGCTCCCGATGGCAAATGTAGCGAGAGGACGCTACTTGCCTGTTCTGAATCGAACTCCCCTGTTTTTTTGAGACGTGAAGATGGTAGTACTTTAATTAAAATAAATAATTCGGGTAAGCAAAAAGTATAAAAAATAGCGTACCTTATTGGTACGCACGATGAATGGCCATCTATCTGAAATTTCAATCCTATATTGAATCCTTATGTAAAAGCTGTGAACGATAAATCGATTTCATATACGGACGAATTTAAACAATTCTTTATAGATGAATATGAGAAGGGAAAATCCCCTCGTGAAATTTTTCTTGAAGCAGGCTTTGATATTGACATTATTGGCATGACACGGGTAAAAAAGTAGCCTATCGTTGGCGTAATGCTTATAAAGAACATAGGATGATGGAATTAGAGGATGCAAGATCATTCAGGTCGTCCATTAGAACGGGAATAAGTTAAGAAGAAATATATGAACGCTTAAAAGCGAAGATGAAATTATTAGAAGCTGAAATCGAAAACAAGCCTTTTCTTTTTGTTCGTATATCAGGGGTACTAGTATCAATTTAATCAATCTTTATTTTAAAGCAATAGTAATATTCACTAAATAGAAAATAGAGTTCCTGCCCTCGTTTCAAAGTAGTCATACCCCACCAATATTAATCAGTTCTTAATGAAGGAAGTTCCTAGTCTCCTGTTTGCAAAAATAATTGTTTGTTAGATTCAACATGAAGTTGTTCTCATAATTCATGTGCTCTCAATACAAGTGAAACCTACTGTTTTCCTTCACCATACATGTCGAATAGCAATATTGTGCTAATATTTCGAAATATCCTCTAGAGTCAAATGTTTTAAAAATAGATATAATCGCTGTATCACACTAATCGATTAATAAATTACTAAATTCTTAATTGATTGATTGAAAGCGCTTTAATAGAGGGCTAAAGGGGGGTTTTTGAGTCATTTCATTTATTTTTTTGGACATAAATATCTGAAAAATCTGAAAATACAGGAGGAATTCTAATGAATGGACAAACATATAGGATGGATGACGCTCCGCTAAATAAGTTTCATATAAGGATCACAGCACTTACCTTTGGTTCTAATTTTTCTGATGGATATGCACTTGGAATCATTGGGATGGCTCTTAGCCTCCTTGGTCCGCAAATGCACCTTGGTTCATTTTGGACTGGATTAATTGGAAGCTCGGCCTTAATCGGATTATTTTTTGGAAGCCTTTTTCTTGGCGGACTTTCTGATAAAATAGGCAGGCAGAAAATCTACTTATTCAATTTTGTCATTATCACAGTAGCATCGGCTTTGCAATTTTTTGTAAATGGTCCAGTCACGCTTTTCATACTGCGAATCTTAATCGGCGTTGCTCTTGGAGGGGATTATGCAGTAGGTTCTACTTTACTCGCAGAATTTTCACCAAGAAAGTATAGAGGTATTTTATTATCATCCTTAAATGTTATATGGACATTAGGTTATGTCTCTGCCAACGTTGTAGGATTTTATCTTGGGAAGATGGGACCTGACTCTTGGCGCTGGATGCTTGTTAGTGCAGTGATCCCTGCTGTAATTGTTTTAGTTATGCGTATTGGAACTCCTGAATCTCCAAGATGGCTTGTGAAAATGGGGAGAAATGAAGAGGCAAAAGAAATTGTTAGAAAATATATTGGTCCTAATGCTGTAATGGATGAAAATATTTCGCAAGATAATGCCACTAATTATGGCATAAAGGATCTTTTCAACAAACATCTTTGGAAAAGAACTGCTTTTGGCGGTCTATTCTATACATGCCAAGTAATTCCTTATTTCGCTATTTTTACTTTCTTACCGACAATTTTAGAAGCAATGGGCTTTAAAGAAACCTTTATGGTTGATATGCTGTTAAATCTATTCCTTCTTGTTGGGGTAATCGCTGGTGTATGGTGTACAGAAAAGCTCTCACGCAGAGGTTTTACTATTTATACCTTTATTATCCTGACTGTTTCCTTATTTATTCTAAGTCTTATTCCAGCAGGATCTAGTGGCTTTGCTATCATGGTGTTTGCCATCTTCACTTTTGTAATGGCTGCAGCTGGCAACCTTACACTCGTTTATCCAGCAGAATTATTCCCAACCGAAGTCCGTGGAACAGGTGTTGGGTTAGTTACAGCGATAAGCCGTATTGGTGCAGCGATTGGAACATTCCTTTTACCAATAAGTGTAAGTTCTTATGGGATGACAACATCAATGATCTCCATGACTGTTATCTTATTGATTGGAACGATTGTCTCGATTGCATGGGCACCAGAAACGAAATCACTTGGCTTGAATGAAGCGAGTGATCCGAATTTGGACGTTGTCATTGACCTAAATAGAGCGGAAAAGAGTGTTGAAGTAGGTAGATAACATTTATTTCTTTGTCATATTGGAACTTGAAGGGAGTAGGTAAGGAAAATGAATACAACTATATCAAAAATCCATCCAGAGGAAATAAAAAAAGTTACACTAGGTTCTGAAGCTATTTCCATAAATGAAATCATTGCTGTTGCTAGATATGATGCCGAGGTTTTATTTTCACAGGATTACCGTGAGCGGGTAAATCTTTCAAGGTCGGTCATTGAAAAGTTTTTAGATGAAGAACGCGTCATTTACGGGGTCACAACAGGATTTGGCAGTAACGTAACCGAAACTATCTCCACAGAAGATGCCGAGATTCTTCAAAAAAATATTATTCGTTCTCATGCAGTATCAGTCGGTGACCCGTTGGAAAAAGAAGTGGTAAGAGCCATCCAATTCATGATTTTAGTCAATTTAGGGAATGGTTTCTCTGGTGTAAAGTTAGCGACTTTAGAACTTTTAAGGTCGTCGCTCAATCACCAAATTATTCCTTTTGCCCCTGGAGAAGGCTCGGTGGGATATTTAGCTATTGAAGCCCATATGGCCTTAGTGTTAATAGGGGAGGGAAAAGCATGGTACAATGGCGAGCTGATTCCAGGGAATGAAGCTTTAGAAAAAGCTGGTTTACAGCCGGTTTCATTGGGCTGCAAGGAAGGATTATCCTTAATAAATGGATCGACTTCGGTCACAGCTTTCGCTTCATTAGCTCTCTATAACAGTATTCAAGCAGTAAAAACGGCGGATATTACAGGTGCTATGTCACTAGAAGCATTGAAGGGAACCATTAAAGCCTTTGACCCAAGAATCCATTCAGTTAAAAAGCATGAAGGGCAAGCGATCACAGCACGAAATATTGTGGAAATGCTGGAACGCAGTGAGATTGCTGAAAAATATAAGGATTACAGAATACAGGATGCCCTTAGCCTGAGATGTATTCCTCAAGCCCATGGAGCTGTAAAAAAGGTTTTAAAAGATGCGGAATTTACCATCAGCAATGAAATAAACTCAACAAGTGACAATCCAATCATTTTCACTGAGGATCAGGGGGATGCCCTAATGGTTGGGAATTTTGATGGATCATTCGTTGGTATCTATGCGGATACGATGGCCATAGCGATGGCTAATCTTGCAAAGGTTTCAGAGAGAAGGCTAGACCGACTCGTCAACTATCATGTTAGTGAACTTCCGAGTTTTCTCGTAGCAAAGCCAGGGTTAAATAACGGTTACATGATTCCACAGTATACGGCAGCTGGGCTACTTAATGAAATAAGGGTTCTTGTTCATCCCGCAACCGTTGATAATACACCAACCAGTGCAAATCAAGAGGATGTGGTCAGTTTTGCTTATTTTGCGGCAAAAAAGGCTTATCAAATTTCTAAAAAGCTGGAGTATATTTTAGGACTTGAATTGATGGCGGCTGTTCAAGCGTTGGATTTTCATCGACCTTTAAAACCTTCACCTGTCAGCCAAAAGGTTTATGAGCACATCAGAAGTGCCGTTCCAACTGTAGAAGAAGATCGATATTTTTATCCGGACATTCAATTTATTACTAATCTTATTCACGAAGGAGAAATCCTAAAAACTGTGGAATTGATAATTGGAAAATTAGATTGGTAGGCACATCAAGAATATTGGAAGCTTTTTTACTCATCTTCATTCGAGTAGAAAAGTTTCCTTTCTATTTTGGGGGGCTTAGAATATGGTCAAAGAACTGATACAAATATCTTTTTCACAACTATTGCTTTCAGGAACCTTTGTACACTTGGCACCTTTTGAAGTTTTACAGGAAAAGTACGGCGTGAATATTCAGCCTAATGTAGTTGTTTTAGTTTCGATGGATCGCTATCCGGATTTAGCTGAGGGAAAACCGCTTGAATGGAAAATGAAGATTGGACGAAAGCTTGTAGAAGAATTAGACACCATCTTACCTACTCCATTTTTAAGGATATGGGTCGAAGAGGGCGTTCTGGCGCTTTTACTGGATTTTCATGAGGTAAACACACAAGATAGAAGGAGGGATGTTCTTTTACTGGCAGAAATGATTCAAAAGGTCTCAGATCAAAATGGCATACATGTTTCGATTGGTATTGGTAATTTTTACGATGATCCTACTTCCCTCATTTGTTCTTTTGAAGAAGCAAAAAAATCAATGTCTGGAAGGTTTTTTCGAGGGAATAAATTAATTTTTCATACCGATATGAGAAAAAACATGGTTGAATCATTAATGATTCCTTTAACGAAAGAGAAGTCGGAACTATTTTCAATCGTTAGAATCGGGCACACAGAAGGGGTAGTGGCCCAAATGAAAGGAATCATGAATAGAGTTGCAGAGATTTATAACTATAATGAAGATGTTTTTAAATCAGAGGTTATTGATCTTCTTATGATGATGTCTAGAATTGTGTTAGAAGTCGGAGTAAGTCCTGTCTCGATTTTGACTAATACGGCAAATGTGATTCAAGATCTCTACCATATGATCCGATATGATAAATTTGCTATGAAAGTTTGTCATTATGCAGAATGGTTAACCGAACAAGTAGAAAAAATATATATTGGTGATGTTTCACCCACTATTAAACATGCGATTCGTTATATGAAAGAGAATCATCAAAAAGAAGTTTCTTTAGACGATATCGCTAATTATTGTCACTTAAGCAGATATCATTTCAGCCATCTTTTTAAAAAAGAAGTTGGAACCAGTGTCATGGATTTTTTTAATAAGCTTAGAATTGATAAATCCTTATTTTATTTGGAAAAAACTGAATTTCCTGTATATGAAATTGCTAATCGAGTGGGTATCCATGATTTCAATTACTTTAGCCGATTATTTAAAAAATATATGAATTCCAGCCCCACGGATTATCGGCGGTTAATGAGGAAAATTTAAAAATTTATTAGGTGTCCTGCTGTATGCACTCAAAGACTATATTTACTATTACAATCACAAACGAATGAAGGGAAAATTAAAAGACCTAAGCTCGGTGGAGTACCGAACTCAGGTCTTAGAAGTTGCTTAACTAAATATGTCTAACTTTTTTTCTGGAACAAATTAGCGGTTATAGTGAAATAAGAATAGAAGGAGTAGCAGAATGACAAACGAAACGAGAAGCGTCAATGTCAAGTGATGTTATTTAGGTTAATATTTTTACCATAAAGAAGTACGGTGCTGATGGTGGTGCTTCTATCTTCACAAATGAACAGCAAGACTTCTTTATGGAATAAGTAAACCCTGAAGGGATTGCTTTTTACCCGTTAAAACAGTTAATACAATATTCGTAACGAAGAAATATATAAAACTAGTCATGGTCAATAGTATAAGCGTGGCTGCCTCTAAATTTAATTCCAACTCTGTTAAACTAATCGTTGTACCTGTGCCTAAAGACATCGCGGTAATAACTGCAATTGATGGTAAAACGATTAATATACTTAAACATAAAGCAATGATATTGACTACTAAAATCGAACTCTTCCACAATTTCACATTTTTCGTTTTTTTGATTAAAAAACAATATTAATTATATAACAGTGTCACTAAGATAAAAGGTAATATACATAGTAAGAATAATAACATTCCAAGCACTTTGACCTTAAACTATTTTATTTGATGTCAATTACATATCGTAATGTAATTTTACACTTTTGATATTATCAACATGATATCTTTTGGACCGCTTTTTTTATGAATTACATTATAATAGATAAGTAGATTTTATGAAGAAAGAAAAACGCTTAAAAGCTTGATATAAAAGGTTTTAAAGCGTTTTTTTATTTTGTGGTTTTCGATTAGATTCGATTGAACATTTTAAGGTAAATACACGAATCCAGAATGGGGCATACAGCAATCGCGATTGTTGCCATGAACGTGCTGTACAACTTTAGATGATTTGAGTATGGGAACCTCTCAAACGCACTGGGCATAAGCTGATAATATATGTCGAATGGAAAGGGTGTCTTGTTCATGTTTCCTTATTCTCAATTTCCCTATCGCGATTATAGATCTATGTCCAACAGCTTTTATTACGCCCCTTATTGGTCTCCCTGGAGCAATAGTGCCCTTGAATTTGATGAAAGACACCGTTTACCCTCACAGCAACGGCTTACCTTCGTGCTAGTGCATGGTGCTTGGGCTGATGCTCATTTCTGGGATGGAGTAGCGGCAGAGTTGCGCAGTCGAGGGCATGACGTCTATACACCTGAATACGCAGGTCACGGCGAAGATCCGAATAAAAATGTCACGCATGCGATGATCACGAAGTCCGTCGTTGATTTTATAACAAAATGGAATCTACGTAACTTTGTTCTCGTCGGGCACAGTTTCGGAGGATCAGTCATTCAAAAGGTTGCAGAACAGGTTCCAGATCGCATAAAGCGACTTGTTTTCTGGGACGCGTTCGTACTGAAAGACGGAGAATCAGTTGCTGACGAATTCTCGCCCCAAATGTTACAAGGTTTTGAACAGCTCAGAGCCAGCTCGAATGACGATACGATCTTTATGCCGTTTTCCCTGTTTCGGGATTCGTTCGTCAATACGGCAACTTTAGAGGAAGCTAAACGGATGTATGAAAGCGTTACACCGGAACCGGCTAAGCCGCTTTTCGAGAAACTGGATCTTAAAACGTTCTACTCGCTGCCTACGCCCAAAAGCTATGTCTATTTCTACCAAGACAACGCATTGCCACGAGGAGAGAATTACGGCTGGCATCCGAATATGTCCAGCCGGCTAGGGCAGTTCCGACTGATTGTAGGCGACGGTGACCACTTTACGGACACGCGTACAAGACCGGCTATGGTGGCACAAAAGTTTTACGAGGCAGGTCGCGACTGACTACTGAAAGCAGGAGTAAGTTAATGATTAGCTTTAATAAATCATAAAAAGACAACTTTGTGAGGATCAACAAGAACCAAGTTAGAACCAACTGAAAAGTGCTTTGAATTCTTTGTTATTAAGGGTTTAAGGCACTTTTCTTTTTTCATATTGTTCATTCTTGATGTGGCCAGATCAACTGCTTTGAAAATTGTATTTTGTTGCATCACTTAGTCTCTGTTGGGTTATTCACATGCCATTTAATGATGTTCTCACTAAACTATATATCATTCTCCCCCGTAAAGATTCTTTTGTAAATTAGAATAATTTATATAAAAAACGGAAAGAAATATGTGTAAAAATGTTGGAGTTGATCGTTATGGAATTTGATAAAGAGTTAAAAATTTACTGCTACAGCTGTCGTAAAAAAACTGTATTTACACGTAAGGATATGCATAATAAAAGTGGGGTAGATAGTCATTGTAGTGAATGTTCAGGTACTTGGTTTGAATGGCAAAATCGAGCCGTGGAGAGAGAAATGGAAAAGTGGATTGAATATAACCAAAGGCTCATAAATTAACTGAATGTCCATTTTTAACATCCACTAGTTAAAAGAATTTATTACATTAATGATTGAGCTGTTTCATAAATTTAATCCCTTTAGTTTCAAAATTGGTTGAATTAGGCATTATTGAAAAGTTACCTGGAACAAAACTAGCAAGTTAACCACTTCTGGAGCAACAGGATTGATTGAGGAAGCATAACAAAAGGACTTGTGTGAATTTTACGCACAAGCCTTTAGATTGATGTATGATGGCTATTGTTTTATTGTTGAAAAGTCGAGAATAGTCCTCAAAAATATTGATCCATTATTTTTCTACACCATTTTCAACATAAGATTCTAAAACAACTTTATTTTCACGATTTAAGTAATAGTAATACGTTTTTGAATCACCTTCGATTTTAACGGGAACCATCCAATTTTTTGAACCTCTTAAATTTGCTATGAATGTTTAAGAGAATCCTTTGAAATTCCCTCGCTATCTATTAAATAATCAATTACTGCCTTATTCTCCTAATTAAATTTAAATTGAATATAGCCAAAATTAATAATCAATAGGATTAATAGACCTAAAAAAATTTATAGATTTTTTTTCAAATTATTCCCTCGTTTTATTTGCTTAACTATTGAAAATTTTTTAAACAGAAATTGTAACACTACTGATTATTGATTGGTAGTGAGGTAGTAAGGTAGTAAAGGTGCATCGAAGGTGTTTATTTTAGTTATGGAATATGAGTAGTAAAGAAACGGGAAGGATGATAATCATTAAAAAAATGAACTAGGCAATCTATTTATTAGTATGTTTAGATTGGATTTAGATAGGAAATTACTAGTCCTTTCAGAATAAAGTCTAGTATAGTTATATGGGTATTATATTTAATGCAACAAGAGAATAATCTTAATATACGTATAAAAAGTTGGTGAATTTTATTTTGACTGAGAAGTATTTTAAAATAAGCGGATTACTTATTTATGGCTTAATTTTAAGTGGGATAATCGGTTTTATTTCTTCTGTTTTTTTAATTTTAGTTAATGGCTTGGTAGATTTTTTGTGGAATGACGTATCCAATGATTTAAAAATACCCGCTATTTATACATTAATTTTATGTATTTTTGGTGGCATTTTAGTAGGTGTTAGCAAGTTCAAGTGGGGTGGCCTCCCTAAAACGGCTAATGAAGCTATTGTTGAATTAAAAACAACTCAAAAAATTGACTATTCGAATGTAGGTCTCAATTTTTTAATTGCTTTTTTAATTTTAGTTTTTGGTGCAAGTGTTGGTCCCGCAGCAGCCATACTAAGTTCTGTTATTGCGTTATCGGTATGGCAGGGAGATAAAATGCGTTACTTTTATTTTTCCTACAACGAATGGAAACAGGATTCTTGGATAATTAAACTAAAAAAATTAACTTTACCTCATAACTACCTTATTCCATATAATCCTGATCGGGCTCCTAAAGAGAAAAAACTGCTTTTATTGAAGAAATCCTTGTATATATTATTTATCGTTAATGGAATAGTGACCTTTATGTTCTTTATTAAAATATCAGGTCAACCTCCTTTTGTGACAAAGTTAGGGGAAACTAATTGGGGATTAGATGAATTGTTTCTATTTATTCCTTTTGTGTTGTTTGGTATTTTGTTTAGTAAACTTTATGAACTAATGGAAAGAGCAATGAAAAAATTCTTTTCTAAAATTAACAATAAAATTATTTTAAGTGCTGTTATCGGTGGTATTGGTATTGGTTTGATGTCAATAATCGCTCCTAATTTACTTTTTTCCGGCCAACTTTCTATGCAAGCTTTACCTAGTTTAGTACCGACACTTTCGATGGCTACTTTAATTTTAGCTTCTGTTTTAAAACTGATTTTTATGGAGTTTTGTTTTAAGTCAGGTTGGGTTGGTGGAAATGTTTTACCGGTTATATTCGCTTCTATATTACAGGGTTACGCGATCGCGACTTTTTTTCCACAACTAGATATGCTCTTTATCGTAGCTGTTATAGGTGGTAGTGCTTCAATCGCTATTTTAAAGACACCTTTACTAGTAGGAATTGCTCTAATGCTATTTTTCCCTAAAGAGTTAGTCCCGGTTATATTCATCATTGTGTTTTTATTTATTTGGTTAAGTAAAATGGGTAAAAAAAATCCACAAAAAATAACTGCTTGATTTTAGTTGGGAACGCTGGTTGAAACCAACTGAAATGCACAAAGGTTGTAAGGCTTTTGCATTCATACAAATTTGTCGATAGCGTAAAAATTTGTCCGAAATCACTATTTTTCAAAAAATAAGTACTCGCTCTTTTAGTTTCTTCCAATAAATGATCAAAAGTGTTCATCGTAGTCCTACTATAAGAACGTATTTGATCGATTAAAAAAAGTTATTATTCATTAGGTGAGCATCTTACATGTTGAATAGATTTGAAGTTCATTATTTTATCAACCCAAAACAATATATCTAAGAAACGAGAGAAGCGAAAACCTATAAAAAGAGTTATAATATAATAGGAAGAAACTCAATATAAAGTGAGATGGATTTTAACATGAACGAACAATTAGAAGATTGGATTACACGTTTTCAAAAGGAGAAAGATATAGAGGCTCTCGCAAACTTAAAAGACTATTGCTACTATATGATTGAACCTTTAATTGAGGAATTTATGGAGAAATACGGTGAAGATGCCGGGGAATTATTACGGTTAAAATGGGATAAGCGTTTTTATTTTATTTTTACAAAGTATCAATTAAATGTTGGGCTGCCTTTAGATACTTTCGTTAAAAATACGTACCGCTTTTATTTTATGCAGGTTTTAAAAAAGGCTGGCTATTGAATTACATATAGGGAAGTGTTTCAAACTTGAACATTGCTCGATAAAAAAATCCTTGTCTCGTGTAAAAGCGAGACAAGGATTTTTGTGTTTTATCATGCTCTTAGGCAGGAGAATAACTGCCTGTAAAAGCCTGATTGGTGAAGACTAATCATCAGTAGGGGATGAAGAAAACCACCTACTGATGAAAGGTACATTTTATTGATACATCATATCTTCTGCAAGGTGGGTAAATACCTCACCGATAATGGAGTCTTCGTCATAAACGGAAGAGCCTGTATTTTCTTCAGGTTGCGCAAATGGAATTTGAGCGATGATACTTGTCTGAAGCTCATCTGCTAATTTTTCTGCGCCACCTTGACCGAATAGATAGTTCTTTTCGCCATTAGAATTTTCAAAGTAAGCCATATTTTCAACAACACCAAGAATCGTGTGGTTTGTATGTTGAGCCATCAGACCCGCACGAGAAGCAACATGAGAAGCTGCAAGGTGTGGTGTTGTTACAATAATTTCTTGTGCTTGTGGAATCATTGCTGCCATATCAATGGCTACATCTCCTGTACCAGGTGGTAAATCTATAAGGAGATAATCTAATTCATCCCAATGTGTATTAACAAGGAAATTACGAATCCATTTGTTGAGCATTGGGCCACGCCACATGACAGGTTGGTTTTCGTTTGTGAAAAAGCCCATCGACATGATTTTTACACCATGACTTATTACTGGTATAGCTGTTTGGTCTATCATTGTTGGCTTTTGTTGAATCTTCATCATGGCAGGAATACTGAATCCATATATGTCGGCATCTAAAATACCTACACGTTTTCCAAGACGGGCAAGAGCTACTGCTAAGTTAATCGTCACGGTAGATTTACCGACGCCACCTTTACCACTAGTAACTGCTATAAATTTGACACCAGAATCGGGTAGAAGCATTTTAGGCATACCTTTATCCGTAACTTTTTCTGATTTTAAAGAAGCTGTTAAACTACGACGTTCGTCATCTGTCATAGAACCAAATGTAATGGAGACATTTGTTGCGCCGATCGCTTTCAACGCTTCTTCAACATCTTGTTGGATTTTGGCTTTCATAGGACATCCTTGAATAGTCAAGATAATATCAAGTGAGATATCCGTACCGTTGACTTGAATATTGCGTACCATATTCAAGTCAACGATGCTTTTATGAAGCTCTGGGTCATCGATTTTCTGCAAAGTTTTTAAAATGTGTTCGTTCGTTAGCATGTTAGAAACCACCTTCCTATTTTAGGCCTTTGCCAAGCCCTTTTAAGAAGTGAACGCCAAAGTTTACAGCACGATTAACATCAGGATCGTTTAACATTTTGAACAACTTAAAGGCGCTAACTTTTTCATCCGATTCAACGGCTTTGTTCGCTTCATCTAAGCCAGTATTTAAGCCTTCAATAAGCTTTGTTGTTGTTTCTGGATTCAATTCGGTTAATGCTCCTGCAACACCCATTAAGTTATTGATGATATTCGTAACAGGCTTACGCGTTAATTGACCAAGAGCGATATGTGCAACATCCTCTTTTGCTTCAAGTAGTTTCGTAGCTGCCTCTAGCGCTCCAATATCATTTAATTCTGCCATGATCGTAAAGACCTGATTCACCATTTCTTCATTCTCAGAAAGAAGTTGCTTTAAATTCTCTAACTTTTCTTCCTTTAGTTGTTCTTCTGTTACTTGCGCTTTTTGAATTGTCGTAATTGGTGCAGCCATGAAATCACTCCCTTTCGTTAGTTGTTAAGTGAACGTAACCAGGACGATTCCATTTACGTTGTACCTCAACACCATTTTGTGGATGACGTTTTTTATAACGCGGGTTTGTTCTAGGAAGTGGAGATTTTCCTTTTTGCTTCAATACTTCTACGCGTACTTTTGTTTGTTTGTACGCTGGTGTCGATGTATTGATGTCTCCAGCCTGGCCCGTTAAGAAATTAATCGCTGAGTCTTTGCTAACAGAGTTCATTGGTAAGAAAAGTTCATTTCCTTGTACACGATCTGTCACTAGGGCATTTAATTTTAATGCGCCCTGAGGAGACACTAAACGAAGAAGAGCTCCATCTTCAATGCCACGTTCTTTTGCTAGTTCTGGTGATACTTCAACAAAAATTTCAGGTACTTTCGATTGAATACCTTTTGATTTATTTGTCATATTACCTTCATGGAAGTGTTCAAGCATACGACCGTTGTTAATATGGCAATCATATTGCGCTTCATATTCAACCGGTCTGATCCAATCATTTAAAGCAAAACGAGCTTTTTTGTCAGGGAAGTTAAAGCCATCCTCATATAGTAAAGGTGTGTCTTTACCATCATGGCTACCCCAACAGAAGCTACCCCAATTTTCTAATACATCATAGTTCGCTTGCGAGAAGAATGGAGCAAGACTAGCCATTTCAGCAAAGATTTCACTTGGGTGACTGTAATTCCAGTCAGCACCTAGGCGACGTGCAACTAATTGAAGGATTTCCCAATCGGCTTTTGATTCACCAAGTGTTGGTAATACTTGATATAGTCGTTGTACACGACGCTCTGTATTCGTGAAAGTACCTTCTTTTTCAAGAGAAGGTGCTGCTGGTAAAATAACATCCGCATATTGTGCTGTACGTGAAAGGAAGCAATCTTGTACAACAAAGAAGTCTAATTGTGAAAGTACTTTATCTACATGGTTAGCATCGCAATCTACAAGTGCCATATCTTCCCCAACTAAATACATTGCTTTCATTTTACCTTCCATGATAGCATCTAACATTGCCATATTCGTACGACCTGGTTCAGGTTTGATTTTCACACCATATGCTTCTTCAAATTTCTTACGTGCTTCGTCGTCTATTACTTTTTGATTACCTGGTAATAGATTTGGTAGTGTACCCATATCACAAGCACCTTGAACATTGTTGTGACCACGAAGAGGGTAGGCACCTGCACCTGGACGACGATAGTTCCCAGTAGCTAGAAGTAGGTTAGAAATTGCAGCTGATGTATAGGAGCCACCTGTATTTTGTGTAACACCCATACCCCAAAGTACACATGTACCGTCAGCATCACGAATCATTTCAGCAACATTTATCAACGTTTCTTTTGAAATGCCCGTTTCTTTTTCTGCATATTCTAGTGTGTATGTTTCAAGTACATCTTTAAAATCATCAAAGAAGTGCACGTTCTCTTTAATGAAGGCTTCATCATGCCAACCTTGATCGATCATATATTTTGTAACGGCCATTAACCATACTTGGTCTGTTCCTTGTTTTGGGCGCATGAAAATATCAGAACGCTCAGCCATTTCATGTTTACGAACGTCGGCAACAATTAATTTTTGACCGTGTAATTTATGGGCACGTTTTACACGAGTAGCTAAAACAGGGTGACCTTCTGCGGGGTTTGCCCCAACAATAATAACAAGTCCAGCTTTTGCGATATCTTTGATCGTTCCAGCGTCGCCACCTATACCAACTGTGCGTAGTAGGCCATCTGTAGCAGGAGATTGACAATAGCGTGAGCAGTTATCAACGTCATTTGTTTGGAATAATTGACGTGCCATTTTTTGAATTAAGTAGTTTTCTTCGTTTGTAATTTTTGAAGAAGAAATAAAGCCGACAGAACCAGAACCGTGTTCTTTTTGAATGCCACCTAGTTTAGTAGCAATTAAGTCAAGAGCTTCATCCCATGAAGATTCAACAAATGCATCATTTTTACGAATTAATGGTTTTGTAATTCGTTCTTCAGAGTTGATGAAGTCCCAACCGAATTTTCCTTTTACACAAGTAGAAATAGCATTTACAGGACCGTCAGAAGGTTGTACTTTTAAAATTTTGCGGTCTTTTGTCCAAACTTCGAACGAACAACCTACACCACAGAAAGTACAAACTGTTTTTGTTTTCTTCGTACGTTTACTACGCATAGCAGCTTCGACTTCAGAAACAGCGAAGATACCGCTATAGCCAGGCTCAACTTCCTTAATTAAACTAATCATCGGATCTAACGTTTCTTGTTTAAGCCCAGTCATAAAACCAGCTTCGCCAAGCATTGATTTTTCCATTAAGGCATTACATGGACAAACAGTTACACATTGTCCACAGCCTACACATGAAGAATCGTTAATGGCAACGCCTTCATCCCAAATTACTTTTGGTCTTTCAGCTTCCCAGTCAAGAGATAATGTTTCATTGACTTGTAAGTTTTGACAAACCTCTACACATTGTCCACATGCGATACATTGGTTTGGATCATATCGATAAAACGGGTGCGACATGTCTACTTCGTGTGGTTCGACTTTTGGTTGATAAGGATATTTTTGATGTTCGATTTCCATTAATTCTGCTGTGTTGTGTAATGTACAATTTCCGTTGTTATTATCACAAACTGTACAGTACAGTAAATGATTTTCTAGTAAACGATCCATCGCTTCTGTTTGTGCAGCTTTCGCTTTATCAGAAGTAAGTTGGATATCCATGCCGTTTATTGCTTTTGTTGAACAAGAGCGAACTAATTGTCCATTCACTTCGACGATACATGTATCACAAGTTTCGATAGGATCAACAGATGGTACATGACAAATTTGTGGATGGGCGATGCCATTTTGATTAATGGTATCAAGTATTGTAGCTCCCTCTGCTACATCATACGGTTGGCCATTAATTTTAATTGTAGTCAAAGTATTTTCCTCCTTTTGCTCTTTGAGACTTATTTGACAACAGGTTAATACTTAGGATAAATCGGGAATAGAGTTACGAGTTTTATTTTGATTGTCTTGTTTTTTAAAAAAATTGTCTTGTTATAATGTCATTCCCCAATTTGTCCAATTTCTACACCAACATAGATGAAGAAACATTAATTATTAGTTGTCGATGTTGATATTGCTCAAAAATAAAAAAATCCACCATGAAAAGGCATGTACTAACATGCTATTTATTCATGGTGGATAAAATTCTTAACAGGCCTTGCTAAAAATTCAATCAACTTTTATTTTTTATTCAATATAACTATAGAATATAAATATTAAAACCACCATGCCTATAGTTCAAACTTATTTGTATGAAACCATGACATAGGAATCAAAATACTTTCATTCCATATGTAATACCAATTATTATAGCCTTTTCAGCTAAAATGGACAATAATAATAATAAAAATTATCTATTGAGAATAATTATCATTGGATATTTTCTCTTTAATTTTTATTTAAGTTGCTATATTATTAACAAACTGTAAGGGTGACCCCCATGAACATAGGAAAAAAAGATTAATTACGTTGGGAGAATCGTTAAAATGTCAAAAAAAGTGCATGAGTTCAACGACATTATTCGAAAACTACGCAAAGATATATTTGGAAAAGGACCAGAGCGTATTCATACTGTTTTCGTAGAGAACATGGCTGTCTCAACTTTATATGGTAATATCACACCGACAGAAAAATTTATTGCGAGTACGCCTGAAGGGTTAAAAATGGTTCATGCTGCACGTACAAGAATGATTCAAGATTTGTATACTAAATCACCTCCTGAAGGCATGGAAGAATTGATGGGCACTAAGTTACTCCATTTATTTTCAGATATCAAAATTGAAGAAGATTTTGCTATTTCCGTCTTTGTTTTTGAAGATAATATTAGTGAATAAAGGGGATGCCATATGGAACGCGCAGTAACTAGAGAAATAATACGTGTTGAAGGTAATCAAATTAAAGAAATAGAAGATACCGTTGTCACAGAATACGCTGTCACAGTGAAGATTAATGAGCAAGAATTTGTGACGATGGTTTGCACACCCGAGTATGTAGAAGATATGGTTATTGGTTATTTGGCTTCTGAACGGATTATTCGCGATTACGAAGATATTGAAGCCATTTGGCACCAAGAAATAGAAGGTTTTGTACATGTTAAAACAAAGCGTGTGAATCCTTACTTTCAACAAATTCAAAATAAACGTTACATTACTTCTTGTTGTGGCATGAGCCGCCAAGGGTTTGTTTTTGCTAATGATGCATTAGTAGCTAAAAAAATGGAAGGCATTCATGTGCGTATTACAACAGATGATTGTTTTCGTTTAATGCGCGATATGCAAGATTTGGCTGAAACATTCAAACAAACTGGTGGTGTTCATAATGCCGCGCTATGTGATGCGAATGGTGTTTTATTAAGTAGAATGGATATTGGGCGCCATAATGCCTTAGATAAAATATATGGTTATTGCCTAAAAAACAAAATTAGCATTCAGGATAAAATTATTGTATTTAGCGGAAGGATTTCATCTGAAATTTTACTTAAAGTATCGAAAATTGGCTGTGAAATTGTGCTGTCCAAATCGGCTCCAACAGAATTAGCATTGCAATTAGCAGAGCAGCTCGGTATTACGACGGTAGGTTTTATTCGCCAAAATACACTTAATATTTATACACACAAAGAACGTATTCACTTACCAAAAAGTTAATCGCTCTAACAAAATGAAAGGAAGAGATTAAAATTACTAGTCTACAAGACCAACTACACAGACCATTAAGAGATTTAAGGATATCAGTGACAGATCGTTGTAATTTTCGTTGTCAATATTGCATGCCTGCAGAAGTATTTGGTCCAGATTATGCTTTTTTACCGTCCGAAAAAATATTGAGCTTTGAAGAAATAGAAAGATTAGTAAAGATTTTCGTTTCATTAGGTGTGAAAAAAGTACGCATTACTGGTGGTGAGCCTTTACTACGTCGTGATCTGCCGACATTAATTGAACGTATACATCGCATAGATGGAGTAGAAGATATTGCCTTAACGACCAATGGCACATTGTTGAAAAAATATGCCGATGAATTGGCGAGAGCAGGTTTATCACGAGTAGCTGTTAGCCTAGATTCTCTAAATGAAGAACGTTTTTTCGAGATGAATGGCCATCGAGGAAAAGTGAAAACGGTATTAGAAGGTATAGAAAAAGCGGCAGAAGCGGGTTTACAAGTGAAAATCAATATGGTCGTTCAAAAAGGGAAAAATGAGCAAGATATCATTTCGATGGCAGAATATTTTAAAGAGAAACAGCATATTCTTCGCTTTATTGAATATATGGATGTCGGTAATTCGAATGGTTGGCGGCTGGATGAAGTTGTGTCGAAGAAAAAAATCATTGACGAGGTCAACCAATTTTCCCCTTTGCATCCTGTTGACCCTAATTATAAAGGGGAAGTGGCTACACGTTATCAATATGAGGATGCTCAGGGCGAAATTGGCGTGATATCATCTGTAACAGATTCTTTCTGCTCCACATGTTCGCGTGCTCGTATTTCAGCAGAAGGAACATTATATACTTGTTTATTTGCAACAGAGGGAACGAATCTACGAGATTTGTTAAGGTCTGGGGAAGATGATGAAACCATCACCCAACACATTTCGAATGTTTGGGAAAATAGAAAAGATCGCTATTCCGATGAACGAAATGAACAGACAATGGAAAAAAGGAAAAACTCAAAAATTGAAATGTCACATATCGGTGGATAGACGAAATAGAGTGGTATTAGTTAGTGCTGGTGACTTTTGTTAAAAAACAGAAAAAATTCGGCAAAACAATGCCGGATTTTTATCTTCGTTCAGCAGAAAACTATTGCCATAGAAGGTGTGATATGGATGCGTATGAGGTTTCTTTTCAGTGGGTGTCCAAGTATCTGTACCTGCTGAATGAAGATAAAGCCTCCGGCGGATGTCACGGATTTTCAAAGGAATGAATTGTGCTAGCACAATTCAAAATCCGGACGCATTGTTTATCTGCGCGAAAGCGAAGCGGCAGTGGCAATTACGCCAAGGCGAAATTGATTTGATGTTTATTTATGCACAAAGTCGCCACTTTTTCCGCCTGTTTTTTGAACGAGGTATGTTTCTTTAATCACCATAGATTTGTCGACGGCTTTACACATATCATAAAAAGTCAGTGCAGCTATGGATACAGCAGTTAATGCTTCCATTTCGACGCCTGTTTTACCATTACATTTTACTGTAGCTTGAATGTGTAGTTCGTAACCATCCTCTGCTTTAGTATATTCAAATTGCAGATCTGTTCCTTGTAACATAATCGGATGGCACATTGGGATAATATCAGCCGTTTTTTTAGCGCCCATAATCCCGGCAATTTGTGCCACTTGCGTAGGGTCGCCTTTTTTAATGCCTCCCTGTTGGATAGCTTGATAGACTTCATCGGATAACGTGATTGTACTACGAGCGATCGCTGTACGGTTTGTGATTGTTTTATCTGAAATGTCGACCATTTTGGGACGACCTTCTTCATTCCAGTGTGTAAAATTACTCATTATTAGACTTCCTTTCAAATGTTTGTAGCCAATCTTGTTGAGAATTAATATTGATAAATGTTGAGCTTTCTTCTTCGAATGGGACATAACATACTTGAAGTTGCTCTAACAAGACTTTCATACTTCGCTTGTTTTGTTGGACTAATTGCTGTGCTTTTGGTAAAGCGCTGCGTCGATATAAAGCAGCAAGAGGTTGTATTCTTGAAGCTTGTTTAGGAACAATCGCATCATAACGATCATCGATACATGTGAGCATAGTTTGAACAAATTCTGCATTAATAAAAGGCATATCACTAGCTATTACGAAAAACCACTCTACTTCCAGAAAATTTGTCATTATATTATGCAAAGCAAACAGAGGTCCTTGATGAGGCTGTTTTTCAATAATCCATTGGACATTTTCTTCTACAAACTTTGATTGCAAACTAGCATTCGTAGCAATAATTAAAGGCTGTAGTTGATTTTTTTGTAAGGCTATGAGACTGTGCTTATATAAGGGCAGACCAGCAAATAATTCAAACATTTTCGGTTGACCGTACCGTGAAGATTGACCACCTGCTAAGACAACACCAGCCATTTTCATATGCGATTCAACTCACCAACGAAATGTTGCACAGTAGGAAGAATCAGTTTTGTCATGGCAAGTGTCACGGCATTAGTGGAACCTGGTAGTACATAGATAGCCGTTTTATCGCGACTACCTGCTGTTGCACGACTAAACATGGCTTTTGGGCCAATTTCTTCATAACTTAGTGTACGAAATAATTCACCAAAGCCCATCATTTCTTTTTCGAAAAAAGGGAGAATCGTGTCGTAAGTTTGGTCTCTCGGTGTAAATCCTGTTCCACCTGTTACGATAATGGTATTAATGGTTTGATCATCGCACCATTTTTGTACGTGGTTTGAGATTTTAAGCGGTTCATCTTTTGACATTTGGTAGTCTACTAATTCAAATGAAGCTTCTTGAAGTAATGATTGGATACGCTGACCACCATGATCATCCGCCTTTGTTCGTGTGTCGCTTACTGTTAAAATGGCAGCTCGGATAGGAAGTTCACTATGTGTGGGATGCAAGGTAAAAGACCTCCTTTTATAGAGTTGATTTTTGTTTTTGCTGAAAAACATTGCTTTTATTATAAAGCTATAAATGAAAAGGTCAAACTAAAATTCATAGAAAGAAAGGCAAAAATGTTTATGCATAATAGATATTCTAGACAACAATTATTCAGCCCAATCGGAGAAAACGGGCAGCTACTACTAAAACAAAAGCATGTCCTAATGATAGGAGTTGGTGCTTTAGGCAGTGCTAGCGCAGAGGCTCTTGTAAGGGCAGGCGTCGGAAAATTGACGATTATTGATCGTGATTATGTAGAGTGGAGTAATTTACAAAGACAACAACTATATACCGAACAAGATGCACAAGAAAAAGTCCCAAAAGTAATCGCTGCAAAAAAACGACTACAAAGCATTAACGCAGAGGTAGAAATTAACGAATATATTTTTGATGCGTGTACAGAGCAAATAATCCCACTGCTTGCAGATGTCGATATTATGCTGGATGCAACAGACAACTTTGATATTCGCTTTATGATGAACGATCTTGCACAAAAATATCAAATTCCTTGGGTTTATGGTTCTTGTGTTGGGAGTTATGGTGCTACTTATACGATTGTGCCAGGTAAAACACCTTGTTTACATTGTTTGCTAGCAGCGATGCCTAATACAGGGATGACATGCGATACAGTAGGAATTATTAGTCCAACTGTTCAAATCGTCGCAGCTTATCAAGTAGCTGAGGTATTAAAGTTTTTAATAGGCGATGAAGAAGCATTACGCAAAAGTTATTTAACTTTTGATGTTTGGCAAAATCAACATTATGAAATCAACGTAGAAAAAATTCGCAATCATGACTGTCCATCCTGTGGCAAAAATCCGACCTATCCGTATTTATCCTATGAAAATCAAACAAAATTAAATGTATTATGTGGTCGCGATGCTATTCAAATACGTCCAGCAAAACCGATTCACTATAATTTTGATCAGCTCGCTGTTCAACTTCATCCCTATGGTGATATTCAACAAAATCCCTATTTACTATCGTGCCAAGCAGAAGATTATCGACTAGTGATTTTCCAAGATGGACGAGTTGTCATTCACGGTGTACAAGATATACAAAAAGCTAAAACCATTTATTATCGTTTATTCGGATAAAGGAGTGTTCTAAAATGTTAGAAAAAAGAAAACCAATTGCTGTTGGAGAAGCTGTTCAACGTGTCATGGAGTTTGCATTCCAAGGAAAAATAGAGGTCATTTCACTACAGCAAGCACATGGACGATTTTTAGCAGAAGATGTTGCTGCAGATCAAGATGTACCAGCTTTTGATCGCTCACCTTATGATGGTTATGCTATTCGCTCGGTCGATAGTCAAGAGGCAAGTTCAGACAATCCAGTAACCTTTAAAGTAGTGGGGGAAATTGGTGCGGGCTATGTATATGAGAGAGAAGTCGGTGAACGAGAAACGGTGCGTATTATGACAGGAGCGCCTATCCCAAACGGATGTGATGCAGTCGTTATGTTAGAATTAACGCACACATTTGAAGAAGACAATCAATCGTATATGTCGATTAAACGCTCTTATGAAACAGGAACAAATATTTCCTTTAAGGGAGAGGACGTTCAAAAAGGTGCAATTCTTATTGAAAAAGGACAATATATCAATCCAGGTGTTGTCGCATTACTTGCTACTTTTGGTTATGATCAAGTACCTGTTTTTCGAAAACCAATCGTTGGCGTAATTGCAACAGGAAGTGAATTACTTGAACCGAGTGATGCTTTGCAGCCAGGAAAAATTCGTAATAGCAATGCATATATGATAATGGCTCAAATTGAACGTGCTGGGGCAACCGTCAAATATTTTGGTAAGTTTAGCGATGATCTAAATTTATGTATTCAAGCTGTTGAAAAAGCTCTTCAGGAAGTAGACATATTGATTACAACTGGAGGAGTATCAGTAGGTGATTACGATTACTTACCTGCCATTTATGAAGCCATTGACGCACAAGTACTTTTTAATAAAGTAGCAATGCGACCAGGTAGTGTAACAACTGTTGCGGCTCGAAATGGTCAATTATTATTTGGACTTTCAGGTAATCCATCAGCTTGCTATGTTGGTTTTGAATTATTTACACGACCTATTATTCGTACGGCTTTTGGTAATAAGCAACCACATCTACGTAGAGAGCAGGCTGTTTTAAATGCGGACTTTAAAAAACCGAATCCGTTTACCCGTTTTGTACGTGCGAATGCGTCTTACGAAAACGGTCAATTAGTTGCAGTTCCTTCTGGGTTCGATAAATCTAGTGCCGTTTCTTCCTTAGCAGAAGCCAATTCTTTTATCGTATTACCAGGTGGATCACGTGGATACGAAAAAGGAATGCAAGTTGTTGTTTTATTGTTAGAAGATTTGCAGGGAAGTGAGTGGCCATGGGGCAACATCGAAAAATCTTACAAATCGTAGGCTATCAAAATAGTGGGAAGACAACGTTAATGGAACAACTCATTACACAAGCCACCACAGAAGGATTTCGTGTAGGAACGATCAAGCATCATGGCCATGGTGGCATCCCTATGATAGAAAGTTCAAAAGATAGTATTCGCCATGAGAAGGCTGGTGCAAGTGTGACAGCAGTTGAGGGGGAAGGTACTTTGCGCATGAGCATTCACCAAAGTAACTGGCAGCTTGCTGAAATACTAGCTATTTATGAAACATTTAATATGGATATCATTTTCATTGAAGGCTATAAAAATGAAGACTATCCGAAGGTTGTTCTTTTGCGACACGCTGAAGATCAATCTTTGCTACAAAAAGTAACCAATATCGTCTGTGTTCTTTATTGGTCAACATATCCACTAAATAAACCGTTAGATTATCCAACTTTTTCATTTCAAGAAAAAGCACAATATATGGATTTTCTTATGCAGGAAATGAGGAGAAAATCATGACTACATCGTTGTTTGAAATCATGGATAAACCAATTGATGTTGAAGAAGTTAGACAAAAAGTAACTGATCGAAATGCTGGTGCAATCACTGTATTCATTGGAACAGTACGTGAAATGACGAAAGGCAAGAAAACACTACATTTGGAATATCAGGCCTATCCATCTATGGCTATTAAAATGTTCGAACAAATATCTAAAGAAATACAAGAGCGATGGCCAGAAGCGAAAGTAGCCATTACACATCGTGTTGGTCATTTAGAAATTTCGGATATTGCCGTAGTCATTGCGGTTTCATCACCACATCGTAAAATAGCCTATGAAGCCAATGAATTTGCTATTGATCGTATTAAACAAATTGTGCCTATTTGGAAAAAAGAGTATTGGGAAGATGGGACTGAATGGATTGGTGATCAATTAGAAAATGTCCCTTATCCAAAAGGAAATCCATCAATCAGAGAGGAGGAATCTTGTGATTAACATATTACTATTTGCTCACTTACAAGAAATAATCGGTGAGTCAAAATTATGTGTAGACTTGTCAGACCGAACAATTGGACAAATTAAAGAATGGATGGAAACGCAATATCCACAAATTAATTTACAACATGTCATGACAGCAGTAAATGAGGAATTTGCAACGGATACAACGGTTGTAAAAAACGGGGATACAATCGCCTTTATTCCACCCATTAGTGGAGGATAAAAAGAAAAGATGTAGTTGGTACAGTTTAGTTTGCACCGACTACATCTTTTATTATATTTACCCTGTAAAAGTAGAGGGAGGAACCCCTAATAGTTAACGTTTCACTTTACGCCTTCATGAGATGAACGCTCAGAAGCATAAGGAAGGAAATACTTATCATACAAATCACCCATGACCAAGCGAGTGACATGTTACCCGAACCAATCGCCATATAAATAGCGAGTGGGGTCGTTTGTGTTTTGCCTGGAAGGTTACCAGCAAACATTAAGGTTGCACCAAATTCACCTAAAGCTCGTGTGAAACTTAAAATTCCACCTGAGACAATTGATTTTAATGCGAGAGGGATAGAAATTAAGAAAAAGACTTGCCATTCGTTAGCTCCATCAACACGTGCAGCGTTCTCAATGTCCACATCAACAGATTCAAAGCCAGTTTTTGCTGATTGATACATTAAAGGAAATGCAACAACAGTAGAGGCAATGACCGCCGCCCACCATGTGAACATAATGGGTTGATTAAAAAGCCATGTAATCAAGTTACCTAGCACACTATTTTTACCAAAAATAATAATTAGAAGAAAACCTATTACAGTAGGAGGTAATACTAATGGTAAAAGTAACACTGTTTCTAGAAATAATTTTCCTTTGAAATTACGTTTTGCCATCCAATTACCAAATAGAATACCAGTTATTATCACAATTACTCCTGACACAAGTGCTATCTCGATAGAAAGTTTAAGAGGTGACCAGAAATCCGAACTCATTTATTAATGAGTTCCTTGAAAGCCGTATTTTTTAAATACTTTCATCGCTTGATCACTTTGTAAATAGTGATAAAAATCTTCCGCCTCTTTTGCATGCTTACTATCTTTGATAACACCTACAGGATAAATAATAGGTGTATGTGTATCTTCTTTAGCTGTAGCAACGACATCGACTTTTTCTGACACAAGGGCATCTGTTTTATAAACTAACCCTGCATCAACATTTTCAGTTTCTGTATAAGTAAGAACTTGTCGTACGTCTTTTGTATAGACTACCTTTGATTCCGCATTTTCCCAAAGGTTCATGTTTTTCAATGTTTCTATACCGTACTTGCCAGCAGGAACCGTTTCAGGTGTACCAACGGCAATCTTATCAGCTTTCGTTAAGTCTTCAAATGATAGAATTTGTTTTTCATTTTTCTTAGGAACGATTAATACTAATTCGTTTGCTAAAAGATTCGTTCCTTGCTTTTCATCGATTAAACCTTTTTGTACTAACTCATCAAATTTATCTTGTGCTGCTGAAAAGAAAAGATCAACAGGAGCACCTTCTAAAATTTGTTGCTGTAAAGCACCAGAGCCACCAAAGTTAAATGTGATTTTAATATTATCGTGTTCATTTTCATAGGCTTTTTGAAGCTCTTCTAATGAATCTTGCAAACTAGCTGCTGCGGAAATCGTTAATTCAACTGGTTCGTTTACTTTGTTGTTACTTTCTTGACTACCACAACCTGCTAAAATGCCGACTAGTAGTAATAATGAAGCTATTAAACTATAATACTTTTTCACTTTGATTATACTCCTTTTATAACTCGTTATAACAAGACATAACTAATTATAATTAGTTATGTCTAAAAAAGAAATACCAAATCGCTAGAAACTTTCAAGATGTTAAAAATATGGTTCATCACCAAAAGTTGTGGATGACTTTTGTTAACCGTATACTATGTAAATAAGTTAATTGGAGTGGAGGCTGGGCGACCCCTTGGGGATTAGCGATAGAGGAACGAAGGCTAAAACCATCACGTCCTGTGATAACGCCTTCGTGACCAACATCCTGTTGGCCCAAGCGGCTCATTGGACGCCCCCAGTCGGAACGGAAATCAACCACACGTTTTGGTGATGCCAATAATATTATAATTACGTTACTATAGAATCAATAGAAGCAGAAGGGGAGATTTTTTACATGTCACATGAACATTCCTATACGATTGAAGAGGTGGCTCAATTATTAAAGGTTTCAAAATTAACGATCTACGATTTAGTGAAAAAGGGAGATTTACCTATTTTCCGTGTGGGCCGACAAATGCGTGTGGATAGAACCGATTTACAATTATATATACAAAAGAGCAAGACAGGAGCAACTCCAGCTGCATCTACTGCCTCGACTACTCCTTCGACAAAAAATAAAAAAATTATTATTAGCGGACAGGATTTAGCCTTAGACTTATTAGGGAAATATATAGAGAAAAAACAATCAAATAAAGTATTGCGCTCGCATGAAGGTAGCTTTAATGGTGTCATGGCGCTATATAACGGGGATTGTGATATTGCGAGTTTACATTTGTACGATGGTGATACAGGGGAATATAATACCCCTTATTTGAAAAAGATTTTTGTAAGTCACTCTTATATTCTTCTCAATCTGATTTCACGCCGAGCGGGCTTTTATGTTCAAAAAGGTAATCCATTGCAAATTCAATCAATGGATGATTTTAAGACTAAATCACTAAAATTGATGAACCGTGAAAAAGGTTCAGGTGCTCGTACTTTCCTAGATGAACAATTACGCATTCATCACATATCTCCATCCTCAATTGAAGGGTATAACGAAGAAGAAATGAGCCATATAGATGTAGCTTCTGCAGTCGCAAATGGGCATGCAGACATTGGAATAGGCATTGAAAAAATATCAAAACTCATAGAGGTTGACTTTATACCACTTGTTAGAGAACGTTATGATATTGTCCTATTAAAAACACCTGAAAACCAACTGCTGGTTGAATCGGTAAAAGAGATTTTAAATTCACCAGATTTCCAATCAGAAGTAGTCGCACTAGGAGATTATGACGTCACTCAAATGGGACAAGTTATATATGAAACACTTTAACTTCTTTTAGCAATTATTTTCTGTAGCGAAAGCATAGCGTTAGCTACAAATATTTTATGTCTAAAATAAAAGTCATTGTAACATATTATATCGAAGATTAATAAAGCGTGTATAAGAAAGAAACATGTGATTCCATTTGCTTCAAAAGGGTTTTCTTCTATGTTCTTTCTAAGTAAACGCAAGGTTCAACTAACGGAGTAGATTGATCTAAAAAAGGATTAAATATACCTCATAGTTGAACTTATTTTAGTGCGAAGCGGGTAAGAAAGAAACTAAATTTTAGAAAATCTGCTTTTGCACTAGACAAATATGATTTTTTCTTATATATTAAGTATAATAAAATCGTTTTCAAGAGAACAATAAATTCACATATTACAAAGAGTAATCGTGTTTTGTTTGATGCTTTTTGTAATATGTGAATTTTTTCTTTTGAAGTAAAATGATTTTACTTAAATATTATTAATGGAGGTCATGCAAAATGGCACAAGGTACAGTAAAATGGTTTAACTCAGAAAAAGGTTTTGGATTCATCGAAGTAGAAGGTGGAAATGACGTATTCGCTCACTTCTCAGCTATCCAAGGTGACGGTTTCAAAACACTTGAAGAAGGTCAAAAAGTTGAGTTCTCAGTAGAAGAAGGCCAACGCGGACCTCAAGCTACAAACATCGTAAAACTTTAATTTTAATGATGTAACCATAAAAGAGGCATCCTTTCATGAGGATGCCTCTTTTTTATGCGAAAAAAGAAGTGTTGTAATGAAAAAATGGATTGGTTAATAAGTATAAATTTGGAACTTAATACAAATTCAATCGTATACAGAGTAAGAAGCATAAACTTTGAAGAGTAGGGGGATATATATGAGTAGGAAAAATTTGATAATTATGATAGTAGCATTTATTGTGGAAGTTTTAATTACGTATTTTATTGCTTCATTTTTCTCCGTAAGATTTATCGAGGTAATGTTTTTCGCTGGTATCGTTTTTGCTGGGGGTACTTTTTACTTTTCAAGTAGTGGGGGAGCTATGTCTAGATTATTTGCATCTCAAGCTAGTGGGCAAACAGGCATAATTCAGAAAAGAGAACAGTTCACTTATCAAATAGGTCCGATATTTATTACTTCACTAATATTCTTTTTAATTGGGTTAGTATTCTTTCTCCTACTTGTTTGGGGAATAATTCCACCTGATCAAGCTTAAATAATGGGAAATCAATAAATTCTGTTTACCCCAAACACCTATATAAAATAGCTGTAGACAAAGTTACATATAACTTTGTCTACAGACTCTAACATAAAAATTAATCGCTTAGCATTGCTTTTAATGTTCGTTTTTGCCAGCCTAGCTTGAAGTATGCGTATTGTAATACAAAATGCACACAGAAGGCAGCAGGGTAAGCGATCCAAACGCCGTTTAGCTCGAATGTAGTGTAGTGCGATAACATAAACGCCAATGGTACCTCGACTACCCAAATTGCGATGACTAGGAAAATTGTCGGCCATAAGACAACACCTGTAGCACGCATTGTAGCTGAAACGGTTTGTGTATGACCAAAAATTAAATAGCTCCAAAATGCGATATATAAATAATTCTTGGCGATAAGTACCGTATCTTGTTTATCAATAAAGAAAGATAAAATAGGCTCCGCAAATATATACATAATTAAAATAATAGCGCCGCCTAAAATATAGTTCACAAGCACACCGAATTGACGAATTTTTTTAATCATATCTGTAGAGTTTGCCCCTAAAGCCTGCGCCACAAATACAGATGTCGCAATAGCAATACTCATCGCTGGCACCTGCGCATAGCTAGCGACCTGATTGACAACACCGTAAGCGGCAGTAGCATCGGAGCCGTAAACATTAACGAAGCCTATTACAGCAATTTCTGCTACAGAGATCGCAACCATACTAATGCTTGCTGGAATGGCTAATTTTAGTAATGAAGCTAAAATATCTTTCTTTAATTTAAAATGCTGTAAAATCGATTTGTCTAAGCGTAAAATATGCTTTGTTTTATGCAAGTAGGCGAATAACAATATCATCGTCACCAAATTCGATAAAACGGAAGCATAAGCAGCACCGTTTAAGCCAAACTTAGGCAGACCAAGCCAACCGAATACTAATGGTGGTAGGAATGCGATATTTAAAATAACACTTATGACTAAAAATAAAAAAGGTGTTTTAGAGTCACCTACACCACGCATAAAGGTTGTGTACACCATATACCAGAACATAATCGGTAATGTGAAAAATAAGATTTGAGCATAGCTTATACTCATATCTAAAATATTTGCGGGTGTTTGCATAAAGCGTAAAATCCATTCAATGAAAAAGCCACCAAAAATCGCGACGACAATCGATAAAATCGTTGTAAACGCTAAAGTTACCCCTACAACCTCCTTCATCTTCTCATGATTGCCAGCCCCATAAGTTTGCCCTACTAAAATCGAGCTACCTGAGCCAATCCCAATAGCAAATGCCATTAAAAAGAAGAAGAAAGGAAAGAATGCTGAAATTGCCGCTAGCGCATCAACACCTAAATTGCGCCCAACGATAAACATGCCAAAGACTTGCCCTAGTGACTGCAGCACATTCGCTAGCATAACCGGGATTAAAAAGTTAAAAAAAGCTTTTTGCAGTTTCTTATCATCATGTAAAATTTGTTGGTTCATTTTTATCCCCTCTTGGGTTTTAATAACCGTAACCCATTTCCTTTAAAATATGAGATAGCGTGCGCAGGCGTTCGCCAATTAGTTCACCATCCGCACTTAAAGCTTGACGAAAGAGCTTAATATCCTCTTCAATTTGTTCATTTTCCGTACATACTTCCACTGTCATTGCATCTCCTTGTAAGCCAATACGTTTAATAACAGGGTTTTCTTCATCATATAAATGATCGTAGCGATAAGCTTCCTTAAAATGAAGCTGAGATTCACATACTAATATAGCGAGGTCAAGCACGCGATGGAGTGGTAATTCCTCCGATTGACGTGACCATTTACCACCTGTATGACGCCACACTTTAGCAGAAATATCAACCTTGCCTCTGTCATTCCATTGAGCTAAGCCAAGTGAGAGCCCCTGTGCATCTGTATGATAAGCAGTGCGCCCATCAATATTGGCATAATTTTCAGCAACAATAACAGGTTTGTGCTTTAAATGTGTAGGTATTTTCAACAATTACATCCCCCTTTGTTAATTCAATTTTTAGTAATTTAGTAAATTACTGCATTAGTAAATATAACATTGGACAAATTCGGAGGTCAATCTTTATATGGAAAATTTTTCATCTAATGGATCTCGTGAATAAACCAGTTATAAAGGGAACATCAAGATAATCTTCGCAATATTAATATGAGAATTACTACTGATTTGTTCGAAAGAATTTTTTGCAGAGGATAGCTACTACAATTTATAGAGAGTAGACCAAATTAATTAAATTAGTTAAAATGGTAATTGGTTTATATAATGGAAAAATAATTAAGCGTTATTCTTTGAATATCGAAAAAACGAATGAAAGAGGGCAATAGAATGAGGATTCAATCTACAAATAATAATTACATAAATACGATAAAAAAAGATGAATTAAATAGACTATCTCCAGATTTATTTTTAGATAAAAATAAAGGAGCAAAAGCGAAATATGAAATAATAAGAGAAGATGGTTATATTCGTCATTATGTAACAAAATTGAATGGCGAAAGAGTAATGATTAAAGAAACGAAATTACCAAAGAGACAAGGTACAGATCAAAGCACAGGCGAGATGCACGATGTTTTGATAGATAACCTATTAAATCAATTTACTAAAACTTTAGATCACCAAAAATCTGATGAATTATTAAAAACAGGATTAGCTGGTCGGAAAGCCAAAGAAAAATTAATGTTAGCTTATCAAAATTCAATCTAGGTACGTTTTAAGAGAAAAGGATATTTAAAAAAGGGGTTATGTAGGTGATTGTTTGTGCAGGATAAAAAGCGTTTAGGTTATTATATATCAGCTTTGTTAGTCGTATTACTTGTAGGGATTGTTTTCAAAAATGTATTCATAAAAGAAGCAACAGTAAATCCGATAGTAGAAAATGAAGATGGAACAAAACAGCTTGTTTTTGATGCAAAATTAACACGATTAGACGAATCATCAACAACATTTAAAGAATACAATGGAAAGGTCCTAATCGTTAACTTTTGGGCATCTTGGTGTGGACCTTGTCAAGAAGAGGCTTCTGAATTAAGGGATTTTTATAACAATAAATCTGAAAATGTTGAGCTGTTAGCGATCAATGCAACTTCTAAAGATAGTATTGAAAATGCCATGAAATTTCAAGAGTCATACAATTTGAATTTCCCTATATTTCTTGATATAGATGGTACACTTCAAAAATCATTTGAAATATTGGCTTACCCAACAACGTTTATATTTGATTCAAAAGGTAAATTAATGTACACGATAAAAGGATCGATTAATCAAAAAGAATTAAATAAATATATTGAAAACCTCTACTAATCTATAAACATTTCCTTTACGATAAGAGCACTTTTCTGTTGTTGTCACTTTTAAGAAAAGAGGGGATTATTATGTATCAGAATTTAAATGATTTTTTTAAGTCTTGGGAGTTCGAAGCAAATTGTACACAGAGGTTACTGAATAATCTAACTGATGAATCTCTTCAACAGGAAATAACATCTGAAAATTGGACTTTAGGACGTATTGCTTGGCATACAGTTACGGCAATTCGCATCATAACTTCAAATACAAATTTGACATTTGAAGGTCCAACTAAAGATTATCCTGTTCCTGCTTCAGCACAATTTATTGCAGATAGCTATTCTCAAGCTAATAATGCGTTTATGGAAGCAGTAAAAACAAATTGGACGGATCAAACCCTTCACGAGCACATCAATTTTTTCGGTCAAGAAATGCGAATTAGTACACTGTTAATGTTCTTGATTCAACATCAGAATCACCATCGAGGACAAATGACGGTTCTTATGCGACAGGCGGGATTAACTGTCCCAGGCATTTATGGTCCAGCTAAAGAAGAATGGGCAAATTTCGGTATGGAAGCTCCAGAAATGTAAAACTAATTAAGGTGAGGATATTGTGAAAATAGCTGTACTATCAGATATTCATGGAAATAAAGATGCATTAAAAGCAGTGTTAGAGGATATAAAATATAGAAGTATCGATAAGATATATAATTTAGGTGACACTCTTTACGGACCGTTATTCCCATTAGAAACATATGAAATGATACAGAGTACAGATATTAAAAGTGTAAGTGGGAATTGTGATCGGATATTGTTGCAGTCTTCATCGGATAATCCAAACATTCAATGTGTAATAGACGTTCTCTTAGAGGAACATAAAAGCTGGTTAATTAACCTGCCATTTTCGATTCAGACAGATGATTTTTACTTTTGTCATGCTTCACCTGAAAATGATGAACTGTATATGTTGAATGAAATTACTCCACATGGCGTTACTGTTAAACAGACAGAGGAAATAATGAAATTAGTAAAAGATATTCCTCAAAATATTATTTTTTGTGGTCACTCCCATTTACCAACGATTGTTTATTTACCTAATAACAAAATCATTATAAATCCAGGCAGTGTCGGTTTGCCTGCTTATGAAGAAGTTGAACCGTTCTATTATAAGATTGAATCAGGCACACCGTTTGCAAATTATACAGTTGTAGAAAAAAGGGATGGTGAATATGTTATTGAGCAGTTAAGCATTCCTTATGATACTACGGAGGTTATTAAACAAAGCGAAGTTCAAAATAGATCTGATTGGGCGAGAGCATTAAAATATGGGAGAGTTTAAGGTGATATTTTTTAAGCTTAAAAGAGTAAAAGGACTTGTTGATAAATCATAAAAACAAGTCCTTTTTTATCATGTTAAATACTGTCGTGAGCTTTGTCTGTCATTGTTATTACCTTTAGTAGATTCTTCTTCTGGATAAATAAAATAACTAAGGCTTGTACTGTCATTGCTAAGACAAGCAGAATGAAGTGTGAATTGTGGTACAAAATTATTGAAAGAAAATAAAATATTGGTGCAGACGAAAGGTACGAAATATATTGGTTTTTAGTTACTAAATAAATAATCGTTGAAATACAAGTTGTCACTAAAAGAAGTTCGAGTAATATCCCGATTGAAGCATTATCAATATAATACTGTAAATCGTTTACATAGGACATATTAAAAAGATCCCCCTATTCCGACAAAAATACTTTAACTAAATTGTAACATATTAACAAATTCGATGTATAGGTAATACTAGGGGATATTAGGGTGATAGAAGAACTATTGAGCTATTTGAAGCCGTGGATTTTAGGTAATACGAAATCATTGGTAATTATAATAATTGCCTACGAAGCGACAGCATAATTACGCTAAGGCGAAATTGATATCAGTTGATTGGAGTGGAGACTGGGCGACTCCTCGGGGTCAGATTATAGCGGCTCATCAGACGCCCCCAGGAAGCTTTACTCTGTGCGAAAGCGAAGCGTCAGCGGCAAAAGCGCCCAGTCGGAACGGAAATCAACCACACGCTATGGTAAGGAGGCTTCCCCTGCATACTAGGGAAGTCTCTTAGAATTTAACTTAATTTAACTTCTTTAAGCCGATTCCGGACCAAGGCCTAATTGATTTATAGTTCTTCCTGGAAATAAATTTTGTAGAATTTTCGATTTGTAGATTCATCGTAACCTACTTCAATTAGTTCATCGACTTGCTCGATATCCTGTACATTCACCTGGATTTCAATATTGGAATCGAGTTTAATTTTACGTTTATATTTTTTTTCAGCCTTTTCAAGTGCACTCTCAGAAATAACGGTTTCATATGGTTTTACCGAATTAATAATAATATCTTTTTGCGTTGGCTCTGCATTTTCAAATACCGTTTCAATATAATTATTTACTTGAAATTCATCTTCATTTCTAAAGTAATCAAGCGTTTTATTTAAAAGCCCTAGTTTCTCAGTGTTGCTATAGCTCTCTTCTTTTAAAATATATTTTTTGCACTCTGTTAATGCTAAATTCGTTTTGTAATAATGTTCATCGGCTGCTTTTATCTTTAAAAATCGTTCTTGCCAGTAGACAATATCTTCTTTCCTTTTCGTTTTCATAAAGACAGCAGGTGTCTTATCAGTTCCCATATCTATGATAATGGCCATGTTATTAATTTTTTTTACATTAATTCCATCAATTCCGTTAACAACCATTTTGTTGTGGTCGTTCTTTACATCTAAAAACATTTCTTTTTCATCAATTTTAACAATGGCAATTATTTTTTTAACTTCTGTAGCTAGAAAACAATTGTCAAATAGCCCAATAAACAATTCGCCGCTTTTAATGTTAGGATGTTGAGATACACTATGTAAGTGTTTAGCAATGTTGATTGATTGTTCAAGGAAACTAGTCTCCTGATCAAATATTGCCCTCACATATGTGTAAACCTCGTTTAACGCAATGTCTGTTTCATGAAAAAATTCGAATTGCTGCTCTAAATCGATTTTGCTAAACGCTAGCTGTGTAAAAGCAGCCTCTAGCATGACCTCTGGCTGTGATAATGATTCCTCACCTAACACGAGTGTATCGTCAATAAAATGTAAAATATATTGTGCTAACTTACTTTCACTTACTTCTAGCATGTTTTCCACCTTCTAAAATTTCATTGTAGATAATATACCATATCATAACCCTCGCAACATTTTCATGTATTTTTTTTTTACGAATAATAAAATTAAAAAGAACATTGAATACATGCATTTAAGAGATTTATTACCACATTTACTATAAGGGAGACTATCGGTTCTCTTTTAATTGGTGAAACGCCTTTTAAATTGTAAATTCATTACCTTAAATTGACATTTGTGGCAGCTGAAGTATACTGAAATTAAACGGAAATAGCATGAAGAAATCAACGAAGAGAAGAGGTCTTGATATGCTCTATACCATTAAACCAATAGCTGTAGTGAGCAATAGTCGAAAAATGATTGAAGACGATAATTGGGGAGATATCATTTCTACTATTGAATTGACAAAAGATATGCATGAATCGTCTTTAAAGGGGATTGATGATTTTTCCCATTTAGAAATAATTTTTTATTTTGACAAAGTGGCGGATGAAAAAATCCAATATGAAGCGAGACATCCAAGAAATAATACGGACTATCCGGAGGTCGGTATTTTTGCACAGAGAGGTAAAAATAGACCTAATAAAATAGGTGAAACGGTTGTAGAATTACTAGAATTAAAGGATAGAACATTAATCGTTAAAGGCTTAGATGCTATTGATGGAACACCAATTATTGATATAAAACCTGTAATGAAAGAATTCTTACCAAAAGGTGAAATAAAACAGCCACGTTGGGCAAGTGATTTAATGAAGAATTATTGGGACTAGTATATGTACATTCTTTTTAATTTTATTTGTTAAGGAGAGAAATCATTATGTTTTTAAATCTACATATTGAAACCGAGAGACTCGTAATTCGTCCATATGCTTTAACTGATTTGGATGAGTTATATGCAGTCGTTTCTGAGCCTAATTTTTATCAATTTATCCCAGAGGATGTGCCGAGCCGTGATGATGTTCAGCGAGTAATAGAGTGGTCCATTCAATGTAACTCAAAAAACACGCCTACTAAAATACATAAGCTTAATCTAGCTATTGTAGATAGGGAAAGCCAAACGTTAATTGGCTATTGTGGCCTCGGTCCGGATGATGTAAAAGAAACTGAGATTGAACTATATTATGGTATTTCGGAAGCTTGTAGAGGGCAAGGAATTGCGTCTGAAGCTACACAAGCGTTACTAAAATACGCGTTTAATAAAATAGGTTTATTTAAGGTTATTGCTGTTGTACATCCTGAAAACGTGGCATCTTTACGAATTGTTGAGAAACTGGGAATGAACTATGAATATACGTATAACAACCTTAATCCGGAACTGAAGGATTTTGAAGGATTGCTTCATTATTCTATAGAGGCTAAGGCATTTCGACGAAGTAAATAAATTTGTAAAGCGTAAATGCTTCCTTGGGGATTAGTCTCAGATGTGATTCTGGAGTGGGTGAGAGGGTAGGGGAAAAAAGGCTAAAGGCATCACGTCCTGAGATAACGCCTTCGACCGACATCGTGCTGCTGACGCATCGCTTTCGCGCAAAAAACATCGTGCTGCTGACGTATCGCTTTCGCGCAAAAAACATCGTGCTGCTGACGCATCGCTTTCGTGCAAAAAACATCGTGCTGCTAACGCTTCGCTTTCGTGCAAAAAACATCATGCCGCTGCGTTTGCACTACGCTTTCGCACAAAAAACATCTGTTGCCCCAAGCAGCTCATCGGACGCATCCGGGAAAGCGTCCAGCCGGAACTAACCCTCGTTTCGTTGAGAAATCATTTCCCCTTAAATACAATGAGATAATAGCTTTTCAACAACATGGGATTTCTACTTAATCAGTAGAAGTCTTTTTTGTTATCGAACAAAATTATCATACGTCCATTTTCATGTGTCCTTACACATAAAAAAACTAAATAGTCCTATTATTCAGTTTTTAAGACCATCTTAAGATAACGATTAAATAGCTATAAGGTTATTACGTTATTCTTTCTTTAAATGAATGGAAAGGGGAAACATGATGGGATTGAAACGGGTTTCGTTCGTTGATTGTCTTCGTGGATTTAGTTTGCTTGGAATTTTACTTGCTAATTTAGTAATTTTTCAATATGGCATGCATGGAGCCTTAAAAAATTTATCAGCACAAAGTGCAGGGGATTTTGTGAAGGTGTTTATCGGCGGATCTTTTATGCCTATTTTTACACTGTTATTTGGATTTTCTTTTATAAAGCTAATTGAATCTGTACGTGAAAAAGGGATGAGAAGTCGATGGGTTATACTTCGACGGAGCATGGGGCTCATTTTATTAGGTTGGCTTCATACTACATTTATATGGGAAGGTGACATACTCTTATATTACGGTTGTATGATTCTGTTTTTGTTACCATTCATTAATCGAAAAGCAAAAACAATTATTATATGGGCTAGTATTTTCTTTGGATTTTCAGTTGCGATTATGATGAATATTAACCTAGATCTCCCAGCAAATCAGCAGGACATCAATACGTATATTGAAAAAGCAGATACCATTTATGCGCATGGTAGTTATTTAGATGTCGTTAATTTTCGTCTAAATAGGCTGATGCCTGAGCAGGAAACATCTTTCCTATTACTTGTAGCGCCACTATTCTATGCACCGTTGTTTTTACTTGGCATAGCCCTAGCGAAAATGCGAACATTTGAAAATATGGAGAGAGAACAAAAGTGGTATAAGTTAGGCATGATACTTGTGCCTATTGGGATACTATGTAAATATTTAAGCTTAAAAGAATGGGATTTTTCGACTACGCTTCATATGAGTGGGGCACAAGTTTTAGCGTTAGGCTATGTATGTGTTGCAGCCTTACTTTATAAGAAATGGGGTACACTGCCTATTACTTATGCCTTTGAATGTGTCGGTAAGCTATCTCTGACAAACTATTTAATGCAATCTATTATTTGTACAACGGTATTTTTTGGCTATGGTTTTGGACTGTACGGAAAATTAGGTGTCTTGAATGGGATGTTATTTGGATTAGGCGTTTATTGTGTGCAGTGCATTGGCAGTGTCTTATATTTAAAAAAATTCAAGCGTGGCCCATTTGAGCAGGCTTTACGGATGTGGACGAATTGGTCCATTGATGGTCGATTAAAGCGAAAAGAACAGAGTATTAATAGAGTGATTGAATAACTTTAAAACAAAGGGGATGAGAGAAATCCCCTTCGTTTATAAAATAATACCTTGCTTATAAAGTAGGTTTATAGCATGGGAACGATTTTTAGCCTGTAGTTTTTTTATTGCAGACTTTACATATTGATTGATCGTTAATTCGCTTAAATCCATACTATTTGCAATTTCCTTCGTACTGTCTCCGTTAGCAACTTGCATCATAACTTCTAACTCACGTTTACTAAGAGCAACATTTTTGCTTCTCTCTTTAGATTGAATTAATAAATGTCCAACCATATTACCAAAGCTAGTTAAATCATCTAGAAGTCTATCGTTTATTTCTATATCTTCTTCAAAATGAGTGCTACAAATATAACCGAAAACAAATGGGCCGATAAATATAGGCACGATTAAAAGCTTGTTGTGTTTAGAGGCGACAACATATTTAATACTAATGTTTTTCAAATAATCCATTCCTGTACAAAACTTTGCTTTTTTATCGACAATAGAAGAATAGATAATTGGAAAACTTCGTATCTCCTCTCTAATTTCTCCGATATGGATTCCGCCAGACTCATTTAAATAAATAATGCCTTCAGCTACAAATCCTATTGGAGAATATCTCAAAAAATAGGCATCTTTAATAGGGAATGAATTCAAATATACCTGCAAAATGTGTATCAGCAACTCTTCGTGATTCGAAAAGTTATCAATAGTGTCAAAATGTTTTTGAATGGTATAAAGATTTGACATGTTGTATCCCCTTTTTTTAAGTATATAATACGCTTGAAATGAGGAATATTCAATATTTTCTGGTAAATGTATTATTAACGCTAAGATATCCCTTTTTCCTTTAGTAATTTGATTTGTAGAAGTTTATATGACCGTTTGACAAATAAACGAAGTGGGGGAGGAACAGTGAGTGAAAAATAATTCAATCAAAGAGGTAGATGCAATTGTACTTGGTGCAGGGTTTGCTGGACTTTATATGTTATACCAACTAAGGAGTAAGGGGTTTTCTACAGTTCTATATGAAGCCGGGGGCGGAGTAGGTGGCGTTTGGTATTGGAATCGCTATCCTGGTGCTAGATGTGATGTTGAAAGCATCTATTATAATTATACATTTTCAAAAGAATTGTACGAGGAGTGGGATTGGACATCTAGATTCCCGGAGCAAGAGGAAATATTAAGCTATTTAAACTATGTAGCAGATCGTTTTGATTTGAGAAAGGATATTCAATTTAATAGACGAGTAAATGCTGCACATTTTGATGAAGAGCGCAGTAAATGGCTTATTCATTTAAATGATGGTACTCAAGTTTTCGCAAAGTATTTCATTACAGGAATAGGCTGCTTATCTGCTGCAAATATGCCAAACATAAAAGGATTAAATCAATTTAAAGGTAAGTGGTATCATACTGGGCATTGGCCACATGAAAAGATTGATTTTACTGGGAAACGAGTAGGGATTATTGGGACAGGTTCAAGTGGAATTCAAGCAATTCCAGTAATAGCAAAAGAGGCAAAGCATTTAACAGTATTTCAGCGTACACCACAATATACAGTTCCTGCACGAAACCATACTTATGACAAGGAATTTATTCGAAGTACTAAGGAAAACTTTGAAACATTAAAGCATGCAATGAGGAATTCTATATCGGGTACACCTCACCTACAAAATAATCGATCTGCTTTGGAGGATAGTGAAAGCAAACGGCAGCAGGTGTTTGAGGATGCTTGGGCAGAAGGCGGATTTGCTTTTGCGATGTCTTATAATGATTTTTTAACAAATGAACAATCGAATGAAAAGGCTGCAGAGTTTATCCGTTCGAAAATCCGTGAAGTTGTCAAAGATCCCAAAGTAGCGGAGAAGCTAAGTCCAAAGTATATGTATGGCACGAAAAGACAAATACTAGATACCGATTATTTTGAAACGTACAACAGAGAGAATGTTTTATTAGTTGATGTAAAGGAATCACCAATAGAGGAGATAACAGAAGTGGGCATTAAAACAGCGAAAGATCAATATGATTTAGATATTATTATTTTTGCTACTGGTTATGACGGTATGACAGGTCCTTTATTTAAAATAGATATTCAAGGAAAAGGCGGCGTTGTATTAAAGGATAAATGGGAGAACGGGGCGTCGGTTAGAACGTATTTAGGCCTAACGACAGCAGGGTTTCCTAACTTATTTATGATTACAGGTCCCGAAAGTCCGTCTGTGCTTGTCAATATGCCAACTGCTATCGAACAGCACGTAGAATGGGTTGCAAATTGTATTGAATATATGCGAGAGCATGACATTGATGTAATAGAGACCAATATACAAGCGGAGGAAGAATGGAGTAAGCATAATCGAGAAATTGCAAATGGAACGTTATATGTAAAGGGCGATTCTTGGTACACTGGCGCCAATATAGCAGGGAAGCCTCGAAGCTTTTTAATATATCTTGGCGGATTTGATTATTACACAAAACGCTGTAACGAGATTGCCCAAAATAATTATGAAGGTTATACGATGTTGAAATTAAAAACTATATCGTAACGGATGGTACGGGGAAGGGGGAAGTACGATGGAACAACAGGTAGTAATTATTACGGGGGCAGGTAGTGGTATTGGAAGAGAGACTGCTAAACTTTTAGCAAAAAAGAATACGGCGATTGTTTTGGTAGATTTTGATGAAATAAATGGACAGGAGACCCTAGAAGCGGTAAAAGAACATAATCAACATGTTATTTTTGTACATGCGGATGTATCCAAAAGTCAGGACGTTAAGAAATATATTAAAGTGACCAAGGAAAATTTCGGGAAAATTGATGCTTTCATTAATAATGCAGGTGTATTAAGCCCACCGTCTTTATTAGGAGATTTAGAGGAAGAAAGTTTTGATAGGATTATAGCCGTTAACCTTAAAGGTGCTTTTTTAGGTCTAAAATACGTATTAAAAGAAATGGAGCAGCAAAAATCAGGAGTTATTGTGAATACGGCTTCTTCAGCAGGCATTCAAGGGCAGCCATATTTAGGAGGTTATGCTGCGAGCAAACATGGTGTCATTGGACTAACAAAAACAGCAGCCATCGAATATGGATCTAGTGGAATAAGAGTAAATGCTATATGTCCTGGTGGTGTAATAACGAATATGACGAAGGGAATTGAGACGAATCCTGAGGGAAATGGACCGATGCGAAGACTTGCAACACCAGATGAGATTGCAAATGTGATAGGTTTCTTAATTTCAACGGATGCATCTTATGTAAATGGTGCAGTTGTGACGATTGATGGTGGATTAACTTCTTAAAAATCATAATTTCATGATGAAAGGATGAAATGAATGGAAAACCGTATTGATCCAGAACTAAGAGAGACGTTATCACTAATGCCACCTTTAGATTTAGACAATTTGGAGGCTACTAGAGAAGGATTAGCTGCAACTGCTCAACCTGCTCCGATAGCAGACAATATTTCTGTTGAAAACAAAATGATTCAAGGACCGAATGATAATGATTCACTACGTATTAGAATTTATATGCCAAAGGAAAAGGCGGGGGATTTACCAGTGCTTTTATGGATTCATGGAGGAGGATATGTACTAGGTGCTCCAGAGGGTGATGATTTACTATGCCAACGTTTTGTGGATGAAGCAAATTGTATTGTAGTATCGGTGGACTATCGACTTGCACCGGAATATCCTTATCCTACGCCACTTGAAGATTGTTACGCTGCATTAAAATGGGTAGCTGACAATGCGAAAGATTTAGGGATTGATAGTACTCGAATTGGTGTAGCAGGGGCAAGTGCGGGAGGTGGGTTAACAGCAGCATTAGCACTACTGGCTCGTGATAGAGACTATCCTAACCTTAGTTTTCAAATGCCACTCTATCCGATGATTGATGATCGTAATAATACGCCTTCTGCATTGGAGATTACAGGACATATGGTTTGGAATCATAATTTAAATCAAAAGGGCTGGGCAATGTATTTAAATGGGGATAATGGCGGTGATGATGTATCACAATATGCTGCAGCTGCAAGAGCAGAAGACTTATCAGGTTTACCATTTACTTATACTTGTGTCGGTCAATTGGATCCATTCCGTGATGAGACATTACAATATGTAACGAGGCTATGTCAGGCTGGTGTTGATGTTGAATTCCATTTGTATCCTGGCTGTTATCATGCCTTTGAAAGCTTTGTTCCAACAGCGGCAATTAGTCAAAGAGCAGCAACGGAATATGTTGAAGCTGCTAAATATGTTTTAAATCGTAATGTTTCTGTTCATTTATAGTTTTCTTGCGAATATTTTCGATATATCTTCAAGTAAAATCCTAGGGTAATAGTCGATTTCATTGAAGTGATACTTAAAGTAAAAGGAATCTGCGTACATTAAAGTATGCAGATTCCTTTTTATATTGATTATTGTGCAATAGATTGTGCTTTATCGATAATTTCTTGTGGGATGTCGATTGTTTTTAGGTGATTGAAATCAGTGTACGTTACAGCTGATTTAGTTTTCATTGATAGTTCTTGATCTTCAACTTTCATTTTCAAATCGAAATCCATATCCATTTTAGTTGTATCGAAAGTCTTTTTATCGACTTCTAGAACATAGTGTATTTTATCGATTGTTAAGTTATCAAGTGGGTTTTCTTCAAGACCCATATCTTTCATTGATTTGCTAATTTCAGAATCGATAAGTTCTTTAAATTTATCGCCTTTAGCGTCTAAAGTTAAGACATATGCATCATCTGTTTGTTCGAATTTGAAATCTTTGATAAAGTTTTTAAGCTGTTCTAATTGTGCCTTAGCGTCTGCAGATGATGCAGTTTGTTCCATCATTGCATCAAATTGTTCGCTTGGTAATTTATACCAACTTTTAGTTGTTTCATCCTTCATAAAAAAGCCTTGATCTTTCTTCATGTACATATCAATCGGCATTTCCGTGCTTTTTTGATCTGCACTAGTCATATCTGGCATTGTCATTGAACCTGATAAGTGCATAGCAATTGGATCGGTAACTACATCCATATCCATTTTCGATTCGATGGTAAACTCCATAGATTCTTCGCCTGATCCAGCTTTAGTTTCTTGAGTCATCTCCATTTTTGCACTCGAGCTTTTAATGTTTGCTTGGCGCTCTACCGCTTTTTCATATACTTGCTCTAAAGTGAGTTCGCTTTTATTAGTTGTGTCTTTCTTAGGGGTAGCGCTACTGTTACAGGCTGCTAGCGTCAGTGCTAATGCTCCAACACTTAAAACTTTTAAAAATTTGTTCATTACTTTCATCTCCTATTCGTTGGTAAAAACATCAACTATTAGTATACATTACTGCAATAGTAAAAGTTTCGTTATTTAAAAAACAGTACCAATTTGATAAAAAAATAATAGTAAATACCTAATAGTTATATTTGTTTGCAAGCCTTCTTACTCATGACATGTCGAAAGAAAACTAATTCATAAATATTAATTAATGCTCAAAAAATCTGTTGTTAGTTATTGTAAAATATTGAATGGTATAGCTTATCACCACAACGTGTGGTTGATTTCTGTTCTGACTGGGCGTTTTGTTGCGGTCGCTACGCTTTCGCACAGATAAAACATTTGCCGCTGACGCTTCGCTTTCGCGCAGATAAAACATTTGTTGTTGCGGTCGCTACGCTTTCGCACAGGGCAAAGCTTCCTGGGGGCGTCCGATGAGCTGCTTCGCTGCAAGGTCCCAGACCAACACAATGTTGGTCACGAAGGAGTGTGTTGTAGCTGACGCTTCGTTTCCGCTACAGATAAATTGCCATAGGACGTGGCGTTCTTAGACTGAGTCCCTCTATTTCAGTAGGTGTTTGGACGCCCACTGAAAAGGAACCACATTTTCATCCATTTCACCACCTTTAAAGGAAGGAGTCTTCTACTGAATAAAGCTAAATGGCATACATTTTAACAAATGTCATCTACAAGTTTTGGTGATGAGCCAACGTTGGTAAGACAAGAAACTATCATTACTAGATTATTTTTTGGTAGAGGATTCTAATGATTTTACGGTGTACTGTGGGAGTATGACAGTTAGTAGCTTTTTATAGACGGACATTGCTGCCTGAAAAGCATGTTGTTTTGCCTATACAAACTTTAAAAACATCAGTTATTACTATGTACATAAGAGGAGTAGGGGGAGTGTTGTACGATTTCGAGTTGAGTCTACTTTCGATATTGAAATAAATATATTTACAAAAAGAAAAAGCCGAGAAAATGATATCATTTTCTCGGCTTTGTTTATCAATTATAGCCCCAGATCATTGCGAATAATGTACCAATGATTGTGACAACACCTACGAATACTGAATATAAAATCGTTGTATATAACGTTTTCTTATCTTCAGATTCACCGATGTGCATGAATAATACTAATTGTACAGTTGCTTGTGCAAGAGCAGTTACTAGTAAAATACCAAATGCCATGTTAAGTGACATATCAAATTTAACAACAGCTAAAGCTACAACTGTTAGTAATAGTGAGAAGGCGAAGCCCATCACATGTTGTTTTGGGAATAATTCCTTCATCAGCTAATCAGTCCTTTCAAGTAGACGAAGCTGAAGATGAAAATCCAAACAACGTCTAGGAAGTGCCAGTACAGTGAGAAGATGAACGCTTTATTAGCCGTTTGTGGGTTTAAGCCACGGCTAGCTACTTGGATTAAAATTGCAACGCCCCAGAAGAAACCGAATGTTACGTGGGCACCGTGCGTACCAAGTAAAGTCATTAATGCAGATAAGAATGCACTTGTTTGAATTGTAGCACCTTCATCTACATATGTGATAAATTCATCGATCTCAATGCCTAAGAAGCCAAGACCAAATAGAAGTGTGATGATGAAAAATGCCATCATCGCTTTTTTATTGCCAATGCGCATTGCATGAACACCAAGACCAATTGTGAAACTACTTGCTAATAATAAGAATGTTTCCCATAATACTGGTGTTAATTCAAAAATTTCAGCGCCACTTGGGCCACTACCTGTACGTGTATGAAGTGTGAAATACACTGTAAATAATGTGGCGAATAATACGATTTCGGCGCCAAGGAAAATCCAGAAGCCGAAAATTTTCAGACGATTTTCCTCTGTACTATATTCTAATGGAAGTGAAGAATCGATTTTCATATTATTTATCACCTCTCAAACTTTTCTCAGTTGCCATAACTTCTTCAACTGAAATATATCGACCATGATCTTTTTCAAACGAACGCTGAATCATAAAGCCGAATACACCAATCATACTAACGATGGCAGGAATCCATAGATTAAATACAGCGAAGAATGCTGCAAGGAAGAAGAATCCACTCATCCAGAATGGTGCGCCAGTGTTGTTAGGCATGTGAATTTTTTCAATTTTACCTGCTGTTATATCGCGACCTTCTTTTTTCGCGAACCAGAATTCATCTAAACGTGTAACAGTTGGAACTACTGCAAAGTTATATTCCGGTACTGGAGAATGAGTAGCCCATTCTAGTGAACGACCATCCCAAACATCTGCTTTTTCATTACGAGGCATATGTTTCCAGCTGTAGTAAATGTTGTATACGATTAACGCAAAGCCGACAGCAAGACCAATTGCACCGATGAACGATAACATGCTCAATGGACCGTAGCCAGTTGACTCAGAGTAAGTGTACATACGACGAGCGTAACCATCTAAACCTAAAATAAATAGAGGGAAGAAAGCTACGTTGAAGCTAATTGCGATAAACCAGAAAGCAGTTTTCCCTAGTTTTTCATTTAAACGGAAACCGAACATTTTTGGCCACCAGTAGTGGTAACCTGCAAGTACACCGAATACTGTACCTGGAATTAATACATAGTGGAAGTGGGCAACTAAGAACATCGTATTATGATATTGATAGTCAGCACTTGCCATTGCAAGCATTACCCCTGTAACCCCACCAATTGTGAAGATAGGAATAAAGCCAAGAGCATAAAGCATAGGAGTTGTAAATTGAATTTTACCGTGTCTCATTGTGAGCAACCAGTTAAATATTTTAACCCCTGTCGGAACAGCGATTGCCATTGTTGTAATAGAGAATACGCTGTTTACCATTACACCGTGACCCATTGTATAGAAGTGGTGGGCCCATACTACGAATGATAGTAATGAAATAACGACCATACTCATAACCATTGATTTATAGCCGTATAAGTTTTTACGTGCAAATGTCGCAATGATTTCAGAGAAAATACCGAAAGCAGGTAGGATAACGATATAAACCTCAGGATGTCCCCAAACCCAGAATAGGTTGGCCCAAAGCATATCCATACCACCATTTTGCATTGCAAAGAATTGTGTACCAAATTGACGGTCTAACATCATTAATGCAAGTGCTACAGTTAACACTGGGAATGCAAATACGATAATAATGTTTGTAATTAAAATTGACCAAGTGAACATTGGCATTTTCATTAATGTCATACCAGGTGCACGCATTTTAATGATTGTTGCGATAAAGTTAACACCAGTCATTAACGTACCAATCCCTGATAATTGTAAAGCTAAAGAATAGTAGTTGTTCCCAACAGATGGACTAAATTCTGTCCCAGATAGTGGGAAGTAAGCTGTCCAACCAGCATCAGGTGAACCACCAATGATAAATGATAGGTTTAGTAAACCACAACCAGCTGCAAATAACCAGAAGCTGACTGCATTTAGACGTGGGAACGCAACGTCACGTGCACCAATTTGCAGTGGGATAACAACGTTCATTAAACCAATTACGAATGGCATGGCCATGAATAAAATCATGATTAAACCATGTGTTGTGAAAATTTCATTATAGTGTTGTGCATCAAGAAGTCCGTTATCAGGAACTGCCGTTTGTGCACGCATTAATAGTGCATCGATACCACCGCGGAATAACATTAAAAGCGCTACAGCGATATACATAATACCGATTTTTTTATGGTCAACAGTTGATAGCCAGTTTTTATAGAAATAGCCCCACTTTTTGAAATACGTAAGGCCAGCAAAGATAACCACTGCTCCAACTACGATACTAATAGCTGCCGCTAAAATCATCGGTTCTTTCATTGGATGGAAAACTTCTTCCATACTCATTAGACGCGCTCCTTTCAGGTTTAAAAATTAATGTGAATGTGTTGCTTCAGAATTTTTTTGTGAATCAGAATGATCCCCATGGTTCATATCACTATGATCCATGTCTCCCATTTTCATGTGTTCACTGTGTTCCATTGGAGCTGGACTAAATTCTAAGTGTGTAGATGAATAGCTTGAACGACCAACGTGTTCTGCTTTTAATAGTTCATCAAATTTTTCTTCTGTTAATGGTTTTTCTTTTGTTTTCACATCATTAGCCCATTTGTCGAAGTCTTTTTGTGTCATAGTTTGCGCTTCAAATTCCATTTCAGCAAATCCGCGACCGCTAAAGTTAGAGTTACGACCCATGAATGAACCAACCTCATCTGCGGCAAGGTGAATAGTTGTTAACATGTCACTCATCGCATATTTTTGACCAGCTAATTGAGGAATCCAGAAACTTGTGATTGGTCCGAATGAGTAAAGTTTGAACTCAATTGGACGGTCAGTTGGAATATTTACATAGTTTACAGTTTCAATACCTTGCTCTGGATAACTAAAATGCCATTTCCAGTTAGATGATGAAGCATAAATAACAAGTGGCTCTTTATTGTCATAACCTTCTGGTTGAGACTCTACAGTACTTGTTGTTCTTACAGTAACAATTGCTAAGAATGCCACTATGATAATAGGGATAACTGTCCATGTAATTTCAAGTAGATGACTACCCTCTTCGTGAGGAGGCTCATAATCGGCAGATGCTTTTGAAGCACGGTATTTTGTTAACATAAATGCTAAAAGCACATACACGACTAGTAATATAAAGGCCATTGTAATAATGGATAAAATAATTGTGTCTGATAATGTTTTGGCATTTGGCCCTTTTGGATCAAAGATTGTTAGTGGTTCACAACCAGAAAGAACTGCAAGCGCACCAAATGCAATAAACATTAAGCTTAACTTTTTCTTCATGTTTGACTCCTTTCTATAAAACGGCTATTCATAAATTTCATGTGTTTGTGTATAAATTCGAATTTATAAATAGTGGGTAATAAGGTCACCTCTTTTAGTTGTTGTACCAATCAAATAATAAGAAATACTTACAATGGCATGGTTCATTATGAAACATTGAATCTAGTATTTGATTGGTCTAGTGCAAGCGTTCGCAAAATCATTAATTTGTGTAATCGATTTTTTAGACAATGTGTCATAATCAATCGACACAAAAAGTCATTGTTTGCACATTGGATTATACGCCCGTTTCAAATGAAAAAAAATTATTTTTTTATATTTTTAATAGTAAACCGGGGGTGAATATGAACATTTTTTGAACAAAAATCGTTATTTCAATATTAGTATTTTTGCGTTTAATTAAATAAACACTGTTGAAACGTTGAAAACACTGAGTTTATCGTGTTGAACTATGTAAATAGTTTTTTTTGTGAAAATATCATTTCACATTTTAGACTTCATTTTGTAATAAAATCGCCGTTATGTTAAGGTTTTGAATGCTTTTTTGTTGCGTTTTTTAGAAAGGTGAGGCCAAAAAAAGTAGAATTATGGATATATCAGGATGAACTATCAATGTAAGGGATGATTGGAAGAGGATATTTCGGAAACTACTATTAATTATGTTAATATAGTTATGAACTTCCGTATATTGTATTTTTGATATTTTATTCAAAAAGTAAAAATAGCAAACTAAGGATATCCTTGGTTTGCTATTTTTGGTTACAAAGACGAAAATAAATGTTCTAAGCAGAAAGAAAGTGATTTATCTTTATTCGGCACAATTACGCCGAGGTAATGAAGATGAATTTTAAGCTCCTAGCTTTAGCCATTTTGCTACTTGTCCATAGATAGTATTTTGAAGTTTTGGAGCTAGATTATTCATCTTTAAGGCGAAGTACAATGTTTTCATTAAATTTAATGTGCATGTACGTCCACTGAAAAAGGCTTCGCTATAGCCCTGAGTCACTAATTGCATTTCAAATTTATCAAATACCTGTTCGACAAATTCTATCAATGCTTCTTCGGAGTAGTTACGAGCTAGTAACGCTTCAATTATATTAATTAAGCGTTCCTCCTCATCGTCGACAAAGACAGTATCTTTCCATGTAACAAGTTTCAATGCATGCAAGATGGAAGGTGCATGCTGTAAATCAAATTTAGGGTGTTTAATCGTCATTGCCGCTAAATCTGCACCATGTGCAATGCTATGTGCCCAGCCCTTATCATGAACATGACCACGTGTATCTTTTTCCAATAATAAATAGCGGCCAATCTTTTGAAAGAAAACTTGTAGACGATCATCATTTAAAACCAGTAGTTCAGCATCTTTTGCAAGAATACCTGCTGCAAGTAAAGCAGAAAACGAACGTGTAAAGACACTATCTGTCAATTCTTCACCTAGCTTTAAATATAAAAAATCGTCACCTATAACAGTATCAAATAAATATTGTAACTGTTCGGTGCTTAGTAAATTGTCGCTAAGTATTTCAATAAAAGTACGATAAATTAATTTGTCTCGTAATTCGGCATCTGGTGAACCAATGTGCGCTAACATTTCTTGTAACAACCAATCCCCCTTGTGCAACATAAATTCTTGTCGTGCTGAATGTGTCATAGTGGAAAATGATTGTAATGTATTTTTGATATCCATAGGTAATTCCCCCGAAGTTAATTAATTCTCTATAAGAGCATTTTTTTTAATGTATTCCTTGATAATCACTAGTCTTTGTAATTACTTTTATAACAATGCGCAAACATAGTAAAAATGCTTTTAGAGCTATGCATTTTTATTATAGCGTTTCAACGATAAATTTGTGAGTTGTGAAGCTCTCTAGTGATATAGGAGTATATTCACAATGGGAATTCCAGAATCAAGAGAAAGTTGATATGATAGACAAGCGACAAAAAGGGAAAGATTTATTAAAGGAGCGTTTTTCGCCTTGGCGTAATTGTTGCTGTCGCTTCGCTTTCGCACAGAAAACATTTGTTGCTGTCGCTTCGCAAATCACTCTTGTTTAAATTTCGTTTTTTTACTATTAATTAGAGTGGAGACTAAGCGACTCCTTGGAGATCAGCAATAGAGGAACGAACGTCCTGTGATAACGCCTTCGTGACCAACATCGTGTTGGGCCGAGTCTATGGAGCGAGCGTATCGAGTGAAGCGGCTCAACGGACGCTCCACAGGAAGTTTTGCTCTGTGCGAAAGCGTAGCAGCAGCAACAACAAAGCGCTCAGTCGGAACGGAAATCACCCCCTTGTTTTGCCGAAGAATCATATTTTTAAGGACATCTGACGCGATAGTTTCCAATAAAAAAAGACATACCTATTAAAGTATGTCTCATCCTAGTTATGATATAACGGCTGACTTTATACCGAGCGGCCATTCCGTAAAGGTATTTTGATTAGTTTTTAATTCTACGAGAATATTTGCATTTTTAATGGCATCGATTAGCCATTCACTATAATGAAGATTCGGTTGTGAGTGCTGTAAGATTCGTTGCATATCTTTTTTGTCGATACTTAGAAGTTTATAGTTGCATTCAATGTGTACATTTTGGGGAATAATAAAAAGTGACTCATGTTGGTGTCCCAGTGAAATGGAGCCAGGAATGTGACCTTGAATACTTATAATATGTGTAATCGCTTCTTGTGTGTATACATCAATCTTAGTTCTTGTGAGTATTTCAAATTCAATCGGATAATCCTTCAAATCGGGACCGTCCGCTGTAGATAACGAAACAACTTTAATTGATAGTGCCTCATACATAGGAGAGATGCTACTACCAAATTCACTAACTGTATCTATTAATTGCATGTATTCCACTCCTTGGAAGAACTTTAAATTACAGATAAAGCTGGGTGCCTGTAAATATAATAAATATAATAAATAAAAGATATTATTAATTATAATACAATTTATTACAAAATATGAAATGCCAAAGTGAAGATTTTTGTTAAAAATGAACGGTAGATAGATTTATTGGTATATATGTATTGTCATTTACCTAAAGAGTTGAAAGTGATATATATTACAACGTATAGCAACTAATGAGATTGATTAGAGTGAAGGTGGGGAGCGTCCCAAATGTGTGATAACCTTCGTGACCCAATAAGGGTAGCTTACTGATAATGCGTTCAGCGAATACGGAAATAAACCCCATGTTATGATGATCATTCAATAAGAACTAAACTTAAAATAGAAGTAAAGAGGTGAGAAAAATGACAAAGCGAAAACGGCATGTTATCAAACATGACAATATTGTTGTTTTTCCTGGTGCTGTTCAGACATTAATACGTGAAGGACATATGTATGCGGAAAATTATCAATATGAAGAGGCTGTGGCAAGCTTTGAAAAAGCATTTTTATATGAAGCTGGAGACGAAATTACATTAAGTACCTACGCGTATGCTTTATATGAATTGAAAGAATACGATAAAGTTAAAAATGTATGTGAGCAATTGTTTGCTATGGGGACGACATTGTATGTAGAAGTAATGGAACTGTATGTTACAGTATGTATGCAGTTAAAGGAATACCATCAAGTGGAATCGTTAATTACGACATTAATTGAAGAAAACGTACTTCCAGATGATCAGCTTGAGAAATTTGAACGCTTAAGAAGCTTGAATCAAGAAGTTGCTAGGAATCTCCAAAAAAAAGAGGATGCTAAACGATTGTTAGAAGAGCAAGAATATGAACTTTCGAAATTTAGTGCATTAACGCCAAACGAACAATCTATTCGACTGCATCGCTTAATGGATACGAATGTACGACAATTAAAAACAGCATTGAAAGCTATTATTGAATGTCCAACAATCCATCCATTTGTTCAGAGCTTAGCATTAATTCTATTAGTGGAACAAGAAGTGTCGATTGACATTACTGTCTCAAAATTTGATGAAACAATAACTGTTAATCCTAATAATTTAGTCCTGCCAAACCAGTTGCCTCAGTATAGGGAAATAAAAAAAATAATTGAAAATAAATTAGAGCAAGACCCATCGACGTTGGAAATGGTACAATATTTAATGGCGAAGCATGCCATTGTAACGTATCCGTTTGAATGGCAACCATTCGAAGCCGATGATATCGCCTATAGTTATATTGACTTTGTACAATCTATGCTCGGGAAAGTACAGGAAATGGATTATGAAATCATTGACTTTTTACAAATGTTAGAAAAACTAACAGAACTACATGAGGTATGAAATAAGTTGAAACTATACGCATCTATGTTATACTAAAATGGTTGTCAAAATCGTAGTTACGAATGAATTGTCTAACATTTAAACTTGATTATTTATTTGGAGGTATTTATACATGTCAGCAAAATGGGAAAAACAAGAAGGTAATATCGGTACTTTAACAATCGAAGTACCAGCTGCAGAAGTAGACGCAGCAATGGACCAAGCGTTCAAAAAAGTTGTAAAACAAATTAACGTACCAGGTTTCCGTAAAGGGAAAATGCCTCGTAAAATGTTTGAACAACGTTTTGGTATCGAGTCTTTATACCAAGATGCATTAGAAATCATCGTTCCAGAATCTTATTCAAAAGCGATTGATGAAGCTGGAATTATGCCAGTTGATTACCCAGAAATTTCTGGTACAGAAAACTTCGTACACGGTAAAGATTTCGCATTTACTGCTCAAGTAACTGTGAAACCAGAGCCAAAACTTGGTGAGTACAAAGGTTTAGAAGTTGCTAAACTTCCAGTAGAAGTTACTGACGAAGAAGTAGAAACACAAATTCAAGACCAATTAGCTCGTAAAGCAGAGCTTGAAATTAAAGAAGACGAAGCGATCGTAGAAGGCGATACAGCTACTATCGACTTTGAAGGTTTCGTAGGTGAAGAAGCATTTGAAGGTGGTAAAGGTGAAGACTACCCACTAGAAATCGGTTCAGGTTCATTCATCCCAGGCTTTGAAGAGCAACTTGTAGGTGTAAAAACTGGTGAATCTAAAGACGTAGTTGTTACTTTCCCAGAAGAATACCATGCAGCTGAATTAGCTGGTAAAGAAGCTACTTTCAAAGTAACTGTAAAAGAAGTTAAAACGAAAGTTCTTCCAGAATTAAACGACGAATTCGCTAAAGAATTAGACCCAGAAGTTGAAGGTGTCGAAGCTTTACGCGCTAAAATCAAAGAGCAAACTGCTGAACAAAAACAAGCTGAATCTGATGCAACACTTCGTGATCAATTAGTTGAAAAAGCTGCTGAAAATGCAGAATTTGAAGTACCAGCTGGTATGATTAACTCTGAAACTGATCGTATGTTACAAGAATTTGGTCAACGTTTACAAATGCAAGGCATGAACTTAGACCTTTACTACCAATTCTCAGGTCAATCAGAAGAAGATTTACGCGGACAAATGAAAGAAGAAGCACAAAGCCGTGTACGTGTATCTTTAACACTTGAAGCAATTGCTGAAGCTGAAAAAATTGAAGCAACTGAAGCTGATATCGAAGCCGAATTAGAAAAAATGGCTGCTCAATTTAACATGACTAAAGAACAAATTACTGGAGCTTTAGGCGGCACAGCAGTTCTTGAAAACGACATTAAAATTCAAAAAACAGTTGAATTTTTAGTAGAAAACGCTAAAATTACTGAATAGGATTTTTTTGTAACTGGATAGAAAAATGAAAACAAGGTACGGCATTAAACCGTGCCTTGTTTTATCACATATTTTTTATTTAGGCTAAGCTAGATTCCCCTTTAGAATTAGTTCAGTTAATTTTATTATTAATATTACGACTACTTTCATCGCAAAAAGCATCCTCCAAAAGGAAATACTTTTTTGAAAAGGGGATAGGCAAAGGCCATTACACTTCTCTAATACATAGTATTGTTTGACTTTTCACACGATGCTAAAATTTGACTTTATTCAGCAGAGATCATATGATGTCTCAATTCTTTCAAATGAGGAACAACGAAATACATCCTCTTCTGAATGAAGTTAAGCCTCTGGCGAATGTAATAGATTTTAACTTCTTTCAGCCATTATTTTCTTTAGCGAAAGCGGCAATTGTCGAGTGTCAGAGATCTTGACGAAAAGAAAGGTCTTTCGTCGCTAGAGGTTTCTGAAGAATCAGTCAGTTACACAAATACGTGGAAATATGATTCAGTGGCGGAGTGACTCATTGTAAGCCCTCGGTAAAGCGCTTAGCCGGAACGAAAATCAACCACACGCTATGGTGATGAGCTGGAATTCATCAAGTTAAAGAATGGGCATTATTTGCGATAAATGTTAATGTTTTTCGTACAATGAATGTCGAAACCTTTTTAAAATCTTGAAACATAAACGCCGTGGTGTAAATAGATGCAGACAATTTATTTGATTAAGATTCAATAATCTTGTAAGATTGTTGCTTGAATAGGGGTGAAACATATTGTTCAAATTTAATGATGAAAAAGGCAATTTAAAATGCTCATTCTGTGGAAAACCACAAGAACAGGTACGTAAACTAGTTGCAGGTCCTGGTGTTTATATTTGTGATGAATGTATCGAACTTTGTTCAGAAATCGTTGTAGAGGAACTTGGCGTTGAAGAAGAAATTGAGTTCCAAGATATTCCAAAACCAAAAGAGATCTTAACGATTTTAGATGAGTATGTAATAGGACAAGAACGTGCTAAAAAAGCTTTAGCAGTTGCGGTTTACAATCACTACAAACGCATTAATACAAATAGTAAAATTGATGATGTAGAATTAGCAAAATCGAACATTGTGTTAATCGGCCCAACTGGTAGCGGTAAAACTTTATTGGCCCAAACATTGGCACGTATATTAAACGTTCCTTTTGCGATTGCAGATGCTACTTCTCTAACAGAAGCTGGTTATGTTGGTGAGGACGTTGAAAATATTTTATTAAAATTAATTCAATCCGCAGATTACGATATCGAGCGTGCTGAAAAAGGAATCATCTATATTGATGAAATCGATAAAGTTGCACGTAAATCCGAAAATCCATCCATTACACGTGATGTTTCTGGTGAAGGTGTACAACAAGCTCTTCTAAAAATTTTAGAAGGTACAGTTGCAAGTGTCCCACCACAAGGTGGTCGTAAGCATCCACACCAAGAGTTTTTACAAATCGATACTACAAACATCTTATTTATTGTAGGTGGAGCATTTGATGGAATAGAATCCATTATTAAACGTCGTCAAGGTGAAAAAGTAATTGGCTTCGGTTCAGATCCAAACAAAATTGATATGGATGAAGGCTCAATTATGGCAAAGCTGATTCCGGAGGATTTATTAAAATTTGGTCTAATTCCAGAATTTATCGGTCGATTACCAGTACTTGCAAGTCTAGAACAATTAAACGAGGCTGCGCTTGTACAAATTTTAACGGAGCCTAAAAATGCACTAGCTAAGCAATATCAAAAAATGCTTGAACTAGATGGTGTTGAGCTTGAGTTTGATGAAGGTGCTCTTTCTGAAATTGCAAAAGAAGCAATTGAACGGAAGACGGGTGCACGTGGTCTTCGTTCAATTATTGAGTCAACAATGCTTGAAGTAATGTACGAACTACCTTCACGTGAAGATGTGAAAAAATGTATCATTACGGCAAAAACAATTACGGATAAAGAAAAACCGAAATTGCTTCTTGAAGATGGCACTGAACTCGATGAAGGTAGCGACACAAAAACTTCAGCATAACGAACAGACATAAATGTCTATTGTTATGAGATAAAGAGTAATTTAGCTGACTTCGATTGTGCAATATTCGCACATATCGACAGTCAGCTTTTTATTCATTCATACATAAAGCCAACTGTAATTAGATGAAATTTTTGGCTCAATTGATTAACTAGTGTGAATCAGCTTTTTAGACACATACTAGTAGCGTGGGAGTGAATAAGAAAATTTTGACGGAGGTGAATACCCGCATGGTGACAATACAAAAAACAACAAGTGTACCATTATTGCCTTTACGTGGACTTTTAGTATACCCGTCGATGGTGTTACATATTGATGTGGGTAGAAATCGTTCTGTAGCGGCGCTAGAACAAGCGATGCTGGAGGACCAATTGATATTATTGGTAACACAAAAAGAAGTGCATGATGAACAGCCTGATGAGCAAGATTTATATACAGTTGGTACGATGGCATATGTCAAACAGATGCTGAAATTACCAAATGGTACACTGCGTATTTTAGTGGAAGGTGTGGCACGTGCTACATGGTCTAATTATCGAGCGCTAGATAAATATACGATTGTTGACATCGATGTTAAGGAGGAAACAATCGGTAAGGATGTTGAAACACAAGCTTTAATGCGTACGTTGTTAACGTATTTCGAAAGATACGCGAAAGGCTCCAATAAAATTACATCTGAAACCATTAGTACTGTGGCAGACATTGAAGAGCCAGGTCGTTTGGCAGACATCATTGCATCGCATTTACCCTTTAAGATTGCAGATAAACAAGAAGTATTAGAGATGCTCAATGTAAAGAAGCGTTTAGATCATTTAATTATTCGTTTACATGACGAGCAAGAAGTACTTGATCTTGAAAAGAAAATTAATACAAAAGTTAAGCAATCCATGGAGCGTACGCAAAAGGAGTATTATTTACGTGAACAAATGAAAGCTATTCAAACTGAGCTAGGAGATCGTGAAGGAAAAACTGGCGAAGTAGCTGAATTACGTAAACTTATTGATGAAACAGGAATGCCTGAATCAACGAAAGAAGTAGTGCTCAAAGAGTTGGATCGCTATGAGAAGCTACCAGCAGCTAGTGCAGAGAGTGGCGTCATCCGAAACTATATTGATTGGATTGTTTCATTACCATGGACAAATGCGACTGAAGATCGCATGAATATCGAACATGCAGAGAACATTTTAAATCGTGATCATGACGGATTAGAAAAAGTAAAAGAACGTATATTAGAATATTTAGCTGTACGTCAGTTGAAAAAATCGTTACGTGGACCAATATTATGTTTGGCTGGCCCTCCAGGTGTAGGTAAAACATCATTAGCTCGATCTATTGCAGAAAGCTTGGATCGCAAATTTATCCGTATTTCATTAGGTGGGGTACGAGACGAATCGGAAATTCGGGGTCATCGTCGTACGTATGTTGGGGCAATGCCTGGTCGTATTATCCAAGGGATGAAAAAGGCAGGAACAATTAATCCTGTGTTCCTTCTAGATGAAATTGATAAAATGTCTAATGACTTCAGGGGAGATCCCGCAGCGGCGATGCTTGAAGTTTTAGATCCGGCTCAAAATAATACATTTAGTGATCATTACATTGAAGAACCTTATGATTTATCAAATGTATTATTTATAGCAACTGCGAATGATTTGAGTACAATTCCTGGGCCGTTACTAGATCGTATGGAAGTAATCTCAATTGCTGGTTATACAGAAATTGAAAAAGAGCAAATTACGAAAAATCACTTAATACCGAAACAGTTAAAAGAGCATGGCTTGAAAAAAACACAAGTTATTATTAAAGACGAAGCAGTAGTGGATATTATCCGTTATTATACTCGTGAAGCAGGTGTTCGCGGACTAGAGCGTCAAATCGCAACCCTCTGTCGTAAAATCGCTAAGATCATTGTTTCTGGTGAGAAAAAACGAGTAACAGTGAGCTCGAAAACGTTAGAGGAATTACTCGGTAAACATCGTTTCCGATATGGACAAGCAGAAGAGGAAAATCAAATCGGTGTAGCTACTGGGCTTGCTTATACAACTGTAGGTGGTGATACATTACAAATTGAGGTATCATTAACACCTGGTAAAGGGAAATTGCAGTTAACTGGGAAGCTAGGCGATGTCATGAAGGAATCTGCTCAAACAGCTTTATCGTATGTCCGTACAAAAATGGAAGATCTAAAAGTGGATGCAGAATATTTTGAAACACATGATATTCATATTCATGTTCCTGAAGGAGCTGTTCCAAAAGATGGACCTTCCGCAGGTATTACTATGGCAACCGCAATTGTTTCCGCAATTTTACACCGTCCAATACGCCGTGAAGTCGGCATGACAGGTGAAATTACATTACGTGGACGTGTACTGCCAATTGGTGGCTTAAAGGAAAAAACACTCAGTGCGCATCGAGCGGGCTTAACGACAATTATTTGTCCGAAAGATAATGAGCGAGATATTGAGGATATTCCTGAAAGTGTACGCGAACAACTAACATTTAAACTAGTGTCATCGGCTGATGAAGTATTAGCCTATGCACTGGACGGAGGTTTTTAAGAAAATGAAAGTCCATAACGTAGAAATGGTCATAAGTGCTGTAAGACCAGACCAATATCCAGAAGATGGACTGCCAGAATTTGCACTAGCCGGTCGTTCAAATGTGGGAAAATCCTCATTTATTAACCGAATGATCGGTCGTAAGGCTTTAGCACGTATTTCTTCTAAGCCCGGAAAAACACAAACGCTTAATTTTTACAAAATTGAAGAACAATTATTTTTTGTAGATGTTCCGGGCTATGGTTATGCAAAGGTTTCAAAAACTGAGCGTGAAGCATGGGGAAAAATGATTGAGCGTTACATCACAGGGCGCAATGAATTAAAGGCAGTCGTACAAATTGTGGATTTACGTCATCCCCCTACAGCTGATGATCGCATGATGTATGATTTTTTAAAGCATTACAATATTCCTTGTATTGTTATCGCAACAAAAGCAGATAAAATCCCAAAAGGTAAATGGGATAAGCATAAAAAAATCGTGAAAGAAACGCTAGACATGGAAAAAAATGATCCTCTTATTGTCTTTTCTTCAGAAAAAGGAATTGGCTTTGAAGAAGCTTGGCGTACGATTGAAAATAAAATGTAATAAAAAAACATCTATTGAGTCTATTATTTAGGACAGTAGATGTTTTTTTATTAATAATTTGGGGAATCGCTTGATGAATGGAACAACTGACCGATAAATTAGATAGGAGGTGGACTAAATGGATATCGCAGCTTTATCAATGGCAATGAATCAAGCAACTTTAATGCAAAATGTATCTCTAGCTGTAACGAAACAGGCAATGGAGATGCAACAGCAAAATACAGAACAATTAGTTGAAATGTTAGATGCTCCACATCCGACAGCCGGACATACAATTGACGTTCAAGTATGATGAAGCAAAGGTAGCTTGAAATTGGAAGCTACCTCTATCTTTGTGTCTAATGGTAGATTTAAAAAGTAAGTAAAAGCACTAAAATGTAACTTTTTGAATAGGAAAAACTACCAATAGTACGATATACTATTTATTATAACAATTTTTTAGGAGGCGGGATTTGTTGAAGAAGATTTCATACATACTAATGATTATGTTACTAACGGTTCTCGGATTTTCATCGAATAAAACAGCCCATGCTGCACAAATGGTGACTGGAACCTTTGTTGATGTAACATTTTCAGAATATGCAAATTCTAACGGAGTAATAGAAAAAAAGCTTAGTAAAATTACTTTGCAAAATGAAAGCGGTCGTCAAGTTACATACAATATAAATGATAGTGCCCGCCTGTATATTAATAATACAGTGACAACAATCGAAGGCTTTAAGATGGGAATGAAAGTAGAAGCAGAAATTTCCCTTCGCAGTGTTGTTGAGCTTCGAGGTACTTCTAATTCTTCAAATGAAATAGAATCTCCACCAGTTGCACAAAATACGAAAACACTTGCTGGAGTAGTGACAAGTATTGATCCAAATGGACTATTCATTATGCTGAAGCCAGATATTGGGGAGGAAACAACTTACTATATAAATAAAGATACAGAATATCAAAAAAACTCCTCAGCTGTCGATATTAGCGCTTTATATGTGGGGGATCGTGTGAAACTTAGCCTTAAAAATCTAAGCACATCCATTGTCACAAAAATAGACATTAGTGAGACGGGCACATTAGTTGAAAACCTGTATAAAGGTGAGATACAGACAGTTAATGCCAATACAAATAAATTAACTGTCAAAAACCAACATGCTTTTATAAATTGGCAATTTGGCTCTGACACAACAACGGCTTTATCAACGATGAATTTTTCATCGAAGGTTCCGATATATGTTGGAAATACAAAAGTTGATAAAGGTCAATTAAAAAATTACATTGGCAGTCAAGCATATTATGCAACAGTTAAACAATTTGGCAAAGAAGTGATTGAAAAGATTGTTGTATTGAAAAACAATGAGCGAACTTACTATGAGCCTATGCTTTCTGTAGATACTAAATATCAAGTATTAAAACTTAAATCTGCCGGTACATTATACTTCCATGATGGATCGATTTTAATTAGAAATGGTCGTTTAATTGAACCAACTGGCTTATTAGCTTATGGTACAGCCTTTGTTATTTCGGACGGTGCTGCACGTGATCATTATGCCCAAGTTGTGCAAGTAACAAGTGATAGCTTTATGTCACCAAACTTATCAGGTCATGAGTTATATTATGGACGTTTATCACAAGCAGATGGCTATTTAGTCGAAATTGATGATGCGATGAAGATCGAGTCAAATGTCTTCAAGAAAACAGAGCGTACTGTACTATCTGTTAGTAATTCGACAAAGGCAATAGTTGATGATGGTAAAAAAATATATAGTGTCATTCCTGATATTGAGCTTCATTTATTTGAAGGAGAATATGGATACTTCTATGTGAAGGATGGTCATGTGCAGGCCCTTCATATTCTTAATAAAGCGAAGCCGGTTGCACCATTAATGTTAACTGGTAAACTACAGTCAGTTAAATCGAAATATCCAGCTGTAATTAATGTGAAGAGCGTTAGTCAATGGCAAAACGGTCGCTGGTATGAAGCTGGTGAAATGGTTGATATGAACATTGACCAAGCTACAATTATTAAAGCTGGTAAAGTTATTCAAGCATCTGATTTAAAACCTTCTGATCGTTTAGTAGTATTATCAGATCGGTTTGTCAAAGCGCATTTAATATTAGTTGATTAATCAGTTTAGAAGTCTGTGAGTCTTCTGCGAGTGTATTTACGATGAAGGTATTCGCTTGTGGTGGGAAACTTTGTCGCCCTACGTAGAAGGAGAGCAGAGGTTAACCTTTTTCAGGTGTGTTGATAAAAGCAGATAATAATGGTTAATCAACACACCTGATTATTTTGTAAAGGGGAAAAATTATTGACAGCTCCAGATGCGGATATGTATAGAAAGAAAGTGAGGGACAAAAAAGAATGCGAAAACATTTATCTAAAATAATGTTAGTGGTTCTTGCTGTATTTGTTATTGGAGTTACTATCCCAGAAAATGCATCAGCTGTTTCATTAGAAACAACAGGTGCCGTAAAAAATGAATATACATATGAGGAAGCTGTTTTCATTACAGGAACACCCATTATATTTAAAGGTACTAGTAAAGACATTAAAATTACACAAAAAGAATCTAAAGGAAAGTTAACCGAAACACATAGTCTAAAGCTAACAGCAAGTAATGGTGCTACATTGACACGAAGTATGACCTATGAATCTGATGTTGTAGATTATGCTACGATTGGTCAAAAAACATCGAATGGTGTAGTAAAAAAGTATACTGAGAAAATTGTTGTTGGGAAAATAACATATACATTGGTAGATTACCAATTTTCACAAGGGACTGTAGCGGACAATCGTGCAGCCTCTGATTATTACTCAGGAAATGTGATTTCAAGAAAAACATATGCCTATCAAACTGGAACTGGAAAAAATGCAGTTCAAAATACAGTAACAATTGATACTGATAGTCGTCATGCTGGCTATGAAAACTTCTGGGGAGCAACAGAAACACAAATTACAGAAGCTGTTTATAAATATAGCGACGGTAAGACTAGCCATGTGAAAAATCGCTTATCGACAAGCAAATCACGTGTATTAAACTATGAAGAAAACCTAGGAAGTTTAGGGAGCTTTGATGGTGGATATGCGGTAGTAAGTGAAAAAGATGTTATTTCTGAATATACGTATGATTTATCCTCTGGGCAAAAAGGTTCTCTTAATTTAGATAAAGAATATATGCCGACAATTGAACGTTTAATCATTCCTAAGTTCCGTGATTTATCAAATCATTATGCAAAAGGAGCTATTGAAAAATTATACTCTTTAGGTATTTACTCTGATGCAAGTAACTTTTTCTCACCAAATACCCCTATGAAGCGTATTGACTTTACAACGGCGATTGGTAAGGCAGTTGACTTACGTGTTATGGAAGAACCGAAAACGAAAAAATCGACATCAGCTACTAGTATTTTTAAAGATGTTAAACGTACTGTGAAAGATTATGCCTATATTGAGTCTGCGTATAAAAAAGGAATTATAAAAGGTGTAACGCCAGAGTACTTTAAACCTGATAATCAAATTACTCGAGCTCAAGCCGCTACGATTTTTGTACGTGCATTAGGGCTAGAAAATAAAGCGCCAGATCCAGGCTATATGACGAAATTTAAGGATGATGCGCTAATTCCAAACTATTCAAAAGACGGTATATACGTTGCGAATGAGTTAGGCTTAATGACTGGTGACCCTATAACAGGTCGATTTAATCCAGATCAACCATTAACGCGAGCACAAGCATCCGTAGTGTTAGAACGTTTCTTGAATTATTTGGAAAGTGATTTAAAACAAAACTATCGAGATGACATATTGTTCTTTAATTAACGAAAGGGCTGAAAAATAAATGACATATGCTAAAAAAGCATTTCTATCTCTGCTTTGTTTCGTACTAATTTTGATGACAGCAACTCCAGCTGTGACTCAAGCCGCTACGACAATTAATGATGTCCCAACAAATAATGGTAAATACAAAGCTATTTCGTGGGCGGTCGATAATGATCTACTCTCATTGAATAGCGCTAATAACTTTTTACCAAATGAGCAAATAACTGATCGAGAGCTTGTTGTAATGTTTGCGAAGCTCGATAAGAACTATGCACTAACATATAACGACAGTGTCGCATATAACTTCTATAGTGATTTTTATTTACCGTTTAATGGTACTTACACAACAGCCAATCGTTCGAAAGCTGTTACACGTGGACAATTTGCGCGTATATATGCTGCCTTTAAAGGTTTAGATTTAGATGAACCTCAGGCGGTTCAATATTTATACACAAATGATATTTCAACAGGAAGCTCTGGTAAAAAGACATTTGCCGATTTCAATCCTTCTACAAAGCTAACTCGTGGAGATATTGCTGAATTTTTATATCGCAGTGTACAAAACGGCAACTTTGCTGTACTAGGATTAAAACGTGCAGCAGCAGGTCGTGATAACGATAAAATCACATTACCACCAGGCTTCATGGGCTCAAACAACACAGAATTTGAAGAGCCAAAGGATAACTCTAATGATTTTACTGGACCAGAGTATGTGAATAATGCTCTTCAAAGTATTGATGTTGAAAAACCAGATTTAATTGCAAATGATCAAGATTCAACGCTAATTACTGTATCTTTAAAAGCTTGTAATGGTGATCCAATACCTGATGATAAATCTTATACATTCCGTGTAACTTCGTCTTATGGTGCAAAAATCGTTGATACATCTGGTGAAGCTGTTCGAAATGTACAATCAGATGGCTCTACTGTTTCTGCGATTGTTATAGCACCAAAATTAACAAAATCTGTACGTGATACAATTACATTTGAGCTGATTAACAACACAGATCCTGGTATGAAATGTCTTGTAGGTGAGAAATTGAATGCACATGTACGTTACTCACCACAGCCAGAAATGCGCATTGACTATCAAGTGTATGATCCAACAAACACGGATGATGAAAATGGAAATGTTACACCTCCATATGTACCGTATGAAAAATTACCAACGTTCTTTACTGAAAACATTATTAACGTTCATTGGATTAAACCAGAAGAAAAGCTATTTAGTATTGGACAGCAAACGAATGTAACGAATAGTTTAGGAAATGTTGAAAATAAATATTTACAATATGGTGGTAGTGATAAAAATTACCCTGCATTAGGCTATGAAAATGCCATTTTACAGTTTGAGAATTATAATATTTCAGTTTGGCTATTCGAAACAATTATTCAAAAACGCTTAAAGGATTCTATTAGTGATAAGATTGAAATTATGTATATGATTTCAGATGATGGGCGTCCTATTTATCGTATTCAAGGAATTGATGATGCGATTGCCTCACAGGTTGAGAACATTAATCCCGTCGGTTCTATTATTCAACTTATGGGCTATATGCCAGACGAAAAACATCTGACGCTCGAGCATTATGATAGTGTCATGAAAATTAATGCAATTCTAACAAGCTTGAGTAACTATGATCGAACAGTATTATTAAAATACCAAGGTGGTAAATTACTCGGTCAAGTAGAAGCCTATAAAAAACGAGTGGAAGCATTAAAGGAAAGTGCGGATGCGGCATCAAGACCATCGGGTAAAGATCGTTATACTAAGGTAATGGTTACATTAGTAAGACCTGGCGGAGAAATTATTACTGACTACCAAGGAACAGTAAAAATTAAATTTGATGGTGTTGAGAAAACAGCTTCATTTGTGACAAATACTTCGGATTATTTAAATCACACAGGAAGCCCAGGGACAGCTGTAGCATACTTTGATTCGGTTATTTATGGAAAATCAAAAGCTGAAGCAACATTAGTGAATAAAATAGATCCTCGTTATGCAACAATATTGAAGGATTTAAAAGATAAAACATTTACAAAGGAAATTTTCACAAATCCTTACTTTAGTAAAAATTCTTGTTCTTTAGCAACAGAAGTCGCTTACGTAGTTGATTACTCTGCTTCCATGAAAGCTTCTGACCAAACAAATTACCGTGGTAAGAAAATGATGGAAGTAATCAATCAAATTAAGGCAAAAAATAATATTGTTATTGAAACAAATACAAAAGCTACTGTTCTTGCAGAGGGCAGTACAGACAATGTCTTGAAAAAAGATCTATATAAAGCATCGAAAGAGAAAGGTGCCACAGATATTTTTGCAGGTATAGATCTCGCTCTGTCTAAATTCTCAAATGACTCGAAAACCTCTAAATCTATAATTGTTGTATCAGACGGTAAAACTAGTAAATCGAAAATGACAAAAGTGCTAAACGATGCGAAAAATAAAGGGGTTAAGGTTTACACTGTAAGTATGGGTAAAAAATCACAAGTCAATGATGCAATTTTAATGCAACTGGCTAGTGAAACTGGTGGTACTTATTACCACGCAAATGATAACTTACAATTACATCAAGTTTTCCAAAAAATGATTGATTCAATTTTATGTAAAACTTCGGCGTCAAGTTGCGTGACTCCTGAAAATCTATTTGAAGAAGCGACAGTCACTCTACGCAAAGGCAATATTACAATGAATGCAAGAATTGATGGTAATTGTTCAAATGTTGCAAAGGTTAATGTACGATTCCCTTCTTTAAGTGGAGATGTGCAATTTGAATTGAATAAGCGTAGTGATAGTGTTTACATGCTAACAAAAACAGTTCAAACAATGCAGGACTTCAAAGTTAATGATGAGATTGAATTTGTAGCATATGATAAAGACGGTAAAATTATTGCTATAAAAACTGTAACAATCACAAGTTAATAAACTAATACTCAAATTTACGCTGAACTAATAGAAACAATTAGTTCAGCTCTTTTTTGATTTTAGATGCTAATTTTTATAGCATTCAATAAAACGTGTGGTTGATTTCCGTTCCGCCAAGGCGCTTTCCTGGGGGCGTCCGATGAGCCGCTTCACTCGCGTTCCTCTATCGCTGATCCCCGAGGAGTCGCCCAGCCACCACTCTAATCAACTTATCCCCAACATACGTTTAAAAAATTTTTTATCCTAAAATTCAGTAATGAACCTTTCAATTTATAAATTTATTAAATTTGGCCATATTACATCTAAAGATAATTTGAGGTGTAGACAAATGAACAGAACTTTCATTTTGTACATTTTTTTTAATAAGATTACATGCATCTGCAAAAGATAAACCAAAAACTAAAACTACCGCTTAGAGTCCCCCAATAAATTTTACACACCAATTTGGACGATTTACCGATTCAAAAATGGAGTCAATGACGTATTTGAAGTGATATTTATAAATGATCAATCATCTGAAAATTACTATAAAATTGACATTCGTCCACTAAAGTATAAATTGCCTTTAAGAGAGAAACATGTATTAAATACTTTTGAATTAATAAATGAGACTGTAGCCACATATATGAAAATTTCAGGTTTTCATGTACTTGTTTTCTATAGAGACAATTTGCAGTATATGCTAAGTAGATAAACGAGTTGTAAATAAAGTGACAGCTGAAACTTTAGTAGACATAGCCAATTCTATTGATTATTAAATGGAACAGAAAAATTTTTTCATGTTGACTTAAGGTAAAATTAGCCTGTTAAAGATAATTCAACATTTCTATTTTTATACCTCAATAATAAGTTTCCTTAAACTGTTTAAATAAATAATAGAGATGTTCAAATTTGGTTCAACTCTATTATTTATTTTGAAAGCATAATGGCCCTCAGAAAACTAATAATGGATATTCTCATTCTAAAAGTGTTCCGATAAAACTCAAAAGTTGGATGACATTTTATTAAAACGGAAATCAACCACATGTTATGTCAGATTTTAAATTTGAAACCTTACGTATAATTTGTTACACTTAGTTTATAATAATTCTAATGTAGATGGCGGATTTCGGTTCTTCATGACATGTTCACAAATTATTGATGAACTCTTGTCGAACTGTGCTATAATGAGATTTGTTAATTAGAACGTGAGAGGTGTTATTCATGCATACCATCGTAGTAGGCTTGAATTATAAATCGGCGCCAGTTGAGATTCGTGAAAAGTTATCATTCATAGAGAGTGAACTACCACAGGCAATGGAAGCGCTGCAAAAGCAAAAAAGTATATTAGAAAACGTTATTGTTTCGACATGTAACCGCACAGAAATATATGCAGTAGTTGATCAATTGCATACTGGACGTCATTTTGTAAAACAATTTTTAGCAAATTGGTTCGACCTACCTGTGGAGACTTTTTCTTCGTATTTAACAATTCGTGAAGAAGATGAGGCAATCGAGCATTTATTTAAAGTGACGGCTGGAATTGATTCGATGGTACTTGGTGAAACTCAAATTTTAGGACAAGTACGAAAAAGCTTCTTAAATGGACAAGAGATTGGTACAACAGGTACGGTATACAATCAGCTATTTAAACAAGCGGTGACATTTGCGAAGCGTGCACATAGTGAAACGGCTATCGGTGAAAACGCGGTATCTGTGTCTTATGCAGCAGTTGAATTAGCGAAGAAAATATTCGGATCTTTACAACGTAAACATGTAGCAATTTTAGGTGCAGGAAAAATGGGGGAACTTGCTATTGAGAACCTTTACGGTAGCGGTGTAGGAAAAGTAACCGTAATTAACCGAACGTTCGAAAAAGCAGAAAGTCTGGCAGCTAAATTTGACGGTGAAGCAAAATCTATGAAGGAATTACAATGTTCGTTATTAGAAGCGGATATTTTAATTACGTCTACAGGTGCAACAGATTATGTTATTGACTATGAATTGATGCAATTTGTAGAACGTTTGCGTAAAGGTAAACCATTATTTATGGTAGATATTGCAGTTCCACGTGATATTGATCCACGTGTTGGAGATTTACCAAATGTATTCTTATATGATATAGATGATTTACAAGGCATTGTAGAAGCAAACTTAGTAGAACGTGAACGTGCTGCGGCTGATATTTCTGTAATGATTGGTAAAGAGGTTGTGCAATTTAAAGATTGGGTTGCGACTCTAGGCGTTGTCCCTGTCATTTCTGCTTTACGTAAAAAAGCGAAACATATTCAAGAAGAGACAATGATTAGTATCGAAAATAAAATGCCGGATTTAACGGAGCGAGAACGTAAAATTTTAAGTAAGCATACAAAGTCTATTATTAATCAATTGTTAAAAGAACCAATTTTACAAGCTAAGGAAATGGCAAATTCACCAAAAGCAAATGAACAGTTACGTTTATTCCAACAAATTTTCGGTATTGAGGATGCTGTGGAAGCTGAAGTTACTGCGATGACAGAACAAGAGCTTGAACGCAAAGAGCGCTTACAGTCGTCACAATCTTCCACTGAACCAAAGTATTCTTTCTAACTTCTTTCAGCAAATCTCTTTTGTAGATAAAGCAAAGCGTGGGCTACAGAAGTCTCCCACCTCTATAGGTTGTGAGATGAATGCAGGTTAAAGTTACTTTTCAGCAGGTGTCCAAAACCAAACATCCGCTGAAAGAAGTTAAAGCCTCCGGCGGATGTCACAGAATCGGAAAGGACTTCTTAGGGGATGTTAGCCTAAAATCATCGCATCCATGCGATAACGGCTAACTGACCTGCTTCGTGCAGGCCTAAGCACAAAGCCGATTCCGGACGCAATTATGCCAAGGCATAATTGATAGATGTCTATGTGTTCGCGGTGCAACTTTAGAAAAGTTGTCCTTCGAGCTTTTCCCGCGAACGAGATTTTCTACTGATTTTTAAATGAGGCGTTTTCGTATCTGTATGGTAAACTAAGGATACGAAAACGTTTTTTTTTCTAGGCTAAAGTACACTACTTTAGCACTTTCAAAATAAAGAAGGGATGTCTATTGGCTGATTTGACAATGACAAGGCTCTATGAAGTAATGATCGTCTTGTATGGGATCAGTCTAGTATTTTACTTTACTGATTACTTTTATAAGCAAATACGAGCAAGGCGAATTGCTTTTTGGCTTGTTTCATTCGTATGGGTAATTCAAAGTGCCATTATACTATTAACTTTTGTGGAAACGAAGCGGTTTCCGATTTTATCCTTGTCAGAAGGGATTCTCTTTTATTCCTGGTTGCTCGTGACATTATCAATTATTTTGCATTGTATTGCACGGGTTGATCTTCCGGTGTTTATTATTAATATACTAGGATTTTTATTCGCTAGTATCTTTACTTTTATGCCGAAACGGTCAACAGGAGTAGTTAGCGATACTTTAATTTCGGAATTGCTGTTTATTCATATATCATTTGCAATTTTATCGTACGCAATGTTTTCGTTAACATTTGTTTTTGCGATATTGTATGTAGTATTATATCGTTTGCTTAAAAAGAAAAAATGGTCACATTTATGGACAAGGTTGCCATCACTACAGCAGACGAGTAACTGGATGAATGTTTCATTTTTCATTGCTATTCCAGTGCTATTTGTAAGTTTAGTTTTAGGGTTTGAATGGGCACTACTAACGCTAGAGAGTTTTTCAATTTTTGATGCGAAGATTATTGGGTCCTTTATTATTTTAATTTTGTATTGCTCTATATTGTATGTGAATCGTAAAGGTAAACTGACAGGGACAACTTATGCGTGGGTACATATATACGCTTATCTATTAGTTGTTGTTAACTTCTTTTTAGGAAGTAGTTTATCACGATTCCATTTATGGTATTAGAAGAGAGGTTGGAGACTGTTGAGAAAAATTATTGTAGGTTCTAGAAGAAGTAAGCTAGCTTTAACACAAACAAATTGGTTTATCAATGAGTTAAAAGCAGCTGGTGTACCATTTGAATTTGAAGTAAAAGAAATTGTCACGAAAGGTGATCAAATTTTAGATGTGCAGCTATCTAAGGTAGGTGGTAAAGGGCTTTTCGTAAAAGAAATTGAACAAGCACTTTACGACAAAGAAATTGACTTTGCTGTTCATTCTATGAAGGATATGCCTGCAGTACTGCCTGAAGGATTAGTAATTGGCTGTATTCCACCACGTGAAGATGCGCGTGATGCATTTATTTCAAAAGGACATGTGAAATTTGCCGATCTTCCAGCAGGAGCTGTTGTGGGGACAAGTTCTCTTCGTCGCAGTGCTCAACTTTTAACCGTCCGTCCAGATATAGAAATTAAATGGATTCGAGGAAATGTAGATACACGCTTAGCTAAACTTGAAACTGATGAATACGATGCTATTATTTTAGCGGCAGCTGGACTTAAACGCCTTGGCTGGAGCGATGATGTGGTGACTGAGTTTTTATCTGTAGAAGAGTGTCTACCAGCAGTAGCTCAGGGTTCTCTAGGTATTGAATGCCGTGGAGACGATATGGAGCTATTAACGGAATTAGGCAAGTTAACAGATAGCCTAACATGGAAAGAAGCACATGCAGAACGTGCTTTCCTAGCGGCTATGGATGGTGGCTGTCAAGTACCTATCGCAGGATACGCAAAGTCTAATGGGGAAGAAATTACATTAACTGGACTTGTTGCTGCACCAGACGCTTCAGTTGTTTATAAGGAAACGGTTGTGGGCACTGATGCAGAAGCAGTTGGAAAAGAGCTTGCTGAAATATTAACGAAGCAAGGTGCTTTTGAATTAATTCAACGAGTAAAGGCAGAGCAAGATGCAAAATAATTTACCTTTAGAAGGTAAAATAATTATTTTGACAGGGACATCTAAGACGACAACAATAATAGATGATATTACAGCTTTAGGTGGCCAAGCAGTAATTGCCCCATTGATAGAAACTGGTGAGCTGATCGATAAAAACGATGCTGTGCAATTAGAGTTTGCGCGTCAATTTGAATGGCTCATTTTTACGAGTCAAAATGCTGTAGAAGCTTTTGCTAGTAAGATGCGCCGATTTAATGTAAATGCAGCACATTTTCCAGGGAAAATTGCTTCTATTGGTACAAAAACTACTACAGCCTTAGAACAGCTAGGATTCCATGTGAGCTTTATGCCTTCTATATTTAGTGCAGATGTATTTGTTCAAGAATTTCCTAGTGTAGCAGGTAGCAATCCTACATGTTTATTTATTCGTGGAGAAAAAGCGAAAAACACATTAAAGGAAGGGCTACCCTTTAAATTGAAGGAATGGACCGTTTATGAAACGATTGAGCGACACGACCAAAAACAACTAATGATTGAATGTATCCGTGCGAATAGCGACGTCACAGTGATTTTTGCTAGCCCTTCCGCTGTTGATGTCTACGCTAAGGATGTAGCTTCGGTAATTGGTTGGGAGGCAGTACGTGTAGCCGTAATCGGTCATATTACAGAAGCAGCTATTTTGAATCACGGTGCTATTGTGGATGTTATGCCGAGCGTATATACAATGCAAGCAGTCATCGAGGAAATAACGAGAGTAGGAGAAAGAAAATGACAAAATTACAATTTCAAAGACATCGTCGTTTGCGTGCAAATGCTGCAATACGATCAATGGTAAAAGAAACATACTTACACAAAGAAGACTTAATTTATCCAATCTTCGTTATGGAAGGCGAAAACATTAAAAATGAAGTATCTTCTATGCCGGGAGTTTTTCAATTTTCATTAGATAAACTTGAAGCTGAGATTGATGAAGTTGTTGCTTTAGGTATTCCTGCGGTTATTTTATTTGGCTTACCTGCAGAAAAAGATGCAGTTGGGACTGGTGCATTCCATGATCATGGTATTGTGCAAGAAGCAACACGACTTATTAAAGCTCGCTACCCAGAGCTTTTAGTTATTGCAGATACATGCTTATGTGAATTTACAGACCATGGTCATTGTGGCTTAATTGAAGGCGATCAAATTTTAAATGATTCTTCATTAGATGTTTTAGCACGTACAGCAGTATCACAAGCCAAAGCCGGTGCGGATATCATCGCCCCTTCCAATATGATGGATGGTTTTGTGGCTGCCATTCGTGCAGGTCTAGATGAAGCAGGCTTTGAAAATGTTCCGATTATGTCATATGCCGTAAAATATGCATCTAGCTACTATGGTCCATTCCGAGAAGCAGCTGATGGTGCGCCTCAATTTGGTGATCGTAAATCATACCAAATGGATCCATCGAATCGTATGGAGGCATTCCGTGAAGCAGAGTCGGATATTGCTGAAGGTGCGGATTTCTTAATCGTAAAGCCAGCTCTAAGTTATTTAGATATTATTCGTGATGTGAAAAATAACTATACATTACCGATTGTTGCATACAACGTTTCTGGTGAATATGCAATGATTAAAGCAGCGGCTATTAATGGCTGGATTGAAGAGAAAAAAGTAGTGCTTGAAACGTTACTTAGCATGAAACGTGCAGGCTCAGATTTAATCATTACGTATCATGCTAAAGATGTTGTACGTTGGTTGGAGGAGAAATAAATGACGCGTTCTTACGAAAAATCAAAACAAGCTTATGCTGAAGCAATTAACTTAATGCCAGGTGGTGTTAGTAGCCCAGTGCGTGCATTCAAATCCGTAAATATGGATCCAATCTTCATGGAATCTGGTCACGGTGCTATTATTAAAGACATTGATGGCAATGAATATATTGATTATGTATTATCATGGGGACCTCTAATTTTAGGTCATTCACATCCAGAAGTTGTACAAGCAATTGCAGAAACAGCAGCGAAAGGCTCTTCGTTTGGAGCACCTAGCTATACAGAAAATCGATTAGCCAAATTAGTGTTAGATCGACTTCCTGGTATGGAAATGATTCGCTTCGTGTCTTCTGGTACAGAGGCTACGATGTCTGCTTTACGTGTGGCTCGTGGTGTTACAGGGCGCGATAAAATTTTAAAATTTGAGGGTTCTTATCATGGTCACGGAGATTCCTTGCTTATTAAAGCAGGCTCAGGGGTAGCTACATTAGGCTTACCTGATAGCCCAGGTGTCCCAGCGGATATTGCACGTAATACGTTAACAGTAGCGTACAATGATTTAGAAGGGGCAAAACTAGTTTTCGAAAAGTTTGGTTCAGAGCTTGCGGCAGTAATTGTTGAGCCAGTCGCAGGAAATATGGGCGTTGTCCCTCCACAACCGGGCTTCTTACAAGGTTTACGTGAATTAACAAAGGAACATGGAACATTGTTAATTTTTGATGAAGTTATGACTGGCTTCCGTGTTGACTATGGCTGTGCACAAGGTTATTTTGATGTAACACCAGATATGACAACATTAGGAAAAGTAATTGGCGGCGGACTTCCTGTCGGTGCATTTGCAGGGAAAAAGGAAATTATGGAGCAAGTGGCACCAGCGGGTCCAATCTATCAAGCTGGGACTTTGTCAGGGAATCCGTTAGCAATGACAGCTGGCTATGAAACATTAACTCGCCTTGATCATAATTCTTATGAATACTTCAAAAAGCTAGGAGATCAATTAGAGGCTGGTTTCCGTGAAGCCGCAACGAAATACAATATTCCACATACTGTAAATCGCGCTGGTTCAATGATCGGTTTCTTCTTTACGAATGAAGATGTTATTGATTTTGCTACAGCAAAAACGTCTGATTTACAATTATTTGCTGAATACTTCCGTCTAATGGCAGAGGAAGGTATTTTCTTACCGCCATCTCAATTTGAAGGTTTATTTATTTCTACTGCACATACGGAGGAGCATATCGCAAGAACAGTTGATGCCTTCCATAAAGTATTTGCACAATTAGCAAGATAACAGGTTGTTACAAAATAGCATGCTAGAAGTATTTTCTGGCATGCTATTTTTTTGTCGATAAAGTTATGCAATATGCTAGGAGTGTTGATTGGGGAAATATAAGTGTATTATTGGCTAATAAAAGGATTTTTTTGATGATATTTTGCTAATGTATGTCCATTTTTACTGATTGTAGCGTAGGGCTACTCGACTCCCGCGGGAAAGCGAGTAGCCCGTAACGGAAATCAGAGCCTTCTATATAATTATAGTGGATAAAAATGGTTAATCAACACACCCGTTAAATTACATTGAGTGTATGATCGTTACCGCTGAAAAAATTTTTATTAAAATTATAACTTTCAGCATAGCCAAATTGAGGGCGAAATCGTATATAATAGAGCTATTCGTAAAAGAAAGTAGTGAATTGATATGGCAACTGGCACACATATGGTCGAAGTACCCGTAGGAATTGAAAATGTATGGGATTTCGTCAGTGATATGGAAAAATGGGCAAAGCTTGTCCCAGGTTATAATGCACATGAAATGATTGATGAAAAACATTCAAATTGGACGTTTAAAGGCAATGTTGGTGTTCTGAAAAAAACAGTACAAGTAGAGATTACTATTTTAGAATGGGCAGCGCCTACAAAAGTAACATTCGAATTAAAAGGACTTTCTGATAACTTTTCAGGAAACGGTTATTTCCTAGCAGAAAGTATTGATGCAGAAAATACAAAGATGACAGGCTTCTTAGAAGTAACAGCAGGAGGATTAGCTGGTCCTGTTTTAAATCCTATCTTTAAGCCAATCGTACCGAAAGCAACACAAATGTTAACAGACCGTGTAGCAAATAGAATTAAATTGGTGAATGTATAATTACTTTGTTGAACCAACAGTAAAGAGGCATGCTAGAAGTTTTCTAGTGTGCCTTTTTTAGGCTCATTATTGGGGTTGATTACCGTTATGGCCGGGGCACTTCCCTTGGGAACAATACAAAATCCGAACGCATTGTTTATCTCCGCGAAAGCAAAGTGACAGCTACATTATTACGACAAGACGAAATTGATTAATCATCTTATAGCATACTATCCTTCGGAGCTTCATATGATGCAAGGGGAGGGATTATTATCGAACAGAAAACTTGGAATATGAGTGAAACTTTTTGCTTTCCTGGTTATGGCAGTCCAACAGAAATAGCAGACGTACAAATTAAGCCACGGTGGCAGACGATGCAGTTAGAAGATTCTCTACGATTAATGGGTATTTATCATATCACAGCACATGTTCGTTTTGATTTTCAAGACATGCAAGCTTTCCTAGGTGATGAAGAATTAGTACAAATTGATGCTCTCGATATTCAAGGGGATACTGGTTATTTTGAGTATGCAGTTCCTTTAAATGTGGATTTACCAAAGGAAGCAGCTATTGAAGATTTAATGGTAAAGGATGTCCGACCTAAATTGACTAATCAGATGTGTCAGCTCGAATGGACGGTTACAAGTATTTTTAATGAGCCTGAGCCAGCATTCGAAAAAGCGCATGCTTTAGAAAAACAGCCTGTCACTGTCAATGCCTCAGCTCATATAGAGAATGGATCTCTTATAAAAGAAACAGCAGCAGTAGCTTCAATTCAAGAAGAAAAACCTGCGGCTGTAGTGGCTTCGGCACAAGAAGAAAAAACCATAGCTGTAATGGGTTCGGCACAAGAAGAAAACTCTACAGTTGTAACAACATCAGAACAAGAGGAAAAATCAAAGTTTGTAACATTTGCAGTAAGTAAGGAAAAGTCTGAAGCAATAGTAGCTTCAGACAAAAAAGAAAAGCCTGCACCAGCTGAGCAAAAAACAATGTTGAGGGAATCCTCAAGTCAAATTGTAGTCCGTGAATCCAGCTCCTGGCATGAAGTTCCATCAATGATTTGGGATTTAACGGAAGATTATACACCGCTAAAGGTTCGTGTTTCAAATGACTTCATTCAAAAGTAAATAGCATAGAAGTAGTAGGAGCAATAAGATGATAAAATCTCCAGATGTTGGAATGATGATGACACGTATAAACTGAAAAACACAAATTGGTACAATTATCGTTTTACAATAAAAACGGAATTGTCGTAACCAAGGTGGTAAATGCCAAGGGTTATACTTACGTCGTCGCATTTGAATTTTCACTTCCTTTTCTAGTAGTGCTTCCTAAAAAATGACTAAATCACTTGAAAAAATGAACGATTTTGCGGTACAATGTGAAAAAGTCGAATATAGATGCTATGACAGGGAAGAGTAAATTATTAGTACATTTTAAGAGAGGAAACGGTAGCTGAAAAGTTTCTATTTGTACCTAATTGAATGTAGCCCTCGAGCAGCTTTAGTGAACTAACAGTAGTTAAAGCCGGTTAAACACCGTTACCGAATTGAGAGCCAGTAGTAAAAGGTTTAAGCAAGTAGTACATTTTTTTTCTAATGAAATGTGTGACAGCTTAACTCGCCTCTGCTGGAATTAAAGGTGGTACCGCGAACTTAAACTCCTTCGTCCTTTTTGACGTTAGGAGTTTTTTTTATTTTCATTAATCTTCTGTTAAATGTGCCTCTACCTAGACATAAAAACAGAACGATTGGTACTATCTCACACCGGTAAAATTATTGAGTCAACAGGAGGAGTCAAAATGACAGAAAACATTTCAATGCCTACAAAATATGATCCGCAGTCCATTGAAGCAGGTCGTTATGAATGGTGGTTACAAGGGAAATTTTTTGAGGCACAGCCTACAAGTGAAAAAGAGCCTTATTCTATCGTTATTCCACCACCGAATGTAACAGGTAAATTACATCTTGGTCATGCTTGGGATACAACATTACAAGATATTTTAATTCGTATGAAGCGCATGCAAGGTTACGATGCACTTTGGTTACCAGGAATGGACCATGCAGGTATTGCAACACAGGCAAAAGTAGAGGCCAAACTACGAGAAGATAATATTACACGTTATGATTTAGGACGTGAAAAATTCCTAGAAAAAACATGGGAATGGAAAGAAGAGTATGCTGGACATATTCGCGATCAATGGGCGAAGCTTGGTCTTGCATTAGATTATTCTCGTGAACGTTTCACACTTGACCAAGGTCTTTCTGATGCCGTTAAAACTGTTTTCGTTCAATTATATGAAAAAGGCTTAATCTATCGTGGCGAACGCATTATTAACTGGGACCCTGCTGCAAAAACAGCATTATCAGATATCGAAGTTATTTATCAAGATGTTCAAGGTGCATTCTATCATATGAAATACCCATTAGCTGATGGCTCAGGATATGTGGAAGTTGCGACTACACGTCCTGAAACAATGCTAGGTGACTCTGGGGTAGCCGTTCACCCGAAAGATGAGCGCTATCAACACTTAATCGGTAAAACAGTTATTTTACCAATCGTAGGTCGTGAAATTCCTATCGTAGCAGATGACTACGTAGATATGGAATTTGGTACTGGGGTTGTAAAAATGACACCAGCACATGATCCTAATGACTTTGAGGTTGGTAACCGCCACAACCTAGAACGCATTCTTGTTATGAATGAAGATGGTACAATGAACGAGCTTGCTGGCAAGTATAACGGTATGGATCGCTTTGAATGCCGTAAGCAAATCGTAGCTGATTTACAAGAATCGGGTGTGCTTATCCGTATTGAAGAGCATACACATTCAGTAGGTCACTCTGAACGTTCTGGTGCTGTTGTAGAGCCATATCTTTCAGCACAATGGTTCGTAAAAATGCAACCACTCGCTGATGCTTCACTAGCTCTTCAAAAAGATGAAGAAGGAAAAGTGAACTTCGTACCATCTCGTTTCGAAAACACATATTCTCGTTGGATGGAAAACATTCGTGACTGGTGTATCTCTCGTCAGTTATGGTGGGGTCACCAAATCCCAGCTTGGTATCACAATGAAACAGGTGAAATTTACGTAGGAAAAGAAGCACCAGCAGATGCAGAAAATTGGACACAAGATGAAGACGTATTAGATACATGGTTCTCGTCAGCACTATGGCCATTTTCTACAATGGGTTGGCCAGATGAGACAAATGAAGAATATAAACGTTACTATCCAACAAGCACACTTGTAACTGGTTATGATATTATTTTCTTCTGGGTTTCTCGAATGATTTTCCAAGGTCTTGAATTTACAGGTCAACGTCCATTCAAAGATGTATTAATTCACGGTTTAGTACGTGATGGTGAAGGACGTAAGATGAGTAAATCACTTGGCAATGGTGTAGACCCTATGGATGTTATTGATCAATACGGTGCCGATTCATTACGTTACTTCTTAGCTACTGGATCTTCACCTGGTCAGGATTTACGTTATACAACTGAAAAAGTAGAAGCAATTTGGAACTTCTCTAACAAAATTTGGAATGCCTCTCGTTTTGCTTTAATGAACATGGAAGGTATGACATTTGATGAAATCGACCTAACTGGTGAAAAATCAGTTGCTGATAAATGGATTCTAACTCGCTTAAATGAAACAATTGAACGTATAACATCTCTTGCAGAACGTTACGAATTTGGCGAAGTTGGCCGCGAGCTTTATAACTTTATTTGGGATGATTTCTGTTCTTGGTACATTGAAATGGCGAAATTACCGTTATACGGTGATGACGAAGCAGCTAAGAAAACAACTCGTTCAATTTTAGCTTATGTTTTAGATCAAACTATGCGTCTATTACATCCATTCATGCCATTCATTACAGAAGAAATCTGGCAGCACTTACCTCATGAAGGTGAATCAATCACAGTGGCAGCATGGCCAACTGTACGTACGGATCTTCATTTTGCAGAGGAAGCGGACAATATGAAGCTCCTAATGGATATTATACGTTCAGTACGTAATATTCGTGCGGAAGTAAATACACCTATGAGCAAAAAAGTGCCGCTATATATTTCAGCGAAGGATGCTGCAACGGCTACAGTACTTGAAGCCAATAAAGCATATTTAGAAAAATTCTGTAATCCAGAAACGCTAACAATTGGAGAAAGTTTAGAAGCTCCTGGTCAGTCAATGACAGCAGTAGTTACTGGAGCTGAGCTATTCCTACCGCTTGTTGGACTCATTAATCTAGAAGAAGAAATTGCTCGTCTTGAAAAAGAATTAGAGAAATGGGCAAAAGAAGTCAAACTTGTAACTGGTAAGTTATCGAATGAGAAATTCGTGTCCAAAGCGCCAGAAGCATTAGTTAATGCAGAACGTGAAAAATTAGCCGATTACGAAAGTAAACATGCGGTTGTATTAAAACGTTTAGAAGAACTGAAAAATATGTAAGATTGAGACAGCGGATGGCGAAAGTCATCCGCTGTTTTTTTATATAGATTTTATATGCAACAAAAGATATGTGTTGTTTTAGGTGAAAATGTATAGTAATTAGATGGGGCACGTATGAAATTAATATAAAACACAAGGATTCGCACTTTTTAAAGTGTTTTTCTGTGTGTTTTTTTAGCTTTCATTCAAAGTACAACAGTTTTTTTCGAAATGTATGTGTATTGGGCGCTACTTATACTAAAATAGAGATATTGCAGTAAGAGGGAGTGTTTCTTTTGTTTAAAACGATGAAAGAATGTACAGATTTTATTTTTACATTAAAGGCAGTTGATCATAAACGTGCACCTCTCGTATTAATGCGAGAGGTATTAGCACTTCTTAATAAGCCACAGGATAGACTACGAGCTATCCATTTAGCAGGCTCAAATGGAAAGGGATCAACAGTGAATGCGCTGAGAGAAATGTTACAACATGCTGGCTATAAAGTTGGCGCCTTTACTTCACCCCATTTAGAGCGTGTTAATGAACGTATGACTATTAATGGAATTCAAATTTCTGATGCACAATTTTTACACTATATGAATAAAGTTGCCAAGATTATTGAGACACATTATGAAGGTGACTTTCCGAGCTTTTTTGAAGTCGTAACACTCATTATGTATCAACATTTTGCGGATGAAGAAGTGGATATTGCGCTGATTGAAACAGGACTTGGTGGACGATTAGACGCTACGAATGTCATTACGCCCCTAATTTCAATTATTACAACGATTTCACTAGAACATACTGCGTTTTTAGGAAATACATTAGCAAAGGTAGCGTTTGAGAAGGCGGGCATTATTAAAGAAAATATACCTGTTGTAGTAGGTGTTAAAAGTGAGGAGGCACTTACTGTTATCGAAGAGGTAGCAAATGAGCGTCATGCCTCATGTCTTGCTTTAGGGAAGGACTTTACGGTTGAAAACATTAAACAAGGTACTAATATACAGCACTTTAATTACCGAAGAGGAAATGAGGAGATGGTAGCTGTCCCATTAAAAATGGCTGGGCCGCATCAAATAAATAATGCAAGCCTTGCGATTACAGCAATCCTGACGTTAAGAGAGAATGGAGCCATTGACATTTCGGATGAATCAATTCGTCAAGCTTTGACAAAAGCGCAGTGGGCAGGCCGATTTGAGCAATTACCTGACAAAATTATATTAGACGGAGCACATAATTCAGAAGGAACTGCCGCACTCATTCAAACATTAAAAACGGTCTACCCACACCAAAACTATCGATTTATATATGCGGCATTATCGGATAAAGATCATGCGAAAAGTATTGCTTTAATGGATAGTATTGCTACATCAATTGCATTTACACAAATTGAGCTACCGAATGCTATGCCTGCTGATCAATTAGCTGCATTATCTACAAATACGAACAAAATGTATAATGCGAATTGGCGTGAAATGGTTCAAACGATGCTGCATCGAAGAAATGATGAAGATGTTATCGTCATTACAGGCTCGTTGTATTTTATAGCTGAAATACGACAATGGCTTCAGGGGGAACAACGATGATCCCCAAATTGAATAGCTACAAGGAAAAGTGGAACGTTCAGAGTGATGATGTTATTAAACCTGGTCTAACAGCGATTGAAGAGGCATTGGCACGAGTAGGTAATCCGGAAAACAAATTGCAAGTCGTGCATTTAGCAGGGACTAACGGTAAGGGTTCTACACTTACATTTCTAGAATCTATCGCCAAAGAACATGGCTTACGTGTTGGTAAATTTATGTCTCCTTGTATTGTGGACGTGCATGACCAAATTCAAGTAGCGGGTCAAGCTATTACAGAAGCGGAAATGAATGATGTATTTCAACAAATGCAGACAGCCGGACTGAGTGGGAAACTAACAGATTTTGAACTTTTAACGGTTGCAACATTTTTACATTTTGTAGCTAGTAATGTAGATATTGCCCTTATTGAAGCAGGTATGGGAGGCTTACTTGATAGTACGAATGTGGTTACACCAATTGTCTCAATCATACCAAGTATCGCATTAGAGCATACGAATTTTTTAGGAAATACGATTGAAAGTATTGCCCATCATAAAGCAGGAATTATTAAGCCATACCGTCCAGTTATTATCGGTGATCTACCGTTAGAAGCGAAGAATATAGTCTATCAGGAAACTCAAAAAAAGCATTCATCCGTTCTTGAACTAAATCATCAGTTTTATATGGAACAAGAGAATGATGGAGAGAGCTATATGTATAACGACAACGGCTTCCATGTAACAAAGCTTACACGCACAATGAAGGGAGCACATCAGGCAAATAATATGGCACTAGCGATTACAGCCTTTTTTGAAGTGGCAACCGCATTACAGTTACAAGTTAGTAAAGAGGCTGTTCAAAAAGCTGTGAAAAACGCAACCGTGTTAGGACGTTTTGAGGAAATTATGCCTTATATTTTTTTAGACGGTGCGCATAATCCAGCGAGTGCTGAGAAATTAATAGAAACGATTAAGCAAGAGTTCCCAGGTGAGCAGATTACTTTTGTAATTGGTATTCTTGCTGATAAGGCTGTAAAAGAGATTTTGCAGCAATTCGAGCAGGTGAGTGATTATTTTTACTTTGTTGATTTCAATAATCCGCGTGCGATGGCTGCTCACAACATGCTTGTGCTGTCGAACGCCTCTCATAAAGCAGTTTTAGAAGATTATGTGCAATTTTTAAAACTACAGTCAGAAAGCGAATCGAGAACGATTGTAACGGGTTCGTTGTATTTATTAACGGAAGTACGTAGTAGATTAAAAAATAATTAACATCTAGTTGAGCGAACAATATATTTACAGTAAAGAATCAGGTACTCATTAAAAAATGAGTCCTGATTTTTTAATTTAGTGTGAAAAATAATTAATACTATGGATTTTTTCAAAATAATTAATTTTGGGGGTATTCTCTCTTTGATGTCCTTAAACACTTTTTCCAAATATATTTGCATTTCTTCTCTTACATACTGATCGAAAAGTTTTGCTTGATGAAAACTAAGAAAAGCGCCTAGTCCGAACGGAAATCAACCATACGTTATGGTGATGCTCTATTTACTTTCTATTAACTCCTTTTTCATTCAGCAAAATTATTCTTTGATAGAGGTACAAAAGAGTAAAGAAAAGAATTCACCTCTTTTTTGTTTATAGTAAAAATTTCGTTGTAAAAATATTTAATTTTGAAGTGAAACATCGAAAATAACTAGTACATCAAAATGTAGTAAATTCGCATTTACACATTCTTTTATACATATACTTATATATCAAAATGTAATAATCTCGTCTTGTCTAAATTTACTTTGATATGTTAACGAAAGAGGTGATGGTCGAATGAAAATTGTCAGTCATGTGATGAAAAAACAAGTATTTCGAGCAATGATTATTGGAGGAATAGTTGGACTTTTTGGTGTAGCCCTTTTTTTAGGTATTCTTCAAGCAAGTACTAAATTTTCTTTAAAAAATGATAGCAGTGAGGTAGCCACTAAAGGTAATAATGGTAATTCATCCGGAGAAACAATTCCGACAGCTGGAGGAGCAACGAACGGACCCATGTTTTTTGCAAGTCAAGCAGGGGTTTATTCAAATTATGAAAGTGCAAGCTCGTTTGTATCTGAACATCCTTCATTAAAAGAAAGTGCCATTGTCGAGGTTGATGGAAAATTTTATGTTTGGACAAGTATCGTTACAGATGAAAGTCAGCTTGTCTTTTTAAAAGATCCTGCAACATTTAAAAAAGCATTTACTGTGAGTGGTGGCAGTTGTAAGGAGCCAACGATTGCAGAGCTTCCATCTGTACTAGCTGACAAAAATGCAACAAAATTAAATTTTAAGGATAAATCGAAGGATTCTACGTTGCCTGCTGATTGGCAATCTATTGGAGCGGCAGCCTCGTCGATTTCAAGCGATATTAGCATCGTCCGCTTACAAGTTTTTGCCCATTACAAATCGAAAAATGCTTGTCTTCAAGTGAAATTTTAAGCACAAAAGATAGTGAATTAAGCATTATCTTGATTTTTAGAAAATTTTCAAATTCCTATTTCTCCGTTATGATAACTAATAAGGAGGGATGGTCAGATAATGTTTAAAACAAATCACAAGCTAGTGCTTGCTTCAGCTTCACCACGACGAAAGGAATTGCTTGCTATGCTATCACTTCCATTCGACATAATAACTAGTGAAGTAGAAGAGACAAGCGTCCAGGCAACTACAATGCAAGATTATGTAAAAGGTGTAGCTCTATTAAAAACACGTGATGTGGCGAAAAAAGCTCCAAAGGCCACGATTATTGGAGCAGATACTATTGTTGTTTATGATGATGAGCTACTCCATAAACCTAAAAATCGTGAGGAGGCAATTTCTCACTTATTGCGCTTATCAGGTAAGCGTCATGCGGTCATGACAGCTGTTGCCATTATTGAGCCTATCGGTAATGAAACAACATTTGTCGAAGAGACCAATGTTGTTTTTCAGCATTTATCACAGGAGCTCATCGAAGTATATGTAGATTCGGGAGATCCGTTTGATAAAGCGGGAGGTTATGGCATTCAAACTGCTGGAACTCTTCTAGTGAAACGAATTGAAGGGGATTATAACAATGTTGTCGGCTTACCACTTGCAGCGTTGTTTACGCAATTGGTAGCACTCAATATTATCCAATTTGCGAAGGAGTGAGCTTTTTTGACAAATGATGTTTTACCAAGGACGATGATACGAGACGTTAATATAGAGGACCGACCTCGTGAAAGACTACGGAGACAAGGAGCTATGAGTTTATCGAATCAGGAGCTGCTGGCTATTTTACTAAGGACAGGCACTAAAGAAGAGTCTGTTCTAGTACTTGCAAATCGCGTACTAAGCGTTTTTGAACGTTTACATCATTTGAAACATGCAACAATAGAAGAAATGGTTGCTATTAGAGGGATTGGTGAAGTCAAAGCCATTCAATTATTAGCAGCAATTGAACTCGGTAGACGTCTTGCACAGAAATATAACGAGGAAAAATATACGGTTCGTTCACCGGAAGATGCAGCTGCTTATTTAATGCCTGATATGACCTCCCTGAGTCAAGAGCATTTCGTAGTTCTTTTTTTAAATGTAAAAAATCAAATTATTCATAGACAGACGATTTTTATAGGCAGTCTAAATGCTTCAATCGTCCATCCAAGGGAGGTTTATCGTGAGGCTGTAAAAAGATCTGCTGCTTCTATTATTTGTGCACATAATCATCGTGCGACACGTTCGTAACTGAAAAGGTTGCGCATGCTGTCCGAACGTCCAGTTGACAAGTAAGAGAGTCGTGAACTCTTCACTCGATAGGTGGAATGATAGGGTAACGCCTTGAAACGCCTACTCTAATACTCCGACATGCGTTATTCGAATGTGTATAAGAATAAGGTGTGAAGCTCGGTGAAGTCGGCTGAATGTTACCGTAGTGCCAATCTAATTGGTAACCGAAAGCTAACTAGAGGTAGTTGGTGTAACGGATAGGTCGGGAGTCGTTAAAACTTAATATGGTGAGAATGTGGTAAAACACTGACGAACTAGCGAACGAAATGTCTGTAAGTGTGACTATTTAGAAATGAGTAGACTTGATGAAAATTCAAGTGCGTTTCCGTGGGCGAGTAAGTATGGTGGTTTCGAAAGCTCCATGCATCGTTACAGGCGATGGAGGGGACGCCAGGCAAGAGCTAGCACCTAAGTTAAGTATTGATAGGGTTAAGGGAACGTGGAAAGCTATCAACATGAAGAGTACACACTCGATGAAGTGTTAGGAAGGAAAGGAATGTATCTATAACTTCCTTTTATGATAGTGAGAGTAGAGGTAGGAGTAATGAAGTTTCTGTAATGGAAATGGAACAATAGCCTCAAGTCGTTTCGTCTAAACTATTTCAACTCAATTATTTCAAGGATTCCCGTATGACTAAAAAGGTCACGAGCCATAATTGGAGCGTGATAGAGCTTGAGCGAATCCAAACATATCTTGAATTTCTCAAATTAAATAAGGAACAAATTGAGAAAGTAAACAAACTAAGGTTGTTAATTGGGAATGAAGCAATAAAATAGGGATGCAAATTAGATTTAATAGATTGAGGTAAATGAAATAGTAGGCAAACGATGGAATGCCGTGTGCGATGAAAGTTGCATGCACGGTGTGGAGCAGGGGAAAAGGTAGAGATTACTTCAAAGCCTTACCTATTGCTATCTAGTGGCGTTCCAACACCTAGTGAAGAGGATATTGAAGTGACGAGAAGAATTTTAGAGGCCGGTTATATTATAGGCATAGATTTAATCGATCATATTATCATCGGTGATCATCAGTTCATTAGCTTGAAAGAAAAAGGATACTTTTAACTCTGCAATAAATTTGCAGAGTTTTTTTATGGAAAATTTCAAGGATTTATGCGAGATTTACACGAGTTAGAATTGTAAAGCAGTTGCCGCATCATTTCGGGAAGCTTCACAGTATTCCTGGTTTCTGGGAATTGGTGTGAAGTCTGCATCACTTATTATTTTAAAAATAAATATTTTTGTATTTTTTTGCGAGAAGCTTAAAAATAAAAGTGAACCTTTTTTGATAGAAAACGTTATTGTATTCGTAGAAATGTCTATAATATTCACAAAAATTGGTAGCCTATTACACGTTGTCTTACAAGAATAAAAATTATATGCTAATCTATACATACTATTTTTATTTGGGTGGGAATTAAAATAGTATCTTTTCCGCGAGAAGAGGTATGTGGCACTACAAATTCTTGCGTTTTTCCGTTATAATGAACGGTATGATTTTATTTTTATTCAGAAAAAGACTCTCACTCCAACAGGTGTGAGACAAATGAGTGTGTAGTTTTTTTTCAGTAGGTGTCTAACACTGAGTGAATGAAGATAGAGACTCGGGGTGTAAATACGCCTGGGTGTAGTTGATGTCAACGAAAGTATGGCTTAAATAGAAAGGGAGTACACAAATTGTTTGGATTAGGAAGTAAGGATGTCGGGATTGACCTTGGCACAGCGAATACATTAGTGTTTATTAAAGGGAAGGGAATCGTTTTACGCGAACCTTCAGTTGTAGCGAAAAATACAAAAACGGGGGATATTGTTGCAGTTGGTAATGATGCGAAAAATATGATTGGTCGTACACCTGGATCAATCGTAGCAATCCGTCCTATGAAAGATGGCGTTATTGCTGATTTTGATATTACTACAGCAATGATAGAATACTATTTAAAAGAAGCTTGTAAAAATTCTGGTGGTAATTGGAAAAAACCGAATGTTATGATTTGTGTGCCTTACGGTATTACATCGGTTGAACAACGTGCGGTTATTGATGCTGCTCGTCAAGCAGGTGCTAAAGAAGCATTTACAATTGAAGAGCCATTTGCAGCAGCAATCGGTTCGAACTTACCAGTATGGGATCCAACAGGGTCAATGGTCGTTGATATCGGTGGTGGTACAACAGAGGTAGCGGTTATTTCATTAGGTGGTATTGTAACAAGTGAATCCGTACGTGTCGGCGGGGATGCAATGGACCAATCCATCATTTCGTATATTCGTAAATCATATAACTTAACAATTGGTGAACGTACTGCGGAAGCAGTAAAAATGGAAATTGGTACAGCGTTGGCTGAGGGCCCAGAAGAAAGAATGGAAATTAGAGGACGTGACCTTTTAACAGGTTTACCAAAAACGATCGAAATTTCTTCACAAGAGATTTCTGAATCTTTACGTGAAGCGGTAGCATCTATTATTGATGGTGTTCGAAAAACGCTTGAACAAACACCTCCCGAATTATCTGCAGACGTAATGGAACGCGGAATTGTACTAACAGGTGGTGGTGCGCTATTAACGAATTTAGACAAAGTTATTAGCCAAGAAACTAATATGCCAGTATTTATCGCAGAAGATCCATTGGACTGTGTTGCTATTGGTACAGGTAAGGCTCTAGAACATATTGATTTAATTCGTGCACAACAAGTTAAAGGGTAAGGAGGTTTAGGCAATGCCACATTTTTTTTTCAATAAGAAATTAATTTTGCTGCTCGTGGGCATGGTTTTTCTTGTGGCATTGATTAGCTTCTCATTACGTGAACGGACGAATGCAACTTTACCAGAGCAAATTATTAAAGACACTGTCGGCGTCGCACAATCTATTGTTGCGAAGCCGGCGAATTATATTACTGGTGTTTTTAATAGTATTGACTCCCTCTTAAACACGTACGAAGAAAATAAACGTTTAAAAGCACGCTTAGATGAATTTGCAGCTGTACAAGCTGAGGCATCGGACTTGAAATCTGATATTAAAAAGTTTCAAGAGCTCATGGACAAATCGGAAAGCTTAAAAGCTTATGATCCGATTCATGCCACAGTTATCGCTAGAAATCCTGACCAGTGGGAAGAAAAGATTATTTTAGATAAAGGGTCTTCACACGGTGTAGAAAAAAATATGGCAGTTATGACAGCAAAAGGGTTAGTCGGTAAAGTTACTTTAGTGACACCTTTCACATCTGAGGTAGAGCTTTTAAATACAAATAATCCAAACTATCGTGTTTCTGCGATGGTTCAAGGAGATAAACAAGCATACGGTTTAATCGAGGGCTATGATAAAGAGCGTAATGAACTCATCATGAAGCGAATCGATTCAAGTTTAACAGTTAAAAAGGGTCAGCAAGTCGTTTCATCAGGACTTGGCGGTATTTTCCCTAAAAATGTGCCAATCGGAGAAATAACTGAAGTAAGTACAGATGATTTTGGCTTAACAAAAATGGCCTATGTAAAACCATCTGCTGATTTTTCAATTTTAGACTATGTTGTTATTGCTAAACGTTCCGCTACTGTGATAGATGGTTCTGATGGTAATACATCGAACAAGGATTTAACACATCCACAAAAGGGTAAAGAGGAGGCGGAATAATGGTTCGGTTTCTCATCCCCTCTGTGGCAGTTTTACTATTTTTGGTAGAACCAGAGTTTGCTATGCTTTCACCGATTGAAGTGAAAGGGCAAATCTTTTATTTAGTTCCGAGATTTTTAATCTTATATTTAATATTTATATCCATCTATTACAGCCGTCAACGAGCGGTAATGTATGGACTTTTTTTTGGTGTCTTGTATGATGTGTTTTACATTGATATTATTGGATTATATTCAGTACTGTTTCCGCTTATTTGTTTTTTAGCAGGGTCTATTGTGAAAGTTATTCATCAGCACTTAGTTGTGACAACGACGATTTCAGTTGTTTTAGTAGCAATTTTAGAATTTATACTCTATCAATTCTTCTATCTTATCGACTTTACAACGATTCCATTATCGGATTTCTTACGTTCACGACTGCTACCAACGATCATTGCTAATGCACTATTTTTAATGATTCTTGGTTGGGCCTTCAAGTATCTAATTAATGCGCGTGTCTTACAGAGAGCACGTGAAGTTTCTTAATAAAGAGCAACGTGGGGTGAGGCATTCATGAAAAAACAGTTAGTTAATATGAAGGGGACAAAGGATGGATTTGTTCTTCGTTTAGATGATCAATGTGCGTATGTCGATTTAGTAGAAGAGCTTAAAAAGAAAGTGTCAGAAAGCGGTATCGATAGTAAAGTAGATGTACAATTATATTTGGGCTATCGATACTGTTCTGCTGAACAAATCAAAGAGCTTATTAAAATTGTGCAGGAAACAGATCAACTAATTGTTTCAAAGGTGCAAAGTGAAGTACTGACTGTCCATGAGAGCAACCAGAAAAGGATTGAAAGTCAACAAGATACATATATTGGTGTGGTCAGATCGGGTCAAGTTCTGCGTTCGTCAGGAGATATTATTATCGTAGGGAATGTCAATCCGAACGGACGTGTAGAAGCGGGTGGCAATGTATATGTCCTAGGTAAACTCAAGGGAATTGCGCATGCCGGTGTTCATGGTAATAAGGAGGCAATCATTGCAGCTTCTCTTTTTGAAGCCACACATATTATGATTGCTGATCAGGTTCAGGCAATGTCGGATGAACATGTAAAAGCAATTAAACATGAAGAGATGACTTGTGCATTTATTGGCTATGATGGGCGCATTACGTACGATCAAATTCATGCGTTAAAAAATATTCGACCATTATTAAATGTGTCTAAGGGAGGTAGCTAGTGTGGGAGAAGCGATCGTCATAACTTCAGGTAAAGGCGGTGTCGGAAAAACAACGACAACGGCTAACCTGGGGACTGCATTGGCTCTACAAGGTAAGAAAGTATGTTTAGTAGATACTGATATTGGGCTTCGTAATTTGGACGTAATTTTAGGTCTTGAGAATCGGATTATTTATGATTTAGTAGACGTTGTTGAAGGGCGCTGTAAGATTCATCAAGCGTTAATAAAAGATAAACGTGTAGATGAGAAACTATTTTTATTACCTGCTGCTCAAACGACAGATAAAAATGCTGTTAAACCTGAGCAGATGAAGAGCTTAGTAGAAGAATTAAAAAGAGACTACGACTATGTTTTAATAGACTGTCCAGCGGGCATTGAACAAGGCTATCGCAATGCTGTTGCTGGTGCAGACCATGCAATTGTTGTAACAACACCAGAAATCTCTGCTGTACGTGATGCAGATCGAATTATTGGCTTGCTCGAGCAGGAAGAAATTACTGCACCTAAACTAATAATTAACCGCATTCGCCAGCATATGATGAAAAGCGGTGATACGTTGGATGTTAATGAAATTACAACACATTTGTCTATCGATTTATTAGGGATCATCGTAGATAATGAAGGGGTTATTTCATCATCCAATAAAGGTGAACCAGTAGTAATGGATCCTACTAATAAAGCATCTCTAGGCTATCGTAATATTGCCCGCCGAATACTTGGCGAGTCTGTGCCACTTATGGCAATTGAAGATGAACATAGAGGTGTATTTTCAAAATTAAAAGCGTTATTTTCTAGATAATTATCAGCCTTTTCGTGCATTTGTACGAGAAGGTTTTTTCTTGTGCATGAATGGACATGCAATCTCATATAGTGTGAAAAAAGGATGAGGGCTTGTTTAAAAAATGGAAATGGTTGGTCACAATACTGCTTGTGGCCGCAATTATGCTTGTAATACGTTTAGAGGATCAAGGTGTATTGGAAACACCTGTGAGAAAACTTGTTACAACATCAGCAGATTTAACCTACTTAAGTGAGCTCGGACAAAGCTGGCTAAATAAAGAGGATACAACAATTTTAGTTTCGAGTGATGTCGGGCAAACTGAACTATTATCATTTGCCAATGCGCAAGTTTTTAAGGAAGGTTTTTTATTGCAATATGACATGGGCCTACCAGTTTATGCTGGAAAGAATGGTCTTGTCGTTTTTACCGGTCATACAAAATATACCGGTAAAACAATGACAATAAGCTATGATGACGGTACAACAGTATCCTATGGTATGCTGGATAGTTTAGCACAACTTCCATATACAACGGTGCAGGCAAACGATTTAATCGGCATGAAAGAGGCGGGACAACTCTATATTTCGATTGAAAAAGATAAGACACAATATAGCTTAGAGCAGATTGTACAGTGGCTTGAAACAGCGGCGTCCAATGAAAATTAAACTGCATCTTCTATGTATCCCTCTCGTATTTTTAATGATTTTTACTGGCCAAATTGCTTATTACGCCATTATTTTAACTTCGTTATTATGGCATGAAGTTGGTCATTTGTTAATGGCAATGCTTTGTGGTGTTAAGGTAAAATCATGCGTTATTACACCTTACGGAGGGGAAATAGAATTTGAAAATCCAGCGGTTGTGCCTGCAACGTCACTCCTTTGGATTGCTTTAGGGGGACCAATCGCTACAATATTAGGGATTGGCCTCGCTTTTTTTATGCCAGAACTGCTTGCTATTAAACTTATTAATGTGCAACTTGTGCTATTAGCAATCAATGTATTACCGATTATTCCGTTGGATGGTGGTAGAATATGTTTAGCATGCTTATTTTTATTCAATCCAAGTGTTCGTGCGTTTGAATATTACTACTGGTTTTCTCTTATAATTGCCTCTATACTATTTATGATAACTGTATGTTACCTCCCACAATCAATTTTTTTAGCAATTTTATGTTTATTTATATGGCTTCAAGTGTTAAAGGAATGGAATTATCGAAAATATCGTTTAGCATTTGAGAAATATGTAATGAATAGATTGACTTAAAATAAATCGTGTGGTAATATTTTAATGTTATTGTTTGTAGCACCTGTGCTACTACAACCGCACTGGAAAGGTTTAAGTATCCTAGGATCACCTTTATAAACAGGCGAGTCTGAGTCTATGAGGAGGTGCAGTAAAATGTACGCAATTATTGAAACTGGTGGTAAACAAATCAAAGTAGAAGCTGGTCAAGAAATCTATATTGAAAAATTAGGTGTAGAAGCTGACGAGGTTGTAACTTTCGATAAAGTTTTATTCGTGGGTGGCGAAAACGTTAAAGTTGGAGCTCCATTCGTAGAAGGCGCTACTGTAACAGCTAAAGTTGTTAAAGAAGGCCGTGCGAAAAAAATCGTTGTTTTCAAATTGAAAGCTAAAAAGAACTACCGTCGTAAACAAGGTCACCGTCAACCTTACACAAAATTAGTTGTTGAAGCTATCAACGCTTAATTGTGAGGTGTAGCGAATGATACAAGTTACGATTCATCACGATGAAAATAGACATGTGTCAGCATTTGAATTTTCAGGACATGCAGAATACGATGAATCTGGTAAGGATTTAGTATGTGCTGGAGCATCTACAGTTGCCATAGGTACAGTAAATGCTATTTATGCACTATTACAATTACAGCCAGAAATCGAACAAGCTGCTGAAGGTGGAGGCTATCTTAAGGTAAACTTACCGTCAGAATTAGAGCCTGAGATTGATGCAAAACTACAGTTAATTGTCCAAGTAATGACTGCCCAAGTGTATTCGATGGTGCAAAATTACGGACAATACATCCAAATCAACTACAACCAAGTAGGAGGTGGAACGGAATGAAATTATTATTAACTTTAGACTTACAATTTTTCGCATCGAAAAAAGGTGTAGGTTCTACTAAAAACGGACGTGACTCTGAGTCAAAACGCCTTGGTGCTAAACGTGCTGATGGCCAATTCGTAACTGGTGGTTCAATTCTTTACCGTCAACGCGGTACAAAAATTTACCCAGGTACAAACGTAGGTCGTGGTGGTGACGATACACTATTTGCTAAAGTTGACGGCGTTGTTAAATTCGAACGCTTAGGTCGCGATCGCAAACAAGTATCTGTATACCCAGCATCACAAGAAGCTTAATCTTTTAAAAAGATAACATAAAGCGGAGGACTGCATTTATTGCAGTCCTTTTTTTGGCTAAAATACAACTTCTTTCAGCAATTATTTTCTGTAGCGAAAGCGAAGCGTCAGCTACAAATGTTTTATGTAACGTAAGTGAAACGGCAGTTACAAATGTCTTTTGTACCGAAAGCATAGAGACAGGTAAAGAAGTCTCCCACTTCTATAGTTGATGAGATGAATGCGGTTTTAAGTCACTTTTATTTTTCAGCGCGTGTCCGAACATCCGCTGAAATAGAGGAACTCAGTCTAAGAATGCCACGTCCTGTGGCGATTTATCTGTGCGAAAGCGAAGCGACAGCAACAACACACGACTGAGTGACCAACATCGTGCTGCTGACGTTACGCTTTCGCGCAAAAAACGTCGTACTGCTGACACTACGTTTTCGCACAAAAAAACATTTGTTGGCCGAAAGCCTCCGGACGCAATTATGCTGAGGCATAATAGATTGAAGAATTAAGGGAAAAATACAGCAAAACTTGTTATACTAGTAAAGATAACTTTATTGGAGTGAATGGGATGAACAATCAATCACTAACCATTAGTGAAGTATTACGTTTTGCAAATCATGATTATGTGAATCAGCTTCAGCTTATTCGCATGAATTTAGATTTAGGTAGAATTGATGAATCAAAAAAACTTATTCAAGAGTATTCAGAGCAATTACAAGTGCTTTCTATCCTTAATCGTCTACAATTACCACGAACAATAGAATGGCTGCAAACAGGAGGCTGGCGCTATCCTTCATTACCAATGAAGGATAGCGGTGAGATAATAAAGCCTGTTACAAATACTATTGATTCGGATGTTGTAGACTACTTAAACAAAACAGTTATGCATGTTTATGATACATTAGATCCATTTACAGAGCAGAGCTTAGCGCTCGATGTGCGCGTTGATGAACATACATTTGCCGTGACATTCACGCTAAATGGTCTATGGAGTGCTGATGCATTCACCGAAAAAGGTTTGAAACAATTAGACATTCAAACAGTGGAAGAGACAAATACGTCTTGGAAATATGTATTGAGTGCAAGCAGGGAGTGAATTAAATGTTTGTCGATCACGTCAAGATTTATGTAAAAGGTGGCGACGGTGGGGATGGAATGGTAGCCTTCCGTCGTGAAAAATTTGTACCGAATGGTGGCCCAGCTGGTGGTGACGGCGGACATGGTGGTAACGTAGTATTTGAAGTTGAAGAGGGCTTACGAACTTTGATGGATTTCCGCTATAAACGCCATTTTAAGGCTGACCGTGGTGAGCATGGTATGAGTAAAGGAATGCATGGTAGACGTGCAGATGATTTAATCGTTAAAGTACCACCGGGTACGGTTGTAATGAACGAAGAAACAGGCGTTGTTATTGCGGATTTAGTCGAGCATGGTCAACAAGCGATTATCGCAAAAGCTGGTCGTGGTGGCCGCGGGAATTCTCGCTTTGCAACACCAGCCAATCCTGCTCCAGAACTTTCTGAAAAAGGTGAGCCAGGACAAGAATTAAATGTTATATTAGAGTTGAAAGTACTAGCAGATGTAGGATTAGTTGGCTTCCCAAGTGTAGGTAAATCAACATTATTATCTGTTGTTTCTGCGGCAAAGCCAAAAATAGGTGCTTATCATTTCACTACAATCGTACCGAACTTAGGAATGGTTGAAACGGATGATCATCGTAGCTTTGCAATGGCCGATTTACCAGGTTTAATCGAAGGTGCGCACGAAGGTGTTGGTCTAGGTCACCAATTCCTCCGTCATATTGAACGTACACGTGTTATCGTACATGTAATTGATATGTCGGGTATGGAAGGGCGCGATCCTTATGAAGATTACTTAACAATCAATGATGAGCTAAAACAATATAATCTTCGTTTAACAGAACGTCCTCAAATTATTGTGGCAAATAAAATGGACATGCCAGATGCAGAGGAAAACTTAGAAATTTTCCGTGAAAAAGTGGGCGAAGATGCGAAAATCTTCCCAGTATCAGCGGTTTCTCGCCAAGGTCTAAAGCCGGTATTATTTGAAATTGCCGACTTACTGGAAGTGACTCCTGAATTCCCATTATTCGATGATCTAGATGAAGAATCAGATGCAACGGTACTTTACAAACACCAATCTGAAGCAGATTCAATCGAAATCTCTCGTGATCCTGATGGTACATTCATTCTTGGTGGATATGCGATTGAGCGTATCTTCAAAATGACAGACTTCAGCCGCGAGGACGGTGTACGTCGTTTTGCACGTCAATTACGTGGTATGGGCGTCGATGAAGCATTACGTGAACGTGGTGCACAAAATGGAGATATTGTACGCTTATTGGAATTCGAATTTGAATTTGTCGACTAAGAATAGGTTTTAGGGGGAAGCGTATGAAGAATGTTGCGAATCAGCGATATTATTTAGTTCGTGAAGATGTTTTAACGGATGCTATGCAAAAAACTTTGGAGGCGAAACACTTACTTTCAAGTGGTTCGGTATCTTCCATTTGGGATGCGGTAAAGCAGGTGGATTTATCGCGTAGTGCGTTTTACAAATATCGTGATGCTGTATTTCCTTTTCATTCAATTGTGCAGGAACGCATTTTAACAGTCTTTTTACAGCTTCAGGACCGTAAAGGAACACTTGCAAAGCTTTTAGAAACAGTGACAATTACGCATTGTAATGTACTGACTATCCATCAAACTATACCGATTCAAGGACGTGCTAATGTTACATTGTCATTAGATGTAACTAGTATGACATGTGAACTTGATGATTTAATACAGCAACTCAAACGTTTAGATTTTGTAGAGTCAGCGGAAGTAATTAGTTCTGGTGCATTGTAATGACTGAAAGCAAGCTTGAATTTTTGACAGAATGTAAATAAGCTCAAAAGGAGCAGTCCCACGTGGTGTAATGATATCGCTTCATGGGACAGCTCCTTATTCAATAACAAAAGAGAAAATTAATAGAAGAAAAGTAATGGATAGCGCGTCATTAAGAGCGGTTCCGTAACGCTTTGGAAGCTTCATATTATGCCTTATTCGAACATTTGATAAAATAATAGACGTTTTCAGAGACTAAAAATTCTAAATTTTTACATTAGTGAAATTCAAACGGCTCAACGGACGCCCCCAAGAAAGTGCCCGTTCGGAACGGAAATCAACCCCACGTTATGGTGATGGGCCAATAAAATCAAAGCTTAAACAGGAGGTAAATATAATGACTGAGCAACAATGGGAAAAACGAATTGGATATTTAGGACCGGAGGCATCTTTTACATACTTAGCAACAAAGGCAACTTTTCCGAATGAGTGGCTTGTCCCTTGTTCTACAATTCCAGAATGTATTGAGGCAGTAGCTGAGGGAAAGGTAGATTTAGCAGTTGTACCTCTAGAAAATGCTTTAGAAGGATCTGTATCGCTAACGCTCGATTATTTATTCCATGAGGCGACCTTATATGTTACAGGTGAGCTTCTATTAAAAATACAGCAGCATTTAATGGTCAATAAAGCGCAAAAGGACAATTGGGAATCAATTACCGGTGTTTATTCACATCCACATGCTCTAGCCCAATGTCATAAATACTTATTTTATCGTTTCAGCCATGTTCCGTTACAACAAACGACATCTACAGCAGCAGCTGCAAAATTTGTATCCGAAAATCCAAACGAGTGCATTGCGGCAGTTGGAAATGCAGCGGCAGCAGTTAAATATGACTTAGAAATCGTTCAACCTGATATTCATGATTTCCATTTTAACCATACACGCTTCTTCGTACTATCAAAGCAAAATAGACGATTGCCGCAAGAATTATCTGATGGACAGGCGAAGACAACTTTCATGATTATATTGCCAACGGACCGTTCAGGGGCATTACATCAAGTATTATCAGTATTTGCATGGCGACAATTAAATTTAAGTAAAATCGAATCACGACCTTTAAAAACAGGCTTAGGTGATTATTTCTTTATGATTGATGTATTAGCAGATGAAAAGGAGCCTATGATGCGTGGAGCTATGGAAGAACTAGCTGCACTTGGTTGCAAGGTGAAGTCACTTGGTACATACTTTACTTATTTAACATCGGACGAGTAATTAAAAGTGGCTAGGAGGAATCATTGTGGGTGACATTATTTTGTTTGACGGAGTGTGCAATTTTTGTGATAGTAGTGTGCAATTTATTATCAAATATGATCAGGCAGCGTATTTTCAATTTGCGTCCATTCAAAGTGAAGCTGGGCAGGCATTACTTGCACAATACGGAGTACCAGAAAATATTGATAGTGTCATATTAATTGAACATGGAAAGGTATATTTTGAATCCACAGCAGCACTTAAAATCTGTAGGAGATTAGATAGTTTTTGGCCTGTCTGCTATGTTTTTATTCTTATTCCTCCATCTATACGAAATATAATGTACCGACTATTTGCTAAAAATAGATATCGCCTTTTTGGACGTAAAGAAAGCTGTTTATTGCCTACACCTTCACAGCGCAAAAGATTTCTCTAACTTTGAAGCTATCCAATTAAAGTGGATGAAATTAGATATTAAATAAAGTAGGGCTCTTCTGCAAAACGAGGGGTTGCTTACCGTTCCGACTGAGCGCTTTGTAGCTGCCGCTTTGCTTTCGCTACAGAAAACATTTGTTGTTGCTGTCGCTACGCTTTCGCACAGAGCAAAGCTTCCTGGGGGCGTCCGATGAGCCGCTTCGCTGGTGACGCTAATCCCCGAGGAGTCGCTCAGTCTCCACTCCGATCAACCACTTCATATAACATGTATATTCTAGCATGTCACTTAAAGCATAAAACAACTTCCGCAATGTTTTTTGTACGAAAGCGTAGCGACAGCAAATGTTTTTATATACGAAACTGCAGTAACAACAGTTTTACAGTTGCGTCACTGTTAGAAGTCTATTCCGTTTGATTATAGTAAGTACCATAGCATTCATTTTTGAAATGCATGGACATATAGTTTTCAACAACAAGAGCTATCCAATTAAAGTGGATAGCTCTTTTAAAAAAATTGTAATAGTATGCTTCACATGAATATGGAACAAATGAAATAAGCTTCAAAAAAATCAAATGCTACTATCACCAGGTTGTTGATTAGGAAAAAATGGGGTTATTATTGAGCGATATATAAGGATTTTTTTGTTGCTATTTTGCTAATATAATCCCATTTTAACTGATTGTAGCGTAGGGCTACTCGACTCCCGCGGGAAAACGAGTAGCCCGCAGCGGAAATCAGGCTCTTCGAATTAATTAAAATATATAAAAATGGTTAATCAATACACCTGATAGTAAATCATTTAAATTCATGTAAATAGAAAGCTGCAAGTCTCCGTAAGACTTGCAGCTGTTTATCAATTATTTGATTTTCTACGTTATTGAAGCAAAGTTTGTTCAATTATTGATCAACAACTAAATAGTTCTTTTTTTGTAAAGTACGTTCAATTAAATCTAAAATTTCAACAGATGGAGCAGAAATAACATGAAGATGTGTACCACCTGTTAGTTCGGATAAATAACTTGCCTGTGTTTCATTGACGCGCTGAATAAATTGTTTTACCTCATGACGGTTAGAAACCATAATGGATGCGGTAATTTCTCCGTAAATTGGGTGTTCAACAATAACATTTTTTACTGTACCACCGCAATCAACTATTGTTATAAGTTCATCTTCTGCATCCTCAGCAGTGTGGAAGCAAGGAATTGTACGTTCAACAGTTTGCTGTAATTGTTCCTGATGCATATAAAGATATCCTTGGCTAGTTGCAATAATAGGTTCGTTTCTAGCCTTTAATAATGTCATATCATTGACAATGACTTGTCTAGAAACATTAGCGAATTTAGCTAGGTCCGTCCCTGTTATAGGTGCTGCGCTTTTTTTTAGTTGTGCTAGGAGTTGCAGTCGGCGTTCTTCGCCTAACATTTTTTTCATAAGAGATCACCTCTGCTTGTAATAAAGGAAGCACTTTTCCTTAAAACTAGTGTACCATGAAGCATTTCCAACATGCTGAAATTTTTGTATCCAAATGAAACATTGAACATATGATACGAAGAGAGGAAGGGAGGAAAAAATTGCGTATTCATATTGTCCAAAAGGGAGACACGTTGTGGAAGATTGCGAAAGAGTACGGAGTTTCGTTTGAAGATTTAAAGCGGCTTAATGCCCATCTTGCTAACCCAGATTATATTGTACCGGGCATGGAAATTATCCTACCTGAAAAAATACACAAAGAACCACATAGAGAACATCATCGAGAAACAGATTGGGGAATGCATAGAGAAGGACATAGAGAGGGGGGACATAGAGAAGGCCCTAAAGAGGGGCATAAGGAGCACATGCACAAAGAGCATATGCACAAGGAGTCACCTACAAGGCATGTTAAAGAAAAAGAGGTTCAAAGACCAATGCCACCACCAATTATTGTACCACCACCACCAATGCCAGAACCACAGATGATTCCAATTCCTTATCCAATGCCAATGCCGATGCCTCAGCCAGCGCCTGTTGAGCTTAGCTGGAATCAAAACGTTGTCATGCCAAGTGTAGAGCAAACTGTATCTCCAATTCAAATCCAACCACAACCACAGCCCGTAGCCCAACCGGAGGCACCACCACCAGCACCAATGCCGCAACCGATTTTTATCATGCCACAAATGCCGGCAGTACCACATTGTGCAAGCTGCCATCAGCCCGTGCATCATCATATGTATTGGCCGATGCCAATGCCAATGCCAATGCCTATGGAACCGCAAGTCGAGGCGTATACAATGCCAGAGCAACCATCATGTGAAATGGGATGCGAAAAAGTTGCTGGGGTGGGAGATTTCTTAGAATCTAGTACATCTCCATTCTTCCCTATGAGCCCTGAATATCAGCAAATGCCTGAAATGGAACAGCCATGTGGTTGTCATGCACAACCAGTCATGATGCCGACTTGGCAAATGGATCCGTGTTACTGTCCACCACCATGTCCGCCACCATGCCCAATGCCATGTCCATCACATTGCCATATGCCCCACTCTTCGGTAGGACCATGGATGTCACCGCACTATTTCCCAGGCGGGATGACGCCTTATCGATGGTGAAAAAGCGTATATCATTGAAGAAGTGAAGCCTAATATTTGGAAGTATAAATATCAATCCAAAAATTATTTTGTGAAACGAGCAAAGCAGATAGAAATAGCAGAAAAGGTAAGGGTTATTCATCGACGACTTGGACATCTGGAGCCCTCGCTGATCTTACCTTTAATGAAAAGTGAAGATGAGTATTTAATCGTGCAAGATTGGCAAGAAGGAAGTCATAGTGCTAATTTTGCACATAAAAAGGATCGGAAAGAATCACTAAAGCTATTAAATACATTACATGATACACATAAAAAAATTGCTTGGCAGCGGGTGCCTGGTTTGCACTCTTATTCACAGCTTTTAAAATGGCAAATGCGTCATATGCGTTTTAAAAGCAGACGGAATGAATTTCGTGCATTTTTAACAAAAGACGAAATCAATCAAATTTTACATTATAGTGAGAAATCGTTACAGCTGATTGCTCAGGAAGATGTACCTGAAAAAGAAATAACGCTTTTACATGGAGATGTCGTCCATCATAATTTTTTATGGTGCTCAGATGGTGAGTTACGTTTAATAGATTTTGATTTGGCTCACCTTGGGGAAGCAGATGATGAATACATTTTATGGTTACATCGTGTATTGCCTGCCGTAGATTATGACCTTGGTAAAATATTTGCTGAGCTACCAGAGTTGAAACGATTAGATAAAAGAAAGCTACATCGTTTAAAATATCCAAATGAGCTATTACGTGAATGGCTTTTTGCAGTAGATTTACCATTAAATCAACAGCTGGTATTTTTAGATTATTTAGTGCCATTTACAAAACGGGCTCTCACATATTGGCCAAAACTGTGGTACGATATTGATAAAATGATAAAGAAATGACCGTCTTTTGGCGGTCATTTTTGTATGTGAACGACTACTTGTGTTATTTCTAAATGTTAAGGAAATTATAGGTTTTAATAGTGGATAACATAGAGCATAGTTTCCGTCTAGGCTAAAGCGCTACATCCTCGAGGTCGCTTCGATCCCTCGGGCAAAAGTGGTGGATCGCTTCCTTTTACTTCGGGCTCTCCAGCGCTTTTCGGATGTAAACAAGCGCTTTAGCACATTTGTTATAGTCGAGCATTCGTTCGTAATATGCTATAATCGAAGACGATGATTGTGAGGGATTATAGAATGTATGATTATTTAAAAGGACAAGTAAAGCGTATAACTCCTGAGTATATCGTCCTTGAACAGCAAGGGATTGGCTGGCAGTTAAATACACCAAATCCATTTGCGTTCCGGACATCGGCCCTTGAGCAACAAATTTTTGTTCACTTGCATGTACGTGAGGATGCACAAGTGTTATATGGCTTTCCAAATTTAGACCAACGAGAGCTGTTTCGAAAACTTATTTTAGTATCAGGAATTGGACCGAAGGGTGCACTTGCTATTTTAGCTACTGGGAATCCGCAACAGGTTATCAGTGCCATTGAACGAGAAGATGAATCGTTTTTAGTAAAGTTTCCTGGTGTGGGTAAGAAAACGGCACGTCAAATGATTCTAGATTTAAAAGGTAAACTTGGCGGATTATTGGAGACTATTGAGCTACCAAGTACAGAAGATGAGTTACCGTTATTTGGTGTGAATCCATATAAACATGAGCTTGAAGAAGCTATTCTTGCCTTAATGGCACTTGGTTATTCTGAAAAAGAGTTAGAAAAAATACGTCCACAGCTCGAAGAAAACGACAAGCTTGAAACAACAGAGGCATTTATGAAACAAGCTTTACAATTGCTATTAAAGTTAAAATAGTGAAAGGGGGGGGAAGTACATGTCTGAACGTATGATTGCTAGTGAGGCAGGTAGCTATGATGAACAGTTTGAATTATCTTTACGGCCACAAAGATTAGCACAATACATTGGTCAACATAAGGTGAAGGAGAATTTACAAATTTTCATTGAAGCGGCAAAGCTTCGTCAGGAAAGTTTAGATCATGTGCTGTTATATGGACCGCCTGGACTTGGTAAAACTACATTAGCAGCTGTTATTGCTAATGAAATGAATGTCAATGTGCGCATGACTAGCGGCCCTGCAATCGAACGTCCTGGAGATTTAGCAGCTATTTTAAGCTCACTGGAACCAGGGGATGTGCTATTTATCGATGAAATACATCGGCTGCCTCGTGCAATAGAAGAAGTGCTTTATCCTGCGATGGAGGATTTTTGTTTAGATATTGTCGTTGGTAAAGGCCCTGAAGCGCGTTCTGTACGACTTGATTTACCGCCATTTACACTCGTTGGTGCAACAACAAGAGCTGGCGCATTATCAGCACCTTTAAGGGACCGCTTTGGCGTGTTATTGAGGTTGGAGTATTATGATAATACGTCACTTGCAGAAATTGTTGTACGTAGTGCGCATTTATTTGATGTTGAGATTGAGCAAGTAGCTGCACTTGAAATGGCGACACGCTCGCGTGGTACACCCCGTATTGCTAACCGTTTGTTAAAACGAGTGCGAGATTATGCACAGGTGCTCGGAGATGGTATGATAACGGAGGGACTTGCTAAGCAAGCGCTTGAGCTATTACAAGTCGATCCTAGGGGGCTAGACCATATTGATCATAAACTTGTGACCAATATGATTGAGCGCTTCCGTGGTGGCCCTGTAGGCTTAGATACGTTGGCAGCATCTATTGGCGAGGAACGTGTAACGATTGAAGATGTGTACGAGCCATATTTGATGCAAATTGGCTTTATACAGCGTACGCCACGTGGACGCGTGGCAACACATTCAGCCTACGAACATTTTGGATATGAATATCCCCAACAAACCTAGAAGAAGGAAGTATTTTCATGCGTGTAGAAGATTTTGATTTTGAATTGCCAGAAGAGCTTATTGCACAAACACCACTTTTGGACCGAACAGCTAGTCGTTTAATGGTAGTGACGCCGGGCTCAAAAAATGTAGAGCATCATCATTTTGCTCATATTTTAGATGAGCTACAAGCGGGAGACTGCCTTGTGTTAAATGATACAAGAGTCTTACCAGCGCGTTTAATGGGCGTTAAAGAGGAAACGGGTGCTCATATAGAAGTACTGCTATTAAAGCAAATGGCAGGTACGGATGAATGGGAAACACTTGTTAAACCAGCTAAACGTGTAAAAGTCGGCACAGTTGTAACATTTGGAGATGGCTTACTGACAGCTACTTGTACAGGAGAGCTTGATCATGGTGGGCGTACATTTGAGTTTAAATATAATGGGATTTTTTATGAAATTTTAGAGCAACTTGGTGAGATGCCACTACCTCCATATATTCGTGAAAAATTAGAAGACAAGGATCGTTACCAAACTGTTTATGCAAAAGAGCGCGGCTCAGCTGCAGCACCTACTGCCGGCCTGCATTTTACAGAAGAATTACTTGAGCAAGTAAAAGCAAAAGGGATTGAAGTTGTCTTTATCACTTTACATGTGGGACTTGGAACTTTCCGTCCTGTAAGTGTAGATTCAATTGAAAATCACGAAATGCATGCTGAATTTTATAGTGTAACGGAAGAAACCGCATCTATCATAAATCGAGTAAAGAGTAATGGGGGAAAAGTGATTGCAGTTGGTACAACCTCTACACGTACATTAGAAACTATCGGCTCTAAATATGGAGGCGAAGTACGAGCAGAACAAGGTTGGACGTCTATTTTCATTTATCCGGGATATGAATTTACTATTGTAGATGGTTTAATCACAAACTTCCATTTACCAAAGTCTACTCTTGTAATGCTTGTTAGTACGCTTGCAACAAGAGAAACAATTTTAAGTGCATATCATCAAGCTGTAGAAGAAAAATATCGTTTCTTTAGCTTTGGTGATGCTATGTTTATTCGTCCAAAAGGAGAATAAAGAAAAAATCGGAGTACTGTTTTTACTTTAGATAAGAGAGGAATTTTTATAATATGACACAACCAGCAATTCGTTATGAGCTACTTCATACTTGTAAGCAAACAGGAGCACGCCTTGGCATCGTGCATACACCGCATGGCTCTTTTGAAACGCCAGCTTTTATGCCTGTTGGTACACAAGCAACTGTTAAAACAATGTCACCTGAGGAATTAAAGGACATGAATGCAGGTATTATTCTGTCAAATACGTATCATTTATGGCTACGACCAGGTAATGATATTGTTAAGGAAGCGGGTGGCTTGCATAAATTTATGAACTGGGATCGCCCGATTTTAACAGATTCAGGTGGTTTCCAAGTGTTCTCACTTAGTCAATTCCGTAAAATCGAAGAAGAAGGGGTTCATTTCCGCAATCATCTGAATGGGGACAAATTGTTTTTAAGTCCAGAAAAGGCGATGGAAATCCAAAATGATTTAGGCTCGGATATTATGATGGCTTTTGATGAATGTCCACCTTATCCTGCGACATATGACTATATGCTGCAATCAGTAGACCGTACGACTCGTTGGGCTAAACGTTGTAAAGAGGCACATAAACGTCCAGAAGACCAAGGTCTTTTCGGTATCATTCAAGGGGGAGAGTTCGAAGATTTACGCCGTCGTTCTGCAGAAGCGTTAGTAGAGCTAGATTTCCCAGGTTATGCAATTGGTGGGCTATCTGTTGGTGAGCCTAAGGATATTATGAACCGAGTGTTAGAGTTTACAACACCATTAATGCCAACTAATAAACCACGTTATTTAATGGGTGTAGGGTCACCTGACTCATTAATCGATGGTGCTATTCGAGGCATTGATATGTTTGACTGTGTATTACCGACACGTATTGCTCGTAATGGCACACTAATGACATCTGAAGGCCGTTTAGTTGTTAAAAATGCAAAATATGCACGTGATTTCGGCCCAATTGATCCGAACTGTGATTGCTATACTTGTAAAAACTATTCACGCGCCTATATTCGTCATCTTATCCGTACAGAAGAAACGTTTGGTATCCGTTTAACGACTTACCATAACTTACACTTCTTATTGAAGCTAATGGAACAAGTACGTGAGGCAATACGCGAAGACCGACTTGGCGATTTCCGAGAAGAATTTTTCGAGAAATACGGCTTTAATGGACCAAATGCAAAGAACTTCTAAAATTTAGTAAAAAAATCATGTAAATTCGTGTGATTTATGAATATTTCTAGCAAATAATTGTCTATCTTAGAAAAAATATTAGTAATATAGAAAAATTTTGGGCTTGTCCGTCGCTTTTTTATGGTGGAATAGTCTATACTAAATAAGAATTGGAAAGGGGGCAAATAATGATGGAACAATATTCTGGCTTAATCATGATTTTAATCATGTTCGTTGCAATGTGGTTTATTTTAATCCGCCCTGCTAAAAAGAGACAGCAGGAAACACAAAATATGCAGAGTAATTTGCAACGTGGAGATAAAGTTATTACAATCGGTGGCTTACATGGTGAGATTGACTCAATTGAGGACACAACTATAACATTAAAAATCGCGGACAATGTGCGCGTAAAATTTGATCGTCAGGCAATCGGACGTATTGTTAATAACTAAAATTGATTTTAAAGGCGTTGTCCAACATTAGTGGACAACGCCTTACACCATATAAATAGCTTTGTCAAAATGCCAGAATCCATTTTTGACAAGGCTTTTTTTTGTATAAAAAGTAACGTACACGGTCACCTTATTGTATGGGGGTGACTGTATGGAAGAATATTTAACGATTATTTTTAGAACATGCTTTTTATATGTGTTTATCCTAATAATTTTTCGTTTAATGGGTAAACGTGAGGTTGGCGAATTATCTGTAATAGATTTAGTCGTATCCATTTTAATGGCTGAGGTTGCAGCATTTGCACTTGATGATTTCGAAAGTCCTTTATTTAATGTGATTTTACCAATCATCATATTGTTTTTCATTCAAATAATAACTGCATATATTTCACTCAAAAATAAAAAATTCCGAGACCTAGTTGATGGTGATCCAGTATTGCTTATAAGAGATGGTGTCATTTTAGAAAGTGAAATGCGCAAGCAACGCTATAATTTAGATGATTTATGTCAACAATTACGCGAAAACGGAAATGCTTCCGTTACAGATATTGCTTATGCCTATCTTGAGCCCTCTGGCAATCTGTCCGTATACCAAAAAGATGAAAAGGCATTTGTTTACCCACTGATTATCGACGGTGATATTCAGGATAGGCATTTAAAGGTCTTGCATAAAGATACTGATTGGTTAATGGCAGAGCTTGCTAAAAATAATATTACGGATAGTAACACTGTATTTTTTTGTGTTTGGGAAGAAGATCGGCTTCATATCCAGCTGAAAGAATCTTAAACTTTCTTGGCCAGCTTACGAAGGTAGCGCAAATCAGTTATGCGCAACTGATTGGTAAATAGTAAGAAAGTAAATAGTAAAAACAAGGTTACACAGCTATTTAAAATAAAAGGCAGTGGCATTATTTGCATCAAGAAATACTGAGTAACACAAACAGCAATAAAGCAGCTATATGGAACTACAAACATTCTAAATCCAGCACGCAAATTTTTGCGCTGTCTTACTGTTGCGATATGCAAGAATGAAGTTAATAAAACGCCAAAGCCAATTGCTACAACAGCACCTTTTTCCTGTATCCCAGGCTGAGAAGCAAGTATGAACATGACAAAGAGCTTACCAAGACCACCATAAATGGAGTTCATCATTGCTGCACGAGCCTCGCCGATTGCTTGTAATATAGAATGCAATGGACTTTGTATATAATAAAAATAAAAAATAGGGGCCAATATTTTCACATACCCACGATTTTCTTCTAAGTGAAAGAGCTTCATAGCTAAGTCGTCTCCATGAACGAAAAAGTACGTAGCAGCAACACAGCCCACCAAGGAAGATAGTCGCAATGAGACAGAAATACGTTCCTGTAGGAGTGGTATATGCTGACGTGCAACAGCATCACTTACGGCCGGTATAAGAACGATGGAAAGTGCTGCAGACACAAATGCCGGGAATAATAATAGAGGGACTAATACACCCGAAATAACCCCATATAAAATCGTTGCTGCGGAGGCTGTCAGTCCAGCCATTGTTAAAGCCTTTAAAAAAATGATCGGCTCTAAAAACCAAGTAAAAGATCCAAACAGCTTGCTTCCTGCAGAAGGAAGGGCAATCCGTAACATCGGAGAGGCAGGATAAGCCTCGATTTTGTTTTTTCGTGTCAATAATTTTTTCTTTGAGACAATATAATGCATCCACAAATACAAGAAAGCAACGACTTCAGCTAGAAGCGTAATACCCATAGCAGAGGCTGCTGTAACGGCAGCATTATCATAGGCAGCCACTAAAGGTAGTGTAAATGTGATGAAGCCAATGCGGATAATTTGTTCAATCATTTGAGCCCAAGCTGTTGGAGTGATTTTCGCAATACCCTGTAAATAAGCGCGCAATAAGCCAGACCCAACTGACACTGGTACAGCAAAGAGTGCAATCCAAAGCGTGAATGTTGTTTGTTCATTATGTAAAAGAGTAGTCGATATATATGGTATTGTAAGTGCAACAATCGGCATGAAGATGATCATTCCAATAAATGACCAAAGTATAGCCGTACGCATAACACCATAGATGCCTTCGCGTTTGTTTTTTGCTAGTAACTCTGCTACAATTTTTGCCACAGCTATAGGTAGTCCAAGTTGAATGAGTGAGATGAAGAAAATGAATGCCGGATAGACGGTCATATAAATGCCGACTGCCTCTTCACCAGCAATACGCATAAATTGCATTCTATAAAAGAAGCCAAAGAGTTTAGATAAAAAAATCACGAACATTAAAAATAGTGTACCCCTTACAAAAGAACTCATGCCATCCGTCCCTTCTCAAGCCACAAAAATTCATTTACACTATTTGTATGCAGACATGTCTTACGATACAACTTTGATTGGAGATGATTCAAAATGAGTATGCAGTATGAGCAACTATTTGAAAAAATTCGTCCTGCAATTGATAGTAAGATGGAAGAGTTTAAACATTATCAATACGATGCGATTACAGCAGAAGAACTATGGCGCTTTTGTATAGAAAAAAAATGGCGCAAAAAAAATATTGAACAATTACGTTTACATGAAATTATCTCCACTATTTTTTCAGTATCACCATCCGATATCGTATCATTTAATCAAGTGGAATTTTTACAAAGTAATGATTGGTTTACAGAATTGAATACGGAAGAGTTAAAAATGCTACTTGGTCCGGTAAAAACTTAAGAAGAATGTGTGAAATTTGTCAAATAATAAAAGAATACTAAAAGTGTTGAATTGACACCAAGCGCAACGTGTTTCATAATGAGTGTGTTGCGCTTTTTTTTATTTGTATAAGTATATTTATTCAAAAACCTCCTTATAATTCTTTTCTAAATTTGGAGGAATACACCTATTTCAAATACAGGGATAAATTTGCGCGTTATGAACGATTGAAATAAGTAGAGCAACCTTTTGAAGCACAGGCAACATTATTCTAAAGGAAAAGGAGGAATAAGCGTTTCAAAAGGACTTGCTATTATACTTGTTTGTAGTGTAAGGAATTGCCTTACACCAATTCGAGGAGGATTTATAAATGAAACTAAAAAGTCGTATAGTTGCATTCGTACTACTAATGGTTATTTTTACAGCAACCATCGGTACGACTGTAGGCGGCGTCTTAAAGGACATTAAGCTAGGTCTTGACTTACAGGGCGGGTTTGAGGTTCTTTATGAGGTGACAGAATTAAAAGAAGGACAGAAAATTACACCGGAAGTTGTTTCTGCAACTGCAAAGGCACTCGATAAACGTATTAATGAAATTGGTGTAAGTGAGCCAAGCATTGAAATTGAAGGTGAAAATCGTATTCGTGTGCAATTAGCAGGTGTTGAAGATCAAGAATCAGCACGTAAATTATTGTCTACGTCTGCGAATTTAACATTCCGTGATGTTGATGACAATTTACTATTAGATGGTGACGACTTAAAGCCAGGTGGAGCTAAAGATTCCTTTGACCAACAAAATCGTCCAATTGTTTCACTAACACTAAAGGATGCGAAAAAATTTGCTGATATAACAAGTAAAATTGCCGCTAAACCAGCAGGTCAAAACTTACTCGTTGTATGGTTAGACTTTGAAGAAGGTGTTGATTCATATAAAGCTGAATCTCAAAAAGCGAAGCCTCGCTATGCATCTGCAGCAACAGTTAACCAAAAATTAGATACAACGGATGTAATGATTAGTGGTAATTTCTCAGTTGAAGAAACGAAAAATTTATCAGGTATTTTAAATGCTGGGGCACTTCCTGTAAAGCTTAATGAAACTTATTCTACTTCAGTAGGTGCGCAGTTCGGTGAGGATGCATTGAACAGTACGGTTTTCGCAGGCGTTGTGGGTGTAGTAATAATTTTCTTATTTATGCTATTCTACTACCGTTTGCCTGGCTTTATTTCCATCATTACACTTGCTATTTTCACTTTCCTAGTACTCGTTGTATTCGATTGGATTAATGCGGTGTTAACACTTCCAGGGATCGCAGCTATCGTGCTTGGTATAGGGATGGCCGTTGATGCGAATATTTTAGCAGCAGAGCGTATTCGAGAAGAGCTACGAGTAGGTTATTCGGTTAAACAAGCATTCCAAATTGGCTCGAAGGAGTCTTTATCAGCAATTGTCGATGCACAGCTAACTACATTATTAGCAGCTGCTGTATTATTCCAATGGGGTACAAGCTCTGTTAAAGGGTTTGCCACAACATTAATTATAAGTATTTTACTAAGCTTCCTAACAGCTGTTTGGGGATCTCGTGTACTACAAGGATTACTTGTAAATAGTGGCTATTTCAACAATCCAGCGTGGTTTGGTATTGCAAAATCTAAACAGCATAGCTTAGATGAAAATATCGGAACATTAGATTTATCAACGAAATTCGATCGTTTTGACTTTGTACACAATCGTAAGAAATTCTATACATTCTCATTAGCTATTTTAGTAGCTGGTTTAGTGGTTCTTGGTATATTCCGACTAAACCTTGGTGTTGATTTCTCAAGTGGTACCCGTGTTCAAATTGAAGCAGATCAAACGTTGAATAAAGAAGAAGTATCCAAATATTTAGATAGTATCGACCTCTCATCGGAAGACATCGTTCTTTCTGGGGAGAAAAGTAACAATGCTGTAATTCGCTATAAACAGGATCTATCTCAAGCGGATATTTTAAAAATACAAAAAGATGCTACTGAAAAGTATGGGCATAAGCCAACAGTAAGTACAGTATCTGACACTGTTGGTAAAGAGCTTGTGAAAAACGCAATCAAAGCTCTATCTTTTGCGGCTATCGGTATCATTATCTATGTTGCGGTTCGTTTCGAATGGCGCATGGGTGTTGGAGCAATTGTCTCGTTAATACATGATGTATTCTTAATTGTTGCTGTATTTAGTTTTATGCGCTTAGAAGTTGATATTACGTTTATTGCAGCTGTACTGACAATTGTCGGTTATTCTATTAACGATACGATCGTGACGTTTGACCGTATGCGTGAAAACTTAGATCGATATGATACGATTAAAGACCGTGAAGTGTTAGCGGATATCGTTAACAAATCACTACGTCAAACAATGGGTCGATCTGTTAACACAGTGTTAACGGTTATTATCGTGACAGTGGCACTTCTTATTTTAGGTGCTCCATCGATTCAAAACTTCTCAATCGCGTTATTAGTTGGTTTAATCACAGGTATGTATTCTTCAATTTGTATTGCTGCACAAATCTGGTATTCACTTAAAGTTCGTGAAATGAAAAAATCAGATGGTCAAATACACAAAAAAGAGAAAAAACAATGGGGAACTGATGAGCCTACTGTTTAACATCAAATAAAGCAGGGAAGGAAACATTTCTTTCCCTGTTTTTTTTTCAACAAAAAGAATCTGCTTGCTTTCTTTTGAAAGCAGCAGATTCTTTTTATTTAATCAATTATGCCTCGGCATTCATCTCACCACCTATAGAGGTGGGAGACTTCTGTAGCTGACGCTTTGCTTTCGCTACAGAAAATAATTGCTGAAAGAAGTTAAAGTTTAAATTGCAGTAGTAATGCTTGGAGTTGCTGAGCGTTATTGCTTAATTCCTCAGCTACCTCATTCACCTGCTGCATTGTTGCAGCTTGCTCTTCTACTGCTTCAGCAATGATTTGTGAATTGCTCGCTGAAATACTCGCAGCATTTGCAATTTCTGTTACAGAGGCAGCTACTTCTTCAGCACTCGCTGAGATTTGTTCCGAAGTGGCTGAAATATCTTCAATTTGGTCAGTAAATGTTAGCACAGACTCTGTAATAGAATCAAATGCATCACCGGCCTCATGAATTTTTGCTACACCATCCTGGACAGATGCTAATCCTTCATGCACAGCAGCGGCAACATTTCTTGTATCCGTTTGAATTTCATTTGTAAGGGCAACAATTTGGCCAGCAGATTGCTTGGATTTTTCAGCGAGCTTTCGTACTTCATCTGCTACAACTGCGAAGCCTTTGCCGTGCTCACCAGCTCGTGCTGCTTCGATGGCAGCATTGAGCGCCAGTAAATTTGTCTGTTCAGTAATAGCCGTAATTACTTTTGTAATTTGACCGATTTCTTCAGATTGCTTACTTAGCTTTTGCGTTAAATCGGCAATTCGTGTAGTTGACTCAGAAATTGTATCCATCTGCTCCTTGGCAGTCGTAATAGTTTTCCCCCCGGTATTAGCAAGCTGTGTCATATTTATAGCATTGTGATGCAAATTTTGAGTAGCCTCAGCAATTCGTTGTACACCAGCAGCTGTTTCATCCATAGCTAGAGCACTTTGTTGAGAGGCACTAGCAGATAAAGTTAGATGGTTTGACGTGTCTTGTACTCGATGTGAGATGTCGCTTGAAGTTGTTGTCACTTCCACAGTGCTAGCGGAAAGCTCTTCAGAAGCGGCAGATAATTGTGTAGCATTGTCCTGAACATTTTTAAGTAGTACAGATAAATTCTGTTTTAAGGCATTCACTGCTCTGGCAAGTGTACCAATCTCATCTTTTGAGTTATGTTCAAGCTGAGCAATCGTTAAGTCACCGTGTGCTAACGTATCTGCTGCATTAATCACTTTAAGAAGCGGTTGAATGATGGAGCGTTTTACAAAATACATAAAATATAAACCAACAATTGCACTTAAAACAAGTAAGGCAATGGAAATAATAATAGCTTGTGCAACTGTTTGGACAACACTGCTTTTTACCTTTCCAAGCTGTTCATCATGATAATTTAATAAATCATTTGTCAGTGTGTAAATTTCTTTGTTGCTTTTTGTAACTTCTCCATTTATGTACGATAAAGCTAAATCTGTATTTCCACTATTAAATGCTTGCACTGCTTTGTCAGAACTTGTTAGTAAATCATGCTGTAATTCGGTTACTTGCTTCATAATATTTTTTGTGTAATCGGAACGAACAATGCCTGAAAGCTCTTGAATCGTTTCTGGTAATAGTTTTTCATAACGTTCTAAATTTGATTTTGTCGTCTCATCTTTACTATTTAGAATATAGGAACGTAAAAAAAGCCCCTGTGAGGCAAGCTGCTGCTGTATTTCCTCTGTTAATTGAATTTGCACGATTCTGTGATCAAGTACCTCTACTATGTCTCCCTCAACCGACTTAAATTGAAAAAATGCAATAATACTTGATATTAAAAGTAAACAAGTGAGTGAAATAAAGCCTATATTTAGTTTTTTTCGAACGGACATATTCGTTCCTACTTTCTTTAATGTATTAGAGAATAAATGATCTGAATTTACTATAACTTGAGATTTTTACAAGGTCAATACTTGATAAATTCTCAAAAGCAGGTAGTTTAATTCCCTTTTATTGGTGCGTATAGAAGGTGATTTTTCCTATTATATAATTTCAAAAGTCCTTTCAACATTTTCCTTTTTCTCTGAATTGATTGACAATTTTCAAAGTTTGGCATAAAATAAGGCTAACTTTTTTGTTCGGTACAAGGTAGTTGGTTTCGGGAGCGAGATCAGCCTTAGAACAGATGAGCTGAGTTTAGATGAGAATAGCTGAGAAATTGTTGAATAAGAGTAGTAGCATAAGTATGCAATTTAGAGAGTCAGTGGATGGTGTGAACTGATTTGTAGCTTATGTGAATGGACTTATGAGAGTCGCTAATTATCTTCATTACGCCAAGGCGAAATGGATAATAGAGAACGGATTCCCCACGTTATAGGGGGTGCTTTGACTTAGTCATATTTTACTGACGAGGGCACATAAGGGAGAGCAAATATGCTCTAATATGAGGTGGCAACGCGGTCATGATCGTCCTCTGCAATTAGGAAAAATCCTTTTTGCAGAGGGCTTTTTTTGTTGTTTTTAATTTGCAAGGGGATGAATGCTTCGCTTATGCATAGAAAGCAATTGCCACTGACGCTTCGCTTTCGTGCAAATAACATCTGCCGCTACGTCCCAGGAAAGCACCTAGTCGGAACAGAAATCAACACCATGCTTTGGTAATATTCCATACAAATGATTTCTAATAAATTTTTGTCCATCATTGCAAATTAGGGGTGACATTTTGTTAAAACCTACGCCATGCATAGAAGTTGATTGGAGTTGAAGCTGGGCGACTCCTTGGGGATTAGCAATAGAGGAACGGAGGCTAAAACCATCACGTCCTGTGATAACGCCTTCGTGACCAATATCGTGCTGCTGACGCTGCGTTAGCACTACGCTTTCGCGCAAAAAACATCTGTTGGCCCAAGCGGCTCATCGGACGCCCCCAGGAAGCTTTGCTCTGTGCGAAAGCGTAGCGACAGCAACAACAAATGTTTTCTGTAGCGAAAGCAAAGCGGCAGCTACAAAGCGCCCAGCTGGAACGGAAATCAACCCTACGCTTTGATGATTCGCAACTAAACCTTTATAAGAGTCTTACTGGAGAAATTTAAAAAAGGAGCTTGGTCATTATGCTATCAACGAGTTCAAGAACAAAAATGAAAACTATAAATGCTGATTCTTTAACACCGATTTTAATTTTTAGACGCCTACAAGGAAATCATAAATTTTTACTTGAGAGTTCAGCACAGCATGAGGGAGCAGGACGTTTTTCTTTTATCGGCGCTAATCCAAGAAAAACGTATAAAGGCTTTGGAGGTGAGATTCAGGAATATTCATATAGAACCGGAAACACATATACACATAAGGGCGACATGTTTGTTTTATTGAAAAGATTAATGCCACGTATATCCAATACGACACAATTCCCGTTTTCAGGTGGAGCTGTTGGTTATGTTGGTCAAGACGCTACAACGATATTATTATCTGCTCAGGATAAAGTGCAGCTACCAGATGTACATTTCCATGTGTATGAGACGGTCATTGTGTTTGATCATGTAACAGATGAGGTTACTTTGATTCATACGAATATTGATGCAGAAAAAAAAGAACCAAATTTAGAAGAGTTGGCGGAGCAGCTTTTAAACGGTAGGGAGGATGAGGATACAACTTGTAGCTATGAACCTTTTGAATCGTCTACGAATGAACAATTTGCAGATTCTCTTACATCTATCAAAGCTACTTTAGATGAAGATATTACAAAAGTCGTTTTATCAAAGTGCTTTTTAGCAAATTTACAAGGGGATGCTTTCGCTTTATATCGTCAATTGCGTAAAAAACATCCTGCTCCGTATATGTATTATGTAGAGTTTGAGGATCATGTTGTTTTAGGAACATCTCCTGAAAGCCTAGTTCGTGTAAAAGGTGAGCGTGTGATTGCGACACCAACAGAGGGGACATATCCTAGAGGTTCCACAAAAGGTCAAGATTTAGAACATGAACGGGAGCTCTATGAAAACACAAATATTAGGAAGTCACATGCCGTACTTGTTTCTGCCGTGCGACAAGAGTTACAGTCTGTGTGCTTCCGTGATTCCATTCAAATCATTGAGGCAATGAGAATTGAGCGTTCAAAGCATGCATTACACATGACATCGAGAGTCGAGGGGCAAATATTACCGATGCTTCATGCACTTGATGTATTAGCTGCAACATTACCACCTTTTGCATCAACAAATATTCCAAAGGATCAGGCAAAGGACTATTTAGAAAAATCTAATCAAACGGCTGGGATATTTGGAGGAGCTCTTGGATTTATTGGTTTTAACGGTCATCTTGATTTTGCTTTAACAGGGAAATCCATTGTCATAGAAAATGAAACGATGCATATGCAAACGACTGTAACGGTGACCAAATACACAAATGTCGATAAAAGTTTAAAACAAATAGAAGAGGACGAACAGGAATTTTTACAGCTACTTGAAAAAGAAGGAGGTTCACATTAATGGAAGGTATTCGTCAAAAAGTACAACAACGAGATCATTTAATGTATGAAGAGATGCTACAGGTAGCAACATGGATGTTCCAAGATGACACACCGAAGGAAGAAATCGCAAGCTTTTTAACGGCATTATCTGTCAAAGGTGAAACAGCACATGAAGTAGCGGCACTAGCTACCATTATGCGTTCGTTTGCACTAGACGTACCAGCAAAAGCAGGGATCTATATGGATAATTGCGGTACCGGTGGTGATGGTCTTAATACATTTAATATAAGTACAGCTTGTGCCTTTGTATTAGCAGGGGCAGGTGTCAAAATGGCGAAGCACGGCAATCGCAAAATTTCTTCGGCATCAGGAAGCTCTGATGTTTTGGAAGCACTCGGTATTCATACGAATATTTCCATTGAGCAAACTGTTGAGCTGTTAGAGAAAGAAGGAATAGCCTTTCTATATGCCCCAAATGTACATCCAAAATTAAAGCGAATCGGCGAGATACGTCGGGCACTAGGCAAGCCAACTATATTTAATCTTGTCGGTCCACTTACGAATCCAGTTCTTTTATCGACGCAATTTACTGGCATTAACCGTCCGAATTTTGTCATGGAGTATGCTTCCGTATTGCAAATGCTCGGGCGCGAACGTGCAATGGTCGTTTCTGGGCCATTAGGTTTAGACGAGGCGTCATTAGCTGGTCAAAATACTTTTGTCTTAATAGATAAAGGAGACTTGATTCCTTTTTCTTTAACGCCAGAGGATGCGGGTCTTAGCTATGCACCAATAGAGGCTATTCGTGGAGGCAATGCAGATGAAAATGCCGCTATTATGCGTAAATTATTAGCTGGTGAACAAAGTGCTTACTTTGACACAGTTTTATTGAATGCTGGTATTGGGTTGTTCAGTTATGGAATTGCTGAAACTGTTAAAGAAGGTGTAGAAATGGCGAAGGATAGTATTTTTAGTGGGCGTGCCCTTCAAAAATTAGAGGCAGTCGTTGCTTATAGTGAGCATATTAAAAGAGTGGAGGTCCAACAATGAGTATCTTAAATAAAATTCTCGAACAAAAAAAGCTAGAAGTTGTTGCTTTACTTGAACAGCCTGATCCGTTAGCTAATTTTACTGAAAAGCTGCGACCGTCATTATTTGAACGATTGAGAAAAGCTGAAACATTACAGGTTATTTCTGAAATGAAGCGTGCTTCCCCTTCAAAGGGGCTAATCGCAAAAGGGGCAGATCCAGTGGCGCAAGCAAAAAGTTACGCAGATGCAGGTGCAGCAGCTATCTCTGTTTTAACAGATAAAAAGTTTTTTAAAGGCTCCTTTGATGATTTAGTCGCAGTTGCAAATGCTGTACAAACGCCACTTCTTTGTAAGGACTTTATGATCGATCGTGTGCAAATTCGATTTGCAAAGGCATCAGGTGCATCTATTATTTTGCTAATAGTAGCCGCGTTAACAGATGAGGCATTACGTGATCTATATAGCTATGCAACAGGCTTAAATCTAGAGGTGTTAGTAGAGGTACATGATTTAGAGGAACTTGAACGTGCTATTGCAGTGGGTGCCAAATTGATTGGCGTCAATAACCGCGACTTACGTACCTTTGAGGTGAGCTTAGACCGTACACGTGAAGTTGCAAAAGTTTTTCCGTTCGAAGAAGAGAAAGTATTAATAAGTGAAAGTGGGATTTGGACGCAAGAAGACGCTAAAGTAGTGGCAGCCATGGGAGCTAGTGGCGTTCTTGTAGGTGAGTCATTAATGCGCTGTGGTGATACAGGTACTGCGCTAAAAAGTTTACAGGTAAATAAGATGGAGGCATCTGTATGACGAAGGTAAAAATTTGTGGACTGAAGGAACAACAGCATGTGCAGGCAGCGGTAGAGGCAGGAGCGGATGCAATTGGTTTTGTCTTTGCGCCAAGTAAACGACGGGTGACGGTTGAACAGGCACAGCAATTAGCCAAGCATGTGCCAAAGAGCGTTTTGAAAATTGGTGTTTTTGTTAATCCAAGCGCAGCGGAATTACGCACAGCGGTAGAAAACGTGCCATTAGATTATGTGCAATACCACGGGGAAGAATCTCCGGAGTTTATTCGTCAGCAAGGCTATCCAGCCATTAAAGCTTTGTCCGTAAAAGGTGTTGAAGATGTTCAAGTTGCTGCCAAATATGATACAGACTATTACTTATTTGATGCACCAGGGACAGATTTTAAAGGAGGCAGTGGTCACACGTTTGATTGGACCCTCCTAGAGATGGTAGGGATTCCACGAGAAAAGTTAATTTTAGCAGGTGGATTGCAAGCTGAAAATATTGAAGAAGCAGTTTCACTTGTGTCGCCATTTATGGTAGATGTATCGAGTGGTGTAGAGACAGACGGTGTAAAAGACTTAGCCAAAATAAACGCATTTATACAGGCAGTACAGAAGGAGAGAGTATAATGGCAAATTCAATTGCAAACAGTGTACCGACAAAGGAAGGGCGTTACGGAAAATTTGGTGGTCAATTTGTTCCGGAAACATTAATGACAGCCTTGTTGGAATTAGAAATGGCCTATGATGAGGCAATGAATGATCAAACATTTACTGAGGAACAGACCTATTATTTACAACACTATGTTGGTCGTGAGACGCCGTTGTATTACGCAGAAAATTTAACAAAAGAGCTAGGAGGCGCGAAGGTTTATTTAAAGCGTGAAGATTTAAATCATACTGGAGCCCATAAGATTAATAATGCGATTGGTCAAGCACTTCTTGCAAAACGAATGGGCAAAAAGAAAATTGTGGCTGAAACAGGTGCAGGACAGCATGGAGTGGCAACGGCAACTGCATGCGCATTATTGAATCTTGAATGTGTTGTATTTATGGGTGCTGAAGACATAAAACGCCAACAGTTGAATGTCTTTCGCATGGAGTTACTTGGTACCAAAGTAGAGTCAGTAGAAACCGGTTCAAAAACATTAAAGGATGCTGTCAATGCAGCACTGCGCTACTGGGTGACAAATGTTGAGGATACTCATTACATTTTAGGCTCAGCTTTAGGACCACATCCATTCCCGAAAATCGTAAGGGATTTCCAACGTGTAATTGGTGTTGAAACTAGAGAGCAGATTTTAGCTAAGGAAGGACGTTTACCAGATGCAGTCGTTGCTTGTATAGGTGGAGGTAGTAATGCAATCGGTATGTTCCATCCTTTTGTCGACGATGAAACTGTAGCGCTTTACGGAGTAGAGGCTGCAGGCAGTGGCATTGAGACAGGAAAGCATGCAGCAGCAATTGCTGGTGGACAGCTAGGCGTTTTACACGGTGCCTACATGTATTTATTACAAGATGAAAATGGCTTCGTGCAAGAAGCACATTCTATTTCAGCTGGTCTAGATTATCCAGGGAAAGGCCCAGAGCATTGTTATTTACATGATATTGGGCGAGTTAAATTTGATTCGATTACAGATAGTGAAGCACTTGAGGGCTTGCAGTTACTGTGTAGAACAGAAGGTATACTACCTGCACTAGAAAGCTCTCATGCCATTGCCTATACAGCAAAACTTGCGAAGACAATGTCTACAGATGACATCATTGTTGTGTGCTTATCCGGCCGAGGAGATAAAGATGTTCATACTGTTCGTAAAGCATTAGGAGGGGATATGTAATGACAACACTACAGCAGGCAATTGAAGAAACGAAAATCGCTGGGAATAAAGCATTTATACCATATATTATGGCTGGCGATGGAGGTCTGAAAACTTTGAAGCCAACGATCCTAAAGCTACAGCAAAAGGGTGTAACGGCCATTGAAGTTGGTATACCATTCACGGATCCTGTAGCAGATGGGCCGACGATAGAACAAGCAGGTGAACGGGCTTTAGCAGAAGGTGTGACATTACGTAAAGTGCTAGAAGCATTAGCTTCATTTAAAGAAGAAATTCAAGTTCCGTTAGTTGTTATGACTTATTTTAATCCGGTGTTAGCTTTTGGGTTAGAGGCTTTTGCAAAGGCTTGTGTGGCGGGGGGCGTTAAAGGATTAATCGTTCCTGATGTACCACTTGAAGAAAGTGCCGTCTTACGTGACACATTAAATCCTCATGGTGTCGACATCGTTCAGCTTGTATCGTTAACAAGTCCGCCCGAGCGAATTGCACGTATCGCGGCTGCTAGTCAAGGCTTCGTTTATGCTGTGACAGTCAATGGAATCACAGGGGCCCGCACAAGCTTTGCTAATGATTTAAATGATCATTTTGCTAGCTTACGTGAAGCAAGCCAAATACCGGTACTAGCTGGCTTTGGAATTTCAACGCCCGAGCAAGTGGTAAGTATGGGAGCACTTAGTGATGGTGTAATCGTTGGCAGTGCGATCGTAACAGCATTGCATGAAGGTGATTTAGAGAAGGTTGAGGCATTAGTGTCTGCTTCAAAAGATGTGTTTCAGAAGTCTACTCTTTAATGGAGTAGGCTTTTTTCTTTTGAGACTGGTATCCAAGGATTTGCCGGTTCTATCCATGACTTTACCGGTTCTATCCACGACTTTGGGTTCTATCCACGACTTCGGCTCTTCTATCCATGATTTTGCCGGTCTATCCACGACTTTGACTCTTCTATCCGTCACTCTGATCTCTTTCCATCACTTGGCTGGTTCTATCCATCGCTCTGACTTCTATTCCTCGGGTAGTTTAGTAAAACTGACGGATTGAAATGACGATTTAATGGATAAAACTATCATTCTGACAAATAGTGCGGATAGGCTAGATTTTCTGTATAATAGCCTACGTAAGGAAGTGAAAAAATGATTCTATCGAAAAAGAGATGGCAGGTAGAGCGCCCAGACGCTAAGCTTGTCCAAACATTACAAAATGACCTACAACTTTCTGCGATTGCAGCGAAAATTTTAGCAGCACGAGGTTGCGAAACAACTGCTGACGCAGAGAGTTTATTAAATATGACAGAAGCAAGTATTCATGACCCGTTTTTAATGCATGGTATGGCAGAAGCTGTAGCACGTATTGAGCAAGCGCTTGAAAACGGAGAGAAAATCCTAGTATATGGCGATTACGACGCCGATGGAGTCACTAGTACGACAGTAATGCTTAATGTGTTGCTTGATATCGGTGCCGGTGTATCGTTTAAAATACCGAATCGTTTTATTCATGGCTATGGACCGAATGAGGCGCTATTTCGTGAAGCACATGACGAGGGTGTTCAGCTAATTATAACAGTTGATAATGGTATTTCAGGCATGGAACCGATTCGTATCGCGAAGGAACTAGGTATGGATGTTATCGTTACAGATCACCATGAACCAGGCGATGAATTACCACCAGCAGATATTATATTACATCCTCGTATACCAGAAGGACATTATCCATTTGGTGAGCTTGCAGGTGTGGGGGTAGCTTTTAAGTTAGCACATGCTCTATATGGAGAACTGCCAACGCATTTAATTGAATATGTAGCTGTTGGAACGGTAGCGGATTTAGTACCACTAGTTGATGAAAACCGCTACTTAGTAAAACGAGGAATAGAAGAAATGCGCCGCTCACTCAGCCCTTGGGTACAAGCAATGTGTGAAGTAGCCAGTGCAGAACAAGCAAAAATTAGCGAGGAAACAATCGGTTTTTATTTTGGACCGCGCTTAAATGCAGTTGGTCGTCTGGGGGAAGCCGCACCAGGTGTAGAGTTATTAATGGCTGAAGATAATGCTAAAGCAATAGCATTAGCGAAACAACTTAATGCGTGTAATAGTGAACGCAAAGATATTGTAAAGAGTATTACAGATGAGGCCGTTGCTCTCATTGAATCAGATAAAAAAATCGGGGATTCACTCGTTTTAGTTATTGCTGGAGAAGGCTGGAATGCTGGAGTAGTAGGGATTGTCGCGTCCCGTCTTGTAGAGCTCTATTATCGTCCTACAATTGTACTGTCACTTGACTATGAAAAAGGGACAGCTAAAGGTTCAGCTCGTAGTATTGAAGGCTTCCATTTATTTAATGAACTAGCGAAAAATCGAGATATATTACCTCATTTTGGTGGGCATCCTATGGCGGCGGGGATGACATTATCTATTGAGCATGTAGATGAATTAAGATCACGCTTAGATGCTCAAGCAAGGGAATGTTTATCAGAAGAACAATTGACACCTGTACTCAATATTGATATACCACTAAAAATGGATGAAATTTCAGCAGATGCTATTGAAGAGATTTCAACGCTTGGTCCATATGGTACGGATTTTCCGAAGCCTGTTTATGTGCTCGAAGATGTGGAAATATCCTCCATGCGGAAAATTGGAGCAGCAGAAAATCATATAAAAATGGAATTGACGGATGGCTATGAAAAATTGGATAGTGTCGGATTCAATAAAGGACATTTACACGACGAGTTAACATATGGAATAAAAGTATCATTTACTGGGGATTTACAAATTAACGAATGGCAAGGGCGTAAAAAAGCTCAATTTATGATAGAGGATGTCCAAACGACAGAATGGCAATTATTTGATATTCGTGGTATTCGCCAAACATCACGTTGGTTAAATACGGTCCCAAAAGAGGAGGCAACATTTATCGCCTTCCGTCCAGAGACGATTACCTATTACGAGTCGCTAATTGGTGTACCAATCCTAGCAGTGGACCCTACGCTTTCGAATGTAGAACAAAGCAATTATATCGTGCTATTGGATTTGCCACAAAATGTTCAAATGTTAGAAAATGTCTTACGAAAAACAGCGCCTTCTCGTATATATGCACACTTTTACATGCCTGATTCTCAGTATTTCAATGGATTGCCTACACGTGAGCAATTCTCCTGGTATTATAAGTTTTTGAAAAATCGTCCTGCTTTCCCATTAAATATGCATTTAGCTGAATTAGCTAAGCATACAGGTTGGCCGTTAGATGCATTAAAATTTATGACACAGGTGTTTTTTGAGCTTGATTTTGTTAAAATGGAGAGTGGACTGACGACTGTCAACGTGAATGCACCAAAACAGGCACTTACAGAGGCACCGTCTTACAAACAGCGTTCAGAACAGATTGAAATGGAGCAGAAGCTAGTATATGCCCCTTATATAGAATTAAAACAATGGTTTGATGAACGATTACATTAATATACGAATAAGTTTCGTAGGAGGAACAATAACATGGATTTAAAGCAATACGTAACAACGGTTGAAAACTGGCCGAAAGAGGGCATTAGCTTCAAAGATATTACAACAATTATGGATAACGGTGCTGCATACAAGTATGCAACAGACCAAATCGTAAGTTACGCAAAAGAATTAGGTGCTGAAATTGTGGTAGGTCCTGAGGCTCGTGGCTTCATAATCGGATGTCCAGTTGCTTATGCACTTGAAATTGGTTTTGCGCCTGTTCGTAAACCAGGAAAATTACCACGTGAAGTCATTAGTGCTGACTACGGTCTTGAGTACGGTAAAGATACGCTAACAATGCACAAAGATGCGATTAAACCAGGTCAAAAAGTATTAATCTGTGATGATTTACTTGCGACTGGTGGTACAGTTGAAGCGACAGTGCGTTTAGTTGAACAATTAGGTGGTCAAGTTGTTGGCTGTGCATTCCTAATCGAGTTAAAAGAGCTGAATGGTCGTGCAAAACTTGGCGACTTAAACATAAAAACACTTATTGAATATTAATTAATGATTTGGTTGACTGGAGTGAAGACTAGACTCCTTCTCCGGGAAAGCGCCCAGCCGGAACGGAAATCAGCCTCTCGTTTTGCAGAAGAGTCATACAATAATATGAAAAGCGTCACATTTTTGTGGCGTTTTTTATTTATAAAGAGATTAATCGATATAGTAAGTATTAAAAACATTTTAAATTCAAGAGTAAGGGGGAGTTGGCTTTGTCATATTATGTAATTGATGCTTTTACTGAAACAAAATTTGGTGGTAATCCAGCAGGTGTAGTAATTTATGAAAATTTAGATGAAGAGTTTATGCAGAAATTTGCTGCAGAAGTTCATTTTTCAGAAACAGCATTTATTAAAAAAATAGACAATAAAAATTTTGACATAAAGTTTTTTACACCGACTACACAGGTTGAACTTTGTGGACATGCTACTATTGCATCCTTTAAGGCATTATTAGACAGTTGTGCTATTGAAGATAATAATACATATTTTATGAACACACTCGCAGGCACACTTGCTGTTGAAGTGAATCAATCATTTATAATGATGGAGCAAGCTGAACCTCAGTTAGGAAAAATATTCGATGATTATGATCGGTTGTCTAGCCTTTTCAAAATTGATAAAAGCCAAATAGGAGATATAAATTTCAATCTAGTACCTCAAGCAGCGAGCACTGGTCTTTGGGATATAATGCTTCCAATAAAAACAAAGAATGATTTGTATGCTTTAAATCCTGATTTTAAAGCACTTGCTGAATTTTCAAAGATCAATAAAGTGGGGGGCGTTCATGCATTTACGCTCGATACAGAAGAAGGGATAGCAGAGAGTAGAAACTTTTGCCCACTCTATGGCATTGATGAGGAAGCTGCAACAGGTACTTCAAATGGGGCATTAACTTATTATCTTTTTCATAACCACATACTAAATGAATTTGATCAAGAGTACTCGTTCCTCCAAGGGCATAGTATGGGCAGACCTTCTAATATCTTTACAAAATTAATAAATAAAAATAATCCAAGAGTTATGGTAGGTGGGCAAGCAATTATCTTGTCAAAAGGGGAACTATGCTAGGGTGACTTCTTTACTTCGGCAAAACAACGGTTTCACTTAGTGTGCATCTTCTGGCATATCACTCTAATTTATAATAAAAATATGTATAAATAAACGTAGCGGCAGCAACAAGTGATTTTTGTGCGAAATCAGAGCCATATTTTATTTAATATGACACCTTAATTTCATCGGCATAATAGCTCTAGAACAACTTTAAGAATCCATTTTGATCAATCATGTTCAAAATGGATTTTTTTGTTTAGGTCCGTTTATTTATTCTTCATTATAAGATTGAATTATTTTTTGCATAGTTTTCAATGTTTCATAAAAATCATTGTATTTTTCTAAGCCGATATCATTGATAATTCTTTCTTGGATATCTTGCCAAATTGGAGCAGCCTCGTTTAATTTTTCAAGCCCTTTATCAGTTAATGTAATGATTTTTGTTCGAGCATCTTGTGAATCTCTTGTTAAATCCACATAGCCATTTTGCTTTAACAAGTTAATATTGCGCGTAATGGTTGTTTGATCGAGCAACAAAATTTCACCTAGTCGACTTATGGAAACTGATTGTTGATGATCGATATTTGCTAGCATTGAGTATTGTGTAACTTTTAAACCAGTGGGCTGTAGTAATTTATCATACAATTGTGTCACGACTCGTGTTTTTTTTCGAAGGTTTGCACATACACATATTTGTGTGTAATCTATATTCTTCATTGCTCCGCACTCCTTTTCGAGTTGGTTCAATATTATAGTATCCCTATTGATTTATTTTGTTAAGTTGGAAAATGTTTCTTGACAGTAATAAAACCGATTACTAAGATTATATATGTATATACATGTTTTTGAAAGACATTTACCCCGATAATATATGCATATACATATATCGAGTTGTAATCTTTTTTATTAAAGAGTATTTAAAAAATCTTTCAAGAAATGAAGGTGTCAAGATGAAGCGTATTCATTATAGCTGGTTTATTTTAGTCGTAACCTTTTTCTCAATTATTGTTGCAGGGATTACAATGTCATCATCAGGGGTATTTATAGACTCCTTTGAAAAAGAATTTAATTGGGATCGATCTTTAATTGCCTTAGCTTTTGCGGTGAGTCTATTTTTATATGGTTTTTCGGGTCCGTTTATGGCAGCATTACTAGAAATAGTAGGTTTAAAGAAAATGATGCTAGGTGCGATGGCTACATTATTCATGGGCATGATGCTTACGCTTTTCATGACTCAATCATGGCAGTTAATCGTTATATGGGGCGGTATTATTGGTTTAGGAGCAAGTCTTTTTTTAACGGTGTTAAGTCCGTATGTAGCCAATCATTGGTTTGTGAAAAGTAGAGGATTGGCAGTAGGGATATTAACGGCTAGTACTGCAACAGGGCAGCTAATTCTCCTCCCTATATTGGCGATTATTATTGAACATTATTCTTGGCGATGGGCGATTGGATTAATTCTCTTTCTAAGTATTGTTATGTTCATCACTATTTCAATATTTATTAAAAATAAACCACAGGATATTGGGATTCTTCCTTATGGAATGGAAGAAGATTTAGAAATGCAACAAGAGAATCATAAGAAAAATCCGATTAGTATTGCTTTTGATGGTTTATTTGAGGCAATAAAGAAGAAAGAATTTTGGTTATTAGCGGGAAGTTTTTTTATTTGTGGACTTTCAACTAGTGGGCTAGTTGGTACTCATTTTGTTTCATACTGTATTAGCTTTGGTGTCCCTTTAGTAACCGCTGCATCCTTTCTTTCTTTTATGGGAGTGTTTAATCTTGTAGGTACTACTTTATCCGGGTGGCTGTCTGATCGTTTTGATAATCGATGGTTATTGTTTTGGTATTACCTTTTAAGAGGAACGTCTCTGCTTTTACTTCCGTATGCATTAATGCAAGGGTCGCTCACTTTACTGACAATCTTTACAATATTTTATGGATTAGATTGGATTGCTACAGTACCCCCAACGATTAGTATTTCTAGACAAATTTTTGGTGCAAATAAAAGTGGCGTTATTTATGGGTGGATTTTCGCATCACATCAAGCAGGAGCAGCAGTTGCTGCCTATGGTGGAGGCCTCATCTATAAGTTTTTCAATTCATATACTTGGGCCTTTTTCCTTGCTGGGATGTTCTGTGCATTGGCAAGTTTATTTGTCATCATCGTGAAAAAACAAACACCTCATCATGCTAATACTTGATAACTAGGTTAATTCCTTTCCTGTTGGTGCGATTCTTGATGCTATCGTCGGTTCTCGAAATTTTATCAGCGATTTCACAATTGCTTCGCTTTCGCACAGAAAAAATTTGCCTAGCTTATATTGGAATTCGCCGCTAACCAAAAGGGAGAACGCTGCTAAAAGAGAGAGTTGCGCCGCTAAAAGAGAGAGTTGCGCCGCTAAGTAAAGGGAGAACGCCGCTAAAAGAGAGAATTGCGCCGCTAACCAAAGGAGAACGCCGCTAAAAGAGAGAGTTGCGCCGCTAACCAAAGGGAGAACGCCGCTAAAACATAAAATTGCGCCGCCAACCAAGCAAGGAACGCCGCAAAAACCCGATTTCCGCCGCTATCGCTTTCACGCAAAAAAACATTGGTTGCTGTCGCTACGTTACACTGCGCTATCGCACCCCTCTTTATACCGAAAAGCTATACTGATTTAACACGACACCTTAATTTCATTGAAGCAATAGTTATCACAAAAAAAGTTGAAGCCAGTATCATATGGGCTTCAACTTTTTTTATTAAAAATTTTTTTGACATCAATCAAACAAAAGTTTATAATGTAAACAAATATAATAAAAGGTGATGCTATGAATGAAAGAGAACAGGCGGTCCTTGCATTAATTCGCCAGAATCCGTTTATGTCTCAACAAGAGATGGCCGATAAGATGAATCTATCACGACCAGTCCTTGCTAATTTAGTGTCGAGCTTAACGAAGCAGGGGAAAATTGTAGGCCGTGCGTATATTTTGCCTGAGGAAAATGAAATCATTTGTATCGGCGGAGCCAATCTTGACCGAAAATTTCATGTGAAGGGGAATGTCCAGTTCGGTACATCCAATCCTGCAAGCTCTTCATTTAGTGTAGGTGGTGTTGGACGAAACATTGCTGAAAACTTAGGCAGATTAAATCATCAAGTAACATTGCTAACTACCGCCGGCAAAGATGCTGATTGGCAAGTGATCCAAGAAGCTTCAGAGCCATTTATGAATTTACGTTATGTAGAGCAGTTACCAGACGCTGCGACTGGTTCCTATACTGCGGTTATGGATGAGCGGGGCGAGCTAGCACTAGCAGTAGCAAATATGGAAGTATATGATCTTTTATTGCCAAGTTTGCTAAAAAAACATGAGGCAATGCTCATGAATGCGGGCTGCTTTATTATGGACTTAAACTGTCCAAAGGAAACAGTGGCTTACATACAGCAGGTTGCAATTGCCCGTGACATTCCGTTTGTCATCGTACCGGTATCTTCACCAAAAATGAATCGATTACCCGATACGTTGCAAGGTGTAACATGGTTTATTTGTAACACAGATGAAGCAGAGACGATTGTTGGTCATAAAATCGAAAACTCTGTGCATTATGAAAAGGCTTTACAGCAACTTCTTACATTAGGTGCTGACCAGGTAATTATTACTGCGGGTAGCAAGGGTGTGTATGCAGCTTCCACTACAACGAAGCCAAGTCATTACGCGGCTAAAGCTATTGAAAAAATTGAAGATGTAACAGGTGCAGGAGACGCCTTTGTCAGTGCTGTAATCCATAGCTGGCTTACGGGGCAATCCTTTGCAACATGTATTGATGCAGGTTTAACGAATGCCAAAAATACGCTTGCATCCCCATATACAGTAAGACCTGAGCTATCAGTTGATTTGTTAAACAGTGAAATGGAGGAATAACACATGAAAGAATTTATCGTATTATCAGAAGAAGTAAAAGCAGGACAAGCAAAAGGCTTACCAATCGTAGCATTAGAATCAACAATTATTTCTCACGGAATGCCATATCCACAAAATGTACAAACAGCACGTGAAGTGGAACAAATTGTTCGTGATAATGGTGGAGTACCAGCAACAATTGCATTAATCGACGGTAAAATTAAAATTGGTTTATCTGATGAAGAACTTGAAATGTTCGGCAATGCACAAGGTGTCGCAAAAGCATCTCGTCGCGACTTAGGCTATCTTTTAGCATCAAAAAAATTAGGAGCTACAACTGTAGCTGCAACAATGATTTGTGCGGAGCTAGCTGGTATTGAAATTTTTGTAACTGGCGGTATTGGCGGCGTACACCGTGGTGCTGAAACAACAATGGATATTTCAGCAGATTTAGAAGAATTAGCACAAACAAATGTTGCTGTAATTTGTGCGGGTGCTAAGTCTATTTTAGATATTGGCTTAACTTTAGAATATCTTGAAACAAAAGGTGTACCAGTTGTTGGATATGGTACAGATGAGCTACCAGCATTCTATACACGTCAAAGTGGTTTTGATGTAAACTTCCAGATTGATACACCAGAGGAAGTGGCAGAAATGCTACGTGCAAAATGGCAATTAGGCTTAAAAGGCGGAGCTGTCATTGCTAACCCAATTCCAGAGTCTGAAGCGCTTGAGCATTCATTCATTACTGAAATCATTGAAAAAGCTTTAGTAGAAGCAGAAGAAAACGGTATTCAAGGTAAAAACGTGACACCATTCTTACTTGGAAAAGTTAAAGAATTAACAGAAGGTAAAAGCCTTGTTGCCAATATTGCATTAGTAAAAAATAATGCAGTAGTTGGTACAAAAATTGCGGTAGCGTATAATAAATAAGCTAACAACTATGATACAAGAAGAGAGACTCTATGCGAATATTGCATTCGCAAAGGGTCTTTTTATTCATTTCCGAGAATATTTTTTCTATTTCTCACATTGTTCACGAGAATAACTAAACAAAATGACACAGTTACTTTACAATAGCCCATAAAATTTTATACAATTAAGTTTATATCTAATCTGAAAAATTTGACGAGCAAGGTGGACATGTTATGGCGAAAGAGCAAATTTTGACTCCCGAGGACGTTTTTGAGTTAGTCAAATCCTACATGAATGCGGAAAATGTCGCATTCGTGAAAAAAGCATATGAATTAGCAAGGGATGCCCATATCGAGCAATTCCGAAGCTCGGGTGAACCGTATATTATTCATCCTGTGCAAGTAGCTGGTATTTTAGCTGAATTGCAAATGGATCCTGAAACAGTTGCGGCTGGTTTTTTACATGATGTTGTAGAGGATACGGATTTTACGCGTGACGATTTGGTTCGTGAATTCGGCGAAGAGGTTGCGATGCTTGTTGACGGTGTAACAAAGCTAGGGAAAATTAAATATTTATCTAAAGAGGCGCAACAAGCAGAAAATCATCGAAAAATGTTTGTAGCTATGGCGCAGGATATTCGTGTCATTTTAATTAAACTGGCAGACCGCCTCCATAATATGCGCACGTTAAAGCATTTACCAGCCGAAAAACAACGCCGTATTTCTAAAGAAACGCTTGAAATTTTTGCACCACTTGCGCATCGTCTTGGGATTTCGACTGTTAAATGGGAGCTTGAGGATACGGCTCTTCGTTATTTAAATCCACAGCAATATTATCGCATTGTCAGTCTTATGAAGAAAAAACGTGATGAGCGTGAGGCATATTTAGACAATGTAATGGCTGAGATGAAGTCACAGCTTACAGATGTTGAAATTGACGCGGATGTTTATGGTCGCCCAAAACATATTTACAGTATTTATCGTAAGATGGTGTTACAAAAGAAACAATTCAACGAGATTTATGATTTATTAGCCATTCGTGTACTTGTCGATAGTATTAAAGATTGCTATGCCGTACTTGGGATTGTGCATACATTATGGAAGCCAATGCCTGGACGTTTTAAAGATTATATTGCGATGCCAAAACAAAACCTATATCAATCCCTGCATACGACAGTAATTGGTCCTTATGGTGACCCATTAGAAGTTCAAATTCGTACGAAGGAAATGCATAAAATTGCCGAGTACGGGATTGCAGCGCATTGGGCGTATAAAGAAGGTAAAAAAGTTGATCATGTAAAACAAAATGTCGACCAAAAATTAACATGGTTCCGAGAAATTTTGGAATTCCAAAATGAATCTTCTAATGCTGAAGAATTTATGGAATCTTTAAAATTTGATTTATTCTCTGATATGGTCTATGTATTCACACCTGAAGGAGATGTCATTGAATTACCAGCAGGCTCTGTACCTATCGACTTCGCATACCGTGTGCATTCAGAAGTTGGGAATCGTACAATTGGCGCAAAAATCAATGGTAAAATGGTGCCACTTGATACACCGTTAAAAACGGGAGATATTATTGAAATTTTAACGTCTAAGCAATCATTTGGTCCGAGTCGCGATTGGCTAAAAATAGCCCAATCCTCACAGGCGAAAAATAAAATAAAGCAGTTTTTCAAACGTCATCTTCGTGAGGAAAATATCATCAAAGGTAAAGAGATGATAGAAAAGGAAATCCGTGCACAAGGTTTTGATGTGAAAGAAACAATGTCAGCGGACAACTTGAAGCGAGTATGTGAAAAATTCAACTATACAAATGAAGAAGATTTGTATGCAGCTGTTGGCATGAATGGAATTACAGCTCAGCAAGTTGTTAATCGTCTAGCGGAAAAACGTCGCAAAGAGCGTGAACAGGAAGAAGCGCTAGAGAAAATTGAACAAAAAATGAAAAACCCTATTCCACAAAAACGTACGGAATCGGGTGTTATCGTAAAAGATATCGACAATATGCTTATTCGACTTTCACGTTGTTGTACGCCAGTTCCAGGAGATGAAATTGTAGGTTTCATTACAAAAGGTAGAGGTGTTTCAGTGCACCGTGCGGACTGTCCAAATATTCAAGTTGATGATGAGCAGGAGCGCTTAATAGAGGTTGAATGGGAACATGGACTTACTCCTGAGAAAAAAGAATATCCTGTCGATATTGAAGTTTCAGCCTTCGATAGACCAGGGATTTTAAATGAAATCATGCAAATTGTTAGCGAAACGAAAACGAATATTTTAGCAGTGAGTGGTCGTGCAGACCGTGATAAAATGGCAACGATTCATTTAACGATTTCGATTTCAAATATTTCGCATTTGCATAAAGTAGTGGAACGTATTAAGCAAACACCTGATATATATTCCGTACAACGTGTTATTAACTAATTGGAATGGTTGGGCAGTAGCAACTTTGTTATGTACCGAAAATGGAGATTCTGGTGCATACAATAGGAGAATTGAGGTTTTAAAAAATGAAAGTAGTTTTACAACGTAGTAAAGCAGCCTCTGTTACGGTAGACGGAAAAGTAACGGGAGCTATTGATAGCGGTTATGTTCTTCTGGTCGGCATTACACACGGGGACTCGCAAGAGGATGTTGAATATTTAGCGAAAAAAGTAGCAAATCTCCGCCTTTGGGAAGATGCTGATGGAAAAATGAATCATTCCATTTTAGAGCATGGAGGGGCTATTTTATCCGTCTCGCAATTTACATTGTATGGGGATGCAAAAAAAGGGAATCGTCCAAGTTTTACAAGTGCAGCAAAACCAGAAGTTGCGGAACCGTTATGGGAGGCTTTTAATAATGCCTTACGTGAACACGGTTTACATGTGGAAACAGGAATATTCGGTGCAATGATGGATGTTGCACTGACAAATGATGGCCCTATCACAATACTTCTTGAGTCTAAATAAATGGTACATTTCCTATGATTCCTTCATACATTAAAAAGTATGGTTAGTTTTGTAGGAAGGAAGTGTATTAAAGATGACGCAGGTAGGAAGCATATCAAATCCATATTTATACGAAACTCTTAACATGATGATTGGTCAGGCAATTGTAGTGCAAACTAAGAAAAATATTCAGCAAGGAAAATTAATCTCTGTATTACCTGACGATATTGTTTTAGAGGTTAGCCGTACGCCATTTTTCATTAGTATGAAAGAAATTGTATGGGTGACGCTAGCAACAATGAAAAAATAAGCGCATAAAGGACCCCTATATCCATGTAATGTAAGTTGGAGACCTTTTGCGTTTAAGCGTGTGTTAGACAGTGAGTACTGAAACCTAAGACCTGTTTGTATGAACATCTATCGTTTGCAATACATTCGGCAAACATCATAACTTTCTATCAACTTATGACTACTATAACGAAAGAGTCATTTAAAACAGTCTCATAATTAATTGATCATAATAAAAAAGCTGCAAGGGAAGTATAATGCTTATTTCCTTTGCAGCTTATTTATTTATCCCACATTAATGCTCGATTGGTGAAGACTATGAATAAGTGGAGATGAGAAAGTCCCCACCTATTCAAGTTTCACTCCTTTCCGAACGCAATTATGCTGAGGTATAATTGATTTTTATTGATCTTCGTTAAAGTAATTTAAAATACCTTGGTAGATGCCGAGAGTAGCTTGTTCACGGAATTTAGCGTTTGTAATAGCACGTTCCTCACTACCATTACTTAAGTATCCTAGCTCAATGAGGGCAGCTTGTTGACGATTTTCTCGTAGAACTAAATAATTTCCTTGTTGGGTACCACGATTCTTTAAATCGATTTTATTGGAAAGTCCATTATTTATTGCCTCTGCAAGACCTTGTTGATTACTGTTCATATAATATGAGGTGAAGCCATTAATGGAGCTATCGTCTGTTGCATCATAGTGAATACTGATAAAAGCATCTGCCTCATACTGGTGTGCAATTGATACGCGTTTACGGAGTGCAACATATTCATCTGATTCTCTAGTCATGACAACATTTGCTCCAGCAGCACTCAACTTTGAAGCTAGAAGCGAAGCTGTTTTCAATGTAATTTCCTTCTCATTTGTGCCACGTTGTCCGGTAGTGCCGTGATCATTTCCCCCATGTCCAGCATCTACGACGATAGTTAGCCCATTTAAAGTGCCTTTCTTGCGTGGTGTAGATTTATCTTTTTTTATAGCAGTAGCGGGTTTGCCCGACGAAGTAGTAGTAACGACCCAGTTCGCCACAAATGCAGTTTTGTCATCTACTTGTATTTCATAAAAATCATTTTTTGCGCCTACAATAGGGTAGGTTTTACCAGCATCTACACGTTCAACAACATCAGCAGTTGTTGTTGCATCTGTCCGTAGGTTTGTCCCATTATAAAGGATTGTGACAGATTCAAGCTCTGAGGAAGAAGAAGCAGATTTTGATGTCGTTTTATCATTATTTGAAAAAGTACCATAAAAGCTATAAACCCAACCTGCTTTATTTTCGTTATATTGAATTTGTACCCAATTATGCTCTTGAGCCAGCACTTTAAAGGCTTGTCCATTTGAAGCTGTTCCTATTTTTTTAGCATTTAAGTCGGGATTTTGGCGCACATTAAGTGCATCTACTAAAACTGTAAATGTTGTATCTTTGTTGATTTTTTTTGTAGAAACTTCAACTTTAGGTTCATCAGTCTTAGCCTCAGCTTTAGCTTTTTTTTCAGGTAGGTCATTGATTGTAACATAGTCAGTAGATACCCAACCTACTAGTCCGTTCCAATCTATTTTTGCCCATTCGCCATTTTTTTCAATAAGTTTAGCTTGGCTGCCTATTGATAATTGTCCAAGAACTGCTGAAGATATGTCAGGCTCAGTACGAATATTTAGACGATCAACTTGTGAAATCAACGTTTGATCAACCGTTTGTTTATCGTTTATTGAAGCTGTTAGCCAAGATGCTACCCAACCTTCGTAATCGCCTGCTTTTACTTGAATCCAGTCACCCTCACGACTAATAGAAGTTAGCGAATCACCCTCATCTAATGTCGTAATGATTGGATAAGACAGTCCAGGTCCCTCACGTAAATGAAGAATCGTTCCAGTTACTTTTAAATCACTGGTGTCTGCTAGTGCTCTTTGAATATTGTTCATACTTGGAATTGCAATCATTAGCACTAACACGAAGATGATACTAATATTTAAAAGTTTTGTCCTCATCAGATTCCTCCTATCTTGTGCTATTTTACCATGCTTTAGTAATAGAATTCGTGGGAAAAAGGTAATGGAATTTGTTATTTTATCGAATGTATTGTAAAAAAAATAAAAACAGTTGACATTGCCTTTTGTTGTGACTAACATAAAGGGTAATCAAAAAATGATTAACCGCTTATGACCAAGCAAGTAGCAAATACCTCTATTGGAGAAGAGAGGGAAAGACCTAGGCTGAAATCTTTCCTACAAAAATGTATATTGTGAATAACACTTGAGAGGCTTTTTTCTGAAAAGTATTGCTTAGTAGGAAAAAACGGAATCGGCCGTTATCCGATTAGGAGGAGGACGCATGTATTTGATGCGTCAACTAGGGTGGAACCGCGGAAGCTTGTACAGCTCTCGTCCCTTGCATAACGCAAGGAGGCGAGGGCTTTTTTAGTGGACAAAAAATAACAGAAGTCCAGAAGACAGCTTGCTCATAAGCAATTAATAAAGGAGGTTTTTCTATGAGTTTTAAAGTGCCACGAGGGACACAAGATATTTTGCCTGGTCAATCAGAAAAATGGCAAAAGATAGAAGCGGTTATCCGTGATATCTGTCGTGTCTATCGCTACAATGAAATTCGCACACCAATTTTTGAGCAAACAGATTTATTTGCACGTGGTGTCGGTGAAACAACAGATGTTGTTCAAAAAGAAATGTACACATTTGAAGATCGCGGTGGCCGTTCGTTAACATTACGTCCGGAGAATACAGCTGGTGTAGTTCGTGCTTATGTTGAGCATAAAATGTTTGGTGCACCGGATCAACCAGTAAAGCTTTCATATATAGGACCAATGTTCCGTTATGAACGTCAACAAGCAGGGCGCTACCGTCAATTTGTTCAATTTGGGGTAGAAGCAATTGGTTCAGCTGACCCAGCGATTGATGCAGAAGTTATTGCACTAGCAATGGATGTCTATGAATCAGCAGGTTTAAAGGATTTAAAATTAGTCATTAATTCACTAGGCGACAAAGAAACACGTGATACACACCGTACAGCACTGCTACAACACTTCGAACCACATATTCATGAGTTTTGTTCAGACTGCCAAAATCGTTTGCAAAAAAACCCACTACGTATTTTAGACTGTAAGGTAGACCGCGAGAACCCATTAATGCAATCTGCACCTGCATTAACTGATTTCCTAACTGAGGAGTCAGCAGCATATTTCGCTCAAGTTAAAACGTACTTAGATACTCTGGGAATTTCGTATGAGGTCGATCCAAATCTTGTAAGAGGTCTTGATTATTACAATCATACGACTTTTGAAATTATGTCAACGGCTTCTGGCTTTGGAGCCATTACTACACTTTGTGGTGGGGGTCGCTATAATGGCCTTGTACAAGAAATTGGTGGACCAGAAGTACCAGGTATCGGTTTCGCATTAAGTATTGAGCGTTTGTTGCTTGCGCTTGAAGCTGAAGGTGTTGAATTAGACACAGCATCAGGACTCGATGTCTATATGATTGCTATGGGCGAAGAAGCGAAGCTAAAAACGGTAGAATTAATAAGTACCTTCCGTGCTAAGGGCATTTCTACAGAGATGGATTATTTAGATCGCAAAATGAAAGCTCAAATGAAATCAGCAGACCGTTTAGGTGCGAAATATACGATTGTTTTAGGCGAAACAGAGCTTGAAGAGCAGGTAGCTACTGTTAAACATATGGAAACAGGTGAACAACAAAAAGTAGCGTTCTCAGAGTTAGTGAACTACCTATTAAAACAATAAGCGAAACTGTTAAAACATAAATCGTTTATAAATCAATACAGGATTATCTGTCCAAATGAATCATATCTACGTCATTTGGACAGATAATTCATCTAATGAACTGCTAATTTTCCTTGGCATCAATTCTCTATTTAGTAGGAACTGTATGCTACATAAGTAAAATAAACGCGTTCATCACCGAAGTTGGGATGACATTTTGTGAAAACATATGTCATGTGGATAAATCAACCCTGAGTTATGGTGATGAGCCAAATAAATTTTGGAGGAATTAAATAATGGCAACAAGAACACATGCTAGTAATGAACTTTCAGAAGCATTAAAAGGCGAAAAAGTCGTATTAAAAGGGTGGGTACAACGTCGCCGCGACCTAGGTGGTTTAATTTTCATTGATTTACGTGACCGTACTGGAATCACACAAGTTGTGTTTAGCCCGGATGTAGCAGAAGCACATGCTTTAGCCGATAAAGTGCGTAGTGAGTACGTAATCGAAGTGGAAGGGACAGTTATCCTTCGTGCAGAAGATCAAATCAACCCAAATGTACCAAACGGCAAAATTGAAGTAGAAGCAACAAAATTAGTCGTTATTAATACGGCAAAAACAACACCATTCCAAATCGAAGATCGCACTGACGTATCTGAAGATTTACGTTTAAAATATCGTTATCTTGACCTTCGTCGTCCTGTGATGTTTGATACTTTCAAAATGCGTTCAGACGTTACTCGTACAATTCGTAACTTCTTACAAAACGAAGGCTTCTTAGAAGTAGAAACGCCAATTTTAACAAAATCATCTCCAGAAGGTGCTCGTGACTATTTAGTGCCATCACGTGTTCATGAAGGTGAATTTTATGCATTACCACAATCACCACAGCTATTTAAGCAATTATTAATGGTGTCTGGTTTCGAAAAATACTTCCAAATCGCACGTTGCTTCCGTGATGAGGACTTACGTGCTGACCGTCAGCCAGAGTTTACACAAGTTGATATTGAAACAAGCTTTTTAACGCAAGAAGAAATTATTGAAACGAACGAACGCTTAATCCAAGCAGTTATGAAAGAAGTAAAAGGCATTGATATCCCTGCTCCATTCCAACGTATGAAATATCAAGAAGCAATGGATCGTTACGGCTCAGATAAACCTGACGTACGTTTCGGCTTAGAGCTAGTTGCTTTAAATGATATTTTTGATGGCTGTGATTTCAAAGTGTTTGCTGATACAGTAGCACAAGGTAAGCAAGTAAAGAGTATCAATATTAAAGGTGCAGCAGATAAATACTCTCGTAAAGACATGGACGAGCTAACAAAATTCGTTGGTATTTATGGAGCAAAAGGTCTTGCTTGGTTAAAAGTAACGGAAGAAGGTTTAAACGGCCCGATTGCAAAATTCTTTGACGATGCTTTAGCAGCTGCGTTAATCGAGCGTATGAAAGCTGAAGTGGGCGATATTTTAGTATTCGTTGCTGATAAGGCGCCTGTTGTAGCAGCATCTTTAGGAGCACTTCGTACGAAATTAGGCCAAGAATTAGGCTTAATCGATGAATCAGAATTTGCATTCCTATGGATCACAGATTGGCCATTATTAGAGTACTCTGAGGAAGACGGTCGCTATTATGCAGCGCACCATCCATTCACACGTCCATTTGACGAAGATATTCCATTAATGGAAACTGATCCTGCAGCTGTCCGTGCGCAAGCATACGATATCGTATTAAATGGTTATGAGCTTGGTGGAGGTTCATTACGTATTTATGAACGTGAATTACAAGAAAAAATGTTTAATTTACTTGGTTTCACAGAAGAAGAAGCAAGAGCTCAATTTGGCTACTTATTAGAAGCATTTGAATACGGTGTACCACCACATGGAGGTCTTGCATTTGGTCTTGACCGCTTCGTAATGCTACTTGCTGGCCGCACTAACTTACGTGATACAATTGCATTCCCGAAAACTGCAAGTGCAAGCTGCTTATTAACGAATGCACCAAGTGAGGTTTCTTTAGAGCAATTGAATGAGTTAAATTTAGCGATTAAAACATTTAAAAGATAATTAATACTACGAAATACCTGGATTCTCTAGCGAAATTTGTTGAGAATCTAGGTATTTTTTGCGTTTTCGCAAGAATGTAGATTTTTTTAAAGAAAATAGTTTGAATTATCAGACAAAGAATGCTATTATAACAGTAATACGAATCCTGAAGTGTTTGTTTAATTGCTAGCTCTACTTAACAGTTTTGACCGAACATTTTAGAATCGGGAGCCTTCATTTTGTAGTCGCAAACAAGCCCCACGCGGAGCGGGACGTTTAAAGCTGCAAAGCAGGCACCCCCCTGCGAATTGCGGGTTCAAAACGAATGTTTCTTGGCATAACGGCACAATCGGGATTCGTCATACATAGTAAATAACCACAAAAAGGAGCGTAAAATTAGCTCCTTTTTTAGTGCGATTAAAGGGTTATTCAAAAAGACAACCGCACAAGCAAGACTTATAATAGAACAAATTTGTTATTTGTAGAGGGGAAATGACAATGATTCTTGGCTTAAAAAAGAATGAAGTAAAAATTGTGCCATATGATAATGAATGGAAAAATGAATTTAAACGAGTTCGTTCCGAGATTATAGAACATACAAATATCCAATTTGATCGTATTCAACATATTGGTAGTACATCGATTGATGGGATTAAGGCAAAGCCGATCATTGATATTTTAATGGGCGTCGATGATATTGATAATATTTCAGAGTCATTTTTAAAAGAAATGAGAAAAGCTGGTTTTTATAGATTGCGTGTAGAAAGACCAGCAGAAATTGTATTTGCAAAGTTTACAGATGACACATTTGAAGTCAAAACACATTTTGTTCATTTGGTGAATTATCAAGAAAAAAAGTGGTGTGATTTATTGTTTTTTAGAGATTATTTAAATACAAACGAAGAGATCAAAAGACAGTATGAAAAGTTAAAATTAAACTTCCTTAACAGCAATTTAAAGGGGATTGATGAATATACAACATATAAAGAGCAATTTGTACAATCGATTTTTAATAAAAGAATTGCTTTAGCAGGTGATAAATAAGGCGTGGATATAAATTACTGAGATAGAACAAAGAAATTGAATGATAATTAACGCATTCTCGTCAATTGGAATTACATTTGTAAAAACTATACTTTGTGTATAAGTTGATTGGAGTGGAGACTGGGCGACTCCTTGGGGATTAGCGATAGAGGAACGAAGGCTAAAATCATCACATCCTGTGATAACGCCTTCGTGACCAACATCCTATTGCCCCAAGCGGCTCATCGGACACCCCAGGAAGCTTTGCTCTTTGGCGTCAGCAACAAATGTTTTATCTGCGCGAAAGCGAAGCGGCAGCGACAAATGTTTTATCTGTGCGAAAGCGAAGTGTCAGCAACAAAGCGCCCAGCCGGAACGGAAATCAACTTCACGTTATGGTGAAAAATCTAAAAAATTTAGAAAATATAAAAAATACTTTTTATTTTTGTGAAAGTGTCATATAATTGGTATAGACAACTATACCAAATTAAATGATAGCTTGTTAACTTCAGCAAAGCTCCTCAAAAAATGACTAGGGGGTGATCTATTGAAGAATACACTTTTAATTTCCGATGTTACGATAGTCAATCATGATGAAGAACCGTTTCAGGGCGACGTATTCATTGATAATGGTAGGATTATTAAAATAAGCGATACCTTATCTCATCAGGCTGAGCATATTATTGATGGCAAAGATAAAAAATGGTTACTGCTACCTGGCTATATTGATATGCACATACATGGCTCTGCTGGGCATGATGTGATGGATGCTACACAATTAGCATTACATCAAATGGCACGTTCTTTAGTACAAGAAGGTGTTACGGGCTTCCTTGCTACAACAATGACACAATCTATAGAAGTAATTGAAAGCGCTTTATCCAACGTTGCTCAATTTGAAAACAATGATGATGAGGCAAGCTTATTAGGTATACATGTAGAGGGGCCATATGTATCGAAAAAACGGGCAGGAGCTCAGCCAATAGAATACATTATTTTACCGTCTACTGAGCAATTTACATCCTGGCAGAACATAAGTAAGCAACGCATTAAACAAGTCACAATTGCACCTGAGGTAGAGGGAGGCTTTACGTTTATTGAATCGTTAAAAGAGTTAAATGTTATTGCTTCCATTGGCCATTCTGACGCATCAATTGAGGAGGTGGAAAAGGCAGTAGCATTGGGCGTAAGGCAGGCTACACATTTATATAACCAAATGCGCCCTTTCCATCATCGCCAACCAGGTGTCGTTGGTGCAGTGCTTTTAGAAGATCAGGTAAAGACTGAAATTATAGCTGATTTCGTGCATAGCCATCCTCAAGCTGTAAAGCTAGCGTATCGTATTAAAGGAGCGAATGGTATTATCTTAATTACAGATGCGATGCGGGCAAAAGGCTTACATTATGGTGATTATGATTTAGGTGGTCAAACCGTTCATGTTTCTAAGGATGGGGCTCATTTATCTAATGGGGCTTTAGCGGGCAGTGTGCTAACGATGGAGCAGGCAGTAAAAAATATGAAAGCAGTTACCGATTGCTCATTGCAGGAAATTGTCGCAATGTCCTCTACGAATGCTGCTAAGCAATTACAGCTTGCAACTAAAGGTCGTATTGCAGAAGGCTATGATGCAGATTTTGTATTACTAGATGAACATTTAAATGTACAAAAAACTATTTGTCGGGGTAAAGTTGTATTTGAGAAGTGAAAGTAAAGAGGCGATAAGGATGGTGCAACACTTGTTAGATAAAAATTCTCATATACCTATTTATATACAAATAGAAGAAATCATTAAACAACGTATTTATTTAGAAGAATACAAAATCGGTGAAAATATACCTTCTGAGCGAGAGCTTTCTATGCAGTTTGATGTTAGTAGAATGACTGTTCGTCAATCAATCACTAATTTAGTGAATAGCGGATTGCTGTATCGTGAAAAAGGGAGAGGTACATATGTCGCTAATCCAAAATTAGAACAACCGCTAAAAGGATTAACAAGTTTCACAGAGGATATGCGAGCAAGAGGGATGGAACCAAGTAGTAAAGTTTTACGCTTTGAAAAAATCGTACCACCAGTTGATATTGCTGGAGATTTAATGTTAGAACCGGGCGAAGAGGTATTCTTCGTTGTACGAATTCGTAGTGCAGATTCTAAGCCAATGGCAATCGAAAGAACGTATATTCCTGTGAAAGTATATCCAGAACTAGATGAAAAGAAAATAATGGGGTCATTGTATGCGTTAATTGAAGCAAAATTCCATCAAAAAATTGGAAATGCTATTCAGCAAATGGAAGCAGCTATTGTTCCAAAAGAAGATAGTAAATTTTTGCAAATTAATCATACTGCACCTGTGTTAATTATTAAACGTACAAGTTATTTATCTGATGGAGTTCCGTTCGAGCTTGTACGAAGTACTTATAGAGCTGATCGATACAAATTTATTAGTGAAATAAAAAGGTGATCCTATGGATGCATATTTTCTAGAAATACAAAAGTTAATGCAAGTCGTGAAGGAGCAAGAATATGCCCAAATAAAAGAAACTGCACAATTAATTGTTCAAAGGCTTCAACGCGGAGGAATTGTCCAATTATTTGGTTGTGGCCATTCTCATCTTTTAGCACAGGACGCATTTTATCGTGCGGGAGGGCTTGTACCTGTACGTCCTATCATTATTGAACCTTTAACTTTACATGCAGGAGCAATGACATCATCTAAAAACGAGAAGGACCCGACTATCATTGAACGGTATAAAGATCATTTTGATTTTCATGAAAATGATGTTTGCATTGTTATTTCTACATCCGGAAGAAATCAAGTACCGTTAGATGTGGCTTTTTTAGCGAAAGAAACAGGCGTGCTGGTCATGTCTCTGCAATCTCTTGCTTATTGCGAACAACCGGCCCGCCATCAAAGTGGACAGCGCTTAGAGGATGTAGTAGATATAGTTATCGATACGCATATACCAATAGGAGATGGTTTGCTGCATCACAATGAAATACAATATGCACCATCCTCTACAGTGATCGGTTCATTTATTTTAAATGCATTATTTAGTGAAATCATTGAGAACATGGCTTTATCTGACGAAATATTACCAGTTTTTAAAAGTAATAATGTTGACTCTGATTTGTCTCATAATGAGGCTATGATTACCAATTATCAACATCGTATTAACTTTAAATGACAAGCGGAGGGATATCGATGAAGAAAATGTTTAAAATAACAGCGCCAGAGGGACTACATGCTAGACCAGCAGCATTACTCGTAACGGCTGTAACACCGTTTGAGTGCGACGTTCAGTTAACGTATAAAGAGAAATCGGTCAATTTAAAATCAATTATGGGCGTTATGTCACAAGGGGTGGCACCTGGAAGCATTGTAGAAATTTCAGCAGAGGGATCTGATGCCGAGAAGCTTTTTCAAACAATAACAGAAGTAATGGTTTCTAAAGGAATTGGTGAGGAATGTTAGAAATACAAGGAATTGCTGTTTCTCGAGGCATTGCCTTTGCAAATGCGTATTGTTTAAACGAACCAGATCTAACTTTTGAAGAAATTAAGATTACGGATGTACATGCTGAACTAGAAAGATTCAAGGCAGCTATTGTAAAAACGAAAATGGAGCTACAAGAAATCCATGAAATAGCTCAGGAGAAATTCGGTGCTGAAAAGGCGGCTATTTTTGCGGCACATCTATTAGTGCTAGAGGATCCTGAAATGCTTTCATCTATTGAAGCGAAAATTCAATCTGGGGTGAATGCTGAATTTGCATTAGATGAAGTATCGAATATGTTCATTGCAATGTTTGAAGGGCTAGATAATGTCTATATGCAGGAGCGAGTCGCAGATATTCGAGATGTGTCTAAACGGGTATTAGCCCATTTGTTAGGGGTTGAAATGGTGGATATGAATCGTTTAACCTCGGATGTTATTATCGTTGCTAAAGACTTAACACCGTCCATGACTGCGATGTTAGATACAACGTATGTGAAAGGGTTTATAACGGATATTGGTGGCAAAACATCTCATTCTGCTATTCTCGCACGAACGTTAGAGATTCCAGCAGTAGTTGGGACGAAAAATGCCACGGAAGGTATTCAACATGGAGCACCAATTATTTTAGATGGGACAAATGGCAAGATTTTTGTTAACGCTTCATCGGAAGTATCTAGCTTTTATAGGCAGCAACAACATTTACACAATGAAGAGAATGAAGAATTTCTTCGATATCGTACATTACCAAGTTTGAGTGCGGATGGATTTTCAGTAGAAATTGCAGGGAATATAGGGAATCCTGAAGATGCGGATATGGTCATTAACGCTGGTGGAGATGGTATCGGCCTATTTCGTACAGAGTTTTTATATATGGAACGACAGGAGCTACCTACTGAGGAGGAGCAGTTTCAAGCATATAAAAGTGTACTTGAGAAAATGCAAGGCAAGCCAACGATTGTTCGGACATTAGATATTGGCGGCGATAAAAATCTACCGTATTTAAAGCTTGCTGATGAGATGAACCCTTTTCTTGGCTATCGAGCAATTCGAATTAGTTTAACCCAACAAGAAATGTTTCGTGTACAGATTCGCGCATTACTAAAAGCAAGCGCTTACGGCAATTTAAAAATAATGTTTCCGATGATTGCTACATTGGACGAATTTAAATTGGCGAAGGCAATATTGCTTGAAGAAAAACAAAGTTTGAAGAGTGATGGATATCTTATATCTGAAACGCTAGAAGTAGGGATGATGATTGAAATTCCTTCGGCAGCTATCATTGCAGATGTATTTGCAAAGGAAGTAGATTTTTTCTCAATTGGTACAAATGATTTAATCCAATACACGTTAGCAGCGGATCGCATGAACGAAAATGTTTCTTATTTATATCAACCGTATCATCCTGCTGTTTTAAGACTGATAAAAAATGTCATTGATGCAGCACAGCATCATGGAAAATGGGTAGGTATGTGTGGTGAAATGGCTGCAGATGAAATAGCATTACCGATTTTACTAGGATTTGGATTAAATGAGTTTTCCATGAGTGCTTCCTCTATTTTAAAGACTCGTGCACATCTCGCTAAGCTTTCTAAACAGCAGCTAACACCACATAATGAACGCATTTTACTACTATCCACGGCCACAGAGGTCGAGGAATATGTCAAAAATAATCTATTAAGTTTATCTTGAATTGCACGAATATTCAGTACTGAAAAGGGGTGATCTAGCTTATGGAAATAAAAATAATCCCTCCAAAAGATTATTTACAAGTACATCAATTAAGAGATTATTGTTTTCCTAATAAGTATACGGGTGCGAGGCGCGATGATTTTCACTATTGGATTGAGCACAGCACAACATTAGGTGCTTACGATGAACGTAAAGTAGTTGGACAGTTATTAATATTGCCACTAAATATGACAATCCATGGTGAAAATTATAAGATGGGCGGAATTGGTTTTGTTGCAACGTATCCTGAATATCGGCAACAAGGTATTATCAAAAAGCTTATGACAGAGGCCCTGAAGGAAATGCGAGAGAATGGGCAGAGCATTTCTGTGTTAGCGCCATTTTCGGTATCCTTTTATCGTTACTTTGGCTGGGAAATATTTTTTGAAAAGCTATGTTACAGCATTCCGCAATTGCTCTTTCCTTCTTTCGGAAAGCAGCTAGATGTAGTAAAACGTATGAGCTTTGAATGGCTAGATCGTGATCTTTTTCAGGCGATTAAGGATTTTCATAATGCGCAGGCGATTTTTAATAATGGAAGTATGCTGCGAGATGATACTTGGTGGAAAAGGATAGAGAGAAGGGTGCCTGATAGTCATTTTGCGGCATATTTTAAGGACGATAAAATTGCAGGTTATATTCGCTATATCATTCAGGATGGAACATTTGAGATTCATGATTTTATAGCTGAAGATTTACTAGCAGAACAAGCGATTTGGCGTTTTATAACGTCTCATGCGGCGAGTGTAAGTAACATTAAAGGAGTTACTTCTAACGATCATCAATTTGGCTTTTATTTTAAAGAACCACAATTTAAAAAGGAAGTCGTCCAGGATGTGATGGTAAGAATAGTAGATACTTTGAGGTTCATGCAACATTATCCATGGGGCGATATTAAAGAGCCGTTATATATTCAAATTGAAGATGCATTTTGTAGTTGGAATGAGCACGCATATAAAATAAATAAAAGTGGAGATGTCTCGATAATTGAGACAAATTCTATCTCAAAAGTGCATATGTTAACATTACCAATTAATCTTTTTTCAGCGATGATGGTGGGCTATCTTTCTGTAAAGGATGCAGTCTTGTATGCAAATGAAGAATTGGCTGAAGACATTATAGATCGCTGGCAGCAAGCGTTACCCTCTAATAAACCAGCATTCTATGAATACTTTTAAGTCGTGTCATGTGTTGAAAAGTGGATATGAATGTAGTTTGTTCTGAAAAATTAAATTTTTTTGAACTTTTTTCTGGACTATACCAGTTAGGTGAATCCATTTTGTAGTCTGTAACGGAGTTATAGTCCAATTTTTAAAGTCTCTCTAAAAGGGAGTAAATGGTGTAAAAAGTATATTGTGGTATATACCAATTGATGCTATTCTCATCATAAGAAAGCGATTTCATAGTTAAAAAATCATAAAAATAAAGTTAGTTAAAAAGTCGAACTTAATCATGAAAAGGAGTGTTTTTATGAAAAACATTATGCTAGTGTGCGTGGCGGGAATGAGTACTAGTTTATTAGTGTCAAAGATGCAAAAAGCTGCACAAGAACAAAATATTGAGGCAGATATTTATGCGATTGCTGAAGGTGAGGTTGACAAAGTATTAGCTACTAAAACAGCGGATGTGCTGCTACTAGGTCCACAAGTCCGTTACTTAAAAGGGACATTTGAAAAAAAATACAAGGCAATGAATTTTCCGATTGATGTCATTAATATGGCGGATTACGGCATGATGAATGGTGAAAATGTTTTAAAGCAAGCGCTACAGTTGATTGGTTAAGGGGGCAGCGACAATGGAAGAAACAGTTTTGATGGAATCCATTATGGGACTGATTGTGCATAGTGGTAATACGAGAAGTGAATGTATGGAGGCTATCCAGCTAGCAAAAAAAGGACAGATTCAAGAAGCAAAGGAAAAAATACAGTTAGCTAACGATGCATTGATTGAAGCGCATCATTCTCAGACGGCTCTACTGTCACAAGAAGCGAGGGGAGAAAAAGTAGAAGTGTCAATGCTGTTAATTCACGCGCAGGATCATTTAATGAATGCCATTACATTTCGTGATTTAGCAACTGAAATGATTGAGTTGTACGAACGAATCAAAGGGGAATAGGGGAATAGCATCAAGCCTTGATGTCACAATAAAAAGTAAAGGGAGTGTGTGAAATGTTCCGTTTTTTAGAAGAAAAATTTGTGCCGGTTGCAGCTAGAGTAGGGAATCAGCGTCATTTAGTTGCCATTCGAGATGGATTTATTACAATCATGCCATTGACAATTGTTGGGTCACTTGCGGTTCTTGTTAATAATTTGCCTATCAAATTCTATCAAAATGCGCTCGATGCCATCTGGAAGCATGAAACTTGGACACAGTTTGGCGGCAATGTTTGGGGAGCAACGTTTGGAATCATTTCTCTGTTATTAGCCTTTTCCGTTGCCTATCATTTGACAAAAAGCTATGACAAGGATGCGTTATCTGGTGGTGTAATAGGTCTTGCGAGTTATATGACATTTGGCACGTTTGGAGAAGGTGGTTTAACAGGGTTAACAACGGGTACTGGAGGAATATTTGTTGCGCTCCTTGCAGCTTTGATTTCTGCAGAAATATTCTCACGTTTATCTGGGAATCCTAAGCTGTTAATTAAAATGCCAGCTGGTGTGCCGTCTGCTGTTTCAAAGTCATTTGCTGCATTACTACCAGCTATTATTACGATTGGCTTACTAGCATTAGTACGTACCATTATTTCTGCCGGGTTTAATATTCCAGATATTATTGGAACGTTTTATTCATCGATTCAAGAGCCGTTTATGGGATTAGCAAATACATGGGTAGCAGGTCTTATTTTAGCGTTTATTCCTACATTCTTATGGTCTTTCGGTATTCATGGGGCAAATATTATTGAGCCATTTATGCAATCTATTAACTTACAAGCAATAGATGCTAACGTTGCAGCGATTTCGGCTGGAAAAACTGCGCCTTATATCATTAATAAACCATTCTTTGATGCTTTTATCAATATGGGTGGTTCAGGGACAACAATTGCCTTAATTATCGCTATATTCATCATTGCACGAAAGAATAAACAGTATAACACGGTCGGTAAACTATCAGCAGCGCCAGGATTGTTTAATATTAATGAACCATTGCTATTCGGTTTACCAATTGTGCTTAATCCGATTTTATTTATGCCATTTATCTTAACGCCAATGATCAATGTCACAATCGCCTTTTTTGCAACAAAATGGGGATTAGTACCTGCAGCAACAATAGCAGTGCCATGGACTACGCCTCCCATTATTAATGGTTTCTTAGTAACACAATCATGGCGTGGTGCTGTGCTCAGTATCGTCTTAATTGTAGTTGCGATATGTATTTACCTACCATTTATAGCAATGGCAAACCGTATGGCCAAGCAGAATGAAAAGCGAGCTGCTGAATCAGAGACGCAAAACGAACAGCATGTTACAGAATTAGACAATCAAAAAGTAGAAGTATGATTGTGAACTAACGGAGGTATTTGAATTGAGAAGATTAGGGATTTCACTATATCCTCAGCATAGTACACTGGAAGATATGAAGCGGTATGTTCAACTTGCTCACGACAATGGTTTTGATCGCATATTTACATGTCTAATGTCGTTAAATAACGATCAGGAACGACAAAAATTACAGCAAATCAATAAATTTGCGCAGCAGCTTGGTTTTGACATTTCGGCTGATATTGCACCAAATGTTTTTGAAGATTTAGGCTTAACGTATAAAGATATTGGGTACTTTAAGGAGCATTATCATTTAGCGGCATTGCGCTTAGATATGGGGTTCTCAGGTCAGGAAGAAGCGTTTATGTCGCTCGATGCAAGTAATTTAAAAATAGAATTAAATATTAGTAACGGTACGAAATATGTAGAAAATATATTATCCTATCAACCGAATAAAGATAATATTATTGGCTGTCATAATTTTTATCCGAGACGTTTCACAGGTCTATCACGTCTACATTTTTTACAAACATCTAGGCAATTTAAAGCAAATCATATTCGAACAGCAGCCATGATTTCATCGCAGCATGCCAAGTTTGGACCTTGGGAAGAAACCGAGCATGGCTTGCCTACATTAGAAGAGCATCGTCATCTGCCAATTACTGTGCAAGCAAAGGATTTATGGCACACTAGTTTAATAGATGATTGTATTATCGGCAATATGTATGCTTCTGAGGAAGAAATACGGGCATTAGGCCAATTAAATCGCCATAAGCTAGAGCTGAAGGTTGAGCAGTCTATTGAAACGTCTATTTTAGAAGAAGCCATCCTTTTTAAGGAGCCACATTTTAATCGTGGCGATGTTTCGGATTATGTGATCCGTAGTACGCAATCTCGTGTTAAATATAAAAATGGTGACTTCCCTGTACATGATAGCCACTCATTAAAATTGGGCGATGTGACAATCGATAATAATTTAGATGTACGTTATAAGGGTGAGCTCCAAATTGTTTTAAAGGAAATACCGAATGCCGGATCAACAAATGTTGTGGCAAGAGTTGTAGAAGAAGAGCAATTTTTATTAGCACATATTCAGCCTTGGGCATCATTTGGCTTTACGAAATGATTACAGAAGAAGGGATTAAGCCATTAGTAGATAGTGCTTAATCCCTTTTTATCTTTAGTAAGAAGTGTTGTCTGTAGCGACAGCTACGCTAAGGTGGAATTGACTTAGAAGAAAGGAGTAAAGATATGTATGTATTAGCGATTGACGGTGGTGGAACGAAAACGTCAGCAGTGATTTGTGATGAACTAGGCAATGTTTATGCTAAAGTAGTAACGACTCGCAGTAACCCAACAGCTATGGGTATTCAATTTTTTAAGTCAACGATTCATGGTATACTACAAAATTTGCAACAACAAAATCCGCAAGTGTTTGCAGCTATAGATAGTTGTTTTGCTGGTATGGCTGGAGTTAAGGAGCTACAGATAGAAGAAGTTGTAGAATCGATAGTACGTCAATACGTTCCTAAAACAGCACATGTAATTGTTGATAATGATGCTCTAATTGCACTTTATGCAGGCACACTTGGGCAGGCAGGTATTGTGCAAATTGCAGGGACAGGCGCTATTACAATGGGCTACGATCGTGAGCACCATTTTCATAGAGTTGGCGGTTGGGGTTATCTTTTTGATGATGAGGGTAGTGGCTATGATTTAGGTGTTCAAGTGCTGAAGGCTATTTTTCAAAGCTATGATGGGCGAGAAGACCCAACAGCATTGACAGATGAAGTATTGCGTTATTTTTCTGTAGAAAATGTACCACAATTAATAGAGTGTATATACGGAGAAGAGCATCCTCGGACAGTGATTGCACCGTTAAGTAAATATGTTTTTGACATGGCGGAAAAAGGAGATCGGATTGCTATCCAGATCATTGAAGATGCCTGTAAGAAATATTATGTGGCGATTAAAGCATGTTACGCTCATATGACTTGGGAGAAAGGGGACGTATCTGTCGTATTAGTGGGTGGCGTTTTTAATAATGAAGCATATTTTTTACCGAAATTACAGCAATTCGCACAGGTTGACGAGATACCATTGCAATTTATGACACCAGTCTTACAACCAATCGGCGGCGCTGTAATTGCAGCTTTCAAGCAAATAAACGTTCAGCTCGACTCAAATTTTGCGGAATGTTTCTCCGAAAAGTATGAACAGGAATTATAGTGATGAGACTAAAGGCAATTGGATGACGTTTTATTCAATTGCCTAAATTTTCTACTTCAAGCTGTAAACTATAGATTTTTATGGGCTCAATTCAAACTTTACACTATACATAATTAAAAAGTATTTTAACTTCTTTCAGCCGATTCCGGACGCAATTATGCCAAGGCATAATTGATTTAGTAGGAATACTTAATTTTTTTAGTTATAATTTTTACTTGATGAATATCGTGATAAAATGTAAGATAGGTTTGATTTTATCTTAGTATTTAACTAGGTTTACTAATAAAGTGATTAGTTGGGTGCTTTATCCAACGCTGATCACCAATCGAGCTTTAACGGGCAATGTATATTACTATTCGTTAAAGCGTGCTAAAAATTCAATAGACGGAGAGTGTAAGGATGTTACATCAATTTTCTCGTAATGAGCTCGCAATCGGAACAGAGGGACTCGAAAAATTAAAAAATACAACGGTAGCCATTCTTGGTGTAGGCGGTGTAGGTTCATTTGCTGCTGAGGCATGTGCACGAAGTGGTATTGGCCGCATTATTTTGGTGGATAAGGATAATGTAGATATTACGAATGTTAATCGTCAATTAGTTGCCTATCTTTCAACTGTCGGAAAATCTAAGTCAGGTGTCATGAAAGAGCGTATTGCTGATATTAATCCACAATGTGAAGTCATTGATATGCACATGTTTTACACGGAGGAAACATATGAGGAATTTTTCGCACAAGGCATAGATTATGTTATTGATGCGAGTGACACAGTGATGTATAAAATTCATCTTATGAAGGAATGTTTAAAACGTAATATACCGATTATTTCTAGTATGGGTGCAGCCAATAAAATGGATCCAACCCGTTTCAAAATTGCAGATATTTCTAAAACGCACACAGACCCATTGGCTAAAGTAATCCGTACAAAATTACGTAAAGATGGTATTCATAAAGGAGTAACGGTTGTGTTCTCAGATGAGAGTCCTATTGTTGTTCGTCCAGATGTCGTAGAGCATGTCGGAAAACCGGATGCAGCTATCCGTAAAGCAAAAATGCCTCCATCTTCCAATGCCTTTGTTCCTTCAGTAGCAGGCTTAATTGCTGCCAGCTGGGTTGTGAATACAATCTTAAAAGATGTAAAAATTACACGTGTACAAGGCTAATACAACTTTGAAAAATCTGTTATGTCGATAAAAGTTAGGCGATAAATTCAAACTTTTTATCGATAAATTAACAATATTTATCGAAAAGCTCCAATCATTTCTCGATAAAATAAATGCGGAACGAAATTACCCTCAGTAATGGATGGGCCATTTTATGGAAGTAGCTGTCTAGATTTAAGACGGCTACTTTTTCTATGTTACAATAGGAACGTTGTAAAAAAGGGGTCTACGATATTTATATAAGATATCTATACAATTTATGATGAAGAGACATATTACGACTCCGTCAACATTTGCTGTAGAACCTATAAAAGGAGGCGTTTTATTATGGAGCAAATCTATCAAATGGAATATAGGGGCTTAAATCTATTCGATGAAATTAGTACAGTAGAATTAGCTATTGATGAAGAGGGGCAAACAATTCACATTTTTGATGTTGGACAAGTTGTGAGCCCTATTTTTAATTTTGATGTCTCCGCCTACGAGCTATCAGATGGTTTTTATAAAATGGCGGATATACTTCGACATAAACGTATATTGACAAATCAACAGCCAGGTAATGAACAAACGCTTAGCGAGTGGTTAATTACAAATACTGCCTATTTTTATATGCCACAAAAAAGAATAAAAAAATATGCGCAAGGAAGTATTATAGAAATTATTGATCGAACGAAAGAGCAGTCTTTATTTGATGATTATGTACAAAAAATATAATTCTACCAAAATTGTTCGCATTAGGTGCTCAAAATGCTATTAATTCACTAAATTGTCTTATTTTTTTCATGTGCCCACTTCTTTATTTGGTTTATTGCTATAATTTTAATAATTCCAATAGATAATAAAAAAGTTTGTTTGGATGTGCAGGACTGCCTAGGGGAGTAGGAATGACGTTTAGAAAACAAATGACAACATGGGAGAGTGGGAAAATGGAAATTCAAGTAATTCGTGATCATTTAGACATTGTAAAACTTCAAGAGAAAATGAATGATATTGTATTTGACTATTTGGATACATCTAATAATTATCCAAAGGCTATGAGAGAACTAAATCCTTTATTTACACAAGCTACAACATTTTATAAAGAGTATTTAGACAATAGAGCGGGTGAATTACCAAGTGCCAATACATATTGGCATTTGTTTATAGATTGCTGTGCAAAGCTGTGCTACTTTTTAGCGGCATCAACGTATTATTCATCCAATGAGTTACAAAAAACACCTGAAAAAGTTGAGCAATTATTAACGATTGCTGCCTATTCTTTACCTAGCATTGACCAGGAAGAGAATGAACAATTATTAGCAGCAATTTTTGCGCTTTATCGTGAAGTAGTAGGGGATGAAGAGAAAACAACATCATTACGAAATGCTGTGCTTGAACAAAAAGGTGCAGTCAAACAATGCTTACAACAATTAAAAGTATTTGTTGATAATGAAATGACGAAATAATGTAAGAGTGATTGAATCATTTTTTTAAAATAATATAGCGATCTAGAATCTGCTTACTTTTTGTGATTGATCCACCAATCCTTACAGTACTCTTCTTTGTGAGAGTGATTGGGTTTCAAGTTCTTAAAGTATTGCAGATTTTTTTGTGAATGTTAATAGATTATTGTGAGAAGACCGTGAAGTCTGTAGTTGTAGTGTTAAAATTTTGTTGTGCGAAAATAAAAAAAGGACTTTTTTCTTAAAAGGTATTTATAAATTTTTGTCGAAATATAGTTAAAAATTGCAAATCTATTTGCAATAATAGCAATGGAAATTAACCATACGTTATGGTGATGATGAAGGTTTATTCCATGCTGTATGAATTTATAGGAAAGGGGCCGTTCAATGTTAATAAACGGTATCGAAATCGATTTGGCGAAATTAGAAAAACCGCTCTTATTAGTAAGTGAGGATGAGGAACTTCTATTTCGACAGCTTATACAAGAAACACTTGAACATGAGCTTACCCAATGTCAATTAGCCCTCTCAACAAGAAAATCTATCTCATTAGTAAGGGATTTTTGGTTCGCTATGTATAAAGATCGAGAAAAATTATATATCAACAGTGGACATGCGCTCCTGTATCCAATTCGTTTAATCATATTCGAACTTGTGACACAAGACGATTCCTTTAAACGTTTGTCGAAAAAATCTTTTGGAGATGAGTGCCTGTCACTTATTTATGCCATTGTCCTATTACAATTTGTCTTACGGTGGATAAAGGAACGCTTTAGTGATAACAAGGAAGTTTATGAGTCATTAAAATTATTATATAGAACAGCTGATGATAATATAGATGATCAATCTTCTCCATCAAGAGAGCAGTCAATTGGCCAAGCAATTGCTGTAAAAGCAATACGTTCTGAAGTACGGGAGAACCCCCAGGAATTTGCTAGTCTACTCTATCAAACTTACAATTTTCTTCATTATTTACATGATATCGAAAAGGACAAAGAGGAGAAAGAAACGACGAGACAGCCATCGATGAAAAATGTAGAAGATACATTGAACCGATTTTACAAAACACGCTATACAACAAATAAGGCAACCTTCACAGGATGATTGTTTAGCAGTCTGTCCTGTTTTTTTAGAGAAAGTAATAACATAAAAAATAGGGCGCTTCTTGTTAAAATTGAAGTGCCCTATTTTCATGAAATAAACTTTATTAAATGTTTTTCAGTAACCTTATTGCTTTTTATCCTTATGAAAAGATTTAAGTTTTTCATAGATTCCTGCCATTCGTTTTTCTTCACCCGCAATAACAGGTTTATAAAATTCTGTGCCTACAAGCTCATCCGGTAAATATTGCTGGTCTACCCATCCACCAAATGTTCCGATAGGGCTGTTGTGGGGATATTGATAGCCTACATGACCTAAATCTTTTGCTCCTTCATAGTGAGCATCGCGTAGATGATGTGGAATATCGCCTGTTTTTCCTGCATGAATGCTGGCAATAGCGGCATCAATCGCAACAATGGCAGAATTGGATTTAGAAGCAAGGCACATTTCAATAACAGCACTTGCAAGCGGAATACGCGCCTCTGGTAGCCCTAAACGCTCTGCCGCTTGTACAGCCGCAAGCATATGCGGTCCTACTTCAGGATTGGCAAGGCCTATATCTTCATAAGCCATGACAAGTAAGCGTCGACTAACAGCTACTAAATCACCTGTTTCCAATAAATGAGCTAAATAATACATTGCAGCATTCGTATCACTTCCACGAACTGATTTTTGTAATGCAGATAGCAAATTATAAAAATGGGATCCTTTTTTATCACCATAAACGCCAATTCTGCCTACAAGATGCTCAATGATATGATCAGCAGCGATTGTTTGACCGTCTACTTCATCACTTGCATAATAAATTGATTCAAGCAAAGTTAATGCCTTCCTTGCGTCACCATTTGCTGCTTCAGCAATTTGATTAATTTGATGATCTGTTAATACAAAGTGATATTTACCTAGCCCGCGCCTTTCATCAGAAAGTGCTTTTTTTATAAGCTCGATTATATTTTCTGTCGTTAAACGTTTTAGTTGATATATTTCTCCGCAACGTGAGCGGATAGCGGGATTGACATCATGGTACGGATTTTCCGTCGTAGCTCCAATTAACACGATTGAGCCGTTTTCAACATGTGGCAACAAAGCATCCTGCTGTAATTTATTAAAACGATGAATTTCATCCAAAAAAAGAAGGACTTTTCCTGAGATTCTAGCTTCCTGTACAATATCCTCGACATCCTTTTTACCAGCACGAGTAGCATTAAGTGCGAAAAAGGGGAGCCTGGAGCTTCCTGATATGGCATTCGCTATTGATGTTTTGCCGATACCTGGCTCACCGTATAGCAGCATGGAAGGAACATGCTCATTTTGAATCATTTTATAAAGAGCGGTGTTAGGACCGATAAAATCTTGGTGTCCTACAATTTCATCAAGGGTTAAAGGACGCATACGATAAGCGAGTGGTTCATTATGCATTAAAATTTCCCCCTTTCAACTGTTTTCAATATTTTTTGGTTGCTTAATGTTCTTTGTGCTTATATTGTAGCGTTACATAGTATTTGCCTAACTATACTAAAGCGTAATTAATAGTATATCATAACCTCCCGAGAGTATTTCCGAGTTCTTCGAGAGGAGATTATGATATACTGTTGGTAGTATTTTTGACTAGACTATTTGAGGGTGATAAAATGAAAATTTCTACAAAGGGCCGTTATGGTCTAACGATTATGATTGAACTAGCAAAGCATTATGGAGAAGGACCTATTCCACTACGCAAAATTGCTGCTGAAAAGGATCTTTCTGAGGCATACTTAGAGCAGTTAGTTTCACCATTACGTAATTCAGGCTTAGTGAAAAGTGTTCGCGGTGCATATGGTGGATATATGCTAGCAAATCCACCAAGTGAAATTTCAGCGGCTAATGTTATTAGCGTGTTAGAGGGTCCGATTCAACCTGTAGAAGGTATTGAAAATGAAGAAGCACCTCAGCGAGAGTTATGGCTTCGCATTCGTGATGCAGTGAAAAATGTATTAGATACAACGACAATTGAGGATTTAGCTCAATATACTGAGGAAAATGTAGCGGAAGGCTATATGTTCTATATTTAAAATTAGGCTAAAGCACATCTCCCTACCCTGAGGAAGGGAGATGAGTCTTTAGCGCTTTTCGTACAAAGGAGTTTTCAACATGAATTCATATATTTATCTCGATCATGCAGCGTCATCACCAATGAATGACAAAGTAATAGACGCTATGACTACAGCAATGCAACAGGTTTATGGGAATGCATCAAGTATTCATGGGATAGGTCGAGAGGCACGTAAATATTTAGATAATGCACGTGAAGTACTAGCCCAATCAATTGGTGCTCAACCTGGAGAAATTATTATAACAAGTGGCGGAACAGAGGCGGATAATACGGCTATTTTTGGCACTGTTTATGCACGGGCTACTGAAGGGAAGCATATCATTACCACACAAATTGAACATCACGCGGTGTTACATACGTGTGAAAAGCTTGAGCGAGATGGCTTTGATGTGACATATTTGCCGGTTGATGGAAATGGACGTGTTTCTGTAGAGGATGTGCGAAATGCATTAAGAGAGGATACGATTTTAGTCACGATTATGTACGGCAATAATGAAGTTGGTACGATTCAACCAATTGCTGAAATCGGTGACTTGTTACGTGAACATAAGGCTATTTTTCATACAGATGCCGTTCAGGCTTATGGTTTAGAGTCAATTAATGTTGCTGATTTACATGTTGATTTACTAAGTGTTTCTGCACATAAGATTAATGGTCCTAAAGGAATTGGTTTCCTCTACCAAAAAGCAGGGACACCATTCACTAGTTATGCATTAGGGGGAGCACACGAGAAAAAACGTCGTGCAGGTACTGAAAATGTGCCTGCAGTGATTGGTTTTGCGACTGCAGTGCAAATTGCAAATGAGTTGCGAGAAGAAAAGCGCGTGCTATACAATCGCTTTAAGCAAATTATGCTGGATGTTTTCACGAAAGAAAATCTAGCATTTCATATGAATGGAGATTTAGACAATACGCTCCCACACGTTTTAAATGTAAGTTTTTCTAGTATGGAAGTAGAGTCATTCCTAGTAAATCTTGATATGGCTGGTATTTGCGTATCGAGTGGTTCTGCGTGTACTGCTGGCTCCATCGATCCATCACACGTTTTAGTTGCGATGTTTGGACAAGAAGCAGAGGAATTACGTAACTCGATCCGCTTTAGCTTCGGTCAAGGATTAACAGAAGATGATATACACCTTGCCGCTGAAAAAACAGCAGCGATTGTAAAAAGACTAGCAAAAAAATAAGTTGTTAAAATTATACATTTAATAGAATTTGAATAAAAGAAAAGGTGACCAATATGAAAGAAACACGTGACCCCTCACAAATTCGTGTTGTAGTCGGCATGTCGGGTGGGGTAGATTCTTCGGTTGCTGCATATTTGCTAAAACAACAAGGATATGAAGTAATTGGGATATTTATGAAAAACTGGGATGATACAGACGAAAATGGCGTTTGTACAGCTACAGAAGACTATGATGATGTTATTAAAGTATGTAATCAAATCGGGATTCCGTACTATGCAGTGAATTTTGAAAAGCAATATTGGGATAAGGTTTTCACATACTTTTTAGAAGAGTATAAAGCAGGACGTACGCCAAATCCTGATGTTATGTGTAATAAGGAAATTAAATTTAAAGCGTTTTTAGAGCATGCGATGGATCTTGGAGCTGATTATTTAGCGACAGGTCACTATGCTCGAGTTGATCGTAGTGGCGATGGTGAAGTTAAGATGCTTCGAGGCATTGACAATAATAAAGATCAAACGTATTTCTTAAACCAATTATCACAGGAACAATTGTCACATGTAATGTTCCCAATTGGACATATTGAGAAAAAAGAAGTCCGTAAAATTGCGGAGGAAGCTGGGTTAGCTACAGCAAAGAAAAAAGATTCAACAGGAATTTGCTTTATTGGAGAGCGTAATTTCAAAGAATTTTTAAGTCAATATTTACCAGCGCAGCCTGGTAAGATGGAGACGATGGATGGAGTCGTAATGGGCCAGCATGACGGATTAATGTACTATACGCTTGGTCAGCGTCATGGTCTTGGAATTGGTGGCGACGGCGAACCTTGGTTCGTGTTAGGGAAAGATTTAGAGCGCAATGTGTTACTAGTTGGACAAGGCTTCAATAATGATTCGCTATTTTCAACTTCACTGACTGCTGTGAAAATGAGCTATACTTCGACAAAAAAATTGCCCGGGAAATTTTCATGCACAGCAAAATTCCGTTATCGTCAAACAGATACACCAGTAGAAGTGGAAATTTTAGAGGATGGACGCACACATATTACGTTTGCTGAGCCAGTACGTGCGATTACACCTGGACAAGCTGTAGTACTATACGACGGCGAAGAATGTATAGGTGGCGGTACAATCGACGAAGTCTTTAAAAATAATGAAAAACTAACATATGTAGGTTAATTTGCGAAAAGATTGCTTATACTCTTTCCTAAAGCGTATAGAGTTTAGGCAGTCTTTCGCTACATAGAGGTGAGGAAAAACAATGGATTTTAACGAGCAGGGCATTCAAGCGTTTCAAGAAAAGCGCTATGAGGATGCTGCACAACTTTTTACACAAGCAATTGAAGCAGAGCCTGAAAACCCAATTGGTTATGTAAACTTCGGAAATCTTTTAGCGGTCTTAGAGGATACTGAACGTGCAGAGCGTTTTTTTCAAAAAGCAATCACAGTTGATGAAACGGCGGCAACTGCTTATTATGGTTTAGCAAATTTATATTATAATGCGGAACGATATGCGGAAGCAGCAAAGCTTTATGAGCAAGCACTAAAACATAAAATTGAAGGCGCAGATGTGTATTATATGATGGGTAAATGTTTTGAGCGATTGGAAAATCCGAAGCTTGCACTGCCTTATTTACAACGAGCTTCAGAGCTTGCACCAGAAGACACACAAATTCGTTTAGCGTATGCCATCGTGCTATGTGCGCTAGAAATGTTCGAAGAAGGTAAAAAGGAATTAGACTATTTGATCGAACAGGACTGGAATAACGCAGATGCACATTATAATTTAGGTGTACTATATGCGGTTTCTACTGAGCAAACAGAAGATGCTATGTACCACCTAAAACAAGCCTTTACATTACAGCCGGAATACGACCAAGCACGTTATATTTATGATATGATTGCACAGCGATTTAACTAAAATAACTAATAGTAGAGAAAGGATGCCAGAATTACTTCGGCATCCTTTTATATCGTGAGTTTAGTCTTGATCATCCTCAGAAGAATAATCAAGTGGTAGTTTAGATAGATATTGTGCTAAATAAGCAATAGGCATTGCATCTAATGACGTCTCTTCTTCATTCGCTTTTAGAATATTTATTTCTTCATTAAGTCGTTCCATTTTTCGATCCAGTTCAGCTGCTTGAATGGCAGCTTCCTTCAATTCCAAACGTATATGTTCAGGTACTTCCTTGTTGTATTTGTAATAGATTTTATGTTCAAGGCTAGCCCAGAAGTCCATTGCAATTGTACGGATTTGAATTTCTGTATAAACGCTTTCCATACGATCAGACATAAAAATTGGAATTTTTATAATAAGATGCAAGCTTTGATAGCCATTCTCCTTTGGGGATTTAATATAATCCTTTACTTCCACAACTTCAATATCATTTTGCGCCTGTAGCATGGCACTTACTTTATAAATATCCTCAACAAAGGAGCATGTAATTCGCACACCCGCAATATCACGAATGTTTTCACGAATCGCTTCAATAGATGTCTCAAGGTTCTTTTTCTGAATCTTCGATAATATACTTTTTGGTGATTTTACTCGAGTTGATATATGCTCTATCGGGTTATATTCATGAATTAACTTAAACTCTTCTTGTAAAATATTTATTTTCGTTTCAATTTCTTGCAAGGCAAATCTATAGGCTAAAAAGAAACGTGTTATTTCTGATTGTAGGTTTTTTAAAGTGATTGCTTCAAGTTCATTTTTCATTCTTCGTAAAATCCTTTCTTTTAGCAAATAACATTTATGAAATTCTCTTACTACTGATCTGATTAAATAATAACTAAACAAAAATAGCTACTAAACAGAAATATGTGCTCTAAATTATGTAGTATTCTTGTTTCAATAAAAAAAGGGGATGTTTAGTCCCTTAGTCATCAAACGATAATTTTAGCATTTAAGTTGCATCGTTTATTAAATTCATCAACGAATATTTGTATATCGATACAAATGCCGATATATGGCTCTTTTTCTTGATCACGTAAGAAGCCACTTGTTAATTTTAAAGATTTCGATAACTCAAGTAGCACTTAATCTAGTTGTATATGCAACAAAAGAGAATTGTCCTTCGTATTTAAAACGTTCTAAATTTGTTTCTTGAAAAGGAAAAACATGGTTCTTTTATATTAACTTCATTATACCTCGCCTTTTTTGCAATAATTTACTACATCTGAATAAGATAAATCTCCACCGAAAATTGAAAGAGCGCTACCGATTGTAACATGAAGTCTACCATTTGCGATATTTTCAAAATTCTTTAAGTCGTCTAAAGAACGAACCCCACCAGCATATGTTGTTGGAATTGTTGTCCAAGTGGCTAAATCATGCACTAAGCTTTCCTGCATACCGCCTTTTTTTCCTTCCACATCAACAGCGTGAATAAGAAGTTCATCACAGAAATTTTCGATAAATGCAATAGACTCAGCATTTACTTCAAAATCACTAAACTTTGTCCATTTATCAGTAACAACAAACCATTTTCCATCGCGCAGACGACAGCTTAAATCAATGACAAGATGCTGTTTACCTATAATCTGGACTAATTGTTTTAGTCGATCTAAATGGAGCTTACCATCGTAGAATATAAATGATGTGACAATAACATGGGTAGCTCCCGCATCAATATACTTTTTTGCATTTTCCGTGGTGATGCCGCCACCAACCTGCAACCCTTGAGGATATGCCCCTAATGCAGTTAATGCGGCTTCTTCGTTTCCATCACCTAGCATAATGACGTGACCACCTGTTAATTGATCCTTGGAAAACATTTTTGCATAATAACTAGAGTCATGGTTTGAAATAAAGTTCTCGATAACTACTTGATCTTCATGACCTAGTGTGCTACCAACAATTTGTTTTACTTTCCCATCGTGTAAATCAATGCAAGGTCTAAATTCCAATAGTTTCACAATCCTTCCGTGCGACAAATTCACCTATATCATAGCATGGAAAGGTTGATAAAAAACGTGAAATGTTATTTATCAATATAATTTTAACTTCTTTCAGCAGTTGTTTTATGTAGCGAAAGCAAAGCGTCAGCTATCAGCTATTAGAAAGGGGGCTGGGACATAACTAAATGGTTCCTTCATAAAGCCGAATAATCTCTAAATGAACAAAACACGATAAATAGAAAAACCGAACTATTCCGAAACACGTCATGAGAGTTTCATTGGATAGTTCGGTATTTTTGTTGGCTGAAACACATTTGTCCCAGCCTCAATACAGGTTTTAATCTCTTTGCAGCGGGTGTTTAAACATCGTTGAATTAGAGGAACTAGGCTTAGAACTTCACATCTTATGAAAATGCCTGAGTGACCAACATTATGTTGTTGCCGCTGACGCTACGCTAAAGTCTCCGGGGGATGTCACGGAATTATGCCTAGGTTATTGATTAAAATTGATTAAAGTTTATTAAAATTTATTGAATTCTCTTTTTAAACGATTTTACACATTATGGTGTGGTAAAATATAATGGTTGAAATGAACACACGAAAGGACGAACCGAGAATGGCAGAGAACCTTGATTTATTTGAATTGAATAAATTTTTTATACTCGGACGCCCAATCGTCTCTATCTTTCATAATGCACAAAATATGTATTCGATAGTTCGTGTGAAAATTCAAGAGACCAACCTACAGTATGAAGATAAGGAAATAATAGTTGTTGGATATTTTCCGCCGTTACAGATGGATGAACAATATCGTTTTACTGGTTTATTGAAACAACATCCAAAATATGGTGTGCAATTTCAAATTGAGACATTTACAAAGGAAGTGCCAGCAACAGAGCAAGGAATTATTCATTACTTATCGAGTGATTTATTTGTTGGAATTGGAAAAAAAACTGCTGAAACAATCGTAGAGAAATTAGGAGCAAATGCGTTACGTCTTATTTTAGAGGACCCAAATGCTCTTGATGCTGTACCTCGTTTATCTGCTGAAAAAAAAGAGGTTATCCATCGTACCATTGAACAAAATTTAGGCTTAGAACGAGTGATGATTCAACTTAATGAGTGGGGTTTCGGACCACAACTCGGCATGAAAATTTACCAAACATACCGAACAGAGGCCGTTGAATTATTAACTGAAAATCCATACCGCCTGATTGAAGATGTAGAGGGTGTTGGTTTCTTTCGTGCTGACGAGCTAGGTGCAAAATTAGGGATTACTGGCAATCATCCAGACCGTATTAAGGCGGCGATTTTACATACTCTAAATACAGCAGCTTTATCAGATGGGCATGTGTATTTAGATGCAGAAAATGTTTTACCACTAGTAAAAGATATGCTTGAGCAAAGCCAACGAGAGGATATTCCCTTTGAAATCATTTCTAAAGCTTGCATCGAATTGCGTGAGGAAAGTAAGATTTGTGGGGAAGAAACAAGACTATATTTACCATCCCTATATTTCTCAGAAGTGGGAATTGCATCAAAAATATTAGCTTTAATCGAACGTAACAATAAGGCTGAGCATTTTAGTAAGGACGAAATACGCAAAGCGATTGGTGAAACAGAAGAGTTTCTTAATGTCACATATGCTGAAACGCAAGCGAATGCGATTGAACAAGCACTAAACTCCGCCGTTATGATTTTAACTGGTGGACCTGGGACAGGTAAAACAACTGTTGTTCGGGGTGTAGTAGAAGTGTATGCAAAGCTACACGGACTATCATTGAACCCGAAGGAATATGCACAAAAAGAAGAACCCTTTCCGATTATTTTATGTGCTCCAACAGGACGTGCAGCCAAGCGTCTATCGGAATCGACAGAACTTCCAGCAATGACAATTCATCGATTGCTAGGCTTTACAGGTCAGGAAAAAGAGGAAGAAACTGAGCGTGAGGTAACAGGAAAACTCATTATTGTAGACGAAATGTCGATGGTCGATACTTGGCTCGCGCATCAACTATTAAAATCCTTACATGAGGATGTACAAGTCGTTTTTGTAGGAGATCAAGATCAGCTTCCACCAGTAGGACCAGGACAGGTGTTAAAGGATTTGTTGGCTTCTGGGCAAATACCTACTGTGGAATTGACAGATGTTTATCGACAAGCAGAGGGCTCAACGATTATTGAGCTTGCGCATCAAATTAAACGTGGTAATATCACAAATGATCTAACAATAAAAACGTCTGACCGTTCATTTATTAAAGCCTCCTCAGATCAGGTAGCAAGCGTTGTCACACAAGTTGTGAAAAGTGCGGTTGTGAAAGGTCAAGAAATTCGTAATATCCAAGTGTTAGCACCCATGTACAAAGGTCCAGCGGGAATAGACAATTTAAATAAAATGATTCAGGAACTTATTAATCCAAACGATACTGGTACTAGAAAAGAACTCGTTTTTGGTGATGTCACATATCGCATAAAGGACAAAGTTTTACAGCTTGTCAATCAACCTGAAAGCAATGTTTTTAATGGTGATATGGGTGAGGTAATTAGTATTATTAAGGCAAAAGAAACAATTGAGAAACAAGATTTGCTTGTTGTGTCATTCGACGGTATTGAAGTAACTTATCAACGAAGTGATCTCAATCAATTGACACTTGCCTACTGTTGTTCTATTCATAAATCGCAAGGCTCTGAGTTCCAGACAGTTATTATGCCGGTTGTACGAGGATATTCTAAAATGCTGCGTCGTAATTTGTTATATACAGGTATTACGCGTGCTAAAAATTTCTTGATTCTATGTGGCGAGCCTGATGTGCTAGCAGATGGCTTACAGCGTACGGATGATTTACAGCGCTTTACGTCTTTACGTGCAAGACTCAATCCAATGGAAATTGCAGAGGAAATTGTAGATGTAGAAACGATTCCATTAAACGATGATTCACAAAATGAAAAACAATCCATTGATTTCAAACTAACGGTAGAAACAGAACCATATATCCATCCTTTGATTGGAATGGATGGTGTCTCGCCGTATGATTATTTAGATAAGTGAGTTAATTTCATAAATTTAAACCCTTTAGTATCAAGGATTCTGAAACAATAAAAACGGGCACCTCCCCACTATGATTTATGAAATTAATTCAACCAATAAACTTTTATTGGCTGGAAAACCGTCTAATGATTGAAGTAAAAGAGAATAAAAATTTTTTGAGGTGAATAAAGAGTGAAACGCTTATTATTATTGCTTCTATTCATGATGCTAATACCTTTTGCAGAAAAAGCATATGCAAAAAATATTGTCATCCAAGTGAATGAGGAAGCAACTGTCTTTGATAATCGTTCAGGCTCACTAGTACAAGTGGGGACATTATCAGCAGGGCAAACTTTTGAGGTAACAAAAGATTATGGAGCCAATTGGTGGCAAATTCGTTGGGGTGGTTATTATGGTTATGTTGAAAAACGTTATACAACCGTTGTTCCAGCAACGACTTATAAAAACACAGTCCCAACTGCTGCTAAAATAAAGGATTATATTGTCGCAACTAAGGTTGCGCCGATTTACGATAATACTGGCAATAAACTTGTTCAATTTGCTACATTGTCAGAGGGAGTTCGCTTCCCTATATATAGCGGAATGGGTAATTGGTATGGAATTGCTGTGAACGGACGTTTAGGATTTGTACATAGTAATTTTGTAGAGGAAGAAGAAGGTCAAAATTCAACAAATACAAATACAAATACAAATACAAATCCTACAAATCCTATAGATCCTGTTGAAAAACCAACTACAACTCCTCCTAGTAAACAAAATGGCTATATAGAGGCGTTAGAAAACGTAATTCTTTATGATTTCCGCCGTGAAAAAGAGATGGCTATTGCTACGTTAATGAAAGGGCAACAGCTAGAGGTTGTAGATTCAATGGACCCAACATATGTTCAAGTTCGTTGGGGGAAATCATATGTTTATGCAGAAAAATCAAAGGTGAAATTTTTAAATACTCCTTCATATAAAAATGTTGGTAAGGACAATGCCATGAAAAATGAGTATTTCATCCCTGTTTCTGCAAACAGTGAGATTTATGATACCAAAACAAAAACGTTACAGCCATTTGCTAAACTAGATACAAATCGCCGTTATCCGATATTGCGGAAAGATGGGGCATGGTACGTAACAGTACTTGGCGGCCGTGAAGGATATATTCATAGCTCTAAAGTAGCGATTGATCGTGGCGTCCCTGTAATGATGTATCATCATTTATTAAAAGAGCATGAGCTTGGGCGTTTCAAAAATTTAAGTACTACGATAACAGATGTTCAATTTACAAAAGAAATGCAGTATTTAAAAAGTAAAAACTACGAAGCCATTACTGTAGACGAATTATGGCGTTTCATGCGCAATGAAATTACACTGCCAGCTTATTCAATTGTTTTGACTTTTGATGATGGCCTATTGTCGACACGTGAATATGCGTATCCTATACTTAAAAACAATGGCTTTAAAGCTACACAATTTTTAATTACTTCCCGTAATGAAAATGCGAAAGATGGGCAAATTTTCAATTATAATGATTTACAGCCCCTTTCACGTCAGGATATAACAAATATGCAAGATGTTTTTGCGTTTGAATCACACACTTACAATTTACATGTTTTAGAAGGAAATAAAGGCAAAATGCTCCTAATTCCTTACCGTGAGGTTGTTCAGGATTTACAGCGTAGTATAGCAATTATTCCGAATGCTAAAGCTTTTGCTTATCCGTTTGGGCAATATAATGCGAATAACATTAATGCTGTAAAGGAAGCCGGATTCACAATGGCATTTTCAACGAAGCAAGGCTATAACAATCCGTACGATGATGTATATCAAATTAAACGCTTAGCAACTCATCAAAACACAACATTTGGTGATTTCCAAAAAATGGTTCTTCCGTACGCGAAGTAAAATACAAAACCCGATCAAATCAAATTGATCGGGTTTTGTTGTGTGATGGGTCACCTTTCAGCGGGTGTCCAAACATCTGTACCTGTCGCTACGCTTTCGGTACAAAAAACATCCGCTGTAACTGATTCGGGACGCAATTTTGCCGAGGCATAATTGATTTAATGGATGCCAACTAGGTGATGCTTAACGACTTCATATGCTTGGCAAACATTTTTAAATTGATCTTTTTCTTTGGCAATCATATCTGAAGCGATAGAAAATAAAAGATTCTCTTCATTATGATCCTCCATTTTATTCATTAAAGCAGCTTCCATTTCCGCCACATATGAGACGATTTGTTTATTCATATATATTCTCCTTTAATAAAAAGATATTTTTGTTTTAGTTACGAAGCTATCTTACACCTTCATATACGAAAAATCTAACAATTCTGTACTAGTCGAAAAGGACTTTTTTGTGAATGTGTCGCAAAATTGAACTCGTTAAAAAAGTGCTAATTGAAACCGTTTTTCTCTAAAGTGACTGAAAAATCGTGCAATAATTGCAGGTTTTAACTGTATTTAAAAAGTAATACAGTTTAGAGGAATCGAGAGTTTGTTATAATACAGTTGGCGTAAGCGGAACCTAATATTGGGAAATTTCATATACTAATCAAGTATAAAAACACTTGTAACGTTTAGGGGTGACTGCATGCCAGTAATTACAGGAAAACAATATATTGACCGTATTGACGCTTTACAAACTTATATTTCGATTGATGGGAAAGTTGTCACAGGGAAGGTGTCGGAGCATCCAGCATTTAAGGGAGTAATGCAGAGTCAGGCAAGGCTTTTTGATTTACAAAATGAAGAGGCATTGCTTGAAAAGATGACATATGTTTCACCAACAAGTAATAAGCGTGTAGGTATGTCTTTCCTTCAAGCGGTGACAGTCGATGATCTCGTGAAAAGACGTAATGCAATACGAGAGTGGGCATTATCCAATAATGGCTTTATGGGGAGAAGCCCAGATTACATGAATACGACATTAATGGCTCTAGCATCCGTGGCAGAATATTTGAAAGATAAGCCAAATTGTTTCCCTCAGCATTTATTAAAATTTTATGAGTATGCTCGTGAGAACGATTTGACGATGACACATACATTTATCGAACCACAAGTAAACCGTCAAAAGTTTTATTTTGAAGATGAAGATGTTACAATTGCCGCTAAAATTGTAGATAAAACGAGTGAAGGGTTAGTAATTAAAGGTGCGAGATTACTAGCGACACAGGGAGGAATTACAGATGAACTCCTTGTTATATCAACAAATGGTTTTGATGAAGGAAAAGGCTTTGCTTTCTCAATCCCGAGTAATACAAAAGGTTTAAAGTTTTTATGTAGGCAATCATTCGTCGGAGGGGAATCGGTTTTTGATTATCCATTAAGTAGTCGTTACGAGGAAATGGATGCAATCGTTGTGTTTGATAATGTTGAAGTGCCGTGGGAACGCGTCTTTTATTATGAGAATGTGGAAGTTGCCAATAACTTTTTGAACGTAAGTGGTTTTCAAACATATGGTTTACATCAAGTTCTTACACGTCAAATTGCCAAAACAGAATTTGTCTTAGGTGTTGTACAGTCAATTGTAGATACGATAAATATCGGCGGATATCAACATGTGCAGCAAAAGGTCGTAGATATCATCGTGACATTAGAAACGATGAAGGCCTTACTGATAAAGTCTGAAGTAGAAGCAAAAAGAGATGAATTTGGTTTTATAAGACCTGATCTCCCAACAGTACAAGTAGCTATTCAGATGTTCCCTAAAGTATATCCGACCTTTACAGAAATTATCCAGTTACTTGGCGCAAGCGGATTAATGTCCATTCCAAGTGAAAAAGCATTTACTGCGGATGACGGCGACCTTGAACATTATTTACAGTCTTTTCAGGATGGTGGAAAGGATCGCGTTAAAAAATTCCGCCTAGCTTGGGATTTAACGATGAGCAGCTTTGGTACAAGACAAACGCTGTATGAGCGCTTTTTCTTTGGAGACTCAGTTCGTTTAGCCAGCGCACTTTATAACTCTTATAATAGAGAAGAATTAGTTAATCGGGTAGAAAACTTTTTGAAAAATAATAATTAGTTTTGAGGAAGTAATTGTTTAAAATTTATTTAACTTCTTTTAGCGGGTGTCCAAACATCCGCTGAAAGAAGTTAAAGCCTCTGGGGGATGTCACGGAATCGGAAAGGAGTTCTTAGAGGAGAAATCATCGCATCTATGCGATAACGGGTAACTGACCTGCATCATGTTGTCGCTGCCGCTACGCTTTCGCACAAAAAACATCTGTCAGCCTAAGCACTAGTCGATTCCGGACGTAATTATGCCGAGGCATCATTGATACAATTACTTCTCTTTGAGTGTGATATCCTATAAAACATTTCAAAAAAATCCTTATAGATATGACAACACATCATCAAAAGTAACGATTCCAAGCAGTTCATAGTTCTCTGTTACAACAGGGACTGCTAATAGACCATATTTACGAATGATTTGGGTTACCTCGGACTGATTTGTATGGGCAGACACTGAAATGATTCCAGAGTTCATAATTTCACCTATTCGACACTCTGGCGGGGAAACTATTAGCTCTCGTAATGATACGACTCCGAGCAATTGTTTATTGGTATCTGTTACATATAAATAATAAAAAGTTTCTGCATCTACTTCACTATGCTTTAGGCGTTCAAACACATCAATTACTAAATCATCTTTTGCAACTATTATTACGTCTGTTGTCATCAATGCTCCGACTGACCCTTTTTTGTATTGAAGTAATTGCTTAATATCATCTGCTTCATCTTTTTCCATATGTTCTAAATAAAAATCGGCTTCTTTATATGATAGTAGCCCTAAGAAATCTGTGGCGTCATCTGGAGGTAATTCATTTAACATCTCTACTGCAAATGGACGGTCAAGCTCTATAATACATTTTTTCTGCATGGATGGTTCTAGCTCGCTAAAAATTTCTCCAAATTCACAAGGAGTTAAAAAAGAATAAATCGTGAAGCGTCTTTCCTCACTAAGTTCTATAAAAAATGTTGCTTGATCCATAGGGTGTAAATCTAGAAAATCCTTTCGAAAAGACTCTTTTTTTCCAGACTTTAAAGATTGCAACATGTAGTATGTGTACTCTTCTTTATATTTATATTGATGTAATCTAATCATTATTGACGCTCCTTTCTATTACAAATTCTCAATTTCGACACTCAGAACGTGATCTATTTTTTTGACATAATAATAAATCTCCGTCGTATATTGGTCCTCTGGTACCGAAAGAATTAAGTCGATTAATTGGTGATCGTTATCAATATCTTTGAGTTTGAAATGCCGAATTTTATACTCATATTTTTTTGAAGATCCATTTTGCCCTCTATGCTTAATCATTTTAATTAATTCTGTCATACGATAATTCGATTCCACGATAATCTTTAATGAAATTTCCTGGCGGTTAAGTGTTGTTAGACCTAATGTTTTAATGAGATAGGGCACGATGTTGACTGCCACTATCAAGAGGATGACAGCACATGTTGCTTCTACATAAAACCCCGCCCCGATAGAAATTCCGAGGGCAGAAGCTGACCAGATCAGTGCTGCGGAAGTAAGGCCAGAAATAACCTCGTTACTTCTTCGTAAAATAACGCCGGCACCAATGAAACCAACCCCACTTACAATCTGCGCAGCAAGTCGCATTGGATCCATGTTCGGATGATTGGCACCTCCAAATTTCCCGAATGCTTCTATGGAGACAATTGTTAATAAACAACTGGCAATACAGATGACCATACTAGGTCTTATGCCAAGTTGTTTTTGCTTAATCTGTCTGTCAATTCCAATCAATAATCCGAATAGTAAAGCTAGACTTAGCTTGATTATCATTTCTACTGTCATTATCATCGTCGTTCACCTCTTCATTTCTTTTTATAGAATTCACTAAATTTAAAAATAATATAAAAAAGCTCCCGTAAAAAAGGGAGCTTTTTGCTTAGAATGTATCTTGTTCGACGTACACATCAAATAAACCTATCTTGATAAACCTTAATTTGCAGAAAATTCAAAATCGGGTTTTGTAGAAAGGGACATATGCGGACTGAACGCAAAAACTCTGCCTTTTGTCATATTCGAATTATTAAAAAATAAGAAATGCCATATCGAATAACTATCCATCACATGTTCCCCCTTTTTAGTCAAGTAAAATAAAAAACCCCTCTAATGATTAGAAGGGATGAAAAGCGCAACAAAAAAGCACTTACGATTCCCCTGGATCGAGTTTTAGCACTATACACCGTAAAGAAATGACATCATTTCTTAGCCACATTATGAAAAGCCTTAATTCGGCAATTCCTGTTCTACCCATGGGCATCTTTCGATATTTCTGGGCAGTGGCCTATGTTTGCATAGGAGCCTCACCTAACGAGGACTTATTGTTTTCAGGTGAATTGTACTCTGAATAATTTTTGTTGTCAACAACTGTTGAAAAGCAAAAGTCTTAAAATTACATCCAGAAAATATTTTTAGCTCATCATTATACGTGGGGGATTTCCGTTATGTCTGGGGCTAAAATGTATCACGGAACGCGTAATACCTTTAGCCTTCGTTCACCTGCTAGCTCGTTCTAGGACCTTATCTAGCTTCCAGTCCACTCAACTTTTTTAAAACTTATTAATCCAAACTTTTGGTGATGAGCATTATTTTTATGAATACAAAGGTATTGGACTTGACATCGAATTTTTCTAGAAGTTTTTCGCATTAAAAAATTTGTCTAGCTTCTGTAACAGCTGTGAAGTTCAAGATCTTTTCTAATACTTATGTTTTTTTGTATTTAAACCGCTGAACAAAAAATCTATTCTTGATTCAAAAAATACGGTATGAAGGACATAGAGTGAAGTGGCGATTACTTCTGTCGCTCTGCTTTCGTTGCGGAGCAAAGTTTGCTTAATATGGCTTGAAATAAACAGCTTAAAAGAGCAGAAAAGGTTACTAGAGTAAAATTATATTCTTCAGCTGTTTTGTTTGAAAAAAATTCGTAAATAACCGTAAATATTAAGTTGAAAACTACGCATTTGATTTTTATTTCGTACAGAAATTTGTGATAAATAAATAACTAAAAAACATTTTGTGCTATTGACAAATCAAAAAATACAGATTAAGATGACGAGGAAATTAAATAACACCTCGTTAGGTGAGGCTCCTATACAAACATAGGCCACTGCCCAGAAATATCGAAAGATGCCCATGGGTAGAACAGGAATTGCCGAATTAAGGCTTTTCTTAAGGTGGCTAAGAGATGAATTTATTTCTTTACGGTGTATAGTGCTAAAACTCGAGTTAGGGGGAAACAAAAGTGCTTTTTGTACATATTTATTTTTTAATGCGCTTTTTTAAAATCTCCGGGACTCCTGGAGGTTTTTTATTTTCAAAAAAATAATCCTTATTGCTTAATAAGCGTTCATTTTTAGAAAGGAGGGGGTCAAAATGGAGAGTTCGAGTATGACCGATGCAGACAGTAGGAGTAAAAAACGTAGATCTGTTTTAATTCAGCAGATTAGGAGGACGATTCAATGCTTAAAATCTATAAAAGAAGCAAAGAAGGGCTACTGGAAGAACAGCCTAAGATCGTTCAAGGTAGCTGTGTATATCTTATTGAACCATCAGAAGAGGATATACAGTATGTTGCAAATCGCCTTGGAGTACCAACTGACTTTATTAGTGACTCCCTTGATATTGATGAACGATCAAGAATTGAAAAAAGCGGAAATAATTCATTGCTAATTGTCAATGTACCCTTAAAAATAACTAATGGTGAAACTATACCATATAGGACAATTCCAATTGGTATTATTCAAACAAGTGAAGTAATTGTAATAGTTTGTCGCGTTAGTCATCCGATTTTACAGGAATTTAGCAAAATTCTCGATAAGAGTTTTAATAATCATATAAACGTATCTTTTATTTTACAGTTATTGCTTGTTTCGGCGCGTTATTGTTTACGATGCCTTGATGATCTTAATCAAAAAGTTATTGTATCTGAAAAATTAATACAAAAATCAATCAAGAACAGTGAAGTGTATACTTTACTCAATATCAATAAGAGCCTTGTTTATTTTATTAAGGCGCTAAAAGTAAATCTTGTAATGATGAAGAAATTGTCAAGAGTACTAGAAATGAATAAAGAAGATGAAAAACGGCTTCAAGTCACTCTTAATGAGATGCAACAAGCTCTTGATACATCAAAAATTTACAATGAAAATTTAAGCAGCATGATGGACGCATATTCTGCGGTGATTGAAATTAACCTTAGTGTTGTAGTGAAAGTTTTAACTGCATTTACGATTATCTTGACGTTTCCGACGATGGTTGCAACGATGTACGGGATGAATTTCCCGTTGCCATGGCAGGATGAACAATATGCATTATTAGTGCTTATGTCCCTCTCTATAGTCATTAGCTTGGTGACAGGATGGATATTTTACAAAACAAGGCTATTTTAGCAGAGAAAGCGAGGAGAAAAGATGCTTACAATATATCAAAGTAATTCAATAGGTCAATTACAGCAGGTATCTGATATTGTTCACAACACGTTGCTTTATCTTGTGGATCCGACAGATGCAGAAATATCTCAAATTTCAAATAGACTTAATATTCCGGAAGATTTTATTCGTGATTCCTTAGATATTGATGAGCGACCTCGGATTGAAAAGGATGATTCGTCAATGGGCATCATTCTCAATTCCCCCGTGGCGATGAATGAGGAGCGTTTGTACGAAGAGATTCCTTATAGAACAATACCAATCGGCATCATCCATGTAAAAGATCATTTAGTAATTGTCACAAAAAATGATAATCCATTATGCAGAGACATATTTTCAGGAAAGTACGGAACATTTCAAACGTATATGAAGACTCGAATAACATTGATTCTATTTAAAGCGATTGCTCAATCGTATCTCGATATTCTCCAACGCATAAAAGCACAGGTTGGACGATTACAGCAAGAATTAAAAGAATCGCATAACAATCGAGAGTTGTTCGGTCTGATTCATATTAATAAAAGTTTGGTATATTTTTCGACATCTTTACGAGCTATGCGCAATGTTTTTTTACATCTTTCCAAAGGACAAGATATAAAACTATATAGTGAAGATGAGGAGATGCTGCATAATGCGTTAGTAGATCTTGAACAAGCAGCGGAAGTAACGGAAATGCGTAGTCTTAGTTTAAGCAATCTAATGGATGCGTACGCGGCAATTACTCATAATAACTTAAATAGCGTTTTGAAAATATTGACTACTCTTACGCTTGTCCTCATGATTCCGACAATAATTGGAAGTGTTTTCTCGATGAACGTCCCATTGCCCTATGAAGATCAGCCAATTATGTTCTTAGTAATTATTGGACTAATGCTAGGGATCAGTGGAGGTCTTATCTACGTATTTTATAAAACAAAATTTTTACGTTTCTAATATTCTTGTACCGTAGATAGAAAGGATGTGTACCGAAATGCTTTTCGTATACAAAAGTAATTCCGAAGGTAAATTTGAGCAAACATCAAATATTGGATATAACAGTTGGCTTCATCTTGAAGCGCCAACATCAAGTGAAATTGAACGTGTAGTGGCGGCTCTTGCTGTTCCAGGCGATTTTTTAACTGATTCACTTGATATCGAAGAACGCCCGCGAATTGAAGAGCGCAACGGAGCGGTCTTGATGGTTATTCATGTCCCATACGATCAGTTAGATGTCGAGAGTTCTTCTCAAGACGTGAAATATCGAACTATTCCTCTGGGGATTATTCACACAAAAAATCATATGATTACGATCTGTAATGAAGAGCTACCTTTCATGAAAGATTTGTTTAATGGCGGGATGCCTCTTTTTGAGACACATTTGAAAACGCGCAACACTTTAAATATATTAAGTATAACAGCTCGGGCATATATTCATTTTTTAGCTACAATTGAACGGGAAATCACATTAGCAGAAAAAGAACTTGCCAAGTCATATCGTAATAGTGAGCTATACACACTACTATACTTGAATGAAAGTCTTATATACATGGTAACATCACTTAAACAAATGAAATTTACGATGCAAAAAACATTACAGGGTAGCAATATCATATTAGATGAAGAGGATGCAAGTATTTTAGACGATGTGCTTATTGAAATAGAACAAGCATATGAAGTGACGGAAATTAATCAAACCAATTTAAATAACATTATGGATGCATATGGTAACGTAATTCAAAACAACGTAAGTCAAGTACTTAAATTACTCGCTTCATTTACAATCATATTGTCGGTGCCGATGTTAATTGCCAGCATTTATGGGATGAATGTGCCTCTACCTTATCAAAATGGATCTAATGCATTTTGGGTAGTAATCGCCGTAATGGTCTTGTTAACAGGAATGTCTACCTTTGTTTTTTACAAAAAAAATTATTTCTCGCGATAGCAGAAAAAGTGAGCTTAGTTATGATTAGCAATTATAGTGCGAATTGACAGAAGGAAATATTTTTTTTATAATTCTCGATAGAAAATTGTAAAAAACGATGATGGAAAAAGTACGTATTTGTGCGTGTAAAAGAAAGGGATTTCTTGGCTGAAAAAATCCTCACAATAGCAAATACCGAAAGCTACTCCAGAGTGCAGTTAATCCCTGCCGTTCACTTACGTTACAAGTGCTAAAGAGGTAAGTATACTTTTACTTACAACTAGGGTGGTACCGCGAGACAAATCACAAGTCCTCGTCCCTTTTTTGGGATGGGGGCTTTTTTATGTTTATCTGCGTGAAAGCTTACGCCAAGGCAAAATTGATTTGCGGATTCATTTCGTGATTTTACAAAACATATAGGGAGGAACTTTTCAAATGAAAGCAGTAGAAATTCGTCGCATGTATTTAGAATTCTTTAAAGAAAAAAGTCATCATCATGAACCATCAGCACCACTTGTGCCAATCAATGACCCATCATTACTTTGGATTAACTCAGGTGTTGCAACACTTAAACCATATTTCGATGGTCGTATCATTCCTGAAAATCCACGTATTACAAATGCCCAAAAATCAATTCGTACAAATGATATTGAAAATGTAGGTAAAACGGCTCGACATCATACATTTTTCGAAATGCTAGGTAACTTCTCAATTGGGGATTACTTCAAAAAAGAAGCTATTCATTTCGCTTGGGAATTCTTAACGGATAAAAAATGGATGGGCTTTGATCCAGAGCTTTTATCTATTACGATCCATCCTGAAGATCAAGAGGCGTATGACGTTTGGCATAACGAAATTGGTATTCCTGAAGAGCGTTTAATCCGCCTTGAGGGGAACTTCTGGGATATCGGTGAAGGTCCATCTGGTCCTAACTCAGAAATTTTTTATGACCGTGGGGAAGAATATGGTTCAGATGAAAATGATCCAGAAATGTATCCAGGTGGTGAAAATGAACGCTATCTTGAAATTTGGAACTTAGTGTTCTCTCAATTCAACCATAATCCTGATGGCACATATACGCCACTTCCAAAGCAAAATATTGATACTGGTATGGGTCTAGAGCGTATCGTATCAGTTGTTCAAAATGTTCCAACGAACTTTGATACTGATTTATTCATGCCTATTATTGAAAAAATCGAGCAGTTAGCGAATCGCAAATACAAACGACCAGGTGAAGTAGCGCTAAGTGAAATCTTCGGTTCAGAAGAAGATATCAATACACCATTTAAAGTTATCGCTGACCATATCCGTACAGTGGCGTTTGCCATTGGTGATGGTGCTCTTCCTTCAAATGAAGGTCGTGGTTATGTATTACGTCGTTTACTACGTCGTGCAGTGCGCTATGCTAAACAAATCGGCATTGAAAAGCCATTTATGTTTGAATTAGTACCAACTGTTGGTGAAATTATGAATGATTTCTACCCAGAAGTAACAGATAAATGTGAGTTTATCCAACGTGTTATTAAAAATGAAGAAATTCGCTTCCATGAAACATTAGACGGTGGTCTTGCTATCTTTAACGAAGTAGTAGAAGCTCAAAAAGCAGCTGGCCATGACTATATTCCAGGTGCAGATGCATTCCGTTTATATGATACTTACGGTTTCCCAATCGAATTAACAGAAGAGTATGCGGAAGAAGTAGGCATGAAGGTAGATCATGAAGGCTTTGAAGCAGCAATGGAAGAACAACGTGAACGCGCACGTGCAGCTCGTCAAGATGTGGATTCTATGCAAGTACAAAACGAAGTGCTAGCAAACTTGACGGTTGCGAGTGAATTTGTAGGTTATGATACACTAACGACAAATACAGAAATTGCAGCAATCATTGTCAACGGGCAAGTGTCAAAGGTAGCATCTGAAGGGCAAGAAGCATTAGTTATTTTAGCTAAAACACCATTCTATGCTGAAATGGGTGGTCAAATTGCGGATAGCGGTGTTATTTCAAATGATAGCTTTACTGCTATTGTTAAAGATGTACAAAAAGCTCCAAATGGTCAACCGCTTCATACTGTACTTGTAGAATCTGGCGAAATGCAAGTTGAAGATGCAGTGACAGCAGTAGTTAACCGTGAAGAACGTAATTTAATTATTAAAAACCATACAGCAACACATATTATGCAACGTGCGCTAAAAGATGTACTGGGCGACCATGTTAGCCAAGCAGGATCATATGTAGGCCCTGATCGCTTACGCTTTGACTTCTCTCACTTCGGACAAGTGACAAAAGAAGAATTACAACAAATTGAACGTATTGTAAATGAAAAAGTGTGGGATGATATAGAGGTCGTTATTGAAGAAAAAGGCATCGATGAAGCGAAAGCTATGGGAGCAATGGCGCTATTCGGTGAGAAATATGGCGATATCGTTCGCGTTGTTTCAATTGGTGACTACTCTATTGAGCTTTGCGGTGGTATTCATGTAAAACGTTCTTCTGAAATTGGCTTCTTCAAAATTGTTTCAGAAGGTGGTATCGGTGCAGGTACACGTCGTATCGAGGCTGTGACAGGTAAAGTCGCTTATGAAGCAGTAAAAGAGGAAGAAGCTCTATTAAACGAAGCTGCAGCATTATTAAAAGCAAATTCAAAAGATATTGTGACAAAAGTACATGCGTTACAAGCTGACTACAAAGATTTACAACGTGAAAATGAGGCATTATCACAAAAAATCGCGAATGCACAAGCAGGCGCAATTGTGGACGCAGCGCAAACTTTTGGGGATGTAACTGTTTTATCTACTAAAGTTGAGGCGAAGGACAATAATCAACTGCGTCAAATGATGGATGACTTGAAAGCAAAAATGCCTAAGGCTGTTATCGTTCTTGGTGCTGTCGATGGTGAAAAAGTTATGCTATGTGCTGGTGTAACAAAAGATTTAGTTGGTGGTAATTACCACGCAGGAAATATCGTAAAAATGGTAGCAGAAGCATGTGGTGGTAAAGGTGGCGGTCGTCCAGATATGGCGATGGCAGGTGCGAAAGAAGCTTCAAAACTTGATGAAGCACTACTTTCTGTGTATGATTATGTTAAATCCATTTAATTAATCCGCCAAAACATGTTATAATAAAGAGAAATTGGAGATGAGCTTTTGCACATCTCCTTATTTCTGAAAGCGAGGTGCTGGTCATGAGTTCATTTGATCAAACTATGAAATTTAATTTTCCAGAAGAATCAATGGAACAGGAAGTCAAGCAGGTAATGTTGAAAGTACATTCTTCATTAGAGGAAAAGGGATATAACCCTATCAATCAGATTGTCGGTTATTTACTTTCTGGTGATCCGGCGTATATTCCTCGCCATCAGGATGCTCGTAATTTAATTCGCAAGCTTGAGCGTGACGAAATTCTAGAAGAGCTTGTTAAGTTTTATATTAAAAAGAACAACGAGGACTAGAAATGAGAATTATGGGATTAGACGTTGGGTCAAAAACCGTTGGCGTTGCTGTTAGTGATGCTTTAGGGTGGACAGCCCAAGGTATTGAAACCGTAAAAATTGATGAAGCTAACGGCGAGTTCGGCATTGACCGTATAGCCGAGTTAGTAAAGGAGTATGCTATAACAGAATTTGTTGTAGGATACCCGAAAAACATGAATAATACGGTGGGACCGCGTGGTGAGGCTTCTGAAAACTATAAAAAGCTTTTAGAAGAAACATTTTCACTACCGGTCAAGCTTTGGGATGAACGTTTAACAACGATGGCTGCTGAGCGTATGCTAATCGAAGCAGACGTGAGTCGTAAAAAGCGTAAGCAAGTCATTGATAAAATGGCTGCTGTGATGATTTTACAAGGCTACTTGGATAGCAAAAATTAATTGATGAGGTGACACCACATGGCACACGAGCATAACCATGAAGAAGAATTACATGTACAACACATTACAGTGATTGACGAGAACGGAAACGAACAGCTTTGTGAAGTAATTCACGTACATGAATCAGCTGAATTTGGCAAATCATACGTATTTTACTCTATGGTAGGCGCAGAAGAAGATGAGGATGGTTCTGTAGAAATCTTCGTATCTTCATTCGTTCCATCTGAAAATGGTGAAGATGGTGAATTAACACCAATCGAAACTGAAGCAGAGTGGGATATGGTAGAAGACGTATTAAACGCTTTAGAGGATGAAGGCGAAGAGTAATCATCGTTCTTTATAAGTGTGGAACAAGGATGGCACCAAGCACTCCTTGTTCCTTTTTTACTTTAGGAAGAATGGAGCTATGAGGTTGTAAGACGAGTTGGTGAGATTTATATCTTTTTAAGGACTCGCTTCAAAATTTGAACCATAGTTAAAAGGAGGACATTGAATGAACGAGGAAACGCAAGAATTTCTTATAGTAGGGGAAAATGGCAAGGAGCAAAAGTGTCGTGTTGTCTTCACCTTCGATGCAGATGAAAAATCATATGTATTGTTTTCGTTAATCGACGAAGATGGTAATGAAATTCCTGGAGACATTTCTGCTATGACATTTGATTATGATGATAACAATGGAGAAATGACAAATCTACAGCCTGTAGAAACAGATGCAGAATGGGAAATGATTAATGAAGTAGTCCTGACACTTCTAGACGAATTTGAAGAAGAGCCACAACTATTTACAATAACAGATGAGGATGGGGCAGATCAGGTCTGTGAAGTTATCCATACATTTACATCAGAACAATTTGGCAAATCCTATGTACTTTATGTTCTGGCAACGGACGAGCCAATAGAGGAACGAGATATTTTTGCTTCACAATACGTATCTGGAAATGACGGAACGATTGATGAATTATTACCGATTGAAACAGATGAAGAATGGGCATTTGTTGAAGATGTATTAAATGAATTATAATTAGAACTCCGAGTGGTAAAATGCTACTCGGAGTCTTTTTATTACGTAGTTTGTAGAGTATTAATAGAATAGTTCTATCTTATATGTGAAAAAATCTATCTGTAAATTAAATTTATGTATTTTCGAGCTAATTTAGTTATTTTTTCTAGAGAAAACCGGAATTTCCACTTATTGTTTTATCTGAATTTTTAAATAGTTACAAATAAAACGTAATATCGAGCGTTGACCAATCATAAGTAAACAGATAAGATTTGTTTTAAATTAAACCAAGTAAATTAATTTGAAAAGGAGGAAATTGGATGAGGACAATATGGGGACTACTAGTTGGTGTATTAATAATAGGTTTACTGGTAGGTTGCACAAACAAAGGGGAAGCGAGCAAAGGTGAAACAGTAACGTTAAAAGTGGGGGCAGCCAATGTGCCACATGCGGAAGTACTAGAGTATTTAGCGAAGGATCTTGAAAAAGATGGTGTGAAATTAGACATTACTATTTTAAAAGATGCTGTTCAAACAAATCAGCAAACGGCAGATGGTGAACTAGATTTTAACTATTTTCAACACATTCCATTTTTAGAACAAACGAATAAAGAAAGCCATTTAGATTTAGTGAGTGTAAAAGGAATTCATATTGAACCATTTGGTGTGTACTCCAAAAAAATTAAAAATATTAATGATTTACCGCAAAACGCAAAGGTTTCCGTCCCAAATGATGTCGTCAATTTTTCTCGGGCTTTACTACTATTTAAGAATAATGGACTAATCGAATTGGATAAAACAAAGGAAAACGATTATACCGTTGAGGATATTACAAAAAATGAAAAAAATATTCAATTTATCGGTGTTGATTCTCAGTTATTGACTCGTTCATTAGATGATGTAGACGCATCGGCTATTAATACGAACTACGCCTTAGAAGGGGGCTATAACCCGATGAAGGATGCTCTTATTATAGAAGGTTCTGACTCGCCATATGTCAATATTATTGCGACGACAAAAGAAAAACAAAATGATTCAGCGATTCAAACAGTCGTTAAATGGCTGACAAGCGAAAAGGCGCGTACTTTTTTTTGAAGATCAGTATAAGGGGGCTGTCGTTCCAGCATTTTAACTTTTTTCAGCAAATGTCTTATGTAGCGAAAGCAAAGCGGCAGCTACAATTATTTTCTGTAGCGACAGCAACAATTATGCCGAGGCATAATTGATCTAATAAAATCGTGATAAAAAATGAAATGCTAAGGGGGTAAACGTGAAATGATTGAATTTATCGAAATGACAAAGGAATTTCAGGTAGGAACAACCGTTGTAACGGCATTAAATAACATTAATTTAACGATTCAAAAGGGTGATATTTTTGGCGTTATAGGCTTTAGCGGTGCTGGTAAAAGTACATTAATACGGACAGTGAATTTATTGGAGGAACCAACGTCGGGTCGCGTTCTTGTAAATGGTAAAGAGCTGACAACATTAAGCAAAAAGCAGCTTCGCGAGGAAAAGAAAAATATTGGTATGATTTTTCAACACTTCAATCTTCTTCGTTCAAAAACTGTTTTCGAAAATGTTGCGATGCCATTAGTAATAAGTGGTGTTAAAAAATCAAACATTGAAGGTCAAGTAAGGGAGGTTCTGTCGTTTGTCGGTTTACAGGACAAAGCCGAACGCTATATCGATGAGCTGTCAGGTGGACAAAAGCAGAGAGTGGGCATTGCTCGTGCACTTGTCACAAAGCCAACAATTCTATTGTGTGATGAGGCGACATCTGCTCTTGACCCGCAAACGACTAAATCTATATTGGAGCTACTAAAGCGAGTAAATATTGAGTATGGCATTACCATTTTAATGATTACGCATGAAATGGAAGTCATAAGGGATATTTGCAATCGTGTAGCTGTGATGGAGAACGGAAGAGTTATTGAAACAGGCAATGTACTTGAAATATTTTCTGCACCGCAAGAGGAGACGACTAAAAACTTTGTACAATCGGTAGTTCGAGATGACATTCCACAATCTGTCTACGAGCAATTAAAAACGATAGATCAGTCTAAAAAAATTTATAACCTGAAATTTATAGGTGTAGATGTTGGGCAACCAGTTGCCTCTCAAATAGCGAAAAAATTTGATGTCGATGTCAATGTACTATTTGGCAATATTACAGAGCTACAAGGAATTCCCTTTGGTAATTTAATCGTTGAGCTAGTTGGCACAAACAAAGAAATAGAAAAGGCACATCAATTTATTCAAACGAAAGATATTCAAATAGAGGAGGTTGTTGCACATGAAGGTGAGCTCGCAAATCATTATCGACGCAGTGCTAGATACGCTATACATGGTTAGTATTTCGTTATTTTTTGGTGCTATTTTGGGCTTTATTTTAGGGATAACTTTAGTTGTGACGAGAAAAGGGCATATTCTTGAAAATAAAATAATCTTCTCAATCATCAATCCAATCGTCAACACCCTGCGCTCCATTCCGTTCATTATTTTGCTAGTTGCTATCATTCCATTTACACGCTTGCTCGTTGGAACAGCGATAGGAACAACAGCTGCAATTGTACCGCTTGTCTTGCATATAGGGCCATATATATCAAGATTAATAGAAAATTCATTATTGGAAGTGGATGAAGGCATTATTGAAGCAGCGAGAGCAATGGGTGCCTCACCACTTCAAATTATTCAAAAGTTTTTGCTACCTGAAGCCTTCCCCTCTTTAATATTAAGTGTCACGACTGCAACAATTGGGCTTATTGGAGCGACTGCAATGGCAGGGGCAGTTGGAGGTGGTGGCCTTGGTGATGTAGCCATTACATACGGCTATCAACGCTTTGACAATGTAACGATTTTAGTAACAGTGGTGATTTTAGTAGTACTAGTACAAATCATTCAAAGTATTGGAAATAGTCTTGAGCGAAAATTACGCAGAGTGTCATAAAGGAGAATTTTAATATGAGGAAACTAAATTATATTTTAGGATTAATTGCATTACTGTTCCTACTAGTTGCTTGTGCAAAAGCAGATGAAAAAGATACTGTGAAGGTTGGTATCCGTAGCTCAGAATTGAAAACATGGGAGTATATAAAAGAGCAGGCTGCTAAGGAAGATATTAACCTCGACTTAGTGACATTCTCAGCACAATATGACCCGAACCAAGCATTGGCGGAGGGAGAGATTGATATTAATGCGTTTCAGCATGTCGCTTACTTAAATTTATTTAATACGAATAATAAAACAGATTTACAGGCAATCGGCACAACGATTATGGCTCCGATAGGCTTGTATTCAAACAAATATAAATCTTTGGATGATGTGAAAGAGGGAGCGAAAATAGCTGTTCCAAACGATCCTTCTAACTGGGGTAGGGCTTTACTGCTGCTACAAGAATATGGCTTGTTGACGGTTACGGATAATTTTGATGGTAATGGTGGAGAGGATCGGATTAAGAATAATCCGAAAAAATTAAACATTTTACCAGTAGATGGTGCGACGACACCGAGGGTTATGGAGGATGCCGATTTTGCGGTTATTAATAATGGGGTTGCTGTCGAAGCAGGCCTACTATTAAAAGATGCCATTATTCATGAGAATGAAACGGCGAAGCCATTTATAAATGTCATCGTGGCGAGACCTGAAGATAAAGACGATGAGATATTGAAAAAAATTGTTGACATCTATCAGCGTGAAGAAACGGTTAATTTCATTAAAGATGTTTCTAATGGCAATTATATTCCTGTGAAAATGCCTTTAGATGAATTAGCTGCATGGAAAAAGTTTTATCTTCATTGACCAACAACAGTATATTGGTCTAATGCCTTCTGACGTACTGTTAACCTGTGTGAAAGCAAAGCGATAGCGAAATTGATTCAGATGAAAAGGAGATGACAAGAAAATGACTAAGAAAAAGGAGTTAAAGCTTGCGTTATATTTAATTGGGGCTGGAATGCATGTAGCAGCTTGGAAACATCCGTCTGCAAAAGTTAATGCAAGCATCGATATTAATGCCTTGCAAAAGGCGGCGCAAATTGCTGAAAAGGGCAAGTTTGATATTGCTTTTGTTGCGGATAGCTTAGCGATTAATCATGAATCACATCCACATATTTTAAATCGCTTTGATCCTCTTATACAGATTACAGCTTTGGCAGCTGCGACAACAAAAATTGGGCTTGGGGCAACGGCATCAACCACATATAGTGAGCCATATGTGTTAGCAAGGCAGCTAATGTCCGTAGACCATATTAGTAATGGTAGAGTCGGATGGAATCTAGTGACAACAGCAGATGCCACAGGAGAGACGGCTTTAAACTTTAGCCGTGACAAGCATTGGGAGCACGATCATCGTTACGAACGTGCGGAGGAATTTATCGATGTAGTTAAGTCATTATGGGATTCATGGGAGGACGATGCCTTTGTTTACGACCGTGATAATAATATTTATTATGATCGTAATAAAGTACATGAGACCGCTTTTAAAGGTAACTATTTATCAGTGAAAGGTCCGTTGAATATTGCACGTTCTGTCCAGGGCCAACCTGTTATTGTGCAAGCTGGTGCTTCAAAACCAGGGCAAACATTAGCAGCACGAACAGCGGAGGTCGTTTTTGTTCATTGGGATGATCTAGAGAAGTCCAAGGAGCATTATCGCCACTTAAAGGCACAGCTTGCTCCATTTGGGCGCACCGATGAGGAGCTACTTGTGTTTCAGGGGATATCGCCAATTGTGGGTGATACGGAGGAAGAGGCCATCCGTAAGTATAATGAATTACAGGCGTTGATTGATCCCTATGAGAGCTTGAAATTTGTTTCTGGTTATATGGGAAATGTTGATTTCTCAAAGTACTCGTTAGATACACCTGCAATCGAAGTGGATTTTCCTGAAGTCAATAGTATTCAAAGTCATTTTTATGAGCATTTAGAGATTATCAAAAAAGAAAATTTAAAAGTCGGTGAATTATATGCACGCCTTTTTGGTCCTGCGAAGTGCGATGCCTTTGTTGGGACAGCAACACAAATTGCCGATGAGATGGAACGTTGGATTACAGAAGAAGCGGCAGATGGCTTTATGTTACAGTTTCCGTTATTACCAAGAGACTTAGAAGATTTTGTGAACAAGGTTGTGCCAATTTTACAAGAGCGCGGTATTTATCGTAAAGAGTATACAGGCTCAACCCTAAGAGAACATTTAGGGCTGAAAAAGCCACAAAATAGATTTACTAAAAGCAAGGTGAATCATTGATGAGTGATGTTTTTATTCGAAACGAACGTGAGCAGCAGCTAGTTGAGTATGCTTATGAATTGGCACAACAAATTGGCAAGACAGCTGGTAAATATGATGAGAGTGGAGAATTTCCATTTGAGCATTTTAAAATCTTAGAGGAAGCTGGCTATTTTAAATTAACGGTGCCGAAAAAATACGGAGGCGAGGAAATTTCTCTATATGAAATGTTACTAGTACAGGAACAATTAGCTAAAGGAGATGCTTCTACTGCATTGTCTGTTGGGTGGCACTTATTAACTTTTTTGAACGTTCGTGAGGCGGGGACATGGCCAGAGCCTATATTTGCGGAATTGTGCCATAAAGCAGTTAAAGAAGGTTCTCTCTTAAATATTATAAATAGCGAGCGAGGGAAGGGGAATATTTCTCGTGGAAGTTTACCGGGAACAATTGCGAAAAAAGTGCCTGGAGGCTATATCATTACAGGTGAAAAGGCTTTTGCTTCCTTAGCCCCAATATTAAAACAATTTACGATTATCGCTTTTATAGAAGAAGAAAATTTAACAGCTGAATTTTTAATAACCAAAAATGATCAGGTAGAGGTTATTCATACATGGGATGCGATGGGGATGCGTGCAACAGGGAGTCATGATATTATTTTCCATGATACGTTTGTTCCAGAGAATGCATTGTTATACAAACATCGTCCAAAGGAAGTAAATCGTTTTTTAGTGGATGGTCGCGTCTATTCGTTAGAAATTCCAGCTGTTTACTTAGGAGTAGCAGGTGCAGCAAGGGATTATGCAATAGATTTTGCTAAAAATACTTATTCATACAGCTTAGAAAATACAATAGCACACGCTAGTCATGTCCAACAAAAAATTGGTGAAATAGAAGTACTTTATCAAACGGCACGTCGAACAATGTATAGTATTGCAGCGCAAGTTGAACAAAATCCAGCGATAAAGGACCAACTTTCTGAAGATGTTAGTATTGCAAAGTATGTTATTTGTAACAATGTGATTGACATCGTAACAAAAGCAATGCAAGTTGTTGGGGGACGAAGTCTGTCTAAAGCTAGTAAATTACAGCGACTTTTTCGAGACGTTCAATGTAGTCGTTTTAATCCTCCAGCTGATGATATAGTTATTTCACAGCTTGCAAAGGGTTTATTAGTCGATGTCAAACAAGAAGCTTTTCAATTATAGGTATCATTTTATTTTGAGATATTTAGCTTTCCAACCGTTGAAGTGGGGAGAATATTATTAAATCTGCTAACGATATAGTTGGCAGATTTTTGCTTTTCTCCTGAAGGGCTTTCAATTCCTAATATGCCAACCTATCCATCTAGATTTCTCTAGTGTTTTAGTTTGTTGACTGTAAATCAACTTTGAGTTCTTACATTTATCTTTTTGTCGCAATCTATTTTTAAGTGATCTATTTTTACTGATTTTCTATTTCTGTTTGTCGTGAAAGTTGATTTCTAGTATGATAATGGAGTGATAGGGGGGAAACCCGTGAATAACGGTTCGAAAAAACAAGAAATGTTTTCAAAAATGCAAGAAAGAAAATCTGAGGTAAAAATTGTGAGAAAAATCGTTGCTATTGTAGCAATTGCTTTTGTTCTAATATCAGGGATTGTCGGTTTACTTGGTTATAGTTATGTGAAGAGTGCCTTAAAACCAGTGGATCCAGATGCAACTAAAACAATAGCAGTTGAAGTACCAATAGGCTCAACTTTAAGCTCTATTTCAACTCTATTAGAGGAAAAAGGGGTTATTAAAGATGCTCGTGTTTTTAAATATTATGCTAAATTTAAAAATGAATCCCAGTTCCAAGCTGGAAAATATGATTTAACACAAGCAATGACATTGGATGAGCTAATCGAAAGTTTAAAAACCGGGAAGGTTTATCGTACGCCAGTCTTTACAATGACAATTCCTGAAGGTTTAACACTTGAACAAATTGGTAATATTGTGGAAAAGAAAACGCCTTACACTCAAAAAGAATTTATGGACTTAGTAACAAGCGATGCGTTTGTACAACAAATGAAGGCTAAATACCCTGAGCTTGTGACGGATACGGTTTTAGCTGATAATATTCGACATGATTTAGAGGGCTATTTATTCCCTGCAACTTATTCTTATTTTGAAGAAAAACCATCATTAGAATCGATTGTAGACGAAATGGTAGGAGCAATGGACAAGGTTGTAAAAAATTACAACGATGCTCTAACTGAAAAGAAAATGTCAGTACATCAATTATTAACATTTGCTTCATTACTGGAAAGAGAAGCTACTGCTCAAACTGATCGAGAAACGATTGCGAGTGTGTTCTATAACCGTATCGATCAAGGGATGCCATTACAAACAGATCCAACTGTTTTATATGCACTTGGTTCCCATAAAGATCGTGTTCTATATAAAGATTTAGAAGTAGATAATGCCTATAATACTTACAAAAATAAAGGCTTACCACCAGGTCCTATTGCGGGTGCAGGAAAAACTTCGATTGAAGCAGTGCTTAATCCAAGTAAAACGGACTATCTATACTTCTTAGCGGATAAAAATGGTGTCAACCACTTCTCGAAAACGTATGATGAACATTTACTGAAAGTAGATAAATATATAAAAAAAGCAGAGTAAGTACTTTAAATAGAAAAAATAAATAGCAATAATGTGGATAGAAGGAAAGAAAAATAGCTTTCCTTCTATTTTCGTGCTATTATAAATTGTGATTTTTAATCAATCCGCATGGAAAAAATTCAATCAGTCCGTTAATGCGGAATAATATACGTGGTGGCAATTGTTTTGAGCTTATAAAAACAATTGCTCATTTTTGTATGACGAAGTACCAAGACATCACGTTTGGTCTTTTTCTTTTTGTTGCTAAATGATGAAGTACAGACAACGAGTATTGCTCGTTGCGCCTCCGGCGGATGTCACGGAATCGGAAAAGAATTCTTAAAGGATGTTAGCCCGAAATCATCGCATTTATGCGATAACGGCTAACTGACCTGCATCGGTAAAAGCGCCACGTCCTGTGGTATTACCGAAATGACCGACATCTTGTCGGACCTCATGCAGGCCTAAGTACAAAGCTGGTTCCGGTAGCATTGTTTATCTGCGCGAAAGCGTAGTTACAGCGGCAATTATGCCGAGGCATAATTGATATGAGGGTGAACTAAAAAATGGAATTATCAGATGCATATATACAATCATTTATTCAACCACGTAATGAATTGCTTTTAGAAATGGAAGCATTTGCGGAGGAGAATCATGTACCGATTATGCAACTTTCAGGCATTGATGCACTAAATCAACTGCTACGTATTCAAAATCCGTCGAAAATTTTAGAGATTGGTACAGCAATTGGTTATTCTGCAATAAGGATGGCAGAGGCTTTACCAAATGTGCAGATTGTTACAATTGAGCGTGATGCAGAGCGTGTTACGAGAGCAAAGGCTTATATTGAACGTTCGACAGTATCAGATCGTATTACGGTCATTGAAGGGGACGCCTTAGAAGTGAACGATGAAGCAATTCAAACGACCTTCGATGCAGTTTTTATCGATGCTGCAAAGGGACAATATCAACGCTTTTTTGAAAAGTATGCGCCTCTTGTAAAATCTGGCGGAGTTCTGTATATCGATAATATGTATATGCATGGCTTATCAGATTTGGATTTAAAAGATGTACCGCGTCGTAAGCGTACAATGATTCGCAATTTAAAAAACTTTACCGAATGGATTATGCAGCACCCTGATTATACAAGTGCATTTTTACCAGTTGGTGATGGTTTATTATTATGTTTGAAGAGGTGACTATTATGAAAAAACCTGAATTGCTTGTTACACCGCAATCAGTGGACCATGTAAAAGTACTTTTACAGGCTGGAGCAGATGCTTTTGTCATTGGTGAACAACAATTTGGTCTGCGCCTAGCAGGAGAATTTTCTGTGAGTGAAGTGGAAGAGGCTACAAAGCTAATTCATGCAGCGGGTAAAAAGGTTTATGTTGCGGTAAATGCGCTATTCCATAATGAAAAATTGGATGCGCTTGCCGAATATTTAAAAGAAATGCAACGTATTGGTGTCGACCGTTTAATTTACGGTGATCCAGCAGTATTAATCATCCGTCGTGAGCAAGGTGTAACAATACCGCTACACTGGAATCCGGAAACGACTGCAACGAACTGGTTTACTGCAAATTATTGGGGAAAACGCGGAGCAACTCGCGCAGTGCTTTCACGTGAACTTTCTTTAGATGAAGTGCTAGAAATTAAAGAAAATACAGAAGTAGAGATTGAGGTTCAAGTACATGGAATGACATGTATGTTCCAATCAAAACGTCCATTATTAGGTCATTATTTCTTATATCAGGATAAAGTAATGGAAATTGAAAATCGTAAGGAAAATCGCAATATGTTCCTTCATGATGATGAACGAAATAATAAATATCCAATTTATGAAGATGCTAACGGTACGCATATTTTCAGTCCAAACGATATGTGCATTATTGATGAGCTTGGCGAATTATTCGAAGGTGGCATCGATGCATTGAAAGTTGAGGGTGTTCTTCAAACGCCAGAATATGTGATCACAGTAACAGAAGCTTATCGTCAAGCAATTGACACATATTTTGACGAATCAGAAGATGCGTATGAAGATATTAAAGATGATTTATTAGCTAAAATTGAAGATATTCAGCCTGCCATCAGACCACTTGATACTGGCTTTATCTTCAAGGAAACAGTTTACTAGGAGGTGGCAAGAACATGGCATTAGTATTAGAACAAAATGACAAAATCCGTGAGATTGTAGACGGTAAACGTGTCATTACAAAAAAACCAGAGCTACTTGCCCCTGCAGGTAGTTTAGAAAAATTAAAAGTAGCAGTTCATTATGGAGCGGATGCTGTATTTATCGGTGGACGAGAGTTCGGTCTACGTTCAAACGCAGATAACTTCTCAATTGAAGAAATGCGCGAAGGTGTTGAATTCGCCAATAAATACGGTGCAAAAATATATGTAACGACAAATATTTTCGCCCACAATGAAAATATGGACGGCTTAGAGCAATATTTACAAGATATTGAATCTGCTGGAGTTACAGGCATTATTGTAGCGGATCCATTAATTATTGAAACATGCCGTACAGCTGCACCAAAGCTTGAAATCCACCTTTCTACACAGCAATCTTTATCGAACTGGAAGGCAGTACAGTATTGGAAAGAAGAAGGCTTACATCGTGTCGTATTAGCACGTGAAGTTGGCGGCGAAGAAATGAAGCTGATGAAAGAAAAAGTTGATATTGAAATTGAGGCTTTCGTTCATGGAGCAATGTGTATCGCCTATTCTGGTCGCTGTGTACTTTCAAATCATATGACTGCTCGTGACTCTAACCGAGGTGGTTGCTGTCAATCTTGTCGTTGGGACTATGATTTATATGAGCTAGAAGATGGCGAAGAAAAGGCACTTTTCGATGATAATCACGCACCTTTTGCAATGAGTCCGAAAGACTTAAAGCTGATTGAAGCAATTCCACATATGATTGAGCTTGGTATTGATTCATTAAAAGTAGAAGGTCGTATGAAATCAATTCACTATGTGGCTACAGTTGTTTCAGTGTACCGCAAAGTGATTGACGCTTATTGTGCTAACCCTGAAAATTTCAAAATTAAACGTGAATGGCTAGAGGAACTAGACAAATGTGCTAACCGTGATACTGCTGAAGCATTCTTCCATGATGCCCCTGGCCACGAGGAGCAAATGTTTGGTGTACATGGCCGTAAAACGACTTATGAGTTTGCTGGTTTAATTTTAGAGCATGACCCAGAAACGAAAATGGTTACAATGCAACAACGTAACTATTTTAAACCTGGTGATGAGGTAGAGTTCTTTGGACCAGAAATCGAAAATTTCCGTTTTACAATGGGTGAAATTTGGGATGAGGATGGAAATAGCTTAGATGCTGCACGTCATCCACTACAAATTGTTAAGTTTAAATGCGACACACCATTAAAGCCACATAATATGATGCGAAAGGAGAATAATTAATGGCAGCAAAGCGTCCAGTCGTCATCGGAATCGCTGGTGGCTCATGCTCGGGTAAAACGAGTGTGACCCGTGCTATTTATGATGTTTTCCGCGATCATTCAGTAGTTGTAATTGAACAAGATTTTTATTATAAAGATCAAAGTCATTTAACGTTTGAGGAGCGTTTAGGTACAAACTATGACCATCCGTTAGCGTTTGATAATGATTTGTTAATTGAACACATAAAAAAATTATTGGTCCGTCAACCAATCGAAAAGCCAGTATATGATTATGTGCAGCATACGAGAGCTCAAGAAGTTATTCATGTAGAGCCTGTAGATGTTATTATACTAGAAGGTATTTTAGTGTTAGAAGATGCAGATTTACGTGATTTAATGGACATTAAATTATTTGTAGATACGGACTCGGATTTACGTATTATTCGTCGTATAATGCGTGATATAAAAGAGCGTGGTCGTACAACTGATTCTGTAATCGACCAATATTTATCGGCAGTGCGTCCAATGCATAATTTATTTATTGAACCGACGAAACGTTATGCTGATATTATTATTCCTGAAGGCGGGGATAATGAGGTTGCGATTGATTTAATGGTAACTAAGATTAAAACTATCCTTGAAACCGACAACGTATTGTAATAAGATAGAGTGGTATTGACAATATTTACATGCATATCTGTACATATTTCAGAAAGGCATGCATACTATTAGGTCAAAGAGTAATTTGAAACCGTTTAAAAATAATAAAATTCGATTAAGTGCATCCTACTAGGCCACTTAATCGAGTTTTATGTTTTTATATTGACGAAAACAAGGAGTGAAGAACTTTGGCAAATGAAAAACAGTACCCAATGACAGCTGAAGGTAAAAGAAAATTAGAAGAAGAATTAGTGAAATTAGAAACGGAAACACGTAAGGAAATCGTAGAACGTATTAAAATCGCTCGTGATTTCGGGGATCTTTCTGAAAATGCTGAGTATGATTCTGCAAAAGAAGAACAAGCCTTTTTAGAAGGTCGAATTTCTACATTAAAATCTATGATTCGTAACGCAGTTATTATTTCTGAGGACGAAACAGACAACAGTGTAGTATCACTAGGGAAAACGGTTACATTTGTAGAAGTTATTAATGGGAAACCATCAACAGATGAGGAATCGTATACAATTGTTGGTTCGGCTGAGGCAGATCCAATGGAATTCCGCATTTCAAATGAATCACCAATTGCTAAAGGCTTGCTAGGACGTGCTGAAGGCGAAGAGGTTGTCGTACAAACACCTGGTGGTGAAATGAAAGTTAAAATTATTTCAATAAAATAATTTAGTACAAGCAGTTAGCTTATCTTTGTAAAGGAGAGCTAGCTGCTTTTCTCTTCATCCAGCAAATGTTTTTTGTAACAGCAATAGCAATTACGCCAAGGAGAAGTTGATTCTTGAATCTATATTCTGTGTAAGTTTTTACATCAATGGTAAAAATCTTGTTCATCACCAAAAGTAGTTGATGACTTTTGTTAAAACGTCTACTATGTAAATAAGTTGATTGGAGTGGAGACTGGGCGACTCCTTGGGGATTAGCAACAGAGGAACGAAGGCTAAAACCTTCACATCCTGTGATAACGCCTTCGTGACCAGGCCCGAGACCCTGCAGCGAAGCGAAGCGGCTCATCGGATGCCCCCAGGAAGCTTTGCTCTGTGCGAAAGCGAAACGTCAGCAAATGTTTTCTGTAGCGAAAGCAAAGCGGCAGCTACAAATGTTTTATCTGTGCGAAAGCGAAGCGTCAGCGGCAAAGCGCCCAGTTGGAACGGAAATCAACCACACGCTTTGGCGATGATTCAAAAATCTATTAGAAAATACGTCGATATGTCTATATTTTTCCCTATGAAAAAATATATGAGCACAATTATTTTGCAAGTACTGTTGAACTTGATAGAATATTGGCTAGAGAGGGGGAGACTTCATGAGTGAACGAAAAACTCGAAGCAGTCGTCATTTGCAGCCATCTCGTAATAAAAAGCTAGATAAACTATTGAATGTTTTAATTGGTATTGTCGTGATATTAATTATTATAACAGCAACATTTGTGTTTAAATGGCAGGATGATGCAGGAAAAGCTGAGAAAGACGAGCCAAAACAGGAGCAAAAGAACGATAAAAAAGATGTGAAGGAAGAGCCTTCTAAAGAGCAAAAGAATGATGAATCAGCTCAAGAGGAAAAACCTGCAAAGGAAGAGCCTACAGAAGAATCTCAAACATCTAAACAGGACACTACTACTGAAACTACTTCAGACAACCCAATTGTTGACAAGGTCATAACAAATAAAAATTGGGAACCTACACCTACAACACAAACAGGTCAGCATGTGTCTTCTTACGATGATAAATCAGTAGACTGGGCTGAAAAGATAGCAACAGTTGTGGCAGCTACAGGCATCGAAAAGGACAATATGATTATCTGGCGTATGGGAAATAACGGTAGCGCTAATTCGGCTATTGCAACAGTTTCAACGAATGATAAGACAAAAATGTATCGTGTTAGCATGGAATGGGTCGACAACGAAGGCTGGACACCAGTAAAACTTGAGCAACTAAATACATTAAACGGCGCCTATTGACGAAAATAACTCGTTTTATTATTTTTAATAGAGTTGAATAAAGAAGGGAAGTAACAGAGAGATGAAAATTGCAGTAATCGGCGCAATGGAAGAGGAAGTAGTGCTTTTAAGAGCATCATTAGAGCATGCAAAAAGCACAACAATCGCAGGCAGTGAATATACAACAGGAACTTATAAAGGGAAAGAGGTAGTTTTATTAAAAAGTGGTATTGGTAAAGTAAATGCCGCAATGTCAACTACTATTCTATTACATGAATTCAAGCCTGACGTAGTCATTAATACGGGCTCTGCCGGAGGCTATGATGAAACTCTTGAAGTTGGCGCAGTCGTTATTTCAGATGAAGTTCGTCATCATGATGTAGATGTAACAATTTTCGGTTATGAAATGGGTCAGATGGCAGGTATGCCAGCAGCTTATAAATCAGATGAAAAACTTATGAAAGTCGCTGAAGAGGCAGTAAAGGCTGTTGGAGAGCACCAATATGGTATTGGTTTAATCTGTTCAGGTGATGCCTTTATGAATGATCCTGTTCGTGTAGAAGCTGTCCGTCGTCATTTCCCACAAATGAAGGCAGTGGAGATGGAAGCAGCAGCTGTTGCACAAGTATGTTATCAATTTGGTACTCCGTTTGTTGTTATTCGTGCTTTATCAGATATTGCTGGAAAAGAATCGAATATTAGCTTTGATGAGTTTTTACCAGTAGCTGCAAAGCATTCAACACAAATCGTACTAAAAGCTATCGAATCATTATAAAGTCTAATAATCAGGGAAATAAACTACACAAAATAGTCAAAATGAGTGGCTTTTAGTGTGAGAAAAATCACAGTTTAAAGGTCTCGCTAATGCTAAACTGTTGTTAAATAAATCTCTTCATATTTGGATGGGAGGCATTCATAATGCTATTTTTAACAGCAAGTGTAGTCATTATAACAATGTTACTCGGTACACTTATTTCAGTAGAACTATCAGAATCAGCAGAGTTTCATTAAGAGAAAAAGCTCTCTTGCGACATAAAATCGCAAGAGAGTTTTTTTATTACTTCATTAGTTACGCTAACTTGCTAAGGATTGGCTTATTACTAAAAGTTAGGGTTGATGTTTGGTAAAACGTCTGCTTTGTATAAAGTGATTGTAGTGGGAGCTGGACGACTCTTTGGAAATCAACGTCACAGATAAGACCCTAGAGAGAGCCGGTAGGGGAATAAAGGCTAAAACAACACGTCCTGTGACAACGCCTTTGTAACCTACCTTTTGTTGTTGACGCTTTCGCACCGACACATCCTATTACCCCAGGTGGCTCATCAGAGGCCCCCGGGAGAGCGTCAAGTCGGAACGGAAATCAACTCTACGTTATGATGATAAGCCTAAGGGGTACTTTTGTAACAAAAAATACAAGATTAATTGCAGAATAAAGTAATGGGATTGTTGAAATTTTATAAGTATCAATTTACAATATATTACTCAATAATCTTTTGATCTCGTTTATATAATTGATAGAGTTTAATAAGCGCTCGCTTTTCAATGCGAGATACATAACTACGAGAAATATTTAAACGTGCAGCGATTTCCTTTTGTGTAAGAGCATCTTGTTGGTTTAGACCATAGCGGAGTGTAACGATTTCAAGTTCGCGTTCGTCAAGCATATGCAAATAATGATATAGTTGTGCAACATGCTCTTTATGTTCAAGTTTTTCTGTTGCACTTTCTTCATCGCATTGTAAGAGATCTCGGATTTGTAATGCATTACCATCTTTATCTGTACCGATTGGCTCAAATAAGCTAACATCTTTTTGCACTTTTTTCTGTGTACGCAGATGCATTAAAATTTCATTTTCGATACAACGGGCGGCATAAGTGGCAAGACGGGTTTTTTTGTCAGGAGTATAACTTTCTACGGCTTTCATCAGACCAATAGTACCGATGGAAATATAATCATCAAGTTGTTCATGTTTTGGGTGGAATTTTTTCACAACGTGTGCAACGAGTCTCATATTGCGTTCAATTAGATCAAGACGCGCTTGCTCATCACCGCCTAAAAATCGTTCAATACAAGCAGCTTCCTCTTCTTTTGAAAAGGGTTTATGGAATGTTTGCCCCTTTAAATAGCCAAGTAACGCTGGGATCTCAAGCCATAACTGCAACATAGATGTAAAAATTCCGCTCATTGAATGATTTCATCCTTTCCCCATTTTTCGACAGTATATGTTATAAAACTGTGTTAAATGAAAAAAAGTGCAACAGCAAATGCGCTGTTACACTTTTTTTAACGAGATTGTACTAATCATTAGTAATGCTAGTATTGGGAATAGGAAAAGAAAAAATGCCGGGTGGAACGTATTAGATGCAAAATACGTTAAAGTTAAGATCGTACCTGCCGCTGTAATTGGTAACCCTGTAAAATAGCCGTTTGCTTCAGTAATATTGAAGCGAGCTAATCTCATCGCACCGCAGATGATGTATAGTACTGTCATCGTCATGCCGACGAAACCAAAGTCGACTAAGACAACTTTATACATTAATAATGCAGGCGCTACACCAAATGATATAATATCACTCATAGAATCTAATTGTTTACCTAGATCAGACACTTGTCCGAGTGCTCTAGCTACCTTCCCATCATAACGATCAAGAAGGGCTGCAATAAAGATAAACAAGACACTATAGCTATAGTATTCGTGTAGTGTAGCCATTATGGCCGCGCCGCCGAAGGACATATTACTGATTGTGATAAAGTTTGCTGCTTGCGATTTCATTTTCTTAACCGTGGTATCCACCAACTTGTGATAAAAAAACAAGGGGGATCACTCCTTTGCACTTAAGATATTGTACCATTATACTTCGAATGCGAAAAAATTGACAGTCTAAATTAATCGATAGGGGTTTTGTTTTATGAAAGAAAAATTATATCAACGCTTGATTGAATTAACAAATGGCAAGCAATCCTCCCATCTTTTGCAATCTATAGCAAAAGCAAAGTGGAGTAAACGAATTATTCCTAGTTACATGAAGGTATACGACATTAATCTTGAAGAAGTTTCAAAACAACAACAACAATTTTCAAGTTTACATGACTTTTTTACAAGAGAGCTTTTAAAAGATGCACGTCCAATTGAACAAAATCCCAATACTTATGTAAGTCCAGTGGATGCCAAAGTGGAATCCTTTGGACGTATCGAATGGGATATGACATTCCATGTAAAGGGTAAGCCTTATTCTTTAGTTGATTTACTTGGCAATGCAGAACGTGCTTCACAATATGCAGATGGACATTTTATCGTGTTTTACTTGAGTCCTGCAGATTATCACCGTATTCATAGCCCGATTGATGGGAAAGTGCTACGACAATATACACTTGGTCAAAAATCGTATCCTGTTAATCAGCTCGGTCTTTCATACGGTAAAAAACCCATTTCACACAATTATCGTTCAGTAACGGAGCTGAAAGTGGCGAATGAACAGCAGATAGCGTTTATTAAAGTTGGTGCTACCTTTGTAAATTCTATCATGCTTACTAATACAACAACACAGTGGCATAAGGGTGAAGAAGTCGGATATTTTTCATTCGGCTCAACAGTAGTTATGCTGTTTGAAAAGGATGCAATAGAATTTACGGAAAATGTTGTACAAGGAAGCCCAATTCGAATGGGTGAAGCCTTCGCAAATATGCTATAATGGTCGAATAATACGTTTAGATTAGGGGTCGCTATTTTGTATAATTTTTTATTACCAGATGAATTTGTCACGAGTATTTATGAAATTACACCGGAAAAGCTTCAAGACTTAGGTATTAAAGGGATTATTACGGATTTAGATAATACGCTTGTGGAATGGGACCGTGCAGATGCAACGGAAGAGCTTATTATTTGGCTGCGCATTATGAAAGAATCAGGCATTCGTGTTATTATTGCGTCGAATAACAAAGAAGCACGTGTTAAGCAATTTGCTGAGCCATTAGGTATTCCTTATATTCATAAGGCGAGAAAGCCACTTCGTAATGCCTTTTATAGTGCAATTGTTCAATTAGGGCTACGACCACAGGAAGTAGTAATGGTAGGAGACCAACTATTAACAGATGTAATGGGCGCAAATCGCTTAGGTTTGCATACGGTACTAGTAAAACCAGTTGCACAATCAGATGGGCTCGTAACAAAATTCAACCGATTTATTGAACGTCGTGTGTTCAATAATTTAAAACGAAAAGGAATCAGTACTTGGGAGGAAAAAGAATGAACGAAATGCCAAATTGTATTGGCTGTGGTACAACAATTCAAACAGAAGATAAAACAGCAGTTGGGTATGCACCCCCATCATCATTAGAAAAAGACGTGGTCATTTGCCAACGTTGCTTCCGTTTGAAAAATTATAATGAAATTCAACCAGTGTCATTAACAGATGACGACTTTTTACGCATATTAAACGGTCTTGGAACACAGCAAGGCTTAATCGTAAAAATTGTTGATATATTTGACTTCAATGGGAGCTGGCTACCAGGACTTCACCGCTTCGTAGGTAAAAATCCTGTGTTATTAATCGCGAATAAAGCCGATTTATTACCGAAATCTGTGAAACCGAAAAAAGTGATTAATTGGCTAAAACGTGAAGCAAAGGCTCTAGGTCTACAACCTGTCGATGTACTTTTAGTGAGTGCCCATAAAGGTAAAGGGATGGCCGAAGCAATGGAAGCCATTGATGAGTACCGTAATGGACAAAATGTGTATGTTGTAGGTTGTACAAATGTTGGGAAATCCACGTTCATTAATCGCATTATCAAGCAGGCTACTGGTGAAGGTGAGATTATTACAACTTCTCATTTCCCAGGTACAACTTTAGATATGATTGAAATTCCATTAGATGATGGTAGTGCATTATATGACACACCGGGAATAATTAATCACCATCAGATGGCACACCATATTGACTCTAGTGAATTAAAATATATTATGCCTAAAAAAGGAATAAAGCCAAAAGTGTATCAACAAAATGCTGGACAAACATTATTTATTGGCGCACTTGCTCGTTTTGACTTTATTCAAGGAGAACGTTCGGCATTTACGGTACACGTGGCAAATGACTTACCAATACACCGAACAAAGCTTGAGAAGGCAGATACATTGTATGCAGAGCATAAGGGTGAATTGCTGGCACCTCCAACTGCTGAATTTATAGAACAGCTACCGCCATTAGTGCGTCATGAGTTCTCTATCAAAGAAGCGAAAACAGATGTTGTATTCTCAGGGCTTGGATGGATTACTGTGCAGCATGCCAATGTAGTTGTAGCAGCTTATGCCCCAAAGGGTGTACAAGTTTCAATTCGCCCATCACTAATTTAGGATGTAACAGTAGAGAAGAGGGATTAGGAAATGAAGAAATGGTTTGCGGTTATGGGTGATCCGATTGAGCATTCAAAATCCCCAGCGATGCATAATGCTTGGTTCGAGGAACTGTCGATAGATGCGACGTATATTCCAGTGCATGTTTCTTCTGAAAATTTGGAGTCAGCGGTTGCTGGCCTGAAAACATTAGGTGCTAGTGGCTGGAATATTACAATCCCACATAAAACAGCGATCATTCCTTATTTAGATGAGCTAGATGAGTTGGCAATAAAAATGGGAGCTGTTAATACGGTTGTCCGAACAAAAGAAGGAAGATTAAAGGGATACAATACAGACGGTGTTGGATTTGTACGCTCGTTAGAAGAAGCGGTTGGTAAGTCACATAAAGACAAGCCAGTTCTTCTTATTGGTGCGGGCGGTGCTGCTCGTGGTATTGCTTTTGCAATGCAACAGCAAGGTTATACGAATTTAACCATTGCAAACCGAACAGTGGCAAATGCCCAAGCAATTGTCGATGAAATGGGTGTAGGTCATGCTATTTCTTTAGCAGAGGCTGAGGAAACATTAGCTGATTTCGGCATTTTAGTGCAAATGACATCGGCTGGACTTGCTACGGGCAATTTTTCAATGCCATTTTCATTAGAACGACTTGCAAAAGGCGCAATTGTAGCCGATATTGTGTATAATCCATTAATGACGCCTTTTTTAAAAGCGGCTGAGGAAAAAGGAGCAACCGTCGTTACGGGTCTTGGAATGTTCGTTCACCAAGGGGCTATTGCTTTTGAGCATTGGCTTGGTGAATACCCAAATACAAATTCAATGATTGCGCAATTAAAGGCGCAATTAGGAGGAAATTAATTTTTATGTTAACAGGTAAACAAAAACGTTTTTTACGTGCAGAAGCACATCATTTAACACCGATTTTCCAAGTAGGAAAAGGCGGCGTTAATGACGAAATGACAAAGCAAATCCGTGAAGCATTAGAAGTACGAGAGTTGATTAAGGTACGTATTTTAGATAACTGTGAAGAGGACAAGCATGAAGTTGCAGAAGCACTTGCTAAAGGTACTCATGCAGAGCTTGTGCAATTAATTGGACTGACAGTTGTTTTATATAAAGAGTCACGCAATCATAAAAAGATTGTATTACCAAAAGCAACGAAATAAGGTGAGACGATGAAAAAGGTCGGTTTACTGGGAGGTACATTTAATCCACCACATAATGGACATTTAATGATGGCTAATGAAGTACTGCATGCATTAGATCTAGATGAAGTTCGCTTTATGCCCAATGCGTTGCCACCACATAAGTTCGCACGTCATGATGCTAGCGATGAGGAACGCCTTGAAATGGCAAAGCGTGCAATAAGTCCATATCCGTATTTTTCTGTGGAGTCGTATGAGGTGGAGAAGGGTGGCGTATCCTATTCATATAAGACACTTTCTGCGATGTGTATAAGAGAGCCTAATGTGAAGTTTTACTTTATCATTGGAGGCGACATGATTGATTCGCTTCATACATGGTACTGTATTGATGAATTAGTGAAGCTTGTGCAATTTGTAGGAATAAAGCGTCCAGGAACAGAGGCCACTACAGAGTATCCTATTATTATGGTGGAAGCTCCCCAAATCGATTTATCGTCCACACTGATTCGTGAACGCCTTGCCACTGGAGGAACGGTTACTTTTTTACTGCCTGAAGCGGTAGAGACGTTCATACGAGAGGAAGGTCTATATGGAACGCGAACAGTACTTGGTGGCGATTAAGCCACGCATGCCTGAGAAGCGCTATATTCATACCATTGGTGTAATGGAAACAGCCATTGAGCTAGCAACATTATATGGTGAGGATGAAAAAAAGGCTGAGATAGCTGCCATCCTTCACGATATTGCGAAATATGCAGATATCGAATGGATGGAGAAAATTGTCCGTGATGAAAAATTAGATGCTCGCCTTATTGGCTGGGGTAGTGAATTACTGCATGGTCCAGTAGGTGCATATATTGCAGAAAGCGAATTTGGCATTACAGATGAGGACATATTAAATGCTATTCGTTTTCATACAACAGGACGCGTGGGTATGAGCCGTCTAGAAAAAATTATTTTTGTTGCAGATATGATTGAACCTAATCGTAAATTTGATGGTGTTGATCGTCTACGAAAAAAAGCAAAGAAAAATTTGGATAAAGCGATGAGTGCTTGTGTGCGCCATACATTGGCATTTTTAATTGACACAAAACAACCGGTTTATCCATTATCGATAGAATGTTACAACGATATGATAAAAAGAGAGGACAGTGAAGGATGACTTCAACTTTATTACAAGCAGCTTACAAAGCAATTGACGACAAACATGGTGAGGATATTGTCGTTTTAAATATGCAAGGCATTTCACTTTTAGCAGATTACTTTATTATTGCTCATGGTAATTCTGATCGCCAAGTGCAAGCAATCGCACGTGAATTACAAGACATAGCAGAAAAAGAGGGCTATGAAATTCGCCGTATAGAAGGCTTTGATGGAGCACGCTGGGTTCTTGTTGATCTTGGAGATGTTGTAGCGCATGTATTCCATAAAGATGAACGCGCTTATTATAACTTAGAGCGTCTATGGGGCGATGCACCGCAACTAGACATGCCAGAGGCTTAAGTGTGAATAGTTACGAACGATTTGCACACGTGTATGATGAGCTGCAAACCGATATCCCTTACAATCTTTATGTGGATTGGGTTTCGCAGCATGCACCGAGCAGTCAATTCCCAAATCTTTTAGATATCGGCTGTGGTACAGGTGTGCTTGGCCTGCTGTTTGCGCAGGCAGGTTACAAGGTAAGTGGAATTGACTTATCTGAAAATATGCTTTTAATTGCCGCAGAGCGCTTTGCTGATGCAGGTTTACATGTGCCCCTCTATTGTCTGTCGATGGATGAATTAGAGGGCTTTGAGGCGCTTGACGTTGTAACGATTGCTATTGATTCGCTGAATTATGTAGTGGAAGAAAAAGCAGTTTATTCAACATTAGAACGTATTTATGGTGCTTTACGAGATGGAGGCCAACTGTTTTTTGATGTACATTCATTATTTAAAATGAATGATATATTTTTAGACGGACCGTTTACGTATGACGATGGTGATATTAGCTATGTATGGCATACGGAACCTGGTGATTTTGAACATTCCGTTGTCCACCAAATGACGTTTTATGTGCGTGATGCTGAGAGTGATCTGTATGAACGCTTTGACGAGGAGCATAATCAACGCACATTCTCGATTGAGCAATATATGACGTGGCTTCAGGAAATTGGCTTTAAACATGTAGAAGTAACAGCAGATTTTACAGATGAAGGCCCTGAATATGAAAGTGAACGCATTTTTATCCGTGCGGTAAAATAGGACAACAGCTTGCTGGTAAACTAACCAGTGAGCTGTTTTTACTTTCCGGTGTTTATTTTGTTTCGCAAATAACACTAATTTTCGAAAAAATATTTCTGTTATCTTACAACTCAATTAAAAGGAGCTGAAATTATGTGGCATTTATCATTGCGTGAAAAAAGAATGTATGAAAATGCGATGAAACTATTTATTTACGAATCTGATGAAGAGTGGACAGATTACCTTACCTATGCAAAAGAAAATGATATTGATCCATATAAGGAAAAGAAGCAGGAGTTAGATGTAATACGCGATAGTTTAATGAACTATTTACCACTGCGATTTCAACCATATGTTTTAGATAGTACGTTGAATACACCAAATGTTCCTAAACATGTACGAGAAGATTTTTTAGGATGGAGAAATGAACAGGAGCAGCTATTTGAAAATATTCTCGATGCGGCATATGAGGAAAAGCAGAAAACGTTAGCTTATATGGAACCGAAGGAAAGAGAGGTCTTTGAGCAAAGCCTCCATGATGCAACAATAGTTAGTATTCGCCGTAATGCTACTCAAGTAGAATTAACATTTGATATGGCAGGGGGCTTTACTGCAAAATCAATCATTTCTCTAACGTTTAACAATATTTTAAGTGAAGTAGGTCAAGTAGAACTAGAGCAGTTTTATATTTATGATGAGCTCAGAAAAACAGCGAATGGAATGGCACTACGTGTTATTTTTGATTGCCCAGAGGTAGAATGGACGATTGAAGCAGAGGAGTTAGAAGCTGCATTTTATTATCGTCCAAAAACATATAGTGATTTTGCTGATAACGGTAATTTTTCTACGTACGTTCAAACATTGCAGCTAGAGCATGGCTTAATCTTTATTACGCCGCAATTAAAAAAACGAGTAGTCGAGATTCAGCAACAAGCACCGTTTTTAATTTTTGAAAATAGTCAACTATATGCAAATGAACATGGCGTTTTTGTAGATACAATACGTGTGGCAGACAAATTAGATGATTGTATTCATTTTTTACATACAGATACATATGAAGACCCGTATGCACATTTTAGTGAGCCAGTACCAATACAGGACTTGGAGGAAGCGGCCCTCGGTAAAGATTTAGAGTTAAAGGTTCGTGCATGGAATACGATGTATGCCAATCCAGTACAGCTCGCGGAGAAGATTAATCATATTTTAATGAAGATGAATCCCGCTCAAGAGGATGATATGATGCAAAATGTGTTTATTCGCCATTTTTACAATGAGGGAATCTTAACGACTGAGCTCCAAGCGAAATTTAAAGATATCTTAGCAGAATAACGCTTGTAGAAAGTAATGCTGAAAAGACGCTGGGACAAAACTGGTCGAATCCTTAAAAAGTGCGAGAAATCAATTTGGAAACGTTGATTTCTCGCGCTTTTTTGATGTAAAAATTTTCATACGCAAATTTTTAATGCGGTCAGATAGTGTTGCATGAAGGTAGATGTCGATATTTTTCGAAAGTTGGTAGATAAATTAAAAAAGTTGGTAGATAAATCGATTAAGTTGGTCGATAAACAATCAAAAGTTCTCGATAAATCTCAAAACTGCAGCTTAAATTTTCTACATTAATGACCATAAAAACAAAAGTGACGGATAGAACGTCAGCAACACATTGTGCTCATCTCCACATTTTGATGCATGGCGATCTTTACTAAAGTCTAGGGTCGACAGGATCACTTTCGAGTGCTAATGTCCCGAGTACACATTCATGAATACGGGCAGTCGATTCACCTTTAACAAAACGTTCTATTCCTTCTAGTCCGAGTGCGAATTCACGCAATGCATGCTTCATTTTTTTGCTTGGATTACGTTCCTTCAGTTTCGTTAAATGTGAAGGCTCTAAATAGTCCATACCATAAATAATTCGTAAATACTCACGACCACGTACTTTAATTGCGGGCTGAATGAGCTTGCCATTATATTTTGTGACAAATATTTCAGGTTTAATAACAATACCTTCATGACCAGCAGCAGTCATTTCCTCCCACCAAGTGATGATCTCCTGTTCAGAAGCTTCATCCGTAATGACTTTAAACTCTGTTTCAATAAATAGTGTTGAATTTTTTGCAAAAAGTCGATTCATTTCCATATGCCATATATGCGGTTTATGGAAAAATGTTTCCGAACTATGTGCTAATACATGGAAGGGTGCAATTTGAATAGATGAAGCATCCTGGACATCCCAACAATAATTTTGGTAAACAGTTGAAAATCGTTGTGCATTTTCAAGTAAGCCCTTATACTCCTGAAGCCATTGTGAAACATCGATTTGTGCTGTGTCACGTAGTTTCTCCATTAGCTTTGTGCGGTCCATTAGTGCTTGCTCAGCTACATGTGCATACTGCTGATCGATTAGTTGTTGTGCTTTTAAGTTCCAAGGTAAAATTTCCGCATCAAGTAGTACGAAATTTGTATTAAACTGTTCGAAATAATTTTTCTCTATTAATTCTGTATGAAGTTGTTGCAAAATTTTTTGTTCCGTCTCTTTATCGAAAAACCGTCTTCCTGCTCTAGTTGTAATAATACCAAGTGTTTCTGTATCAACATATTCCTTTGCAATAAGCGCATCTTTAAACAGTAAAAGAACAGCGCGACTGCCCATATGTTTTTTCTCGGCAATCATTGTCTGAACACCGTGCTTTTTATAATAGGCAAATGCCTCAGAAGGGTGTTCCAACGTATCTGCTAACGCAGATGTTTGTGGTGTTGGGCTCATCGTAGGTGGAATATAAACTAGTTGTTCTAACGGCAATGCATAATGAGAAACACTGTCGATCGCTGCCTTTGCATGAGCACCGCCTATTTGTACATTGTTAAAGTATGCAGTTTCCACTGTGAATCCTTCTAAAAATGCCCCGATGTTTGGTGGGGCAAAACGTTGAGCTTTTGCCTCAAGTAGAGGATTTCGTTCGATACCGGCATAGTTTTTATAGGCCTTCACAAACTCAATTGTCTTTTCAGGGTAACGAAAAGCAGTTAGCTGACCGCCAAAAACAACTCCTTGATCAATATTCAACGTATTATTTTGCTTTAACGGATGAATTTTAGGATCATGCCCCCAAATAATAAGCTGTGATGTTTGATGATCTATAAACCAATCATTACGAATAGGTTTTCCAGATTTATCTTGCCCCTGAACATCACCGTAACGACAGAAATCAGAAATTCTTGTCGATTGTTTGCCTATATAACGGTCACGGATACCTGCGTGTGTAACAACAGCTGAAGAAATGCCATTATTCACTAACAAATAGTGAGAGGGAGCAGCAAGTAAACATTTCGCGAGACGAGCTTTTAAGGCTTTTGTTTTCTCCGCTCCGTAATCTTCTTCATAAGCATTCAATTCAGCTTCGACTAGCTCATCCCCATGATGTAATGTTACTTTGCGTCCATCTAACCAACGAGCGATTTTCCAGCCATGATTACTGTCAGTCATATAGGCAAGCCCACGCTCTATATGGCGATCAAAAAAGTCCATCGTTGCGATTGATTTTGGTCCTCGGCTCATAATATCACCAACTGAAACAAAGCGTCGACCTTGTGGATGCATATAGTAACCTTCCTCATTTTCTTCGTAGCCTAGCTTACCAAGTAGTTCGATAAATTCATCAAAGCAGGCATGAATATCACCAATAATATCAAGCCCAGCCTCTACATTTAACAGTAGCGTTGACTTTTGTCTTGATAATGTTAGTTCATCCGTCTCTGTCACAATATAGGTTTTAGTAAACGACTCTTTTTTAATAAATCGTTTTTCTGCTTTTAATAAGCGTGCCTGCTGTTTAATACGCTTACTACCTCTTGGGTCTTTGCGAAAAGTATCTCGATGTAACAATTCATCAAGAGAAATGTCCAATACAATTGCACTAACAGGAACATGTAGTTTTTTTCCAAGCGAAATATATTTTTGACGTTCCTCTGATTGTAAATGTGTAGCATCAACAAAGGTGCATTTATTTAATGAGCTCCTAGCCTCTAAAACGCGTTCCATAACAGCAAAGGCTTGTGCTGAAATAGCGAAATATTCATCATATAATAAATCTGCTTCTTCCTTCGAATGATGTTGAAAATCGATATAATCCGTATCTGAAACAAGTGTCCTATAAGCATCAGAGCTAATAATTTCTGAAGGAGAAAGCATACCTGCATTAACCCATTGTTGTAAAAGAGTAGATTTTCCACTATTGGATGGACCAATTAGCAGAACAATCCCTGCATGTGGAATCTTGATGTTCATACATTCTCCTCCTTTTTAGTATAGATGCACATTTGGGTAGGTTGTCCGTAAATATCATGTTGATCGCCGATGCCAGTAAATGAAAGCTCATATTGTTCGTTGCGATTCATCGCATGACACCACTCTTGAAATTGTTTGCGTGTCCATTCAAATCGGTGATCATTATGACGCATTTCATCTAATTCGTAAACAGCATTGTATTCAGCATTTGGTGTTGTCACAATTAATGTTTGAGGACTATATTGAGTTAAAAGCAACTCCATTATTTTAGGTAATCTTTCCTCATTAATATGTTCAATGACTTCACATAAAACAATGACGTCTTTATGTTGTAATCGTGCATCGTAATAAAATAGCGAGCCCCATGTAGGTTTTGGGGTTACAAATGCATCCTCTAAGCCTTCAAAACGCTTGATCGCTTTTTTCATTGCAGCTTCACTTGGTTCAACCGCAAGCAACTCGTCAATTCCTTTAACGTAGGCAAGTAAACTTGAAAGCTTTCCTTCACCAGAACCAAAATCAACAATTGATGATTTTCGAGGTAGATTTTTAATGGTTTCAACAATTTTTTCGTAGCGTAATGTATTGAGTGACCGCGTTACATTTTGTGGTGCTGTGTTACCATCATATAAATGGGAGAAACGTAGGGCTTTTTTATAAATAAATTCTTTCATTGGATGTGTATCTAACCAGTCTTCTCCGTATCGTTTAAGCTTATCGACTTCCAACTCATCGATAAAGTAGTGCTTATAATCATCTAATACTGGGATCAGTACAAAGAGATGCTGTAGTGCTTGTTGTAGCGTAATGTCCGCGGATAATGTGAGAAAACGCGCACGATGGTCGCTATTCAAAGCCTCGATGTTGACAGTATAGCCAAGAGGCTGAAACAATTCATTTATCGTGTCATTTGTCATAGCTGAAGCGATTGGACCGAATTCAAATGTGAATGAAAATGCTTGAGCTACCCATTCAATATATTGTTCTTTCGGTTTGCCATTCAACGCAGTACCTAAAGCAGAACGGATAAGGGATAAAAAAATACTACTAGCGGCGAATTCCCGGTCATTAATATAATGTGTAATATCAAGTGCGTTGGTATTTTGAACAAGTGCGAGTGCATTTGGCGTAACAAATATTGTCACAGCAAGGTTTGTTTCAGAAAGCTCGTGATAAACAAGTCGAACTAAATGATCTTTCACACGCCGTTCGTATAGATTATTCGGATTTTTTGATAGTAAGTAGGAGATAGCTTTCACATTTTCTCCCTTTGCCTGTATTGTTAGCTGCATATTCTTCCTCCATTCAGTACGCAAAGGCATAATGTGTCTACTTTATTGTGGCTCATCACCATAACTTGTAGTTGATTCCCGTTCGGAATGAGCGCTTTCCAGAGGGGACGATGAGCCTAAGAATTCGCCCAATCTCCATCCCAAACTTTCGGTGATGGGCCATTATTCAAAGCATAGCATAGTTTTATATCATTATGTCAGCGTATCATAAGCAAAAGGCGGATGCCTTCGTTTTTGTCTTAATAGATAAATTATCTTTTCAACACTTGAATGATATTGTAAGATGAAATAGACTCCATATGATTACCTTTTGCAAAGGAAAGGATGTTATTTGATGATCCAATCTTTTTGGCAAAAGTACAAAAAAAGTATGTTGCTCCCCGGCATACTAGTAATCAGTGGACTTTGTTACTTCTTTTTTTCGAGATCTGACTCTTCACCTCCCCAAGAAGAGCTCATCGAAACAATCCAACCTATTGAACAACCTGATATGAAAGAATCTGTTGATGAAGCGGTCATACAGCAGGTATTTGTTGATATAAAGGGTGCTGTTATGTATCCAGGTGTCTATGAGCTACAGAATGACCAGCGAATTATAGATGCAGTGCAGCTTGCAGGAGGCTATACGCAGAATGCTGATACGCAACTCATTAATCATGCACAAAAAGTTGAGGATGAGATGGTTATTTACGTTCCTATAAAGGGTGAAAAGCCTAACGATATTACCTCTAATATCTTGACGATACCGACTAACGGAGCATCACAAGGTAACAACGGTGTAAAAGATCAAAAGGTTAATTTAAATAAAGCAGATGCAGCTGCACTTACGACATTATCAGGTATTGGTCCATCTAAGGCTCAAAGCATTATTTCGTATCGTGAGGAGAATGGTGGTTTTAAAACAATTGAAGACTTAAAAAAAGTGAGTGGTATTGGCGAAAAAACGTTTGAGAAGCTGAAGGATTTCATTACCGTTAAGTAATGGCAGGAATTTTGAGATATTGACGTTTCTTTTCAAAAAGGGCTACACTATAAAGCATAGTGACTGTTGCAATAAAGGCACAGTTTGTTAATGGCTCATCACCAAAAGTTGTGGATGAAATTTGATAAGACATATGCCAATAAGTGATTGGAGTGGAGACTGGGCGACTCCTTGGGGATCAGCGATAGAGGAACGAAGGCTAAAATCATCACATCCTGTGATAACGCCTTCGTGACCAACATCGTGTTGGCCCGAGACCCTGCAGCGAAGCGGCTCATCGGACGCCCCCAGGGAAGCGCCTAGTCGGAACGGAAATCAACCACACGTTATGGTGATGAGCCTTGTTAATTCAATGTATGTAAAATTTTGGAGGTAGTCATATGGAGCGAATTACTTGGGATCAATTTTTCATGGCACAAAGCCATTTACTCGCATTACGTAGTACATGTACAAGGCTTGCAGTAGGAGCAACTGTCGTTAGAGATAAGCGAATTATAGCAGGTGGTTATAACGGTTCAATTACAGGTGATGAACATTGTATTGAAAATGGCTGCTATGTTGTTGAGAACCATTGTGTGCGTACAGTGCATGCCGAAATGAATGCACTGCTACAATGTGCTAAATATGGTACGCCTACAAAAGGTGCAGACTTATATGTTACGCATTTCCCGTGTCTACCATGTACGAAATCTATTATTCAAGCAGGTATTGATCGAGTGTATTACGCTACTGATTATAAAAATAACCCTTATGCACAAGAACTATTTGAAAAAGCAGGTGTAGAGGTTGTACACGTTCCTTTTGATGAACGTAAAATCGACTTTTTAAGCGACGAAAAATTAGCCTTGTACATAGACATGCTAAACGAGCTTCGTGAAAGTGGTATGCCTGCAGAAAAATTGCTCCCATATGAACAGAAGGTGAGTGCATTATTTGGCAAAAAGCTTTAAAGCATAAATGGATTTACGTAGCACTAGCTGTACTTGTTGCTTCAATAGCGGCACACAAGTCAGCTTGGCTACTCGCTATTCTTCTGCTTTTCGCATTATGGCTTAAATTGAAAGGTGAAACTCATTTAATTTCAGCGCTTGTAATCGTCAGTGGATTTCTTTCCTATTTCTTCATTGTTACATTTCAAATGACGGAATCTCCCCCGCTACCGTCAACAATCCAAATAACTTGGTCGAGTGAATATAAAATAAATGGTCAAAAACTTAGAGGCTTTGTCAAAACTGAAACAGGTGAGAAGCTGTATATCGTCTATACGTTTTCATCAGAAGAAGAGAAAAGCTTGTATGAAACTACTTCATTGACAGGTAGGATCTATCGAGTTCAAGGAGAACTTATAGCACCTCTTCCACCTGCACATGCGTATGCGTTTTCTATGGAAAAATATTTAATCAGTAAAGGTGCTAGGGGAATATTTGAAGTTTCAAGCTGGACCTTTATTGAAGAGAAAAAATCCGTACGTTCGTTTCTTGCTAAACAGAGACACTCTATGAAAAAACATATTGAAACAACATTCCCGGATTCACTAGTTGCAGAGGCACAAGCACTTCTAATAGGATTACAGGATCAAGTCGACCATGAACTTCAAAGAGCCTACCAAAAGCTTGGTATCACCCATATATTTGCTATCTCTGGTTTGCATGTGGCACTTGTCTCATGGTTGTTTTTTGAAGGCCTTCTACGTATAGGCGTACGGAAGGAAATGGCGACCTTAGTTTTACTCATCATCTTACCTATCTATGGGGTGATTGCAGGTGGTGCTCCTTCCGTATGGCGCGCAGTATCTGTTGTAGAATTAATCATGCTGATGCGTTACGCTAGGTGGCAAATATCGATTGACGACGCCCTAGCAATTAGCTTTCTTTGCTTTGTCCTACTTGAACCAGGTGTTATTTATCAGATTGGCTTTCAATTGTCATATTTAGCAACGGTTAGTCTCGTCTATTCGGGTGTCATTTTAAGACGATCCACGAACTGGTTGATTCGTTCATTTTTTATTACATTTGTGTGCCAGCTACTTGTTTATCCATTATTACTCCATCATTTTTATGAAATTTCTATTTCATCATTTTTAGCGAATATTATTTTCGTACCACTGTTTTCCTGTGTTATTTTGCCCTTAAATATTGCCATGTTTGTAATAACGATTATATCGATGCCAGTAGCAAAAGCTTTGTTTGTTGGATACGAGCCGCTCCGTGTTTGGCTTACAAACTTTATTTTATACCTTCAAGAATTGCCGTTTCAGCTGTGGTCGCCTGGGAAGCCTGCAATATGGCTTATTTGCGTTGCATTGATAAGTGTATTAGCGGGATTCTATTTTATAGAGATAAAACATTATGGTAAATTCGCAGTTGTGATTTTTATTCCTGTATTGTGTATTCATTTATCACCGATGTTATTTAACGATACTAAGCTGACATTTTTGAACGTTGGTCAGGGTGATTGTACAGTTATAGAATTGCCGTTTAGAAGGGCTGTGTATGTTATTGATTCAGGCGGTTTACTACGCTTTGAGCAGGAAGTATGGAAAACTTCAGAAAGCCCATATGAGGTTGGGAGACAAGTTGTTGTACCGTTTTTGAAAGGAAAAGGGATACGAGACATTGATATTTTTATCGCCACTCATGCGGATGCTGATCACGTAGAGGGAGCTGAAGAGATTTTGCAAGAGATTAATATGCATGAAATTCATCTCACCCCTGGTTCGATGGATAAGCCTGTAATGCGGGATTTACTGATGGAAGCCCAAAAGCAAAAAGTTCCTGTGAAAGAAAAAATGCAGGGAACTGCGTGGCGTATAGGAAAAACTAGTTTTTATTATTTATGGCCCCGTGACACCCTTTATGAGGGGAATGATGATTCAATTGTTTTATATATGCAACAGGGGTCATTTCGAGCGTTGTTAACGGGTGACTTAGAGGAACATGGTGAACAGGAGCTTATTCATCTTTACAACAAGCAATTAGCGAATATGACAGTGTTGAAGGCTGGCCACCATGGCAGTAAAACATCGAGTATTGAGCCTTTTGTAGAGCTGTTACGGCCTGAATTAACCATTTTCAGCGCGGGGTTCAATAACCGCTATCGTCATCCACATGCTGAGATAGTGGAGCGTTTTACAAGTCGAAATTTAGCTACTTTAACAACTGGAATAGATGGGACGATTGAAGTAAGAATTCGTGGCAATAGATGGTCTGTGCAAAAGGAAAAAGACCTTGTCCAATGAGCAAGGTCTTTTCCCACGTACATGACATTCAATTATTTAGAGGCTACTTCTACTACTACCGCGATGAGAAACATAAGTGCAAACATTCCGAATGATACACCGAAGCCAACTCCTGAATCAGTTGCATCGTTACGGCTACATTGTATGTTTTTTCCTTCAAATGGATTCATTGTTATCCCTCCAATTCTGTTATTTATTATAAGACATCGTTTTCATAAAAGCTATATCGAAACGGAGAATTTACCATGTGGCAAAGAATCGACACAATTCGGTCAAAGTCACAAAGGAATTTCAAATCATGTATACTAGTAGTATTGCTAGATGGAGGGAAAATTATGATTTCAACGGTTTGGAATAATATCAAAAAAGGAGAGCTCTCACCAGTGTATTTACTCGTGGGTGAGGAAGGCTATTTTATAGATGAAACAGTAAAACGATTAAAAGAAGCGATAGGACCCGAAGAAGAGATAGAGATGTCAACATTTGATTTGGAAGAAATACCAGTGGATGCCGTTATGGATGAAGCAGATACTATTCCTTTTTTCTCTGAGCGAAAGCTTATCATTGCTAAAAACGCATCCTTCTTAAAGGCAACCGAAAAAGGCAAAGAAAAAATTGACCATGATATTAAACGCTTAGAAACATGGCTTGCTAATCCTTCTGATTTTTCAGTAACAGTTTTTATCGCACCTTATGAAAAATTGGATGAACGTAAAAAAGTGACAAAGATGATGAAGGAGCATGCGTTATTAGTCCAAGCTGAAACACCAAAGGAGCAGGACTTAGCTGTGTGGATACAGAGTAGAGTAAAAGCAGAGGGCAACAGCATTACACAAAATGCGATTGAGCAGCTTGTCACGATGGTTGGATCAAATATGCTACAGTTGCAAATGGAAATTGAGAAGCTAACTCTTTATATAGGAGATGGCGGTGAAATAACTACTACGCTAGTCGAGGATTTAGTGGCAAAAACGTTAGAGCAGGATGCCTTTAAAATGTTAAATGCTTATTTTGCGAACGATTCTGTAGGGGCACTGTCTATTTATCACGATTTATTACGTCAAAAGCAAGAGCCTATCATGCTTGTTGGTTTGCTAGCTTCAAATGTACGTACGATGTCCAATGTGTTTTATTTATTAAAAAAGGGCTATCATCCACAGCAAATCGCAAAAAATTTAAAAATACATCCTTATCGTGTCAAGTTGATGGTTGAGCAGCGTAATCGTCCATCAGAGGAAAGCTTATTGAAGGCGTTATATCAGTTAGCAGAGGTAGATTTACAACTGAAATCAACAGGAGGCAATCGTGAGCGTTATTTAGAACTCTTTTTACTGCGTCAGCTTTAAGGATTGTGTCGTAAGAAAACATCTATTAATGAGCTGTCCGGGGCAATAGGGGCAGCTCTTTATAAAGGTGTAATTAATTTTCTTGTAAATTAAAAAGATCAGCTACTCTTAATAGAGTAAACTGATCTTTTATAACAATTACGCTTTTTTAGCAAGGCGAGACTTTTTACGAGCCGCCGCGTTTTTGTGGATAAGTCCTTTTGAAGCTGCTTTATCTAAAGATTTGTAAGCTGCTTGTAAAAGTTCTTGTGTGTTTTCAGCTTTAGCAGCAACAGCGTTCTCAGCTTTTTTCACTGTAGTACGCATTGCAGATTTAGCTTGAGTGTTAGCAGCGTTAGCTTTTTCGTTAACTTTTACGCGTTTAATCGCAGATTTAATGTTTGGCATATGTTTCACCTCCTAAAATAGGTACGAGATGATATCTTCTCATTGATTTCTTGTGTCAATACAACAAAAATCATTTTAACAAACGCTTGGACAAATTGCAATAGATAAATGCAAAGAATATTTACTTGACAGTTTGAACAAACTACAGTTGAGGTGAACTGTATGCAAAATTTTAATTGGCAACGTACGGATTTGATTGATGAGTCTGAAGAGGTTGTTTTACATCAAACGAAAGAGCAAAAAGATACACTTAAAGAGTCGAGTGGTATTCAAATTGAAGATATCAATGCTGGTCGGGTAAAAATCACTGATGTGCTCGTTGATGCAGAAGGTGAGAAGCAAATTGGAAAGAAGAAAGGGAAGTACATTACTCTTTCTGTGCCTACTTTGACGTTAGAAGATCAGGACGGGTTTGAACAGCTTGAGAAAGAATTGCTTGCAAATTTTAAAAAAATGCATGAATCCATGTCATGGAAAGAAGATGACAAAATTTTAATTATTGGTTTAGGGAATCGGACAATTACACCAGATGCTATAGGACCGTATCTTATTGATCATTTGCATAGTTTAGATGTAATAGATGAAAAATTCGTCATGTATGCGCCTGGTGTAACGGGACAAACAGGATACGAGACTGGTGAATTTGTAGCGGCGTTGGCAGAGCGTCTTAAACCTAAATTAATTATTGTTGTAGACGCACTTGCAACGAGAGCTAGTAATCGCTTATGTAAAACAATTCAATTAACGGATACAGGGATACATCCTGGATCAGGTGTAGGAAATCAGCGTAAGGAAATTTCATATGAGATGCTTGGTATTCCTGTTACCGCAATTGGTATCCCAACAGTAGTTGATGCACCTGTATTAATTGCGGATGCTGTAGAGGTAATGCTACGTTCTATTGCTGCACGGGTGGCAGAGCGGAGTAAACCTTCATCAAAACTGTCATTGTCGTCTTGGCAACCAGATATAAATAAAGAACTAGATATGTCTTTAGTACAGCCGATTTTTGGTGAATGGGCTACATGGTCTAAAGAAGAGCGGCAGCAATTATTTGCAGAGACTTTCGCAGGCTCGCATACACAGCTGATGGTCACGCCAAAGGAAGCCGATTATTGGGTAGATAAGTATGCAAGACTCGTGTCATCTATGCTTATGAAATGGGCAAATAATCTATAATTTTTTTCGTTCTAAAAGACACATCCCCTCCATACTTTAAGGGGAGGAGGGTGTGACTTTGCTAAAAAAACTACAGTGGTCATTTGGTTTATTATTGTTCTTCTTCGTATTACCTGTCATTGCTGGGCAACTTCCGTTCAACAAGCAAGCATCGACTCCGATTAAAGAACCAGAGGATAAACAAGTCGTGTATGCCGCTACTAATTATGCTGAACAAAGTGCACTGGAGCAGACAAAAGAGGAAACAAAAGATCAAACAAAAGAGGAAACACAAAATCAAACAAAAGATCAACCTCAAGATCAACCACAAAATCAACCACAAGATCAAACAAAAAACCCATTTAAAGTATTGTTGTTATTTACGCATTCACAGGAATCATATCAACCAATGGTGAAAGCGGCTAGCGGGAAAGCAGCCGTTTATGATGAAAAAACAAATATTTATCAATTAAAAGATACTATTTCTAAGCATTTTAGCAAGAATGGTATACAAACCGACGTTTTAGATGTTGATGTTATGAAGGAACTAAAACTTAAGGGGAAAACTTTTCCCTATTCTTACAGCTTTGTACGTCCTTATTTAGCAAAACGTCTACAAGAGCAAACCTACGATTTAGTTATTGATTTGCATCGAGATTCTGCCAAGAGAGATGCGACAACTTTAACATATAACAACGAGTCCTATGCACGGATTGCGATTGTTATTGGTGCAGAGCATAAGAATTATAGATGGAATACTGCTTATGCAGAAAGTCTATCTGCTGCTATGAATGAAATCGTGCCAAAGGTTTCTAGAGGTGTTATATCAAAAAGTGGGGACAATGTAGATGGGCGTTATAATCAAGATTTAACAAAAGAAATGATATTAATCGAACTAGGTGGAATTGACAATACAGAAGAAGAATTGAATCGTACAATTGCGGTAATAGGAAAAGCTATATCAAAATCCTTCAATACAGGAAAATGAGAATAAAAAAATAATTTTAATTTGGAATTGGCGAAAAGCTGGACTTTTTTTAGTCTTCTTTTTGCCAATTTTTTGTTGAGAATGTAGCACTTAATAATTTTTTGGACAAAGTATGAAAATTGAATGATTGTTAGCAAAAATACCAGGAATTTTTTTTAGAAAAAATAGTTGTTAAGCCTTTTCATTATTCATTTCTTGCCTTATAATTTTCGAGTCAGCACATAAAGATTTGACGATGAGTTGTAAAAGTTTTGAAACGGCATATGCAATAGGCGAAATACGCTTTTAAAGCATCTACCATTATGGAGATGCTTTTTTGATGGATAAAATATGAATAAGATTAACTTTGATTTTAAAAAAATGAAGGAAAACATACATAAGAGAAGTTATTTCCAAGTTGTTTATGTGATCAAAAGAATATTAAATCTCTATCAGCAAGTATTTTTTGTAGCGAAAGCAAAACGTCAGCGGCAAATGTTTTCTGCGCGAAAGCGAAGCGACAGCAGCAAATGTTTTCTGCGCGAAAGTGAAGCGGCAGCATTAATTATGCCGATGCATAATTGATAAATATCATTTTATGTAAACTTTTTTTTATACTCATCCGTCATTTATATAAGTGAATGCACCGAATCATTAGTTAGAAGGGGACGATATTGGCTTAATACTAAAATTCACACTATAAAAAGGTTTGTAGATTATCGGAAGAAGAGGAAGGAATATTATGTCAGGCAAGACAGTCAATCATCGTTATATCCCTGGATTAGATGGGATTCGAGCTTTAGCAGTATTAGCTGTGATAGCTTATCATTTTAACTCCAAATGGGCCAGTGGAGGGTTCCTAGGAGTTGATATCTTTTTTGTTTTATCGGGTTACTTAATAACCTCTACTATTTTACCTTTAAAAGGAAATCAATTAAAAGTAGGGTTACGAGAATTTTGGATTGGGCGATTCCGACGCCTACTACCTGCTGCGTACGTAATGATTATTACTTCATTCGCTTGGGCTACCTTATTTCATAAGGAACTTCTTCATACATTGCGTGGAGATGCAATATCCTCTATTTTTTATTCAAGTAATTGGTGGTTCATTTTTCATAAGCTCTCTTATTTTGATAGTTTTGGATCCCCTTCACCAATAAAAAATTTATGGTCTTTAGCAATTGAGGAACAATTTTATCTTATTTGGCCAATTCTGTTAATGCTAGGGCTTTATCTTGTAAAAAAACAGAGTAAATTTGCCATATTTATCTTTATCGGTGCGTTATGTTCAGCTTTGTTAATGGGCTTACTGTATGAGCCAGGAGCTGATCCAAGTCGTATATATTACGGGACAGATACACGTTCCTTTGAATTACTTATAGGCTGCTGGCTAGCTCTCGTTTGGCCGATGAAAAGACTATCTTCTCAAAAACTATCTACTGACCATATCAATAAACTAAATGCTATAAGTTTGGTCGCTTTTAGTATTTTTATATTAAGTATTATTTTTGTAGATGAATATCAAACTTTCTTATATAGAGGAGGCATGTTCCTATTTTGTTTGAATGCAGCTATATTAATAGCGTGTGTTTGTCATCCAATTAGCATGTTAGGAAAATTACTTTCTTTGAAGCCTCTACGTTGGATCGGTTCAAGATCATATGGAATCTATCTATGGCATTATCCGATTATGGTGTTGGGTACTCCAGTCCACGAAATAGGTAATCCTGCATACTGGCGGGTTGCTTTACAGCTAGTTCTTATTTTGATTATTGCAGAATTATCTTATCGTTTTGTTGAAATGCCAATAAGAAAAGAAGGATTCCGCTCCTATTATCGACAATATCTTGTAGTTAATAAAGATAAATGGGGCAGCTTTTCGTTTACTAGAAAAATTTCTACAGTGCTAGTTCCACTATTCCTTCTAGTCTTTTTTACTGGAATGACAGGCGTTGTAGGAGACGAACAAACGGAATCGAAAGAATCTAAGCCAACAGAAATTAAAATAAACGGTGGAGAACAACCTTCGAAGCAAGATGATTCTGTAGCGGAAAAAGAAACTACAAAAAGCGATTCTTCGAATGTTGAGAATGACAAAACTGAAACTAGCTCTCAATCGGACAAAGAAGAACCAAAGCAAGGAGAAAATGATACAACGGCTAACCCTAATGAATCCTATAATGGTATTTTAGCAATTGGAGATTCTTTAATGATAGATATTGCTACAAGCTTACATAATATCTATCCTAACATTACAATTGATGCAAAAATTGGTCGTCAAGTTTCACAAGCTGTCCAACTGGCACCAAATTATGCTAGTTTTAATGAGCCAAATAAAGCAGTTATTATTCAACTTGGCACAAATGGTTACTTTACGAATGATCAGATCGATACACTACTTGAAGCTTTCTCCAATGCCGATATTTATTTAGTGAATACTCGAGTACCGCGCTCATGGGAAAGCAATGTAAACTCTTCATTACAACAAAAAGCTCAAGAGCATGATAATATTACATTGATTGATTGGCATTCGGCTGCTATCAACCATCCAGAATTTTTTGCTCCAGATGGCGTACATTTAGAACAAAAAGGTGTTAATACGTTAACAAACCTTATTCAACAAACATTAAATATTTAACTTCTTTCAGTGGGTGTCCAAACATCTGCAGGCCAAAGTATATAGCCGATTCCAGACGGGTTGTTTATCTGTAGGGAAAGCAAAGCTACAGCGGCAATCTTTTCTGCGCGAAAGCGAAGCGTCAGCGGCAATTATGCCGATGCATAATTGATTTTAGTAATAAAATAGCCAGCGTGCACCATCTCTAGGTGCAGCTGGCTATTTTTTATGTAGGGTATAGGATTTCTCTTAGCAACTCTTTATCGTCTTTGCGTTGTTTTGCAGAGGAAACAGCACTCTATTTAACAGCATTTATTCCGTTCTATTGTTGTGGTTTGTTTAGTGAAAAATTAGAATATTTTAGGAATTGTGATGAGTTAAAGGGGATACTGAATGTGTGAGTTCTTTAAATAAGAAATAATCCGTTTGACTGCCCTCAATTCATTCTAGTTTTTGGTTGTTTAACTGAAAGATAGAATTTTCGAAATAGTTTGACATTATTATTTATCCTTGATAATATGAAATCGCATACATCATTTACATAGAAACTGGGGGGAGTAAACCAAATGGTGAAAACTCTGTACAAACTAGATTTAAGCAAATCAATGGAAGAACAGGCACATCCTGGTCACAATCGATGGCACCCAGACATACCAGCAGCATTTTCAGTAGATCCAGGCACTTCTTTTAGAATGGAATGTAAAGACTGGACAGATGGACAAATTAAAAATGACGATAGTCCAAATGATATTCGTGATGTGAATCTTGCACGTGTTCATGTGTTGAGTGGACCGGTCTATGTGAACGGCGTTGAACCTGGAGATTTACTTGTCGTAGATATTTTAGATATTGGTACTTTTCAAGATTCGGCGTGGGGGTTTAACGGCATTTTCGCAAGAGAGAATGGGGGAAGTTTCTTAGTTGACGAATTTCCAGAAGCAGCTAAATCAATCTGGGATTTTGAAGGCATTTATACGACTTCGAGACATGTACCTGGTGTGAAGTTTGCTGGGATTATCCATCCTGGCTTAATAGGCGTAGCTCCCTCTATGGAACTTTTGCAAAAATGGAATGAACGAGAAAAAGAACTTATCATGACCAACCCGGACCGGGTTCCAGCGTTGGCCAATGCACCGACTCCGGAGAGGGCAGTGCTCGGCACATTAAAAGGGGCTGAGTTTGATCGAGTAGCTAAGGAAGGAGCTCGAACAGTACCACCAAGGGAAAATGGCGGGAACTGTGATATTAAAAATCTATCTAAAGGGTCGAAAATCTTCTTCCCAGTATTTGTGGAGGGAGCGAAGTTATCGGTAGGAGATCTTCATTTTTCACAAGGGGATGGAGAAATCACATTTTGTGGTGGTATTGAGATGGCAGGCTGGATTGATCTAAAGGTGGATGTCATTAAAGGTGGCATGGAAACCTATAAAATTTACGAAAATCCTGTATTCCAACCGGGCCCAGTAGATCCAAACTATAATGATTTCCTCGTTTTTCAAGGGATTTCAGTAGATAATAAGGATGGGAAACAACATTATTTAGATGCTACTCTTGCGTTTCGTCGGGCATGCTTGAATGCCATTGAGTATTTAAAAACGCTGGGTTATACAGGTGAACAAGCATATATGTTGCTGAGTACAGCACCAGTTGAAAGTCGAATCAATGGCATAGTCGATGTTCCAAATGCTTGTTGTACCATTGCAATCCCTACAAAAATATTCGATAAAAATATTATGCCAAAATGATAGGATAAGGAGGTTTATTCTTGCCTAGTTACACATTTCGTTGCAATGATTGTGGAGATTTTACGTTATTTTTTAAATCAATGGGAGGGAATAAAGACAAATCAACTTGTCCTATTTGCCAATTAGAGTCAAATCGGGTCTATTTTGCACCGAATGTGTATTCACTTTCGAGAGCACTTAGTTCGCAAATCGAAAAGGGAATGGAACCGCAAATTATGAGTCGAGAAGAATTAGGGACCAATAAGCCAAGGAAAAAGGCGGGCGCAAATCGTCCGTGGCAATTCGGGTAAGCACCTGTTGCTTTACTGAATATATTGGATAAAGATGCTATTCTATCATTCAGCGAAGGCACCTACTGTGGTAGGCGAAAATAATAAGACTGATAGTAGTTTTCTGTTTAGTTTATCGCGGGTGGTATCCCAAAGCGCCGAGCGTTGTGGGTAGAATTTTTTATTAGATCCCGACAGAAGACTCCCACTTCAAGCGTTAGCTAAGTGGCGAGTAGTTCAATTCAACGTATATTAAACATCTCTAAACGACAAAAAAGCTGATTGCCAGTTGTAAAATGGCCAATCAGCTTTTTGTGTAGTCTTGAAGTGTATTATCGAAGCGCCAAGCGGTTTAACAGCTAGCCTGGACATAAAAACGACACTTAAGTATAATCCTGCATTATTTATTGTCTAACTTAGAAGGAAATCATCCCCTTTTGTCGAATTGAAGTAGATGGAAAAAGGAGAGGTTTTATGCAAGGAGAACAGCTTAAACAAAGAATATTAAGAGAACCATCTAAATTTATTTCATATTTGAAAGAACTAATAAGCGAGAATAGATTTGACGATGGTGAAGCGTTAGAAATATCATTGCTCCTCATAAAAAATGGATCTGAAAGTTTATCGGATAAACAATGGCATGTCTTTTTAGAGAATGGTATTTTACGTGATAAATATGTAGATAAATGCGAAAGATGTTCTGAACATATTCCTTGGACAAATATGTACAGTGCTATATTTATAAATAAAGATTACCTTTGTTCTAACTGTAGTTATTTAGAAAATAAAGTTACCTTCCACAATTATCTGTGAAGAGTTTTCGAATGTACCTAGAAATGCACTGTACCAAGCGGTGCTATTTTTTATGTAAGTGAGCTATTCTTATAATTTACCAACAAAAAAAGACCGAAGCAATTAGCCTCAATCTTTCTTACTCACGCATTCCTGTACACACGCTCGCCATATTTTTATTAGCCCCATTTAGCCCCAAATCCATGCATTTATATGTCTTATCTTGCAAAATCTAATAACCGTAAAAACAGTTATAAGTATTGATGTAATAGGCTTTTGAGTCTAGTTGTTGTTGTACTTTGCATATCTTTCATAGTATAATTCATTATAGTTTAATTAGGAGTGGAAAAGATGAACCGAGAAGCACGTTTAAAAAGACAAGAGAATATACGAAATTTCTCTATTATTGCACATATTGACCACGGGAAATCAACGCTAGCTGACCGTATTTTAGAGCAAACGAAATCACTAACATCTCGTGAAATGAAAGCACAGCTCCTTGACTCAATGGATTTAGAGCGTGAGCGAGGCATTACGATTAAATTAAATGCAGTCCAATTAAAGTATGAAGCTAAAGATGGTGAAGTGTATATATTCCATTTAATCGACACACCAGGACACGTCGATTTCACATATGAAGTATCACGTAGTTTAGCTGCTTGTGAGGGTGCAATTTTAGTTGTCGATGCAGCACAAGGTATTGAAGCACAAACACTAGCAAATGTATACTTAGCGCTTGATAACGACCTAGAAATTTTACCTGTTATCAATAAAATTGATTTACCAGCAGCGGATCCAGAACGTGTACGTCAAGAAGTAGAAGACGTAATTGGGTTAGATGCTTCTGAAGCGGTTTTAGCTTCTGCTAAAGCCGGTATCGGGATTGAAGACATTTTAGAACAAATTGTAGAGAAAGTGCCTGCACCAACTGGTGACCCGGATGCACCGTTACAAGCCCTTATTTTTGACTCTGTTTACGATGCTTACAAAGGTGTTATTATTTCCATTCGAATCATGAATGGTACAGTAAAACCTGGTGATAAAATTCGTATGATGGCTACTGGAGCAGAATTTGAAGTTATCGAAGTTGGTATACACACACCGAAAGTTGTACCACAAGCAGAATTAACAGTCGGTGACGTAGGTTATTTAACAGCATCTATTAAAAATGTAGGTGATACTCGTGTAGGGGATACAGTTACATTTGCGAATCGCCCTGCAGATGGGCCATTAGCAGGCTATCGTCGTTTAAATCCAATGGTATACTGCGGATTATATCCAATCGATACAGCGAAATATAATGACTTACGTGAAGCGTTAGAAAAGTTAGAACTTAATGACTCTGCACTTCAATATGAGCCAGAGACATCACAAGCACTAGGATTTGGTTTCCGTTGTGGCTTCTTAGGGCTTTTACACATGGAAATCATTCAAGAGCGTATTGAGCGTGAGTTTAATATTGATCTAATCACAACAGCGCCTTCTGTAATTTACAATGTTCAAATGACGGATGGTACTACAGTTAAAGTTGACAACCCATCATTTATGCCGGATCCTCAAAAAATTGATCATGTGGAAGAACCATATGTAAAAGCTACAATTATGGTACCAAACGATTATGTAGGAGCTGTTATGGAGCTTTGTCAATTAAAGCGTGGTAATTTTATGACAATGGATTATATTGATACAACACGTGTCAGCATTGTTTATGAAATGCCGTTATCAGAAATCGTTTATGATTTCTTTGATTATTTAAAGTCTAATACGAAGGGCTATGCATCATTCGACTACGAACTCATTGGTTACCAGACTTCAAAACTAGTGAAGATGGATATCTTATTAAATGGTGAGCAAGTCGATGCACTAAGCTTTATCGTACACCGTGACTTTGCATACGAGCGCGGTAAAGTCATCGTTGAAAAATTGAAAGAATTAATCCCACGTCAACAATTTGAAGTGCCAATTCAAGCAGCAGTTGGCCAAAAAATTGTGGCACGCTCAACAATTAAAGCTATGCGTAAAAACGTATTAGCGAAATGTTACGGTGGGGATATTTCTCGTAAACGAAAACTTCTTGATAAACAAAAAGAAGGTAAAAAACGTATGAAACAAGTAGGTTCAGTTGAAGTACCACAAGAAGCATTCATGGCTGTTCTGAAGATGGACGATTCGAAGTAATCAGAGGTATCAAGGGTTGGCTGGCATTTGCCTATTGAAATAAATATGTGCTTTGAGGCATTTGCCACCCATTTAGAATTTATACTCATATTACACCTAAAGATTTTGAGCAAATGAATCAAAGATGTCTACAGCATTTCGAGACATTTTCTCCGTAAGATGGACATAGCGGTTTTCAGTAATAGCTGATCTGCTGTGTCCTAATATTTTTTGTACAGTTTTAATAGGTGTACCATTCTCTATTAATGTTGTTGCGTGTGTGTGACGTAAGGAATGATAATTAAAACTGATATTTAATTTTTCACTAATTTTTCTAGTGTTATATTTGATAACACGTGGTGTACAATGTTCACCACTTTCTTTTTTACATACATAATCATGTTCTGGATCTTGTTTATAAAACTCATCGAACTTTAAACGATTTTCAAGTTGTCTTTTTAATGTCGATTTTACGGTTTACAACGATCAAGTCACAGCCATTTCTGAGACGGTTCTGAGCATTTTAGGCTTGCTTGGTATTATCTCGACCCAACAACAAAAGGCGTTTCAGATAGCCAACTAGCAATGGATTATGACAAACCAAAGGACGGTGGACAATTATGATTACAGTTCGTAAAAAGTTAGTACCTGATGTACAAGCAAACAAGGTTACTTATGGTAAAGCCAACACAAGAAAAATTTATCGTTGTTCATGAAACAGATAATACACGTTCAGGGGCCGATGCAGACGCACATGCACGATTACAATACAACGGGAATAGCCGTTCAGCTTCCTGGCATTATACAGTTGATGATAAAGAGGCAGTGCAATCATTTGAACATGCTTGGAGATGCTGGGCTGCAGGAAGTAACACGGGTAATAATGAGGGGATTCAAGTAGATGTATGCGTAAACGGTGATGGTAACTATCAAAAGGAAATGCAAAATGCTGCAGAGTTAGTTGCTAAAATCATGAAAGACGAAAACATACCAATTAGTAATGTGGTTCAGCACAACCACTTTAGTGGTAAAAATTGTCCTCGAAATATGCGTGAAGGCAAAATTTCATGGTCACAATTTATTACAATGATTAAAAACGTAAGTGGCAATGTACAGCCACAACAGCCAGCTATCGACAATAATAAATACCGTGTACTTACTGGAACATACGGCACACAACAAGCAGCCGAAAATGTACTTGATGTGTTAAAACAGGAACATTTACCGGAATGACTGCAGCACAAGCAGGAGCAAATAAAATTAAAACAGCTAAGTTAGCCCAGGTAATAAATATAGTAGCTGAATAATATTAAAGACCAAGATAGCTTTATTGCCGTCTTGGTCATTTTTAAATAGTACTATCAAGCGTATCTAATCAAACGGCTCGATGTATGACTACTATTTCATATTAACCCAGTCGTAATCCCAGTCATCAAATACATCAACGTAAGCCTTTTTGTATTTGTCCGTAGCTATTCCATTTGCGTACATTCTTTGTGTTACTTCATAGGTTACATATCTGGGCTGAAATATTATTCTTTTCTTCTCGCCCTTTGCAAGAGTAATTGTATATGTAGTCCCGTAAGTTTTTGCTTTACCAATTGTTACACCTAGTGATGTTCCAATTGTAGACGCTCCTATTGGGTACTCTCCTGATATTGTATTTGTAAATTCGCGATTAAGAGTTTTTGCATGATTGATACTTAATGATCCTGGTCCTGTACCTGTAGGTCCATTTCTCCAATCACCCCAACCTCTGCCTACAATTTCCTTTTTAGTAATTTTGTATTTAATATCTGTTGGACCAAATCTAGGCGTAATCGTTATTTCATCATTCAACTCTGCTTCGTACATTGTATCATCTTCAGATAAATCTACTACAGGGGTATTGCCAACTTCATAATCTACATCTTGAAATACCTCGGATGCTTCTGCTAAACTAGGAACATAAACCAATAATGTAAATATTATTCCAAAAAGCAACAAAGAAATTTTTCTCATTTTTACTAACTCCTCCTATTATTTACTTTTTCTTCCAAAATTTAGTGTATCATAATAATTTAAAAATAAAAGGGTGTTTTTATGAATAAAATAAATTTAAAAGAGTTTTTTATGTTAATTTGCAGTGTTTTATCTTTTTTCATGTTTTGTTTTCTAGTTTTATTAAATAGAATTGCTTTTATATTAGAAAATCCAGATTTTGTTTTTGCACAAGAGAGACCTATTCAAAAATGGTTTGAGATGAATAATGCATTAATTAATTTTGTGACATTTGCTCCGTTAGGACTCTCTATTATTTTTTTAGTTATTTTTATATTGTTAAAATCAAATAGTACAAGTCAAAATGTTAGTTAACAAAAAAGCCCAGGCGCTCATAAATAGGTGAGTACCTGGGCTTTTTGTGTTTATTCATCGTACGGTCTAAACTTTTTACGTAGTGATTCAAGTTCATCTTTTTTCTCTATTAGCATACTTTTTAAAAACATTTTAGGCTGCTCTTTAGCTGCTATTAACTTTCCGTCTGCATTTGAATACTTAGCAACTTACAAAACATTTGAAACAATTGCAGATATGGACACAGCTGTTGAGGAGCACATGGGGCACACTACTATCAGAACGTGCCATTATTTTCAAGCTTGCTAGACACGCTTTGGAACATCCAGGAGCTTGTCATTTGATAGCCGCCACAATTGCTACATCATTGGAGATCAGCACAAAAACAGTTTATCGTTCAATGAAAAAATTAGTTGAGTTAGGCATTATCGAAAAGTTACCTGGAACTAAATTAAACGGTATTAAAGGGGCTAGTATTTATCGCATTTTACCTTATGTCCCATAGAGCGTGTCCCAACGAGAGACAGTCGATGAAGATAGTAATGACGCGGTTTGCCATCCACAACCGTTAATAAAGTTGTTGATAAGAAGAAGTATAAAGGTGCAAGTAAAAGAGGATATATTGTGCGTGGATAAGAAAGGGGTTAATCCCTAATCATTGTTTAATGACTTTTAGGATAACCCCAAATTTTTACTGGTTAATGCTGTGGAAGATAGTCTTGGCCGTTTATCGTTACTTTAGAAGCTGATATAAGAATTTCTTTATTTGCTTCAAAATATGGGTCTAAAATATTGTAAAAAGCTTCCCATTTTGCTTCAGTTTTTTCTTGTTCTTTTTCATCAAGAGCTAAGATTTCTTCATAAAGCTGTTTTAATTGCTTGCTATCTGCTTCACTCACTTCAAATTCAAAGTCAGCCATGTATTCTTCAAATGTTTGAGGCTTTTCGAATTGATTTAAAAGTCCATAGAATTCTTCGTGTAGTTTATCATACATCTCATCATTTTCATCTTTTAATGCTTTTTGTAAATCCTCATGAAGAGTTTTTAGTTTGGCTAAAGTTTCAGCGGGGATATCTAATAATTCCGTGACTTCCATATAGCTATCCATAAATTCTTCAAATGTTTCTGGCGGATTTAGTTCGTCTAAATATGGTTGAAGGATTTTATAAAATTCATCAAATTTTTCATTGGCTTTTTCTTCATCACCACTTTTTTCAAGCTTTACCCATTCGGTATAAATAGCTTTAAGCTGTGTAGTATCGTTTTCTTTAATAACGATATTTTTCTCATTAAATCCGTAATCCTGTATAAATTCTTCGAAAGATTGTGGTTGCCAAGCAGCTAAATAATATGGCTTTGTAATTTTATTCATTTCTTCGTGAATTTTTTCTATTTCTTCATATTTCTTTTCAATCTCTTCTTCAGTCGCTTCTTTTTCTATTTCAGCTGACACCTCTTTTTTTAGCTTTTTGATTTCATTAAACATTTTTTCTAATTTTGTTAAATCTTCTTGTGTTACCTCTTTAGGTAAGCCTCTTTTAAATCCGTCAAACGTGTAAAAGTCTGAATAATTCTCTACTAAGCTACCTTCTATAGAAATTTCTTGTCCTTCTACTAAATTCATTTTTTCTAATTGCTCATCTGAAAATTTAAATAAACTGATGTAGTAATTTTTACCATCTCTTCCCTTAAGGATCATCCCATCGCTCTCGCTGTAGATGTCTTTAATAGTTCCTGTAATTTTTTGTTCAAGTTGAACGGTAATACTGCTATTATCTGTTGTTTCTACTGATGCAGCTCCTGCTTGAAGTGGTGTCAGAACAGCCATTCCTATTGTAAGTGCAGAGGCAACCATCCAAGTTTTTTTAATCGGTTTTTTCATATGTATTTCTCCTTTTATTTTAAAAATTAGTTTTTACTAATAATTGGACGATTTACCATCTAAAAAGTTCGTTGTTTTATAAATAAAATTAGTTTTTTTAATTGATGATTTGTCAAATTAAGTGCAACAGGCTTTGCAAGCTGAAAAGAAAAATGAACACATGAATGAGTACCAGGTGATGTTATTCGATTTCATGAATAGTTTGCCATTAGCAGATAACTTAAAAGATGAATTGCACAAGGTTGTATTAGCTACTCAGGTTCAAAGTGCATCTGACTTCATAAAAGCTAAGAATGTGCTATTTAAGATAGCGATGGACATTATTGAAGGTGTACTGACAGTTGTAAGTACATTAAGAGCTGTATTTGTAGGGGTTATAGGAAGGCTATGGAGCGTTCTAATTTGAAGCCTGATAAATCTACCATCTATAGAAAAAATTCCATCTAAAGAACGTCCTCTGCCTTTCTATAATTGGTTAGAGGAAAGGGATATTGTTTTTAAACAATATTAATTCCTGCGCTTGCGTAGCCAGCAATAGCGACTTCTGTTTCCAATACATGAAATACCATTAATAAACTATCACCGCCAACTACTGGTACAGGCGGGATATTAGCTGATGCAAAAGATATTTGTCCTATTCCTGAAAGTGCTGTTATTGACGGAGCCAAATCAACACTTGCACTTGTAGCGGTGAAACTATTACTACCTACAGGTGCACGGAATATCTGAGCTCGAACTGTCGCAGTTTCTAAGTCCACTACTCCTACTAAATAGGTGAATGACGCTGAAATAGCTGTAATATTACCATCACGTGGAACGGTAAAGGCTTCATTAGGAATTCCATTTAAATTAATTGTATTACCAATAAGAGTCACAGGAAATACAAAACTACCGAAACCTATAGGAGCAACATTGTTAGTGCCATTGCCAAAGTTGTTTCCTATTAAAATAAATTGTAATCCAGAGGCAAATGGAATTATTGAGCCTTCAGGAGGAATGGAAGGGTTTATACAGTTTACATCATTAGTCGTAAATGTCCCGAACCTATCGCATTTAAATGTTGCTGATTCATTATTACGTTCACAATTATTCATATAAGGTTATCTCCTTTTTTGTCTCTATCCTATGTAGTAAAGGGGAGGGGAACAAAGGCTATAAACCACGTTTATTGATATTAAACCTAATCAGAGTAATCGAATTTAGAACGATTGGTAAAGCTATTTAATTGTACAGTTAAACGACATACAAGCTGACACCCACACGATAGAGTCAGCCTGTAAATTATTATTTTCAATCAGCAATTTTATTAACGACCAATGATGGGAGTCTATAATAGACGTTTTGTAAGCCAGCTGCCAATATGACCCTGATACTAAGTCTATCATCTTTTTTTAAACGTAATTGTATTGTATTTCCTATAGTGTTAGACATAAATAAGCTTAAAAGTGGATCGCCTGAAATATCATTTAAGGATTCAAATTCGCTGCCACTAGCAAAGATTGTATCATTGATGAACAATCCAAACCGCACATTTGTTGCAGGAGAGTAGGTAGCGTTCCCAAGTTCGACTAAGATATTCATATTGATTTCATATACACCACTAGTGGCAATCTGAAGATCAGTAGTATTATTAGGAACAGGAGCGGGATATACACCAAATGACGGACCAGGAGTCGAGAAAATAACTTTCTGCCCTAAAGTAGGTGGTGTAACTAGAGTTACCTCGACAAAGTTTTCAGAGGAATTGTAAAATGATCCATATGCTTCTTTTGATGGTTCGGGAATAGGCTGTATACAGGCAGCGTCAATAGCCCTGAACGGTCTAGTTTCAGTACAATTGAATTTTCCATTACTGCATCGTTGACAATCGCAATTTGATCGATTGCATCCATTATTATTTGATTTCATATTAATACCTCCTTTATTTAATATTTTATTCAAGCATCTAATTAAACGGATGTGTCACCTAACTATCTAAAGCTTGATAGAAGTGTTTAATTCAATATCCAATAAAAAGACCACTCAGATGGGTGGTCTTAATGTTTTTTGCCACCTTCCTGCCACTATGTTTAGCAAATAAATATGATATATTAACAGTTAAAGGAAAATGAAATAAGGTAAAAATAAACCGGCAATCCATTAATGTTAAAAGGATTGTCGGATATAAGAAGATACAAAAAAGTACTGTAATATAGTAAGACTTCAAGAAGCATTCATGGCTGTTCTGAAGATGGATGATTCGAAGTAATATAGTAATGATAAGGGTCTGTGACGTATTTATTTAATTAGTATAAGGGTTAAATGGTGGAGTTCCTCACCAATTCCATCATAAAAATTACATTAGCAATTCTTAAATATCTTGAGCGAATGAATCAAAGATGTCTGCGGCATCTCTTGCCATTTTCTCAGTGAGGTGGACATAGCGGATCTTCTATGAAGGTTCTATGCTATGTCCCAATCTTTTTTTGTACAGTTTTAACAGGTGTACATGTCGTTATATGTGTGTGACGCAATGAGTGATAGTTAAAACTAATAATTTTTTGTGGTATAAATACTGTTCCAGCATTTTCGTACACTAATATCTTTCTCCGTAATATTGCTTCCGCTTTTGACTATTATTTTCTTGAAATTCTTCAGTTAAAAAGGTAACTAAACAATTAAAACTAGGTGCTAACATTGGTGAGTATTTAGCATTTTGATATTCATCCTAAAAGATCCCTTTTTAAAAATCAGAAAAAACTAGTATACACGTCTATACATAGAATTAAACGCTACATATTCTAGCAATATAGAGAGCGCTCTCTAATACTAAAAAAATGAAAAGAGGGAATTTTTTGAGTGATCAATTAGATATTCAAGTTAATCAAGTCGAACCTTGTCCAGTAACATCAACAGAACAAATACCATTAACTACTGAGGCTACTCCAGTAGTTGCCACACCGTTAGTGACTCCAACTATTAAGGTTCCAGTTGTACTTGCAGAACCAACACTTCAAATTGTTGTGGAGTCGGATATTACACTTAGTCCTGCGGCAACTGAAATCAAAAGAGTGAAAAAAAATGTATTCCTGAATCAAGTGAAACTAGTACCGGTTGCTTTTGCACGTATTGCCGGCACTGACTTTTTTAGGGTAACAAGAGCTAAATTATTTGTAGCGGGACATATTCGCAAAAATATAGAATATGCTTCAGCAGCATGTAACGCGGCACTCCAAGATAGAATTGCCGATGTTCCGTTTTCTGGTTTTACAGATCTTACTTTCCCACAAACAACAGGAGGCCCTACACCGATTTTAGGAATTTCCGAGTTTGCCGAAGCGAACTTCCTTAATGAAACTACGCAAATGGATGCTAGATTGGATAAAGCATTCTTCCAAAATCTGGTTAAATACAATGAACAACCATTTGGCGAGTTAGTAGCTGCAAACTTCTTTGAACTTGATTTTTCACCGGTTATGACAGCACCAGAAGGCACTTTCGACACATTACGTGAAAAAATCGTGCTAGAGCTTACTGTAAAAGTACTGCAAGTTCAACAAATTCGCCTTGGAGCTGGCACTAATGTTATAACGCCTGTTCTTACAGGGCTTACTCCTCCAGTTAGTCCTTAATAATCTCTAGTTTTTAGAGCAGCAGAACAAATAAAAAACGCAGTTCACTGCAACAAAATGTAATCGAAAAAACAACCCTGTAATATTTAATGTGTATTAATAAAAATCAAATATTTGAGTGGGCAGTTGAAAGTGCGGCTGAATCTGATTTTCAACTGCCCTTTTGCAATTTAATAACCAAGATGTAATAGATGGTGTGTAATTTAGCGAAGGCTAGAGGCTTGCAAAAGGGCATATTTCAACAGTTCCCGAAAAATATATTGAACCAATTAAATTTACAAAACGCACAAGTAAAAAGGTTTATTCATCAATTATTAGAACAATCAATTTATAAGCCTTACATAGATGTTAATAAGACTGTTTATATTGACAGAGAAAGACCACTCTAGTGTGTGAAGTGATGAAGTGACGGGTGGTCTTATTTTTGCACATCATATCCCCACCATATGTAGAAAATAAAGCACGATAAAAGTAAAATATCCATGAATAAAATTAATCAACTGAAAAATCTTATATCAAAGGATCGTCGGTTAAATAGAAAAATAAAAAGATAAACTTGAAAATACATTTCCACAGGTAGCATTCATGGCTGTTCTGAAGATGGATGATTCGAAGTAACGTTGATATACAACGTTTATAAGGATTTGAATTGTGCGTTTTTATATTAGTATGGTGGTGATTGCCACCGCTTTAAAAATATACAAGTAAAATTTTAAATGGTACCCGTCTAAGAGGAATCTTAGGCGGGTATTTTTTACTTTGGTAGAAATGTACCCAATATTAAACGATTAACCCATATCCGTATATAAGAACTTAGGAACATTTGATTTTCCGAAAGAGGAAATACGGATAACGGACTAACTTATTTACTATTGAAGTCAAAGCTATGGTTATTTACCTATTATTGGACTTTTCATATTAGTCCATCTTACATAATCGGGCTGGAGCTTATATTACTTAAACAAGTACTTACCCATAAGTGCTATTTTTATGAAAAGTAGGATGAGCAGTAATGCTTTACAATTTCATGAAAAATTTAAAGCAAACTAAACTAAGATATTAAATCCGTCTTATTTTGTGGAAGGCAGTCAAGGCAAGAAGTTTGATGATAAAAATGAATTAGAATTAAATTGACAAATTTTAAGCTTACAAAGAAGATTTAAATTTCTTGTAAGCTGTTTACTTAAATAATGATATTAAGTTTTATTATCTACCGTTAGGGTTACTATAATATCCATTTTACGTGACGGTTCTAAATAGTTACAGTAACTGTTGTAAATGAACGAAGTCAAATGAGTTCATTGTGTTTATTTTTTGACTTCTCAATATATTTAATATAACTATAAAGGCTCAAGTAACGGAAGTGTAATAAATATCTTTAAAACAGATTCAACATACATGATTTATAGAATCATGAAATTATTTGAGTCATTCTACTTGTGAAATATTTAAATTGTATTCCCTCTTAAAAGTTTCAATAAATTTAATAGCACTTTTTGAAAGGTAACGGTCTTTCAACCAGATAACGGCGGAATCTGATTGAATACTAAGTTCTTCAAGCTCCAATATTTTTAGGCCATTCATAGAAAATGAACGTAAGACAGACCTTGGAAGTAAGGAAGCACCGACACCTTCTCTAACTAGGGACATGATCATATCAGCGTCTGAACATTGACAGACAATATTTGGTTCATAGTGATGTTTTCTACAAGCTTCTATAACCAGTTCGTATTGACCAACACCTTTAAAACGTTGTAGCAACATTAGTGGCATACTTGAAAGTTCTTCTAGTCTTATTGTATTTTCATAATTCCATGTCTCAGGGATAATCGCTACAAAATGGTCCGGAGGTAATGGCAGTGAGGATAAGTCATCTGATTCTGATTCTAAAGGTAACCGGACTATAGCAACCTCAATATGCCTATTTCTTAAATCTTGTAATAATCGATAGGTATCCCCTTCGTATAAACGAAATGTAACGTTTGAATATTTTTCTCTGAAAAAACGAATGCGTTCAGGTAGGTGAGAAAAGCATGTTTTTACAGATCCAATTGATAAGGTACCCTTAAGACCTTCTCCTACTTCTTTCACTTCCATAATGGTTTCATCAATCTGACTTAACAGATTGATAGCTCTCTTATACAAAACTTTTCCTGCTGCTGTTAGTTCTATATTCTTTCCATTGCGTACTACCAAAAGAGTACTAAGTTCTTCCTCCAGCGCTTTTAGCTGTTGACTAAGAGGGGGTTGGGCCATATGTAATTTTTTTGCTGCTCTAGTGATTTGGCCTTCTTCAACAATAGTGGCAAAGTATCGCAATTGTCTTATATCCATGAAATTCCTCCTTAGAAGTATATTTATTTTGTATGCATCACGAATATTTTAAATATTTTAAATATTTTATACTTAATGATACATTAATCTTGTAAACGATTCCATAAAAAGGTATAGAAGGAGAAGATAAAATGTCTAGAATTCTAAAAGCTAAAGAAAGTTTAAAAGGTTCGATTGCACCAGTTATTACACCATTCAAGGAGGATGAAAGCTTAGACTTACAGACATTTAAAAGTTTAATTAACTGGCAAATAGAAAGTGGGAGCCATGGTATTTCGGTAACCGGGACTTCTGGGGAACCTAGTTCTCTAACGATTGAAGAGAGAGAGCTTGTGATGGAAACAGCAATTAAAACGATTAACGGACGAGTTCCATTTGTTCCAGCAACGGGATCAGTTAATCATAATGAAGCGCTTCGGCTAACAAAGGCTGCTCAAGAAATGGGAGCAGATGCTGCGATGGTCATTGTTCCATACTATAACAAGCCTTCCCAGCAAGCATTATATAAACACTATAAAGCTATTGCCGATGCCGTGGATATTCCAATTATTATATATAACATCCCTGGAAGAACAGGGGTAAATCTGGAAGTTACAACAATGGCTCGACTTGTTGAAGATTGCCCGAACATTATTGGTGCCAAAGAGTCAAATAAAGATTTTGAACATGTCAATCGGGTGCTGTTAAATTGTGGAAGAGACTTTAGTCTGTTCTCGGGAATTGAACTTCTTTGCTACCCAATGTTAACAATTGGTGGAAAAGGTTCTATTAGCGCCACAGCAAACGTTGCACCAGCAAAAGTAGCAGAAATGCACAATGCTTGGGAGGAAGGTGACGCTGAAAAAGCTTTAGATCTTCATTATGAATTAATGACATTAAATGATGTGTTATTCAAAGAAACTAACCCTGGACCAGTAAAAGCAGCGCTGGGCATGATGGGTAAAATTACGCCAGTTTTACGCAAGCCAATGGATTTACCATCTGAGGCACTTCAAAATGAAATTCGTGAAGTTTTAAATCAATATGGTATTTTATCAAATGAGATCGTCACTAAATAAATTCAAAATCTAAAAAAATTCTCTTACTCCTTGTTACAGGAGTAAGAGAAGAATGAGGAGTGTAATAACATGCAAGTTCAAGCAACTGAGACTCAAAAAAATCACGTACACATGCAAGTAGAAAATGTAAAGCTCTATATTAATGGACAGTTTGTCGACAGTGAATCAAGTGCTACTTTTGAAAATAAAAATCCATTTACCAATGAAATAAACAACTATATCGCTGAGGGGCGTGAAGCGGATATAAATCAAGCTGTTCTTTCAGCAAAAGAAGCGTTTGAGAATGGTCCGTGGGGCAAGATGAAATTGAAAGAAAGAATGAAATATATTAATAGAATTGCAGATATCATCGATGAGGAGATTGAAGAAATTGCTTTCTTAGAATCATTAGATACAGGTCTGCCAATTAGCCAAACAAGAAATCAAACCGCACGTGCTGCAGAAAATTTCCGTTTCTACGCACGAATGGTTGAGACAAAATTGCATGGCGAATCTTACCCAATGGATGATGAATTCATTAATTATACAGTTTATAAACCATTAGGAGTTATAGGGTTAATTACTCCATGGAATGCCCCATTCATGTTAGAGACTTGGAAAGTAGCACCTGCATTAGCAACTGGCAATACTGTTGTTCTAAAACCAGCGGAACTTTCACCATTAACTGCAAATAAATTAGCTGAAATTATTCATAAAGCTCAAGTTCCGGATGGAGTCTTTAATGTCGTTCATGGCTTTGGAGAAACAGCAGGGGCTACTCTTGTTGCTCACCCAGATGTGAAAGCGATTTCATTTACAGGTGAAACGACTACAGGTTCCACTATTATTAAAAACTCTGCGGATACTTTAAAGAAAACATCGATGGAGCTTGGTGGGAAATCACCTTTAATTGTATTTGATGATGCAGATCTTGAACGAGCTCTAGATGCAGCAATATGGGGGATTTTCTCTTTTAATGGGGAACGTTGCACATCCAATTCTCGAGTATTCTTGCATAAAAATATTAAAGAACAATTTGTTGAAAAATTAAAAGCACGTGTCGCTAATATTAAAATCGGTGACCCAATGGATTCATCAACTCAGCTTGGTCCGCTAATTGAAAAAGATCACTACAACAAAGTAAAAAAATATATAGAAATCGCTAAACAAGAAGGTTGCGAAGTAGTTCAGGGAGTGGTTCCGGAGAAGGTAAAGGCAGGTAATTTTGTACCACCGACACTTTTATTAAATGCAAGAAATGACATGAGAGTATGTCAGGAAGAAATTTTTGGTCCCGTTATGGCCGTAATCGAATTTGAAACAGATGAAGAAGTACTTCAAATGGCAAACGACGTATCTTACGGACTAGCTGGTTTTGTATGGACAAAAGATTTAAAACGAGCACATCGTATGGCAGATGCTATTGAAGCAGGTATGCTTTGGATTAACGCTCAAAACGTACGAGATCTTCGAATTCCATTTGGCGGTACGAAAGATAGTGGCATTGGAAGAGAGGGTGGCCATTACGCAATTTTTGAATTCTATACAGAACCAAAGGTAATCCATGTTGCTATAGGTGATCATCATATTCCGCAATTTGGGAAGTAAAAACTATTTTTCGAGGGGGAAACAATAATGCCAGCAAAAACAGGAAAGCAATATATTGAAAGAGTTGATAATGCACAGGCAAATATATGGATTGATGGAAAACGAGTAGAAGGCAAGATTTCTGAACATCCAGCTTTTAAAGGAGTTATGAAAACTCAGGCAGAACTTTACGATTTGCAACATGATCCAGACAAAAAGGATTACATGACATATGAATCTCCAACAACTGGTGAACGGGTAGGTACATCTTTTATTCAGCCAAAAACAAAAGAAGATTTGGTGACACGTCGCAAAATGATGCAAGAATGGGCGAAATATAATGGTGGCATGATGGGACGTTCCCCTGATTACATTAATGTCGGGATGATGGCGTATGGTTCAGCTTCAGAAATGTTTGGAAAACAGGACTCCATCTATGCCGAAAACATGGCCAACTACTACGAGTATTGCCGTGAAAATGATTTATCTTTAACACATACGTTGATTCAGCCTCAAGTCAATAGGGGAGTAAATTCAGCACAGCTGCCAGATCCGTTTATTGCAGCACGGATTAAAGAGAAAACATCTGAAGGGGTCGTTATTAAAGGGGCAAGATTACTTGCTACTCAAGGTGGTATTACCGACGAAATCATGGTATTCCCATCTACTTTATTAAAACAATCAGCTGAAGAAAATCCATATGCATTTGCATTTTCTATTCCTAATAACACACCGGGCTTAAAATTTATTTGTCGAGAATCTTTTGATTATGGTAAGTCTCATTTCGACCATCCGCTAGGATCTCGCTTTGAAGAAATGGATACCATTGTTGTGTTTGATGATGTTGTCGTTCCGTGGAATCGAGTTTTTGCCCTTGGTGATGTTAATGTGTGCAACCAGGCCTACAATGAAAGTAATGCAGTTGTTCATATGACACATCAAGTTGTATCGAAAAATATCGCGAAAACAGAGTTTGTACTTGGTATTCTTCAATTAATGGCAGAGACAATTAATATTGGCCAATACCAACATATACAGGAGAAAATCTCTGAGGTAATTATTGCACTTGAAACGATGAAAGCATATGTCGTTGCTGCCGAAGCAAATGCAAAGGTGGATAGATGGGGAACTATGACACCAGAATTTGCACCGTTAAATGCAGCACGTCATTACTTCCCGAAAATTTACCCTCGCTTTACAGAAATTATGCAATTAATGGGTGCAAGTGGCTTAATGGCGATTCCATCAGAATCAGACTTCAATTCTGATATTCGTCCGGATCTTGATAAGTATTTACAATCAGCCACTGGTGATGCTTATAATCGTGTGAAACTTTATCGTTTGGCATGGGATGTATGTATAAGTTCATTCGGTTCTCGACAAACACTTTACGAACGCTTCTTCTTCGGTGATCCAATTAGAATGGCAAGTACGCTTTATAACGGGTATGACAAACAGGAATATGTTGATCGTGTAAAAGAATTTTTGAATCGATCAGAAGAGTTTGCTAAAAATAGCTAATTAAACGACTAAGGGAGATGAGGAATTTGGATTTCAATATCATTCGTATTGCCAGAACTGTTATTAATGTGAAGGATTTGGACCGTTCAAAAGATTTTTATGTAAAAGCGCTCGGCATGATTGAAACGGAAACAAAGGACGACTGTGTTTATTTGAGAGGGCTTGAAGAACACACACACCACAGCTTAGTTCTTAAAAAGTCCGATGCGTTAGGGGTACATGCACTCGGTTACAAAGTAGAGAAAGAAGAAGATCTAGATCGTCTGGCTGAATTGTTTCAATCAAAAGGCTTAAAAACAAAGTGGCTTAAGGAAGGAACTCAGCATGCTCTTGGGCGTGCACTGCATGTACATGATATTTCAGGGATGCCTCTTGAATTTTTCTGCAAGATTGAAAAAGCAGAGCGCTTACTTCAGCGCTATGACTTATACAGCGGTGCCCGAATTCAGCGGATTGACCACGTAAACTGTGCTGTACCGGATGTGGAAAAAGCATATAACTTCTTTATCAATGAGCTAGGCTTTGCATGTTCTGAATATACAACTATAGAAGATGGAAGTATCTGGGCTGCATGGCTCCATCGCAAACAGACCGTGCATGATCAAGCCTTTATGAACGGAGATGGTCCACGTCTTCATCACTTTGCTTACTGGCTACCGGATCCACTTGCTCTAATTCACTGTTGTGATGTTTTAGCTTCTCTTGGCTATTCAGAGAACATTGAAAGAGGTCCAGCACGCCACGGCTTATCCAATGCGTTCTTCTTGTATTTAAGAGATCCAGATGGATACCGCATTGAGCTGTATAACGGAGATTACTTAACAAGTGACAATGACTTTGAGCCAATTCGATGGGATTTAAATGACCCACGTCGTCAAACATTATGGGGTGCAAAAGCACCAGATAGCTGGTTTAATGAAACATCTCCGTTTTTAGATATTGAAACCAATGAACAAATTCAATCTAAGTCACCAAACCTTGCGCAGCGCAAACCAGAATTAGTTATATAAATAAAAAGAATGGAGGAATCTCAATGGATGATCGTACATTTCGAGATGCTATGGGTAAATTTGCAACCGGCGTAACAGTTATTACAACGGACATTGATGGAGAGCCTCATGGCATGACAGCAAATGCCTTCATGTCAGTGTCGTTAAACCCGAAACTCGTACTAATATCGATTAAAGAAAATGCAAAAATGTTGGATAAAATTAACCGCTCCGGTAAATTTGCAGTGAATATTTTATCGGAAGACCAGCAAGAAGTTTCTATGTTATTCGCTGGCCAGATCAAAGAAAAGCGTGAACCAGAATTTGACCGCCTAAATGAAATCTCGGTAGTAAAGGATGCGCTGGCAAATATTACATGCAATGTATATGGAAAGCAAGTAGCTGGTGACCATACGCTGTTCCTTGGAGAAGTAGAAGATATTGTCCTTCGTGAAGGAAATCCTCTGACATTCTTTGCAGGGAAATATGGCCAGCTCGCTGCACCGCAGTTAACTTAACATATAAGGAGAGGGCCAACGATGGAGACAATTTATATCAAAAGTTCAATAGATAAATCAAAGTTCACTGAATTAGAAGCTTGTGTTTTGGCCCTTGGTTTTTTTGATGGAGTTCACATCGGTCATCAAAAAATTCTTGAAACAGCAAAACAAATTGCTGTGCAAAAACAATGCGCCTTTGGTGTTATGACGTTTTATCCGCACCCAAAAGATATACTCTTTCCTCATATGGAGCCAATGACTTATTTAACTCCGCTTCCTTTGAAAGAAGATCGATTTGAAAAGCTGGGTGTTGAGAAGTTATTTGTTGTTGAGTTTAGCCCTGAGTTTGCCCGTCTTTCTCCTATCGATTTTGTTGAACAATACATTATAGGACTTGGCTGTATACATGTTGTAGCAGGCTTTGATTATCATTATGGCTATAAAGGACTCGGTAATATGAAAACGTTATCAGAGTATAATCCCGGAAGTTTGGAAGTAACGACTGTTCCGAAGATCCAACATTGTGATGAAAAAATTAGTTCAACAGCAATCCGAAAATTGCTTGATGAAGGTCATGTGCAAAAGATTCCTATGTATCTTGGCAATTTTTATGAAATTAATGGAGAAGTGAATCAAAGTTCCCTTTTTTATAAAAAACATCAGTTTCTTAAATTAATAGTTAAACAGACATGCCGAATGCCTAAACCTGGTATTTACCATATTCAAGTTGAAATAGATGGTAATTATTATGATGGAATTTGCCATCAAATATCTATAAATGAGCAACACCCTTCGTTATTAATACAATTAAAAGATTGTCCTGTAAACCCATACAAGAAGCGGATTAAGGTAAAGTGGCTAGATTATAAATATGGTAAGCAAAATGAGTCATACGGAATGAATGAGTACATGCAAAAAGATGAGCTAGTGATCTAATTAACAGTAGGCTATAACGGAAAGGAGTAGACTATGAATTTAAAAGTGCAAGCAAGAAAGAAAAACTTATACATTGATGGTCAATGGCAAGAAGCCACTGAACATGCATCTCTAACATCTCCATACTCTGGAGATGTTATTGCATATATTCCTAAGGCTAATGAAAAAGAAGTGAATGAGGCAATTGAAGCTGCAGTTCGTGCAAAAACAGTAATGGCGAAAATGCCAGCTCACGAACGTGCAGCTATTTTGGAACGTTTGGTGGCTTTGTTTGAGAAGCGTTTAGATGAAGCTGCAGAAATTATCGCTTTAGAGGCAGCTAAACCAATTGCTACTGCAATCGATGAAGTGAAACGGACAATACAAACGTATAAGTTTGCAGCTGAAGAAGCAAAGCGAATTCATGGAGAAACGATTCCATTGGATGCTGCACCAGGTGGAGAAAAACGAGTAGCATATACGGTGCGTGAACCTATTGGGGTTATTGGAGCGATTACGCCATTTAATTTCCCGATGAATTTAGTTGCCCATAAAGTAGGCCCTGCCATTGCCGCAGGAAATACAATTGTATTAAAACCAGCAAGTCAAACTCCACTATCTTCTTTCTTTTTAGCAGAGTTGTTACAGGAGGCCGGTTTACCTAATGGAGCTCTAAATGTTATTACTGGAAGCGGAAGAGTCGTGGGGGATAAAATCGTGACCGATGATAGAATTGCAGCTATTACATTTACGGGCAGCCCAGCTGTTGGGATTGGTATTCGAAACAAAGCAGGACTGAAGCGCGTGACATTAGAACTGGGTTCAAATGCAGCCGTTATTATTGATAAAGGGATCGATATTGATTCAATTATTAATCGTTGTGTGAAGGGAGCCTTTTCTTTCCAAGGTCAAGTATGTATATCATTACAAAGAATTTATATTCATGAAAGTTTGTACGAAACATTTGTGCAAAAATTCGTTGAAGCAACTCAACAACTCAAAATTGGTGACCCTTTAGATCCACGTACGGATGTTTCAGCACTTATTTCAAAAGGAGATGTGGAACGTACTTTAGATTGGATTCATGAGGCGAAACAACATGGAGCAGAAGTAGCAACTGGGGGAATCGCAGAAGGGAATATTTTATTGCCAACGGTATTATTAAATGCAGAGTCTTCTTTAAAAGTTTCGTGTCAAGAAGTGTTTGCTCCAATTGTGATCATCAATAAAGTTCAAGCAGTAGAGGAAGCAATTGAGCAAGTAAATGATTCGCGATATGGTCTCCAAGCGGGAGTCTACACGGATAATGTTCATACAGCGTTAACTGCAGCTGAAAACCTTCATGTTGGAGGCGTTATGATTAATGACATTCCAACGTTTCGTGTAGATAACATGCCTTATGGAGGTGTGAAGGAAAGTGGAGTTGGAAGAGAAGGAATAAAATATGCTGTAGAGGAAATGACAGAGCTAAAACTAGTGGTTTTTAATAGAAATTAAAAATCAAAGAATTAGAAGCATTTAAGAACCCTATTAAATGATTAGGAAAGAGGTGCTATCAATTTGGAGCTAGTAAAAGAACAAAGCAGTGTAAAAAAAGACATCGAACAACAAGACAACAAACAAATAGATTATGACAAAATTTCCACCTCGGAGGATTTTAAACAACTACTTGTAGATAAGAAAAAGTTTATTATTCCTTACACAATTTTTTATTTGGCTTATTCACTAGCTTTACCATTCCTAGCCTTGTTTACAAATATATTAAACGTCCAAGTAATAGGAGACATTACGTTGGCGTGGATTTACGGTATTTCAATTATCTTTATGTCATTTGGGGTATGCGGTGTTTATGTAAAAAAGGCCGCTGAATTTGACGAAAAGGTAAAGCAAATCTTAGTAAAGGAGGGGCTGTAGACATATGGGATGGGATATTATTCTTCTTTTTGTACTCATGTCAATAGGGGTACTTTTCATTACGTACTATGCTTCCAAAAAAACAAAAACGGCAGGTTCTTTTTATACAGCTGGAGGTGGTCTGACTGCTAGGCAAAATGGTCTTGCTTTAGCTGGAGACTTTATGTCTGCATCTACCTTTTTGGGGTTAATTGGTGCCTTTTCTTTAATGGGATATGACGGATTTTTCCTCATGTACGGTGCCCTTGTTTCTTTTCTTGTCATTTTATTTTTAGTTGCAGAACCATTAAGGAACCTTGGGAAATATACGTTAGGTGATATGATTACTGCTCGATTTAGGTTTAAACAAGTACGAGGCGTAACTGCCTTCAATACAATAATCATCTCAGTTTTTTATATGCTTGCACAGCTTGTTGCTGCAGGAGCTTTATTCAAATTATTATTAGGTATTCCGTATAATATTTCAGTCCTTATTGTTGGTGTTGGTATGTTAGCTTTTGTTTTGTTTGGAGGAATGACCGCAACAAGCTGGGTTCAAATTATTAAAGCCGTTCTTTTAGTAGGTGGAACCTTTATTCTGTTTGTCATGGTTATGTGGAAATTTAATTTTAATTTTATTGGCATTTTTACTGATATGAAAACAGCCACTCCTTTTGGAATTGATTTCTTAAATCCTGGTTTAAAATATAAAAACGGTTGGGATGCAGCTTCTTTAACACTTGGGCTCATTCTTGGGACAGCGGGTCTACCCCATGTATTAGTTCGCTTTTTAACTGTACCTAATGCTCAGGTTGCCAGAAAGTCAGTCGTTTGGCTTATGTGGATCATGGGGCTATTCCATATAATGGTCATTTTCCTTGGGTTTGGAGCAGCAAAACTAGTTGGAACTTCGAATATTATAGAGGCTAACCCTGCAGGGAATATGGCAGCGCCATTATTAGCAAAGTTTATTGGCGGAGATTTTATGTTTGCTTTCATTTCTGCGGTTTCTTTTGCTACTATTCTCGCAGTTGTTGCTGGAATTGTAGTTACGGGAGCAACAGCATTTTCCCATGACTTTTATAACGAAATTTTAAAAGACGGGAAAGCAACCGAAAAACAGCAAATGTTTATGGTACGTCTTGCATCGATTCTTATCACTGCTATCGCCATTACCTTATCACTATTTCTTCAAAATTTTAATGTTGCCTTTTTATCATCACTCGCACTAACATTAGCAGCGAGTTCGAATTTACCAGTTATTTTATTAACTATTTTTTGGAGAAAATTCAACAAAACTGGAGCAATCTTTGGCATGCTTATAGGATTAATTGGCACGATTGGTCTGGTTATGTTAAGTCCAAATGTTTGGAATCCAGAACCAGGCGTAGCCTTATTTACTGGTAATCCGATTTTTCCTCTTGCATCACCGGGAATTATTTCTATACCGTTAGGTTTCTTAGGCTGCTACATTGGTACATTTATAGGGAACCGTAAGTCAAAAAATGTAGAGGATAATTTTTCAGAAATTATCGTTAAGTCAAATATAGGTAATGATGTTAAAGGTGTAGTTAACCATTAGTGATAGTTTTGCAAGTTAAGTAACCATTAGAAGAATTTACGAGTTTATGAGAGGAGTGAATAGTTATGAGTAAGGCAATTATTAAATTTAGTGAAACCCTTCACACAAAAGAAGTGGAAGTAGATCCTCAAAACAATACAATTATTCTCGGTGATAGAAATTTAACAGTAGAGCAGTCCTCTTTGGAGGCGCCAATTTCGGGTACAGTATATGGGACTTTATTAAATTATAGTGGCGAGCTAAAGGCATTAGGTTCATCGTTAACTAAGGAACCTTATAAACAGCCTCCCAAAGCGCCTGTCTTATATATAAAACCGGTGAACACCATTACTGGATTTAAAACTTCAATTCCATTACCCGAGGATACATCCCATCTGCAAGTAGGTGCCTCATTAGGCATTGTCATTGGGAAAAATGCTACACGTGTAACAGAAGAAAAAGCTTTAGATCATGTATTAGGATACACCATTGTAAATGATGTGAGTATTCCGCATGAGAATTTTTATCGACCAGCTGTTAAACAAAAAGCAAGAGATAATTTTTGCCCTGTAGGTCCATGGATTATTGAACGCGATGCAATCTCTGACCCTAATAAGTTGACGATTACTGTATTCGTTAACGATGAGTTAAAACAAAAGAATACAACGGCCAATTTAATTCGTCCTGTATCACAGTTGATTTCTGAAATTTCGGAATTTATGACGCTATATGAGGGAGATGTTTTACTGGCTGGAGTACCTGAAAATCCTCCGCTTGTTAAAGAGGGTGATCGAGTACGAATAGAAATCGATGGAATCGGTTATTTAGAAAATACAGTTAAATGAGAATCTCATTGTTTTGTAAAGGAGCGCGATTAATATGAAACATGCACGTGTAGTATTTCAGGATGTCATTCATCATGCAATTGAGACAAATGATGGTCACCTGAAACTAGATAATGGACAAATTGTTTCTGAGGAGGAAGTGGTCTGGCTACCGCCTGTCCAACCTAAAACCGTTTTTGCTTTAGGACTAAATTATGCAGATCATGCAAAGGAACTTGCTTTTCAAGCACCAACAGAACCTTTAGTTTTTCTAAAAGGTCCTAATACTTTTATTGGTCATCGAGGTCAGACTTACCGACCAGCAGAGGCTACTAATATGCATTATGAATGTGAACTTGCAGTTGTCATTGGTCGTTCCGGGACTAACATTAAACGAGAAGATGCTTATGATTATGTAGCGGGCTATACCGTTGCAAATGACTATGCCATCCGTGATTATTTAGAAAACTATTATCGTCCGAACTTAAAAGTAAAGAATAGAGATACTTGTACACCAATAGGTCCATGGCTAGTCGATGCAAAAGATATTGAAGATCCTATGAATCTTACATTGCGTACTTATGTAAATGGAAAAGTTACTCAGGAAGGCACAACGAAAGATATGATTTTTAGTATTCCACATTTAATTGAGTATTTAAGTAGCTTTATGACATTAAATAAAAACGACATTATCCTTACTGGTACGCCTGAGGGCTTAGTTGATACAAAAGAAGGAGATGAAGTCATTACTGAAATTGAAGGAGTGGGACGACTAGTAAATACCATTATTAGTGAAAAACATTTCTTGAAAACTGAAAGAGATAAAGCCATTTTTAGTCAGTGAAAGGGATGAAAACATGCCGCATTTTATTGTTGAGTATACCGATAACATAAAGAAAGAAGCAGACATTCCGAATTTGCTTAAAAAAGTGAATGATGTTTTGATTAGCCGTAGTAATCTTTTTCCGACTGGAGGAATTCGATCAAGAGCAGTTGAACTTCAAGATTACCGAGTAGCAGATGGAGTAGAAGATGATGCATTTGTTCATGCTATATTAAAAATTGGGGCGGGAAGATCTGCTGAAAATAAGAAAGAAACTTGTGACGAACTATTCGAAGTAATCAAGGATCATTTTGCTGATCTATTTACTAGGCGATATCTGGCATTATCTATGGAATTGATTGAATTCAGTGAGGAAGGTACTTACAAGTATAACAATATTCATAAGCGTTTTAAAAAGTAAGAAGGCTATGTTAGCCCTATCTGTCATTCATTCCTATTCTTTTAATTTTTGGCTTCTATTAGCAATTATCATCCTGATAAGGGTAGTTCCGCTTTTTACAATAAAAAACAATTAATACCGCTTACAATTTAGGTTACATCGCGTTAAGTATAGAGTTTCATTTCAGGAAGGGGACTTTAAATGACAAAGAATCAGGCTTTAGATGTGAACTGCATTGAATGGGCAAGTGAAATAAACAAAAGTTATATCGGAGGTCAATGGGTAGAGGGTGGTAGTAAAAGAACTTATTCAATAAAGGATCCATATGATCAGTCAACTATTACATCTGTAGAATTAGCGAATGTAGAGCAAATAAAAGATGCTTATCACAAAGCAAAAGCAGCACAAAAGGAATGGGCTAAATCTACTCCAGAACAAAGAAGAGAGGTTTTAACGAAAGCATTAGACTTTTTAGAGAAAAATAAAGAGCATATTTTGGAATTAATTACACGAGAAACAGGTGGAACACTACTTAAAGCTCATATTGAGTTTGGCTTTGGGGTTAGTGACATAAAAAATTCAATTAATATGGTTGATGAAATATACACACCCAAAAATTATGCATCTACTACACCAGGAAAGGTTAGCCGTGTATATCGATTACCTTTAGGTGTTATTACGTCCATCACACCTTTTAACTTTCCATTTAACATGGCAACAAGAACAATTTTCCCTGCCATTGCTCTCGGGAACAGTGTTGTTCATAAACCAGATCTCCAAGTTGGAATAGTTGGTGGACAAGTTTTTGCAAAGGCTTTCGAAGAAGCAGGACTTCCTGCTGGGGTGTTTAATTCTATTTTAACCGATCTTCAAGAATCAGGAGATGAATTCCTGTTAAATACGAATTCTTCGTTTATCAGTTTTACAGGATCAACTGCAGTAGGAAAACATATTAATAAGGTAACAGGCGGAACATTAAAACAAATGGCATTAGAACTTGGAGGCAATAATCCTTTAGTAGTTTTAAGAGATGCCGACGTTGAACAAGCTGTGAGAGCCGCCATCTTCGGGAAATTTTTGCATAGTGGCCAAATCTGCGCGATTACAAACCGAATTATTGTTAATAGAGATATTTATGATGAATTTGTTGCTAGATACGTAGAAAAAGTAAAGGGATTAACAGTAGGAGACCCCAAGGATCCTAACACAATTATTGGACCTGTTATAAATGAAAAACAAGCTGATAAAATCATGGATTTAGTTAATAAAGCAAAGGAAAGTGGTTTAAAAGTTGCCGTAGAAGGTGACCGTACAGGGAATGTTATTTCACCATTTGTATTTGTTGATGTACCTAATGATTCAAGTCTTGCATCTTGTGAAATATTCGGTCCTGTTGCACAAATTATTCCGGCTGAAAGTGATGAAGAGGCCATTCGTTTTGCTAATGACACGGAATATGGATTATCCTCTGCCATTATAACTAGTGACTTAGAAAGAGGGGAAAGATTAGCCCTTGAAATCGAATCTGGTACAACACATATAAATGATATGCCTGCAGTGCTAGAAGGAAATGTTCCATTTGGTGGAGTGAAACAAAGTGGAATTGGGCGTTTTGGATATGAATGGATTGTAGATGAGTTTACTGTTGCGAAATGGGTATCTGTACAGACGAGTAAATTAGATTATCCGTTTTAGGATTGCAGCGATTTCAAATGACTTACAGTTCGATACTAGTAAGAGGATATTAATAGATTTGAAGTATTTCTTAAAAAAGCATTGAACCGTTAATAAACCTGTTGTTAGAAAAGCCTGTAACCTTGAGTTGACAAGGGATACAGGCTTTTAACTTACCATGAATGTGAAAGCGCTCTTAATAGCTGTGCCCTATTCGTTTTTGGTAATTCGTCTACTTTTTCAAAGAATTTAGGGGGTATATATGGAGTCAAATGTAATTTACAATAGTTTCTTAATTCTTCATCAATAGGATCTATTCTTCGCCCATGATTGGATCAAGAACTCCAATGACACTTGCTTTCAAATACTTTGAGGTATGAATAAAGAACTTCTAAATATGGAGTCTACCTCTAATAACTACATCTTTTTTTCTATCTACAATAAAGAAATAACCATCTTCATCAAATAAGAGTAACACTGAGGGAAGAAGGTTAATTATCTAAATTTTCTAAAAGTTTTATTGATTATTTTTCCTTTTTTTATTACACTTATTTACGAACGTTCGTAAACAACATTAGCAACTTTCAAACCGTTGATTTAGCTGTTATTCGATTAACCGAGGAAATGATCACGTATTAAACATTGATTTGTAAGCGTTTACTAATTTGTCTTAAAGGTGGTATAAAGTTGATTAATCTTTTAAATTCGAAAATAATTAGTTACTTGCCGTCTCAGCCTGACTTTGAATTTCAGACAGATTACTATACTGAACAAAAAGTTAGAATTAAACCAAATCAACCATCTATTCTGTTTTATCAATTTAAAATGGGAGGGGTAAGTAATCAAATTTCAGTTATCCCGGATGGGTGTATCGATATTCTCATTAATTGTGATCAGCATTACGGCAATATTTGTGGAAGCGTTACTAAAAGTAGGGTGATTAACCTTCTCCCAAACAGTACATACTTTGGTATTCGTTTTCTGCCATGCCTAGATATTAAGAAAATAAAATTCGGTATTAAAGACCTTACCGATAAAGAAATTTCCTTAAATGAAATGTTTCCTGTAAATACGAATATATTAGAAAGGGTAGTAACCGACGAAAGTTTTATGGAGAGAGTCAATATATTCATTGAAACATTGGGAAGTCAAATTTTTGAGATTGATAAATCAACAAAACTAATAAAACAAGCATTATATAATATATACGTGACAAGAGGTAATATTACCATAGCTCAACTTGCAGAAGAAGTAGGATATTCAACTAGATATTTAAGAAAACAATTTGAAGACCATATTGGAATTTCCCCCAAATTATTTAGCCAAATAGTAAGATTTCAATCATCACTAAATATGCTTCTGAGGACAACCCACTTTACGTTAAATGATGTTATTTATGAGAATGGTTATTATGACCAAGCTCATTTGATTCATGAGTTTCGGAATTTTGGATGCATGACACCTTATCAATTAACTGGGAAAAAAAGTTGCCTGAAAACCAGCTAAATAATGTTTGTATAGCTAAAGCAATTACTTATTTAAGTAATTGCTTTTTTTAGTGCGCCCGGCATGCGCATACTTGAAGAATTCTTGGGTGAAAATTTAGAATGTTCCGATTTTTACAATATCAAATTATCTTAATCTGATAATCTGTAATTAATATAAAGAATGCTTATTTTCCTACTACAGTTTTAAGGAAAAATGGGCAAGCAACAAAACAAAAGAGGGGAGTCAGATGAATGACGAAATGCCAACTGTTTATTAGTTGTAACTGGGTTGAGGCTGTGTCAGGCGAAACATTTTAGTTAATCCTAGAACTGGAAAGTGAATGCCGTATTATCCGAGGCCTGAAGTACAGTTAGACAAAGCCTGCCTAAGTTGACTTGAATGAAAAAGTTTTGAATTGGTATGGAGGGTAGTAACGTTTTGTATAAATAACAAAATTATAATAACGCCAATGGGGGTAGGGATTATAGAAACACAAAAATCAATAGAGAACATCCAAATTTTATCAGATGGGCAAAGTCTAAAAAGAAGTTTAAAGATGCGAGATTTAGTTATATTTGGTCTTGGCTTTATGGCACCAGTTGCAGCGATGTCAATGTTCGGAATTATCACATTGGTATCTCAGGGCCATTCTGTCCTCTCATATGTTCTTGGTTTTGTTGCAATGTTATTTACGGCGTACAGTTTCGGTAAAATGGTTGAAGCTTACCCAGTTGCGGGTTCAACCTATACCTACGCCCATAAAGCGCTACACCCTAAAATAGGATTTATAGCTGGATGGGGAATGCTCCTTGATTATCTGTTGATACCCATGCTAACTTTTTTGATCAGTGCAAGTTTTGCAAACGCCCTTGTACCAAGCATTCCAGTTTGGGGATGGGTTCTCATTTTCGCTATCCCAATCACGATTATAAATATAATTGGAATTGATATAGCGGCTAAGTTGAATTCAGTTTTAGTGCTCCTCATGATTATCGCGGTGATTGCCTTCGTTTCCAGCGCAAGCCACTATATTATTACGGGTGATTTAACGTTAATAAACTATAAGGCAATTTATGATGGTGATTCATTTTCAATAGGAGCAGTTATTGGCGGGGCAGCTATTGTTATTGTCGCTTACCTAGGTTTTGATGCTATTACAACCTTGGCTGAGGAGACGAACGTAGGGGGGAATAAAATTGGTTTGGCCATTTTGTTTACCTGTGTCATTCAAACGGTATTTTATGTTTCCGTAACTTATTTAGCAGTGATTCTTGTAGGAAACTATTTAGCTATTGATAATCCAGACACAGCCTTCTTCAAGGTTTTAGAGACTATAGGAGGCGGGTTTCTTCAGACTTATATTACACTTACGATTATCGCATCTGGAATTGCAAGCGCCTTAGCGAGCCAAGCAGCTTCAAGTCGTTTGCTCTTGGGGATGGGACGTGACAATGTCATCCCTCAAAAATTTTTTAGCTATATCCATCCAAAGTATAAAACACCGATTAATAATATTTTATTAATGTCAATAATCGGAATTATTGGTGCAATAACTTTGAATTTGCAAATTGTATCCGACTTAGTTGCATTTGGTGGATTATTAGGATTTGCTTTCGTGAATATTTGTGTAATTAATCATTACTATTTAAAAAATAAGCAAAAAAATATCGTTAAATATTTGATTGTTCCATTAATTGGAATGTCGGTTTGTCTTTATATATTGTGGGGGCTTTCAACAGTCGGAAAAATAGTTGGATTTACCTGGATGGGAATTGGTGTTTGTTATTTAGCTATTCGATCCATGTATTCAAAAGAATCCAAGAAACTCTTAACAGATATAGAAGGGCAGAATGTTAGTTAAATGCGCTAACGAATGTGACAATCCCATATGGTGTGAAACTTGCAAATCTAGGATTTAGACAAGCCGCTCTGAAAAGCCAAGCATTAGCTAAAGGAATTAACGTTATTGGAGGATTTGTGACATATAAAGCTGTAGCAGAAGCTCATGGCTATTTATATACTCCTATTGAAAGCATGATAGAGTGTGAAAGGGTAATTTCATAAATCGATAATTAATTATTAAATAGCTAGGAATGCTTAATTATATTTGTCTATTAAAGGAGGAATAAAATATGCAATACGTTGCAAAGCGAAATAATCTAAGCAAATTGGAATTATCAGAACTGGATAAAAAACATTATTTGCATCCAACGACACCACCAAGAGCTCATTATTTATCAGGGCCTTCAACAATCTTTACAGAAGGCAAAGGAATTTATCTGAAAGACATAGAGGGGAAAGAGCGTATTGATGGGGTTTCGATGCTTTGGAATGTAAACCTTGGCTATGGGAATGAAGAGCTTGCTGAGGTAGCAAAACAGCAGATGTTAAAACTTTCTTACAGCTCTTCATTCAGCGGACAATCCAATGAGCCCGCTATCCTTTTAGCACAGAAAGTGGCCTCATTAGCACCTGGTGATTTGAATGTTTGCTTCTTCACATCGGGAGGCTCGGAATCTAATGATACTGCATTTAAACTAGCCCGTTTTTATTGGAAAGTAAAAGGTCAGCCAGAGAAAACTAAAATTATTTCTCTTGAACAATCATTCCATGGGGTTACAGTAGGAGCCACGAGTGCTACTGGAATCGAGGGATTCAATAAATTTACGACTTCCAATGCTCCGAACTTCCTTACCGCTGCAGCGCATGTTTTGAATGCAGAACTTGGTGATAAAAGTGATCCAAATTACTCGCGTTCTATTCGTGGGATAATTGAATCAGAAGGATCCGACACTATAGCCGCTGTCATTCTGGAGCCAATCCAAGGCGCAGGCGGGGTAAGATTCCCTCCTGACGGATACCTTCAAGCTGTTCGCAAACTTTGCGACGAACACAACATTTTGCTTATTGCAGATGAGGTGATTTGTGGGTTTGGAAGAACCGGAAAGACCTTTGGTGTTGATAATTGGAACATTGTTCCGGACCTTCTATGTGTTGCAAAAGGAGTCTCAAGTGGCTACGCTCACCTGGGTGCCGTAATTATGAGAGAGCATGTAAGAGAAGCATTTATTCAATCAGATGAAATGATGTTCCATGGATTCACATATAGTGGACATCCAATGGCTTGTGCGGTTGGCTTGAAGACACTTGAGATATTAGAAAGAGATCAAATTGTTGAGAATAGTAGACTTCGTGGTGAAGAATTATTAAAAGGACTTAAGTATCTCGAAAGCAATCATAAGCATATAACGAATGTAAGAGGTCTCGGTCTACTTGCCGGTATTGAGCTAGTTAAAGATCCTGAAAACGGCATTCCATTTGATCCATCAGTACACGCCGCAGCTCTGTATACAGATATATGCATGGACTTAGGACTGCAATTGCGTTACTTCGATTGGAAGGGAACAAATACGGTTGCTCTTGCTCCACCGCTTATTATTACAAGCCAACAGGTTGAAGAGATTATTTACAGAATGTCTGAGGCTCTTAAAAGGTTTGAAAAACAGATTTAATTCAAGCTAGCAAAATCTATTAATGTTATTAACTGACAGATAATGGAAGTTAATCGTTATTCAATTATAGGACGCTTTTCCTAAGTATAGGAAGTGTCCTTTTTCATGTATTTTAATCCCTTGAATATCTGCGTATGAAAAAGACCCTCCACGAACAGAATAGATTCTTAACGGAATTCGACAGCCGAACGCCAGCAATGGTCATGTAAACATCGACTAAGTTAATGCAATAGATGATAAAAAGTAACTGCACAATATGAGGAAAGAAACGATGAAAGGGTCACTAGGCAAGAAGCGACCCTTTAAAGAGGTGAAAAAGACTGATAGTTTTGTATTGATATGCTAACAGTTTTCATTATTTAAGAAAGTAGCGCCGATAATAATTAGAAGAATGAATAGAACAACAATCAGCGTAAATGATGAACCGTGGCCACGGCTATAGCCACCATAACAGCCACAATTAAAATTACCTGCGTTTCCATAGTATCCCATAAAAAAATCCTCCTTCCTACAATATATAATATGTAGGCTGCTGAGAAGGAGTGGGGTATTCATCCATTCAACAATAGGCATTAAAAATTAATCAAGTTAGTAATATTTTTGTGGGATAAGACAATAAAAAAGGTCACTTGAGATTGAAGTGACCCTTAATACAAAAGGAGGATAATTGCTTTACATTACTATTACTATGAAGTAAAAGTTATTTTGCTTAAGTGAATAGCCTGTGAAATATATTAAAAATAAAAACTGTAATGAAATAAGATACTGTAGCTTAGCTTCTACTGAAAGAAGTTAAATTTCTTGTCTATATTATCTGAAATCGCAGCACCCCAGCTACTAATATAGGAGTGAGGATAGAGTTCATTTGTAAAACTTCCACTTCATTCAGTAGCACCGTCACTAGAATCTTTAAACAATATTAATTCCTGCACTTGCAGTACCAAGAATAAGGTCAACTGTAGTATCTCCTGGTATCGATGAAATATAAAATACCATTAATAATTGGTCACCTGGAGCTACTGGTACCGGTGGAATATTAGCGGATGCAAATACTAAAAGACCTACAGGTATAGGTTCTGTAATAGTTGGAGCTAAATCAACGCTAGCACTTGTACCAGTAAAACTATTACTTCCTATAGGTGCACGAAAAATTTGAGCACGGATTGTTATAGATCCTGATTCAACCTGTCCCCCTAATGCAGTATATGAAGCTGAAATAGCAGTAATATTTCCTTCACGTGGGACGGTAAAGGCTTCATTTAAAAGTCCAGTTAAATTAATTGTATTATTTGCAATAGGTACAAGGTCTACAGCAGAACCAAAACCTATAAGACTAGCAAGGTTATTGCCGAGTATATTTTCAACTACAGTTTGTGTATCTCCAGAGGAAAAGGGAATTATTGAACCGCCGTTGTTTTCTTCGCCGTTCTCGATTTCTGAATTTATACAATTTATATCTTTAGCCACAAAAGGTCCAAAGTTATCACATTCTTTTCTCGTTGATAAACAATTACAATTATCTTTATTAATGCACATAAATTTTTCTCCTTTCATCGCTATGATATGTTCGAGAAAGTAAGTGAGAAGGGCTATTAACTTGATAATAATATTCTTGTAATGCATCTCTTTCGGTAGGCAGTTTATACCGAAGCAAATGAACAAGAAGATTCCTCTGTAGTTGTATTCCCCGTTTATAGAAATAGTTAAAGCATCTACTTTTTCTCCTGGGGCTGGGACAAATGTGTTTCAGCCAACAAAAATACCGAACTATCCAATGAAACTCTCATGAAGTGTTTCGGAATAGTTCGGTTTTTCTATTTATCGTGTTTTGTTAATTTATAGATTATTCGGCTTTATGAAGGAACCATTTAGTTATGCCCCAGCCTCTTTGTTATTTGTAGGGGCATAGGAATGTTGAGCGATTCTGTGGAGAATAAACGCAACAGTGAACGTCCAGTACGGTTTTAAACTGGCTGAATGAGCGAAATACACAGACATATAAAACCCCTTATAGGATTTTCATTAACTAGTTCCATATATTAAAAACGTTTTGTGCCATTTTACAGATTTTCGAACGGGAAAGTCCAATCCTTCAGGTGTGGGATGAGAGTGAGGTCGGATACGGAGTGCTACTAAAAAACTGAAAGGTTTGTGGTACTTCAAGTATCCGAAAATTCCGCACTTTTTTGTATGTATGTTGCATTTATAAATAAAGCTGATACATTTAAGTTGAGAGAGGAATTTCCTCATCTTCAACATTTGCCAAGCCAATGGACACGTTCCTATTTTGTATCTACCGCAGGAAACGTATCGAGTGAAATCATCAAGCATTATGTGGAACAACAAAAAACAAGGGGGGAATACTATGCAAGTTAAATGTAGTAATTGTGGTTTTGCGCAATTTTCTAAAGACTGAAAATTCAATAAATTATGCAACTCAGTTCATGGTCAATAATTAGAGAAGCAATTATAGAAGAGTAAAAAGCATTGTTTAAGAGGGAGGGGGCTACAGCGTCTTAGAAATCGGTATTTCCACTAAAAAAACTCAGTGACGCTGTGTAAATAAAATGAAGACCCCTTTTTCTATTTTTCAATAATTATTTGCACCGAATTTTACTTGCACATTTGCATCTTCGCATTCTTTTTTTACCAGATAAATAATTTCATTTGCTCGAGATTTTGATAATTTATTTGCCATCACAGTTACGGAAATGTTTTCTCCTTCTATTTGTACTAAAGCATCGGGAAATCCTAATGATTTAATTTGCATCTCAAGTATTGCCTCTGTAGATTCTTCCTTATTGAGAGTATCGATTTCAATAGACGCTGTATTTTGGTCGTCAACAAAATACTCATCTGACGTTAATTTTTGCGTTAACTTTTGGCGAAGTTGATTTCTTTCGTTACTAACTTGTAGGCGTGTTTCTTCAAATAAAGGGCTAGAAGAAGATACTTCCTTCGTCACAGTCTGTATTGCGGCTTTTTGATCTGCATCTGCAGACAAGGCAATATCCTTATCCTCTTTTGATTGTTTTGGTGATTCCATCAAATAAAACACTGAAATTACTGCTACTAGAGTTAATAATGCAAGTAACCAAGACGATTTTTTTTGTAGGTGCATTCACTTTCCCTCCATTTCGATAAATTTGGTGAAATACCACTAAGCATCTTTTAAATGTCTGTTTTATGAGAATTTATTTATAAATATGCTAACAGTTAAACGAAAACAACTCATTTTGTCTGTCCGATTTGTCGAAGCCGCTTTAAATTATCGGAAATAAGTTTTGTCTTCGCATTTAAAGTAGGTGCTATGTACGAAAGTATTGACATGTCCCGTTGGTGGTTACAGAGGGAAAATGTTTATTGTAAAAAACTAACAAAAGGGTACTAGATTTATGAATCAGTACCCTTTTGTTGATTATTTTTTTCATCTAACTATAAGAATAATAAGCCAAATAAAGAAAGGAGTAGAGAAATTCCGAGGATTGTCCCAACAACTTTCATATGTCTTTTCCGTCCCATTACAACAATTGCAACATATTCACGAACCATTGCGTTGGGCCAATAATAAAATGCTGTTTTTGAGCCGATACCTTGGCTATTCAGGCCAGCTTGTCTAGCGTATAGACCAGCACGGAAAAGATGGAAATTATTTGTTGTAAAGATGCTGTTGTATTTACCATCTGGTTTTAACGTATCCATAACCTGTTTCGAAAATAACATATTTTGATAGGTGTTTACAGAACGATTTTCTTGCACAGTATGCTCAAGAGGAATGCCTTTTTCAACAGCGTATTTTTGCATCGCTTCTGCTTCAGGCAGATTTTCATCGGGACCTTGTCCTCCAGAGAAAATAATTGTTGGTGGTGCGGTAACTGCTGCTTGTTTCTGATAAAAATCAATAGCTTTATTAATTCTACTTGCAAGAAGTGGTGGTACTTTATCGTTAATTAAGCCACTGCCTAGTACAATGATAAAATCTTGGTTATACTTTGGTTTATTAAACTGATAGAGGAAATATGCAGATAAAAAGTTTGATAAATGAATCAAGAAATAAAAAGTAATAAGCGATATTCCACCAAAAATAGGCTGAAATATAGTAGATAAGAAACTAGATGGACTAATAATAGGCATGACAATAAATAATAAAATAATAATAGCTACAATTAAAGTTAAGGAATTTGCTAAGCGTCTTCCTTCTCTTTTCATTAAAATTCTTGCATTAAGAAATAGGCCGAACATTAAAGCTACAATTCCAAAAGGTATAATAAAGAAAAGTGCTATTAAAGGAATAATAACTAAAAGCTTTATAGTATTGTTTTCATTTGCTAAAGAAACAATCGTACAAAATAAAAGAAATGAACAGAAAAAAATATTAAATAAAAAGCCATTTACTATCTTTCTGGGATCTTTCAAGTAAGAATACAAAAAAATAATAAATAGGATAAGTGGAATAATCCCAAAATACATAAAAAACCTACACCTCATCTATATAGTATTGATCGTTTTATTTTTAAACTCCTATATATTAGCATAGATTTTTGAAATTACATCCTTTTTACGTAATCCTTACATAAACCTTAAAAAATATTGTTAATTGTACAAGATAATTATTGCCTCATCATCAAAAGTTGTGGATGACATTTGTTAAAACGTATGCTATTTATCTTCATTCAGTAGAAAACTCCTATTTCTAAAGGGGGTGAGATGAATTCGTCTTTGCAATAGGTGTTCAAATAAATAGAGGAACTCAGTCTAAGAACGCCGCGTTCTGTGGCAATGTATCTATGCGAAAGCAAAGTGATAGCAGCAATTACGCTATTGCGAAATTGAAAAGAGTTGATTGGAATGGAGACTGGGCGACTCCTTAGGGATTAGCGATATAGAGGAACGAAGGCTAAAACCATCACTTCCTGTGTGATAACACCTTCGTGACCAACATCGTGTTGGCCCGAGACCCTGCAGCGAAGCGGCTCATCGGACGCCCCCAGGAAGCTTTGCTCTGTGCGAAAGCGAAGCGTCAGCAACAACAAAGCGCCCAGTCGGAACGGAAATCAACCACACGTTAAGGTGATGAGCTGATTTTTTGTTTTTGGTAAAATTACGAAATTTTAAAAAGGAAAAACAATTCGAGGAGAGAACTATATTGATTATTATGGAAACAGAAAGGTTAGAATTACGAGAACTAAACGATGATGATATTTCTGTCCTGTATTCAATTTTTTCAGATACTGAAATAATGAAATATTATCCATCACCATTTAACTCCTTTCAGCAAATGTCTTTTGTACCGAAAGCGTAGCGGCAGGTACAGAAGTCTCCTACCTCTATAGATGGTGAGATGAATTCGTAAGTTACTTTCCAACCACCTGTAACTAGTCGCTACAGAAAATAATTGCTGAAAGAAGTTAAAGCCTCCGGCGGATGTCACGGAATCGGAAAGGAGTGCTTTGTGCAAGCACAAAGCCGATTCCAGACGCAATTATGCCAAGGCATAATTGATTACAGAACAAACTAAAAACTGGGTTGAGAAAAATAAACAAAGATATCGAGAAGATGGTATGGTTTATGGGCTGTATGTTTAAAAGAGTCGAATGAATTAATTGGAGATTGTGGCCTCGTTAATCAAATAGTTGATGGAAAAACTGAAGTGGAAGTGGGCTACCATATTCATAAAAAATATTGGTCTAAAGGTTATGGAACTGAGGCAGCTAAAGGTTGTGTGGAATATGGATTTTCACAGATAGGACAAGAAAAATTAATAAGTATTATTGACCCTAAAAATGGATCATCAATTCGTGTAGCTGAAAAAAATAGTTTTATGAAGGAGAAGGAGTCGTTTATCTTTAATAAAATTCATCATATATATTCAGTACAAAATTATTAGAATACTAATTTATATTTAGTATAAAAGAATAAGTTGTAATTGTAAGACATAATGAGGATTAAGTGATTACAATTACAACTTTTTTTAGATGGAAGTTCCTAACTATTTTTCTTTTAAAATAGTTAGAAGGAAACTTGGTAGTCCTATGAAAGATCCTTTTTTAAATAGTAGTGTTTATAATCCCTTCCGACATTGTCCAATGTACCGTAGATTTGATATCCGTGATTTTGATAAAAATCTAAAGCCTGAAAACTTAAAGTATCGACCTTTATGAAATCACATTTGTTATTTAAAGCAATTTGTTCGATTTCTAATAACAATTTAGATCCATGGCCAAATCCACGAATATCCTCATCGATCATAAGTGTATGTATCTCTAACCAATTCCAACAAACTTCTCCCAATATGCCACCGCGGATTTGATCATTTTCATCTGTAAGAAAGAGGTCGATTTCTTGATATCTGCCTCTTAAATCTTTTGGGAAATGCTTTAAATTGTATTCGTAAAGCTTATTATTAATTAAAGATTTTTTACGTTCATTTTTCTCTTGTGAGATGTTGTATTGCATTCATTTTTTCCTCCTCTTTTATAATGGGAAATTTCGTTTCTAAACCATGTGGTAGCTATTTTCATTCCAATAATGCTCCAGTAAAAAGTTTGGCTTCCCAATTTTTTTGCCAAAAAGGTTGAGTCTGTTTGTATCCACTATCTAAGAAAAAACCTTTTTGGCTGGGGACGTCTTTCAGTAATTTTCTCCAAATAGCATCCCCTTTTCGAATGAATGTAATATTATTGTAAATTATAAAATAAGTTAAGTGTATTTAGCGATTAAATAAATAACCAGGTACTTTTAAAAAAGACCTGGTTATTTGCGAATCATTCATTTATTTTTTCATTCTCCGGTTCTAGGTGAATAAGAATATTGGCTTGATGAAAGTGGGTATTAATCTTTTCTTCAATACGATCACATAAATTATGAACGGTTTCAATGCTTTCGTTTGATGCTACGACTAAATGGAAATCGATGTATTCTTCCGCCCCAGAACGTCTAGTTCGAAAATCGTGGTACTCAATGTATTCATCTTTAAAAGATTCAATAATTCGAATAATTTGTTCTTCCTCTTCCTTTGATAATCGGGCATCCATTAATGGAGGAAATGTTTCTTTCATCAGTTTAAAAGCTTCCATCATAATATAACATGCTAATACTATCCCGATGATTGGGTCCAAAATGTACCAGCCAGTTAAATGGACAATCAATAAACTCAAGGCAACACCTAAAGATGTATAGACATCTGTAAGTAAGTGTAGTGCATTTGATTTCATGGCAACGGAGTTGGTATTCTTTGCCGTTCTATAAACAATCCTTGATACAAAAAAATTAATTAAGGCGCCTAGTAACATGACCAGTATTCCTAGAACTGGAAGTTTGATTGGTGTAGGAGTGATAATTTTATGAATACATTCATAAATAATCCAAATTCCAGCAACAAAAATTAAAAGTGTTTCAATTGTCCCTGATATATTTTCAACCTTTCCATGTCCGTAGGGGTGCTCTTTATCCGCTGGTTTACTGGAAATTCGTACGGAGAGAAAGGCAATAAAAGAGGCGAGTAAGTCTAGAAGTGAATGGATTGCCTCCGATAAAATTGCAACTGATCCTGTGAACAATCCAACGATAATTTTTAATATGACCACAGTAGAATTACTTAAAACTGATAAAAATGCAATTTTTGATGAATTCACCTAAAATCACCTCCTGATAAATATAGACCTATGATACCAAGTAAACTTTGAGTGGGTCTATAGCAACGTTTTTTCCTAACTCCGATTAAATAATTAGTGTGAAAAAAAGTTGTATAAAGGAAAGATATATAACTATCTTTTTTAATAAATCATACAACCCTAGCTAAGGTGTTTGGGTTAAAATTGTACGCTAATAAAGCGGGAGAAGAATAATGACTATATTATGTGTAGATGCGATAAGGTTTACTTAAGAAATTAAAGTGGTAAATTTAATTCCAAAGATTAAATATCAATATAGTTTTCAATTGTTCGCTTTTTTGTCGTGAACTCCAGATAATAGATAATAAAAAAGAAAAGGAATTGCTATCCATTTTCTACCTTCGATATAATAAAATAGTGGTACCAAATTGGATTAGTAAAGAGGCGGATAGTAAAGTGGATTATATTCAAATTACTAGGAACAATATTGAACAGGAGCATATATGTTGTGCACTCGGTTCGAAGCAATACGAGGAAGCGGTAAAGGAAAAGAAAGAATGGTTGATGAACCGTATGGATGAGGGGCTAGTTTTTTTTCGTTTAAACGACCGGGCAAAAGTGTTTATTGAATATTTACCGGCAAATCAAGCTTGGGTTCCTATCGATGCACCGAATTATATGTATATTAATTGCCTATGGGTTTCAGGTAAATTTAAAAATCAAAATCATGCTAGACAACTGTTTGAAAAGTGTAAGGAAGATGCATTAGCGCAAGGGATGGATGGCATCGTACATATAGTAGGGGAGAAAAAGCTTCCATTTCTAAGTGATAAGCGTTTTTTCGAACATTTGGGATTTGAAATTGTAGATCAAGCAGCGCCTTATTTTCAGCTAGCTGTCTATAAATTTAACGATTGTGCCGACGATCCTTCCTTTAAACTGCAGGTGAAAAATCCTTTATCTAATCACAATGGTATTGTGATATACTTCACTGCCCAATGTCCTTTTGCAGTAGGCGTTATAAATGATTTTAAAAAATTGGCAGAGGAAAGGGGCATTCCTTTTCATGCATATCAACTAATGACGAAAGATGAAGCACAGAATGCACCTATCATATGGACTACCTTTGGACTGTTTTACAATGGTCATTTTATGACACATGAAATACTGAGTGCAAACAAATTCGAAAAATTATTAAATACATTATGAAAAGGGGATTTATCTCCTTTTCATGAACATTAAAATTAGAGCAAATAAACAAATACCTACAGTAGAACCAAGAGTAAACGACCAGGAAAAATAATCGAAAAAGATGTATGCAATTAATAATGCTAGCATATATCCGAGAGCAGTGCCCAGCAATTGTTTTTTGATATTCAACGATCCCACTCCTTACTGCGTGATAGTTAATATACTTATTTATATTTTATAGAAATATTAGGTAAATATCCATAACAATCAAGATAAAAGGAAGGTGATATCAGTTTTGAAAATAAGCAAACAGTATGCAGAACATTATATATGGGGAGAACAATGTGATGGCTGGCATTTAGAATGATCTCAGTATTATTCATGAGCGTATGCCTGCTAAAACAGTAGAGGTAAATCATTATCACCATCATGCACAACAATTTTTCTTTGTGCTATCTGGAACAGCAACAATCGATATCGACGGAGAACGAATTGTGTGACAAAAAAATGAAGGAATTGAAGTGCCACCCCTTAAACCGCACCAGATGCGTAAGATTCAGGAGAAGAGATAGTTTTTAGTCATTTCAGAACCAAATAGTAGAGGAAATCGTATCCAACTATAAATATATCATCAGTTCATTATTACTCAATCATAAAGGAGTTACAATTTTTGAAAGCAAAAAGCATTAAATTATATGAATTTGGAAGCCCTCGGGAGGTTTTGAAGTTTGAAAATAAGACGATTAAACCTCCTCAAGAACAAGAAATTCTTGTTCGGATGCTAGCACGACCTATTAATCCTTCCGATTTAATACCAATCTGGGGGAACTACGCTCATCGAATTTCTTTACCAACTATTCCTGGCTATGAAGGAGTAGGAATTGTAGAGGATGTAGGTCCGTATGTTTCTCAAAATCTAATCGGAAAGCGTGTACTACCTTTGCGAGGGGAAGGAACTTGGCAGGAAATTGTAAAAACAAGTGCAGAATTCGCAGTACCCATCCCCGATTCAATTGATGATTTTACCGCAGCGCAAATGTATATCAACCCAATGACAGCTCGGGTAACTTGTACTGACATATTACAATTGCAGCCAAATGATGTTTTATTAGTGAATGCCTGCGGTTCCGCAATTGGACACATTTTTGCTCAGCTAGCAAAATTGTTAGGGTTTCAGTTAATCGCGGTTACGAGAAATAATAGACATACTGACGATTTAATTCAGCTTGGCGCTTCCTATGTAATAGATACTTCAGTAGCACCGCTCTATGAGACAGTAATGGAACTAACAAATGGTAGGGGGGCTGATGCTGCTATTGATTCTATTGGGGGGACAGCAGGTAATGATCTCGCTTTCTGTTTGAAATCTGAAGGGGATTTTTTAGCTATTGGTCTTTTATCAGGTGTGCAAGTGAATTGGCAAAGAATCGTTAGAGAGGCAAATGTAAAGGCAAATATGTTCCATTTACGTCATTGGAACAAGCAAGTCTCGATAGAAAGATGGCAAGGTACATTTCATCACTTAATCAATCTAGTTAATAGTGATAAGTTAAAAATGATGGCAGTGGATTCTCATTATGACTTGTTAGACATTAAAAATGCGATAACGGCCGTTGAATCGTCTAAAACCTCAAAAGGAAAGATCTTTTTAACAAGTTATTGAAATGAAGAGGCTGGGACAAATGTGTTTCAGCCAACAAAAATACCGAACTATCCAATGAAACTCTCATGAAGTGTTTCGGAATAGTTCGGTTTTTCTATTTATCGTGTTTTGTTAATTTAGAGATTATTCGGTTTTATGAAGGAACCATTTAGTTATGTCCCAGCCCCTTTTAATAGGGTGTCTAGGCTACTGCGTATTCTTCGTGCGCATATTCTAAAATAAATCTGTTGATAAATATCGTAGACCAGTATCGGGTAGGATAACGACAATCCGTTTCCCTTTGTTCTCTGGGCGTTTGGCAAGGGCTGTGGCGGCAAATAAAGCAGCGCCTGATGAAGTACCTACTAATAGACCATCTGACTTCGCAACAGCACGTGCGGCCTCATAAGCTTGTGCAGTTTCCACCTCGAGTACCTCATCAATTATTTCTAAATGAACATTCGATGGCACACGAGCCTCGTCTGCATCGGAGAAGCGGTGAACACCTGTGATTTCAATAATATCTGGATTTTCGACTGTTGCTATGGAATTCACAGCAGGCTCTACACCAATGATCTGAATATCTGGATTTTTAGATTTTAAGTATGCACCAGCACCACTTATCGTACCACCTGTGCCAATGGCTGCTACAAAAATATCAATTTGTCCGTCTGTATCCTCCCATACTTCAGGACCAGTTGTTAACTTATGAATATTTGGGTTGGCATCATTATCAAGCTGATTTAAAAATACAACATTTTCTTCTTGTTCAACGACTGTTTCTCGAAATACTTTAATCGTTTCAACAAAGTCACCATCTGTTTCCTCAAAGGCAGCTACCATTTCTGGGACATCTGAAAATGGTACAACCTCCGCTCCGTATGCCTTAACTACCTTTGTACGCTCTTCACTTACACCATCCTGCATGTAAATTCGAAGCTTATAGCCTTTTGCAGCTGCAATTGCTGCTAGACCAATACCAGTATTGCCACTAGTTGTTTCAATTATTGTTTTATCCTTTGTCAACACACCACGAGCTTCAGCATCCTCAATCATCGCTTTAGCAACACGGTCCTTCACACTATTAGCAGGATTAAAATACTCTAACTTTACGATAATTTCGGTTTCTAGCTGGTGCTCTTCTACATACTGATTTAATGCTAAAAGTGGTGTATGACCGATTAATTCTGTAATAGATTGTTTAATCTTATTAGTTACAATTTGACCCATCCCAATCAACCCCTTTTATTTAACCTACTTAACAAACTTGTTTTGTAGGGATTGGTGGAATCATATCAATATAAATCCATAAAAGCAATAAAATCACTAATAGAAGTATTAAATGTAGCAATAGAAAAAAATAATTAATCAAATCTACAAAATAATTTTTTCTTGGTTTAGTAATGCGAGAAATACGGATTATTATTGACAATGCTTTTATGCAAAAGCGAGTAGCCCGAAACATAAATTGATGTCTTCTCAGAAAGTAATAGTGCATGAAAATATGTATATTTGGAGGAATTTACTTTAAATTTGTTAATTAACGATATTTTGGAATAATATTTGTTAAAATGTAAGCCTTGTATAAAAGTTGGTTAGAGTGGAAACTGGATGACTACTTGAGATCAACGTTAAAAATGAAATGAGTTATTAATTTAGCTTGATGTTGTTTGGGAGATGAAAGTATGAAAGAGACAATTTCTTCTGTTTGTATAACAGCTGAAACAAAAATTAACATGATGAAGCAAAAGCCTGCTAATTATTTATTGTTAGCTATTTTTGGCGGACTTTTTATCGGATTTGGAATTTTGCTCATCACTACTATTGGCGGCTTATTAAGTCCAGCTGGGGTACCGAGTATGAAGATCCTACAAGGATTATCATTTGGTGTGGCACTTAGTATGGTCATGATGGCTGGGGCCAATTTATTTACCGGTGATAATCTAGTGTTAACGGTGAGTACACTATCAAAAAAATCTTCACCATTAGAGATGTTGGGCATTTGGACGTTTAGTTACATAGGAAACTTCTTTGGTTCTCTTTTAGCAGCCGCATTATTTTTTTACTCGGGGCTAGCAGGTGGAGACATAGCAGCTTACATTGAAAAGCTGGCTACAGCTAAAATGAGTGGTAGCTTCGTTGAACTTTTATGTCGAGGTATTTTATGTAATTTGCTTGTATGCTTGGCTGTATGGTGTACCTATAAATTAAAAACAGAGACTGGAAAATTAGTGATGATTTTCTGCTGTATTTTCCCTTTTGTCACAATTGGATTTGAGCATTGTATAGCAAATATGACATTGTTTTCCCTTGCTCTTTTAGTACCTCATGGTGAACTCGTATCGTTTACTGGAGCCATTTCAAATTTATTACCTGTAACATTAGGTAATATTATCGGGGGAGCCGTTATTGGTTTTGTTTATTGGGTAAATGGTAGAGACTAATAAATCACTGGATATTGCTATTGCTGTCAGTATTATTTCCTCGGTTGAAAGTAATGGCAATTTGAAAAGTGATTGTAAGGTTTCCTGCAATCAAATTAACGGATGAATACTTGACAAACTTCATCTATTAATATTTTGACTTTGGAATAAATGATAGATAGAATGACAGGTAGAGTTGCTAATGTAACTCTACCTTTTTTATTTATGTCAATGTAATTAATGCTGTGAAATTAATAGATTATGTAATGAATATAAAAGAGAGCGGAGGTATTCAAAAATGGAACAAGAAGTAAACCAACACACGATCCTTCAAGCAATTTTAGAGCTTTCGAAGCAGATGCAAGACATGAAATCAGATCTTCAGCAACAGATTGAAGCGGTTGAAAAGAGACTAGAAGCAAAAATCGAAGCAGTCGAAAAGAGACTAGAAGCAAAGATTGAAGCGGTCGAAAAGAGATTAGATGAAAAAATTGAAGAAGTGGAAACAAGATTAGAAAAAGTTGAACAAAATTTAAGTCGAAAAATTGATCTTGTAGATGCAAAATTTGAAATATTATCACTGGATTTATTAACGACAAAAGCTGAAGTATCAATGTTAAAACAGGTAAGATAGTAGCAAGTATACCTTAGCATAATTGTAGCTGTCGCTTTGCTTTCGCTACAGAAAACATTTGCCGCTTTCGCGCAAATAAACAATGCTTCCAGGCTTGGCTGTGCTAGCACAAAGACTAACTATGCCTACATTCAACCCACCACATAACTTCCTAAATTGGCTTACCGTATCCCTTAAGGTTACGGTATTTTTTTGTTATAATAAATGTAACGAAGGAGTGAAAACATTGTTAAAAACTGAGGTATTTGAACAATTAAAACAAGCAATGAGAGAAAAGGATGTATTAGCAAAAGGCGTATTATCGCTTTTAAAATCTGCTCTAGACTTAGCTGAGAAGGAAAAGGGAGAAGCTTTATCATCGGAAGAGGAAATGGCTATTATAAATCGTGAAGTCAAGCAAACAAATCAGGCGTTAGAAGGTGCTCAAAATGCAGGGCGAGCTGATTTAATTGAAAAAGAGGAAGCGAAATTAGCACTTCTCAAATCATTTTTACCGAAGCAATTAACGGAAGAAGAAATTGCAGAAAAACTTGTGGGAGCTGGCGTTGTAAAAGGGATGAACATGGGGGATGCTATGAAAATTGCAAAACCTTTGTTAACTGGTCAGGCTGAAGGCGCTGTTATTTCAAAAGTTGTGAAGGGTCTCATTTAATGTTGTTAGAAACACCCTCCTACTCTAAGTAGTAAGGGGTTGTTTTTTAAGCTCCTGCATTTTTTGTTCCAGGCTAGTATCACTATTTGCCAAAAAATGAAAATACCTATATACTAGTTATTAACCACTGGTCAATAAGGAGGATAAAATGTCGCCACGTAAGCCGTCAACAAAAGATTTGACGAAAGAAATGATTATAAATGAGGCTCATAAGCAATTTATCACGAAGGATTTTCACCAAGTATCAATGCGTAGTATTGCTAAAGAGCTTGGTTGTAGTCATGGGGCTATTTACTATCATTTTAAAAATAAAGCAGAAATATTTTATGCAATATTAAGTGACTATTTTTCTGAACTAAATAATACTTTAGATGAAAATATGAACGGTCCCGAAGATCATAACACTAAACTACTGAATATTTTTGTAGGCTATATGGCGTTTGGTTTAAATCATCAAAGCCAGTATGAATTAATGTTTATCATGAGGGATAGTGAAATTGATGGGCTTTCGCAAGAGGCAGCGAACCTTAGTTATGAAAAATTTGCACAAGCTGTACAGTCCTTATCAATGACAGAACTGCTGATTTCAGATATACATTCTACATTCATTGCTCTTCATGGATTTGTTACACATTATCGTCATTATGTAAAAAATTATGAGGAAGCGAAAGAAGCAGTGGATATACATGCAAAATTTCTAACCAAGGCTTTAACACATATAGAAAGTAGCTCTAGTTAAAAAATCTAGAGCTTTCATTTAATAGTTATTTGACCAGTGGTTAATTAATGAAGGGGGTAATTAATTTTGCAAACAGCATTAGTTATTGGGGCATCTGGTGGTATGGGTTATGCTCTAGTAAATGAACTAGTACGTCGCAATATACAGGTGAAGGCATTTGCTAGAAATAAAGAAAATTTAGTAGCACTTTTTCAGCATCACAAAAATGTAGAAACCATTTCGGGTGATGTATTTAATGAACAGGATTTGATGAAAGCTTCAAATGGTGTGGATATTATTTTTCATGCTGTTAGTTTTCCGTATCAAGATTGGGAAAAACTCCATATGCGATGCGTAGACATGGTGATTAACATAGCAGAAAGGCGAGGGGCGAAGATAGCACTAGTAGATAACATTTATGCATATGGAAGACAATCAACAAATCCTGTAATAGAGCAAGCTAGAAAGGAACCACAGACGAAAAAAGGGAAAATTCGTTTAATGATGGAAAATAAATTAAAAAACAGTAATGTACCCTCGTTAATTGTACATTTCCCGGATTTATACGGACCAAATGCAGAGAATACAATACTCTATGAAACGTTAAAAAATGTAGCACAAGGTAAAAAAGCTAATTTTGTAGGAAATATGCAGGTGAAAAGGGAATTCCTTTATACAGTTGATGGCGCAAAGGCTATGGTTGAGCTTGCTTTACGAAACGACACATATAATCAAAATTGGAACGTGCCAGCTGCTCATCCAATTGCAGGGGAAGAACTGGTAAAAATTTTACGTGAAATTACAGGCTACAAAAAAAGCATTCGTACAGTTTCTAAAGGCATGATCCGATTAATTGGACTATTTAATCCATCTATGAAAGAAGTAGTTGAAATATTGTATTTAACCGAAGAACCGGTCATTTTAAGTGGGGAGAAATACGAAAAGGAAATAGACGCTTTACCACGTACTTCATATCGAGTAGGGCTAGAAGAAACGATTGCTTGGATGAACAAGAGAGCGCAAAAAAACTTTTAAGAGTTAATGAAAAAATCCGCATAAACTTCTATAGGTAAAACTTACCCATAGGGAGTATAGCGGATTTTTGTTATTAGTTTTTCTTATAGCTGAAATTTTTGTATGATATTACGAAGTTGTTGTGCCATCTCAGCTAAATTATTTGAAGACGCCGTAATTTCCTCAATACTAGCTGATTGCTCCTCGGAAGCAGCAGCCACATTTTGAATGTTTCCAGATGATTGAACGGCTACTACCCCAACTTCCTCAACGGAAATTGCAATGCTGCCAACACCTTCATTAATATTAGAAATGATATTATTGACATGATCCATTTCCTGAGTTAACGAAGTAATATGCGAATAGATTTCTCCAAAGGCTTCACCTGATGCATTAAAAGTAGTTGAGCTTTCTGCAAGGTTACTACTACTAATTTCCATAGATTTAACAGCTTGCGCAGACTCTTCCTTAATTGTTTCAATACGTGTTCGAATACTATTCGTCGCTGCTAATGATTGGTCAGCAAGTTTACGTACTTCTTCTGCTACAACCGCGAAGCCTTTACCATGCTCACCAGCACGTGCTGCTTCAATAGATGCATTTAAAGCGAGTAAATTTGTTTGATCTGTAATCTCATTTATTAAGGTTACAATGTCGCCAATCTCATTTGAGTATGTGCTTAAACGTTTCACAACCTCTGAAGTCTCTTGAATAGCATTAGATGTAACAACCATTTTTTCTGTAGCACTTTGAATCGTCGTGTTGCCTTTTTCTGAAATAGAAGATGCACTAAATGCCTTAGAAGTGACATCATTCACGCTCGATACAACTTCTGACATTTTAGTAGAGATTGTCGTAATATGACTTTCTACTTCTTCAATAGAAGAAGTTTGTTTATCTGATCCTGCAGCTACTTCTTGCATTGAAGATGTAATTTGTTGAATTGAGGCACTTGTTTGCTCAGAACCTGCCGATAATTCTTCAGACATAGCAGCCACTTGCTCAGCATTTTCAGCAATTTGCTGAATAAGTGAGCGTAGGTCTCCAGTCATATTTTCAATGCCATCAGAAAGCTGAGCAATTTCATTAGAGCCTTTTATTTGAAGTGGTTCAACAGCTAAGTCTCCTTGTGCCACCTTACCAACATAGTTTGTCATATTTTTAATTGGTTTTATAATGCCTTTACTAATGAAATAAGCCACAATAATACCGAAAATCAAAAACATCACGGTCATAATAATACAAGTCCAAAGAGTCTTAGTTTGAAGTTTAGAAATGAAGGAAGCGTCCATATCTAAACCAAAAAGAATATCAGTATCTTTAAATGGTATAAAAATCGATTTATGAATACCGTATTCATCTGTATAAATATCACTAGATTGAACGGTTCCAGTACTTAGCGCTTCATTCATATCCTTACTAAAAGCATAGGCCTCTTGATAATCATCTTTTTTACTTAATGCCACAATATGTTCATTGTTATTTGCACGTGAAAGAACGTAAGCATTTTGAATATCGTACTCGTTCATTGTTTTATTTAATGCATTTAATAATTCTTTATATTTATCCTTATCGCCGTTATCAGCAGCTTCGACGTCGTTTTTGTCTAGATCATCAAAAATTGTTTGAGATATTACCTCTAATGATGACTCAAATTGTGTAATAACAAAATTATCGATAATCTGATAAGACGAAATAAATAATACGATACTAAATATTACTGAAATAATCGCAATTGGAATAGTGAAACTTGCAATATATTTATAGAGTAAAGAGCTTTTAAATTTTTTGACTATACTCAACTTTAACATCCTCCAATACTTTCACCTTTTGTTGTAAGAAATGGATCATATCACCAATATGCTCTTTCTCTGTATAAGGAGAAATTGAAAAGAATTTTGCAGCAGCGACTGGAATTTGTTGTTTTGTATCGCTAGTGTTGACAGTGCAAACACGTGTCGTATCACCGAAAAATACTTCGTCGCGACCTTCTCCTATAATTTCAAATAAAGAAGCGTTAAGGCCATTAATATATTCAATCTGATCTTGTGTATAGCTACCTGATTGTTCAGATTTCCAATTAAAGCCTTCAGGATACAAACGAAAGGCTGTAACTGGTCCAATATTAGATTCATTGACTACTTGTAACATTGGAGTTTTCTCAGCTAACTGAGCACGGAACGCTAAGTTTACACGCACATAATTAGCTAATATTTGTTGGTAGCCTTCTTTACCAAACGCCTGTAATGCAGCATAAATAGCAATTGAACTACCCATACGAGAGCATTCTAATGTATAGCCTGTATGATAAGAACCATAACCTCGATTACCAACATAAGGTGTGTCGAAGTCCTCGATATCTAATAGCTGTAGATGTTTTCCTTCTTTTATTAAGAATAAGCTTGTTAAATAAGGAGTTTGACCAAGCTTTTGGAAGTCGAAGCAGAGGCTATCTGCAATAGGTAGATATTGCATACGTTCTTTAATTTGTTCTAGTGCTTGTAAAACATCAGTCTCTAATTGAAGTGGATTTGCCTTAAAATCATAATCGTTGAAAAATGCGTAAAACCCACCTAAAGCTGAATCAGCGTGAATATGTATAGGTTTTAAGGAATGTTTTTGTTCAAGGTCAGTTGTAACTTTTTTGATTGCTTGTACATCATCAATGGCAAATTGATCTGTAGCGCCTGTTGTAGCAACTACATACACTGGAATACCACCATTTTCGATAACCTCAGTCATACGCATACGTAAGTCTTCGATATCCATTGAATGGTCTTTGCCAGCTTTAATACGAATTAAATGTTTGCTACCGATGCCGACTGCTTCAATTGATTTTAATAAGCTGTAATGAGCATTTTCTGAAGCAAAGCAATATAAATTATTTGGTACGCCATCTTCTTTTGCGTTAGGGAATTGTTTAGCAATCGCAAGACGAAGTCCACTGAAAACAGCCCCTTGTCCACCCCAAGTTGTGTAACCAAAGCTTTGAGTATAGTCGTAGCCAACTAACTTCGACATCATTGCTACTACCTTTACCTCACATTCTGCAGCAGCAGGTCCGTATACATCCCATAAATTGTTACCGTTAAGCAGAGCATTCGTAAATTGACCTAATATGCCAGGAATGCTAGCCATTGGCAAAACGTTTGTTACAAAGTTACGTGTATGGTAAGGATGTCCTTGCATTAATTGCGTTAAATCATTCACAACCTGATCAAGTCCGACACCTGAAGTTGGTACTTGATTTTCTTGCATTAACTCTTTATAGAAATTGTCAGAGCGCTCCTCCATTGGCCCAAGAGTTGTAGTTTTTGGGTTTTTTAACTCATCTAATGATGTAACAATTTTCTTTAATAGGGATAAAAAATTCTCTCTTTGTTCGATATTCCCATCTTCGCTTTGGAATAATTGTTGGATTTTTTTCATGTTCATCATCCTTTTTAGTTCGTTTTTCCCTTATTTTTTCATTTAACAAAAATAGGTCGTTTTACTAAAATTATAATAACATATTATAACAGGGAATGAATTTATATTTTGTAGGATAATTAATTTCAGTCATTTCAAAATAATCTGATTTAATTTTAAGCGAAATACACGGGAGAAATATTGTAAAAGAGTATGTTCGTAAATGTTGAATTTAAAGGGTTTTTATGACTTTTTTTGATAAATTATTGCAAAGCTAATGATGGGGAGGTGCTATAAGGAGGCCAACATTTTTATAATAAATACTATTCAAAAAATAATTTTAATTAATTTAAGAATGGTGAATATTTTAATACTTTATGACTATTAAGGGTGAAATATATATTAATCTACGTTTAGTTAAAGAAAAGTTCATTAACTTATATGTACCCACACCTAAAACAACAATGAATAATAGACCAAGACTTAAATAAGTCATTTTTTTTCAACATAAACACGCCTTACAATACCGATAATTTTTTCAATGATAAACCATACTAATATTGAGGTGAAAAAATGTATAAATTGCTATCGCATAATGATTTAGATGGAGTAGGTTGCGGGATTTTAGCCAAGCTTGCCTTTCAAGATCAAGTGAAGGTAAGGTACAATTCAATTTCAGCGTTGGACCGCGAAATTGAATATTTTTTAGACAATAACGAACAAGATACATTTTTATTTATTACCGATTTATCTCCAAATGAGGATAATGAAAGGCGATTAAATGATTATTATATCGCAACGGGAAATGTTCAATTGCTAGATCATCATAAAACGGCTTTTCATTTGAACGATTATGAATGGGGCAAAGTATTAATAGAAGATGAAAAGGGCTATTTAACATCAGCAACGTCTTTATTTTATCAGTATCTTGTTACACATGGATTTATAGAACAGAAGAATTCCATCACAGAATTTGTAGAGTTAGTAAGACAGTACGATACGTGGGAATGGGAAAAGAATGACAATCAGCAAGCACGTCGACTCAATGCACTCTTTTTTTTAGTATCAATCGAAGAATTTGAAGAAAAAATGCTGGAACGTTTAAAGACTAGCGAACATTTTGACTTTGATGAATTTGAAAAGAAAATTTTAAAAATGGAAGAGGAGAAGATAGAACGGTACATCCGCCGGAAAAAAAGGGAATTAGTGCAAACGTCGATAGGAGAGTACTTTACAGGTGTGGTTTATGCAGAATCGTATCATTCAGAGCTTGGCAATGAATTAGGAAAAGAAAATGTACACCTCGATTTTATAGCTATATTAAATATGGGGGGCAAAAAAATTTCATTTCGTACGATTCATGATCACATAGATGTTTCGGCAATTGCAGCCGAATTCGGAGGGGGAGGGCATCAAAAAGCAGCTGGTTGCTCTTTAATTGATGAAGCTTATGAGCAGTACGTGGCACAAATATTTCATATAGCACCAATACCAGAGGATGCGAAACGAAATCGCTATAATTTAAGGTTCTCTTCTTTTGGGACAATGTATAAAAATCTTAAACAAGAATTTTTCCTCCTATATTCAATAAGTGATTTTGATTGGGTAATTGAAAAAAATAAACTTCCATTAGATCAAATCTTTACAAGTTTTTATGAAGCAGAATGGTTTTTAAAAAGAAATTATCAAGCATGGTTAGTTAAAGATGAGTTATTTGTAGATTATTTAATGGACGAAGCCAAAAAGGTTCGGCATCAAGAGTAAGGGGATATATATTATTCCTTGTGAAAAAACTAAATAGTCAAGGGAATATGTAAATAAGGGTGATTTCTGTTCCGAATGGGCGACATAATTAAGAAAAAGGATTTACGCACAGTTTTGTGTGTGAATCCTTTTTTTACTCTTGGGAAGGTGGATGTCGATAAAATTCAGAAGTTGGTAGATAAAATTCAAAAGTTAGTCGATAATTCCCGAAAGTGTTTCGATAAAACTAAAAAGAATAGATACATAGTGAAATCAGCCAAACCTTGACATCGTTAGAGGTTATATAATGTCCAATTGAAAACTACAATAAATAAAAAGCATTTATTTTCATTCAACAAATGTTTTCTGTGCGAAAGCGTAGTGCTAACGTAGCGACAGCAAAGCGTCAGCTACAGTTACGCCAAGGCGAAATTGATGTAGACATACTTTCTTAAAATGAGGTGTACATGATGTCCAATGATATGCTTCTTGTCGAGAGTCAGCCTAAGGAAAATCGGGGGCGGAAAATATGGTTTATTGTAATGTTACTTTTATTGGTAGCTACTTGTGTAATTGTTTATTATTTTTTGTTTAAGAAGGAATTGAATTTTGAAGCCTACAAAACAGTAATCGATAAAACTACTGAAAATAGTCTCGGACGTTTAACGTTAAATGAAGTAATAATTGATGATAACCAAATACTATTGAATGCTACCTTTAAGCCAGTAAAAGGCTTAAATTTCGACTACCAAATCTTTTTCTTTCCACAGGTTTTGGTGAATGGAAAAGAGTTCACGGTTAGAAATGGAGGACAGACTATCCAACAATCTGATAAAACCTATACAATCTATAGTAGTGTGAAATTAAGTGAACTACCTGATGATAAAATAATAAACTTAGATATTCGTTATAACGACTGGAACAGTGAAAAAAAGATTGACGTGCCGTGGGAATTTCAATTGGAAGCTTCACAAGAGCATTTACAAGAAGATAGAAAGGTCTTCCCTGTTGAGAAAAAAGTAAAGCTTTTAGATGGTCAGGAAATAACAATAGAGGAGGTTGTTTCTACACCAATATCAACAACGATATACTTTCATTCTAAGAAAAGCTTACTAAATGAAGCATTGCATTTTAAAATCCAGTCAGCAACAGGGGAATCTTGGCCATTTAACGAAGCCTATCCTTTGAATGAAGAGTATACGAAGTGGGGTGTCCGCCTCGATGCATTATATTTAACAGGGAAGAGCTATGAGCTCATTCCGATAGCTGCAAATGGAAGTGAACTTGGTTCTGCCATCAAAATTGGAGATTAAGAAAGAAAACATGACTCCCTACGATAGCTATTTTTTTACCGGCATTTTTGCTAATAGTAGGGGCAATGCCTTTTTGGCTAGCTCTTAATCGTTTCGCTGGATTAAGAGGAGCGATGGCTAGTGCAAATGCAACAGTTGTAGGAATAGTAGCTGCAGCTTTTATTCATCCGATTCAAAATGGACTATGGTGCTTGATACGTTGGAAAGTTCAAGCCTATATGCTATGCTAGTCGGCATTTGCATAGGAATTGTATGCTATGAAGAAAACGACGAAAAAAATCAAAACCATTTTTTACCTTGGTTTTGATTTTTTATGGAAATGAATTGAATACCTAGGTAAACTCTTCTTTTCGAATGGCTAGTTTCTTCATATGATACTGCAAAGATTGGCGAGAAATATTTAATTGTTTAGCAGCGACTGAAATATTTCCTCCACACTGCTTTAAAGCTTTGCGGATATATTGCTCCTCATTTGTATGCATAAGTGCTTTTAGTGGACGTTTATTAGATGGGACGGTTTTCATTAATAGTTTATTTTTTAAATAGCGCGGTAGCATATCCTCTGTAATCCAATTTTCTGAGTTGGCTTGTATCACAAGATTTTCAATCAAATGCTCTAGCTCACGTACATTGCCAGGCCATTCATAATCTATTAGTAGCCGATGAAGCTCAGGTTTTATTGTAATATCTGCTTTCATGTACTTAAGAACATTTTTATGTAAAAAATGTTGGATAAAGAAAAGTATGTCATTTGGTCTCTCGCGTAAAGGCGGAATGTATATACTTGAATGAGCGATACGGTAAAATAAATCAAGACGCATTTTGCCGCCAGCTGTTAGTAGCTCAGGATCTTCGTTGGAGGCACTAATGACTGTACATTCGATGGGAATGAGTGTATTACTCCCTACACGTCTAACCGCTCGTTCTTGTAAAACACGCATTAATTTAGGTTGAAGTTCCATTGGTAAAGAGTTGATTTCATCAAGGAAAAGTGTGCCATCTTTCGCATATTCAAAAAGCCCTTCTTGATTTGTAGCACCTGTGAATGCACCTTTTACAGAGCCAAAAAGTGTGCTTTCTAATAGTGTAGATGGGATAGCAGCACAGTTTATAGCTACAAAGGGCTTTGCCATTCGAGGGCTCAAATTATGCATGCTCTGTGCAAATATTTCTTTACCTGTACCTGTTTCACCAATAATAAGTGTATCAGTATTATAACTCGCAATATTAGTGGCTTCATCAATAATTTGCAGGAGCTCTTGACTGGTCCCTTTTAAATCTTGAAATGTATAAATAGTGCCATTATTTCTTTTTACAACTTCTGGTACTTCCATAGATTCACGTTTTGAATTAATTGTTTGACGTAATTGATTACGCAGGCTTGTCTCAGTATGTGTAATGGAAAATACACCAATTGTTTTATTATCTTTCCGTATTGGGAATGAACTATAGCCAACACATTTCGGTTCATTTTCCGAATGGACAAGGGCTCGATATTTCGTATAGATTGGCTTCGCTGTTTTTAAAATATGAGAATGCTCCGATAAACGACGATCTTGATAATTGTAAGCATCCCAAAGCTTCTTTCCAATCATGTCTTCCTTGTTATACGCCTCCATTTTAGTAAGTGCCTCGTTGTAATAGACGATATCTCCATCTGCGTTACTGACAATAATTCCTTCATCTAAATGTTCTATAATTTCCTCCAGTACAAAAACTTTATTTTCTAATGAGTACTGGAAATCTGCTGAATTTTCTACTAAAACAAAATAATATTGCTCCGTAAAATAGAATGGTTCAATAGTAAAAGATAAATGCTGCTCATGCGTTAGTAGCTGTTGTGGGTGATGAAATAACATGACGTCAATGTCAGCGATTGCATCTATAGGCATATTGTTTTCTAAATCTAACGAGATACTATCGTTGAGATGCCACCATTTCACTTGAAAGGAACTATCTAATGCAATGATATTAGCTCCCGATATTGTTGCAAAGCGTCGTAACTCCTCGTTCACAAAAAAACCCTCTTCCTCGTTATTTTGCATGCAAAAAATTTCTGCTTTGTTCTAAATCGTATCACATTAATTCACTGAATAAAATCAATATACAGAAAATTCTACAAGTGCAAAATTTATCTGCACACAATTTTAAGGGGTTATAAAATTAGCGGTTAGCGAAAATTTTCGCAATTTATTATGTAAATACGATTCCTCATCACTTTTCAAAAGAATATTTAAAGAATTTTTAAAAGTTGGCATGCTATTTGCATTATTAAAATGTAGATACAAAGAGGAGGAATAGAAATGTCAACTACATTAAACATTACGAAAGAATTAGAGAAAATGGTTCCGCAAGTAATTCAGTGGAGAAGGTATTTACATGAAAATCCTGAACTGTCGTTTAAGGAATACTCAACTTCTGATTATGTCTATAACCAGTTAATATCTTTTGGGAATTTAGAGGTTACTAGACCGACGAAGACGAGTGTGTTAGCTGTTTTAAAAGGCGATATACCTGGAAAGTCCTTAGCTTTACGAGCAGATATGGATGCCTTACCTATACAGGAAGAAACAAATTTGCCATTCGCATCTAAAGTGCCTAATGTGATGCACGCTTGTGGCCACGATGGACATACTTCAATGCTACTAGGTGCGGCAAAAATTTTATCTTCTCTCAAGCAATCTATTAAAGGAGAAATTCGCTTTATTTTTCAACATGCAGAGGAAGTATTTCCTGGTGGAGCAAAAGAAATGGTGGCAGCCGGAGTTTTAGAAGGAGCTGATCAAATTATAGGATTGCATTTATTCTCTATGGTTCCTACAGGGAAAATAGGTATTTGCTCAGGTCCCTTTACATCAAATTCTGATACATTCGATCTTGAAATCATTGGCAAGGGTGGGCACTCTTCTGAACCGCATAATTCCATTAATCCTATTTTAATAGGTGCGCAAATTACTAATTTATTACATCAAATTGTACCACAGAAAATTGACTCAACAGAACGTGCTGTCATAGCTGTCACTGAATTTAATGCGGGGAGTGCTAAAAATATTATACCGGATCGTTCGCTTTTAGGAGGAAGTGTAAGAACTTTTTCGCAAGAAGTACGTGAGTTGATTGCGAAAGAAATTGAAACTCAAGTAAAGCACTTCACGGCGGTACTTGGTGCTGATTATAAATTTGACTATCACTATGGCTATTCATCTGTTGTAAACGATGAACATTTGACTTCTTTAATTGAAAATATTATTAGAGAAAATTTAGAGTCAGTAAATATTTTACACATTGATCCAATTATGGCTGGAGAAGATTTTTCGGCGTTTTTAACGAAAGTTCCTGGCGTATTTATAGGGATTGGTGCAGGCTTTGAGGATGAAACATTAAATTATCCACATCATCACCCTAAATTCAGAATCCAAGAGGACTCGTTAGAAGTTGGATTGAAACTATTAGTTTATACGGCGTTAACACTAAACTCTTAAGGAGGAGATACAATGCTTCAAGAACCAGTAATTGCAACAATGATCATACTAGGGTTAATTGCACTAGGGGAAATTATTTCAGTTATTAGTAATGCTAGAGTACCAATGCTTTTTGTGGCAATGGTAGGTTATTTAGTCTTATTATGGCTAGGAATTTTTCCGCAAGATTTATTAGCTAACTCGACATTTTTAACAGTAGGAGCAGTGCTAGGGACAGCACCGATGTTAGTTCATATGGGAACGTTAATTCCGTTAAAAATGGTTCGCTCGCAATGGAGAGCAGTCATTATATCAGTGTTAGGTATGTTCTTTGCGTCACTCTTTATTTTAACAATTGTTACTTTCCTTTTTGACTATAAAACAGCTGTTGCTGGAACTGGGCCTTTAAATGGTGGAATTATTGCTGTTTTAATTACTTCAGAAGGATTGAAAGAGCTGGGGTTTGTCAGTTTACTTACAATTCCAGCTCTTATCATGGCGCTACAATCACTAATAGGCATTCCTATTGCAAGTCTTTTGTTACGAAAACATGCTGTGAAAATTCAAGAAAAAATCCAAAATGGCTCTTTTATTGCTTCCAATAATGACAGCTTTGAAGAGGGAGAAGAGAAATTAATCGTTCCTAAAAAATACCGAACGCAATTAGTTTTATTGTTTATGCTGTTTATTGGAGGTGCGATTGCAGTTGCTTTATCTAAAGTAACTGGTATTCCTTACAGCTTATGGGCCTTGGCAGTAGGTATGATTGGTCGCTTAGTGAATTTCTATCCTGAACGGGTAATGGAAAAAGCAAATGGTTTTAATATTGGGATGGCAGGGGTTATTTTCATGGTTATAGGGATGATGAACGATATTACATTTGATATGTTTATCGAACAGCTACCTGCAGTTGCCACTATTCTTATTGTAGGGGTACTAGGTATTCTTTTAGGCGGTTTTATAGGGGCAAAATTATTTAAATTGGATTATTTTCTAGGTATTCCAGTAGCGTTAACAGCTACATTTGGTTTTCCGGGAGACTACATCGTATGTGAGGAAGTAAGTAGAAGTATTGGCAAAACGGAGGATGAACAGAAAAAAATCTTCAGTGAAATTTTAACACCAATGTTAGTAGGTGGATTCACGACTGTCACTATTGGAAGTGTTGTTATTGCGAGTATTTTAATCAAAACCATATAAAATAAGTAACGATATTATAAGTATTGGATATATGGACTATCCAAAAGAGAAAATAGTATGCTTGAAGGTGCCTTCTAGCATACTATTTTTTGCTATTAAGAAGTTTATGAAGCCTATTTCTGCTCGCGAATGGGCGTATAGCCAAAATTACATTTATATAGAGGGAAATCGTATTCATGTAAGAACAATAGGATGGGCTGTAAAATCTATAATTCCTTTCGTTTGCTTGCTGCTGGTATTCCTAACTCCTCTCGATATTTGCTAATAGTACGTCTAGCCAAATGGATTTGAAAAGAGCTGGCAAGGCATTCAGTAATCTTTTGATCAGATAAAGGCTTTTGTTTATTTTCCATGGTGATTATATGTTTAATCAATTCTAAAATTGAAGTTTGAGAATGCTCTGTTTGAGTGCTTTCAATTTTAGAAGAAAATAGATCCTTCCATAAATACGTTCCAACAGGTGTTAGTATTATTTTATTCCGAATTGCTCGACTTACTGTTGACTCGTGCATATCGATTTGTGTTGCGACATCCCTTAGAGATAAAGGTTTTAAATAAGCTAACCCTTTGTAGAAAAATTGTTGTTGTTGCTGTAGAACTACTGCCATGATACGAATAATGGTTTGTCGGCGCCGCTGTAAACTATGGACGAGCCATTCATAATGCTTATAATGCTGTTTTACATATGCTTGTTCGGCTATGGGTAGTATAGATGCGACATTTCTATAGCTATCATGAAGCCGAATCGATGGCAGTGAGCGATCATTTAAGCTGAATTGTAATGTGCTATCTTCGATCACAACAACAATATCTGGTGTGACATAGTCTATATTATCTAATGAGTTCAAAGTGCAAGGTATTGGTGTTAGTTGCTGTAGCTGATTAATTAGTGCTAATAACTGTTCCTTAGAAAGTTTAAGAGATTTCATCAATTCAGGAAATTTACGTTCAGCTAATAGGAACAGCCCTTTTTGAATAAGTTGCTGTAAATCATAATTATTCTCTTCAATTTGCAGCAAAAGACATTCTTGCAGAGTACGTGCACCAATTCCCGGCGGACCGATTTGTTGCAAAAGCTGAATACCATAATAATGTTGTTCATCTGTAACAGTAGAAAGGTGTGTTGGAGAATAGCCTTTGTTATCTAACTGTTCAATAAGAAACAGTACAATTTGTAAATCTTCACCTGTAAAAGTGAGTGTAGCTAGTTGTAACAATTCTTCTCGGTAGTTTGGTTCTACAATTTTTGTATATAAATCATTCTCAATTGTTCGAAAGGGAGCAGGAGAATTTCCGAAAATACGCTCTTGAAATGATGGTGGTTGTAAGTCGATTAACGGATTCTCTAATTGCTGTTCATACAGAAATTGCTCAAGTTCAAGTGTTGAATATTGTAGTAATTCAATAGATTGCTGTAATTGAGGTGTCATCATTATTTTCTGCTGCTGCTGTTGCTGTAAAGTTATGTCCATCATGATCACTCCGTTTCTTGCTTTTAATTAGCATAACATAAAGGCGTGAATTTTCAGACAATAATACGGATAAATAATGTTAATGCGAAATAGTTTTGATTTAGTTATTTTGCTAACTTGATTCATGGCGTTCCATGCCGCTATTGTTTATAATAGGGAAATGGAAAAGACTAACGAGAAAGAAGGGATAGCTATGGCACGAGGTGTTTACATTCATATTCCTTTTTGTCATCAAATTTGTAACTATTGCGATTTCAATAAATTTTATTTTAAAAATCAACCAGTAGATGAATATATAGAAATGCTTGGCAAGGAGATGGAGCTTGCGACCAAAAAATATCCTGAGAGTTTTAAGCAAATCGAAACGATATTTCTTGGTGGCGGTACACCAACAGCACTATCACCTCAACAAATAGAAAGACTTCTTGAGCTTATTCGTACGTATATTCCGATGGACAGTGTGACAGAATTTACATCAGAGGCCAATCCGGACGAGCTATCGGAAGCAAAAATGCATGCATTGTTTGATGGTGGTGTAAATCGCTTAAGTATGGGTGTACAATCCTTTGATCAAGAGTTGTTAAAGAAAATTGGTCGTACTCATAGCAACAATCATGTTTATGAAACAATTACCTTGGCGAAAAAGGTAGGCTTCAGAAATATTAGTCTAGATTTAATGTACGGTTTGCCGGGTCAGACGATGGCACAGTGGAAGGATACCTTAGAAAAAGCGTTCGCTCTTGATATACCACATTATTCTGCCTATTCACTAATAGTGGAGCCAAAAACAATTTTTTATAATCAATACACAAAAGGTAAGCTCCATTTACCAACTGAAGATCTTGAAGCGGATATGTACGATATGCTAATGAGCCAGATGGATGCGCATGGGCTTCGACAATACGAAATTAGCAATTTTGCTCAATCTGGTTTCAGTTCTAAACATAATAAAATATACTGGGAAAACGATGAATATGCAGGATTTGGTGCAGGTGCTCATGGGTATCTAGCTGGTGTACGGTATTCAAATCATGGACCATTGAAAAAGTATATGGATGCAGTAAATGCAGGGGAACTACCAATTGTATATGAACATGTTGTAACAAAGAATGAGAAACGCGAAGAGCAAATGTTTTTAGGTTTGCGTAAAACGGAAGGAATTCTACACTCTATATATGAAGAAAAATTTAAAGAATCAATGCAGAGGGATTACTCACATGTTATTGAAAAGTTAGTTTCAGAAGGTCTTTTAGAACATGATACTAAAGGAATTCGTCTTACGCGAAATGGTCGTTTTGTAGGTAATGAAGTATTTCAACAATTTTTACTAGAAGATTGAGCGATATCGTTGACATAAAATGTAGGATTTGATAACTTAATAATAGTATTAGCACTCCTCTTAGTTGAGTGCTAACAGAGGTGATAATCATGCTAACAAATCGGCAATTACAAATATTGCAAGCTATTGTAGATGACTTTATTATGTTTGCACAGCCGGTAGGTTCTCGCCAAATCTCCAAAAAGAAAGAGATTACATTTAGTCCAGCCACAATTCGAAATGAAATGGCGGATTTAGAGGAATTAGGCTTCTTAGAAAAAACGCACACTTCCTCTGGTCGAGTGCCTTCGGAAAAGGGTTATAGATTTTATGTAGATCATTTGTTGAACCCACAAGGCATTAATTCAAGGGATATTCAGCAAATCCAATCAATTTTCAACGATCGTTTAGTAGAAGTAGAGCATATTATCCGAAAGTCAGCCAATATTTTATCAGAGCTGACATCGTATACATCGATTCTTTTAGGACCAGACGTTCAAAGACATCGTGTTAAACGGTTTTCAATTGTGCCACTCTCTATCGATACAGCAGTAGCGATTATCGTAACGAATAACGGACATGTTGAAAATCGCATGTTTAGTTTACCACCTAATTTTACCGCTTCTGATTTAGAGAAAATGGTTAATATCTTAAATGAACGACTAGTAGGTGTGTCATTAGAGGATATTCATAAAAAACTCGAAGCTGAAGTGCTAACAGTATTACAACAGCATGTTCGATCAGCGGATGATTTTATTCACGCTCTCGTGACAGCGACGATGCATAATTCGGAAAGTAAAATTTTCTATGGTGGTAAAACAAATATGTTCAACCAACCGGAATTCCACGATTTAAATAAAGTCCGTATGATTTTGGACTTAATGGAAACGACTAGCCAAGTGCAGTCACTCTTCCATCCTAATGAATCGGGCATTCAAATTCGTATTGGTTCAGAAAATAAACAACTAGAAATGGAAAACTGTAGTGTCATTACGACCACTTATTCTATTGGTGAAGATCAGCAAGGGGCTATAGCAATTATTGGTCCTACACGAATGGATTATAAGCGTGTTGTTGCTTTACTAGACGTAATACGTATGGATTTAACACAAGCCTTTACGAAGAATCGTAGTGATTGATAATGAGGAGGATTAAAGTGACGGAAACAACTGAAAACAAAGACCTTGTACAAGATGTACAAGATGAAAATGTAGTAGAAGAAACAGAAGTAGTAGAAGAACAAAAAGCTGAATTAACAATCGAAGAACAGTATGAAGCAAAGCTAGCTGAGTTACAAGCAAAGCTAGACGACGAGGAAAATCGTCATCTACGCTTACGTGCTGACTTCGATAATATTCGCCGCCGCAATCAGCTTGATCGTGAGGCTGCTGAAAAGTATCGCGCTCAGAGCTTACTGTCTGATTTACTGCCAGTAATCGATAATTTTGAGCGTGCCTTACAAGTTGAAGCGACTTCTGAAGAAACTGCTTCCATCGTGAAAGGTATTGAAATGGTGTACCGTTCTCTGATAGAAGCTACTGAGAAGGAAGGCTTACAGATTATTAAAGCTGAAGGTGAGCAATTTGATCCTAATGTTCACCAAGCTGTCATGCAGGAGCAAGATAGTGAAAAAGAGACGGGTGTTGTCTTACGCGAGCTTCAAAAAGGTTATATGTTAAAGGATCGCGTACTACGCCCAACAATGGTATCTGTAAACGAATAGACTTAGTACTATTTTGTTAATTACATTTAGTTAGAAAACGCATCATTTGCGTTTAAAAATAGGAGGAAATTTTTATGAGCAAAATTATCGGTATTGACTTAGGAACAACAAACTCTTGTGTTTCTGTACTTGAAGGCGGAGAACCAAAAGTAATTCCAAATCCAGAAGGAAACCGTACAACACCATCTGTTGTTGCGTTTAAAAATGGCGAACGTCAAGTTGGTGAAGTAGCAAAACGTCAATCAGTAACAAATCCTAACACAATCATTTCTATTAAATCTAAAATGGGTACATCTGAAAAAGTTAAAGTGGAAGATAAAGAATATACTCCACAAGAAGTTTCTGCAATGATTCTTCAATACTTAAAAGGCTATGCTGAAGACTACTTAGGTGAAAAAGTAACAAAAGCAGTTATTACTGTACCTGCTTACTTTAACGACGCTCAACGTCAAGCTACTAAAGATGCTGGTAAAATCGCAGGTTTAGAAGTAGAACGTATTATCAACGAACCAACAGCTGCTGCACTTGCTTATGGTTTAGACAAACAAGATACAGATCAAAAAGTATTAGTATTTGACCTTGGTGGCGGTACATTTGACGTATCTATTCTTGAATTAGGTGACGGTGTATTTGAAGTATTAGCAACAGCTGGTGATAACAAACTAGGTGGGGACGATTTCGACGATGCTATCATCGAATATCTTGTAGCAGAATTCAAAAAAGAAAACGGCATTGACCTTTCTAAAGATAAAATGGCTATGCAACGTCTAAAAGATGCGGCTGAAAAAGCGAAAAAAGACTTATCGGGTGTAACATCTACTCAAATTTCTTTACCATTCATCACTGCTGGTGAAGCAGGTCCATTGCACTTAGAAATTTCTTTAACTCGTGCAAAATTTGACGAAATTACATTACCATTAGTAAACCGTACAGTAGGTCCAGTACGTCAAGCGTTATCTGATGCAGGTCTTTCAACATCTGAAATTGACCAAGTAATCTTAGTTGGTGGTTCTACTCGTATTCCAGCTGTACAAGAAGCTGTACGTAAAGAAACTAATAAAGAGCCACACCGCGGTGTAAACCCTGACGAAGTTGTAGCGATGGGTGCTGCTGTTCAAGGTGGCGTATTAACTGGTGATGTGAAAGACGTAGTTCTACTTGACGTAACTCCACTTTCATTAGGTATCGAAACTATGGGTGGCGTATTCACAAAATTAATCGACCGTAACACTACGATCCCAACATCTAAATCACAAGTATTCTCAACTGCAGCTGACAACCAACCAGCAGTAGATATTCACGTATTACAAGGTGAACGCTCAATGGCAGCAGACAACAAAACATTAGGTCGCTTCCAATTATCGGATATTCCACCAGCACCTCGTGGTGTACCACAAATCGAAGTAACATTCGATATTGATAAAAATGGTATCGTATCTGTTAAAGCGAAAGACCTTGGTACAAACAAAGAACAAACAATTGTTATTCAATCTGATTCTGGTTTATCTGAGGATGAAATCGAGCGTATGGTAAAAGATGCTGAGGCAAATGCTGAGGCGGATACTAAACGTAAAGAGGAAGCAGATCTTCGCAACGAAGCTGACCAATTAGTGTTCCAAGTTGACAAAACAATTGCTGACTTAGGCGAACAAATAACAGAAGACGAGAAAAAATCTGTTGAAGATGCTCGTGATGAACTGAAAAAAGCGCTTGAAGCTGGCGAATTAGAAGGCATTAAATCTGCTAAAGAAAAACTAGAAGGTGTATTACAGCCATTAGTTATGAAAGTATATGAACAAGCTGCAGCAGCTGCTCAAGCAGCTCAAGGTGGCGATGCTGGTACAGATGCTGGCGCTGGTAAAAAAGATGATATCGTAGACGCTGACTTTGAAGAAGTAAAAGACGATAAATAATAGTAAGTAACACAGTTAAGTGAAGAAGCCAAAGACCGCTTGCGGCTTTGGCTTTTCTCTTTATCTTTTAGATATATCCTACTCACATTTAACTTTTTTCAGCAAGTGTGTTGGTAGCGAAAGCGAAGCGTCAGCTACAATTATGCAAAGGTATAATTGATTCGTCTAGTTACATAGGCTAACTGCGAGAAAAGTGAAAAACATGTGTGTAACATTTTTAATGAATATTTAATAATAAAAATAGAGGCAGTTTTTTTAACTGCGTGATACAATAGATTTTATGCAAAAAGAGCGGAGTGTGAATCATGGAGAAACGCGATTACTACGAGGTGCTTGGTTTAACGAAATCGGCTTCTAAAGATGAAATTAAAAAAGCATACCGTAAATTATCAAAACAATACCATCCTGACCTTAATAAAGAGCCAGGTGCTGATGAAAAATTCAAAGAAATCGCTGAAGCTTATGAAGTGTTAAGTGACGATCAGAAAAAAGCACGCTATGATCAATTTGGCCACGAGGATCCAAATGCAGGCTTTGGTGGTGGCTTCGGAGGCGGCGGCTTTGGCGGCTTCGAGGATATTTTCAGCTCATTCTTTGGTGGTGGCGGTCGTCGTCAGGACCCGAATGCACCGCGCAAAGGTGATGACCTTCAATATCGTATGAATATTACATTTGAGGAAGCGATTTTCGGGAAAGAAACAGAAATCGAAATTCCAAAAGATGAATTATGTGATACTTGCCACGGTTCAGGTGCAAAACCAGGTACTAACCCAGAAATATGTTCAACATGTCAAGGTGCAGGTCAAGTAAACCAAGCTGTAGATACACCTTTCGGCCGTGTGATGAATCGTCGTACTTGTTCAACATGTCAAGGTGCAGGTAAAATCATTAAAGAAAAATGCTCAACTTGTCGTGGAGAAGGAAAAGTTCAAAAACGTAAGAAAATCAAAGTTAACATTCCAGCAGGTGTTGATGATGGTCAGCAAATTCGTGTGTCTGGTCAAGGTGAGCCAGGTATAAATGGAGGACCAGCGGGGGATTTATATATTATGTTCCGCGTTCAAGGACATAAAGAGTTTGAACGTGATGGCGATGATATTTATTACGAACTAAAACTGACATTCCCACAAGCTGCTCTAGGTGATGAAATTGAAGTTCCAACGGTTCATGGAAAAGTAAAACTACGTATCCCAGCAGGCACACAGTCAGGTGCACAATTCCGTCTAAAAGACAAAGGTGTCAAAAATGTACATGGCTATGGTACAGGGAATCAATATGTAACAGTGAAAGTTATAACGCCAGAAAAATTAACTGAAAGACAAAAGCAATTACTACGTGAATTTGCGGAAATCAGTGGTGACATTCCTGAAGAGCAAGGAAGCTCACTATTCGATAAAATTAAGAAAAAATTCCAAGGTGAATAATTAGAGGAGCTGAAGAGCTACGTGAAGTGGTCAGAATTATCCATTCATACAAAAAATGAAGCGGTAGAAGCAATTTCGAATATTTTGCATGAAGCAGGGGCAAGTGGTGTGGTTATTGAGGATTCTGCAGAATTTGCGAAGCCACGAGAGGATCAGTATGGTGAAATTTATGCGCTAAATGAAGCGGATTTTCCGAGAGATGGTGTTATTGTTAAGGCTTACTTATCGGAGTCTAGTTTTTTAAATGAAACAGTCGAAGAAATTAAGGCAGCTATAACAAATCTAACGAACTTCAACATCGATATTGGTGAAAATGTTGTATCGATTGTGGAGGTTAACGAGGAAGACTGGGCAACAGCATGGAAGCAATACTATCATCCTGTAAAAATTTCTGAACGCTTTACAATTGTGCCAACATGGGAAGAATATGTACCAGTATCAACAGATGAATTAATTATTGAATTAGATCCTGGTATGGCTTTTGGTACAGGAACACACCCTACAACTGTTATGTGCTTACAAGGGCTTGAGAAGGTCGTAAATGAGGGCGATACGGTTATCGATATCGGGACGGGTTCAGGCGTTCTATCAATTGGTGCAGCCTTACTAGGAGCTAAAAGCGTACATGCACTTGATTTAGACGAAGTAGCTGTACGTTCAGCACAAGAAAATGCTGCATTAAACAAAGTAGATGATAAAGTATCTGTATTCCATGGAAATCTATTGGATACAGTTAAAGAACCAGCTGATGTCGTTGTGGCTAATATTTTAGCAGAAATTATTATGTCCTTTACTGACGATGCATTTTCAGTTGTTAAACCGGGTGGATTATATGTCACTTCAGGCATCATTGGCGCAAAACGTGATGATGTAAAAGCAGCACTTGAAGCTTCAGGGTTTGTAATCGAAGAAGTATTACTAATGGAAGATTGGGTAGCGATCATTGCCCGTCGACCACAATAAATTGATTGAGGAAGCGCCAAATCGTGAGCCGAGTGCTGGCGATTTGGCGTTTTCTCTTCTTGCTATAAAGGAGTATGGTGACATGCAACGTTATTTTATTAAGACGACTATTGAGGAAGCACGTATTAGCGGAGAGGATGCGCGACATATTGAACGAGTAATGCGTATGAAAGAAGGCGACAAAATCGTTGTAGTTGCACAAAATACCGCCCATATTTGTGAAATTGTAGCCTTTGAAGCAGATGAGGTACACGTCCAAACTACAGGTGGAATTATTCCTTCTCCCGAGTTACCTGTTCATGTAACAGTGGCATGTGGTTTGCCAAAGGGCGATAAACTAGAACTTATTACACAAAAGGCAACAGAACTTGGAATGTTTGCCTTATTGCCTTTTGAAGCAGAGCGTTCCATCGTTAAATGGGATAAAAAGAAAGGTGCCAAAAAGCAAGAGCGTCTACAAAAAATTGCAAAAGAAGCAGCTGAGCAATCCCATCGTACACATATCCCGGAAATTTATGAACCAATCTCTTTTAAACAGCTAGTAGAACAAGTTGACAATTTCGACGCCGTTTTTATAGCGGATGAAGAGGATGCAAAAGCGGAACAACGCACAAGATTTGCGGAGAAGTTAAAAAATGTGTATGACCAGAAGTCGAAATCAATACTTATTATCTTTGGTCCAGAAGGCGGCATTGCTAGAAAAGAAGCAGATGTTCTGCTTCAAGCCGGTGCTCAAACGATGTCATTAGGACCCCGAATTTTACGAGCAGAAACAGCGCCACTATATGCACTGTCTGCAATATCTTATGAATTTGAATGAAATAGGCATTTAGCCTTGTCAAAAGAGGCTTTTCAAACAATGGCTGTGCATGGGTAAAGTGCAATGTAATTACGTGTAAGTGCAGTCATTGCAAGGTTTGAAGGAATAGGCAAAAACCACAATCAATGACTGTTTTTTATTAATAATCCTAACAAAAAGAGCCGATTTGAATCGGCTTTTTTACATTGTCGTCCAAATAAACTCGTTAGAATAGGTTTGATTTTTTAGTAAAATTCCCATTTAAATATTGTAGTATTCTTACTTAAATGGGGTGGATATTCGCCCTATATTTGTGATTATTTCATAAATCATATTTTTCAAAATATAGGGCATTCACCTTTTTGTATAGTTTAGTTTCGTCGCTACAAACATACCGAATTTAGGGAGAAGCCGTTTTTTATTGTTTTATCTCTCGTGATGAACTTAAGTAAATATCTTAATCATTTATTTTTTTGTAATTGCTTCTATGATCTATTCTGCAACCTTTATTGCTACAGGACTATATACTAATTCATTTCCTGAATTATTTAGTATTCGTTTACTTGAAGTAGGTAAAATACCAATTACCGTTTCAATATTAGCTTTAGTTAATGGGGTTGGATTTGGCATTTTACATATATGGGAAAATAAATAAAATACGTATTATTGGAAAAAGTAAGTGAATAATTCAGCGATCTAACTGTAGCGTCCAGATGAGGTCCGAGTTTAAAGAAAAGCTTTAAAACACAACAATGCTCAACTCAAAAATCCCATTTCTATATATAAGTAAAAAAACTAGTATACAAGTCCATGTATAGTTTTAAGTGCTTCATATTCTAATATAGAGCGCTCCCTAATACTAAAAAATGAAAAGAGGGAATTTTTTGAGTGATCAATTAGATAATCAAGTGAATCAAGTCGAACCTTGTCCAGTAACATCAACAGAACAAATACCATTAACTAATGATACTACTCCATTAGTCGCAACACCGTTAACGACTCCAACTATTAAAATTCCAGTTGTACTTGCAGAACCAACACTTCAAATTGTTGTGGAGTCGGATATTACGCTTAGTCCTGCGGCAACTGAAATCAAAAGAGTGAAAAAAAATGTATTCCTGAATCAAGTGAAACTAGTACCGGTTGCTTTTGCACGTATTGCTGGCACTGACTTTTTTAGGGTAACAAGAGCTAAATTATTTGTAGCGGGACATATTCGCAAAAATATAGAATATGCTTCAGCAGCATGTAACGCGGCACTCCAAGATAGAATTGCCGATGTTCCGTTTTCTGGTTTTACAGATCTTACTTTCCCACAAACAACAGGAGGCCCTACTCCGATTTTAGGAATTTCCGAGTTTGCCGAAGTGAACTTCCTTAATGAAACTACGCAAATGGATGCTCGTTTGGATAAAGCATTCTTCCAAAATCTAGTTAAATACAATGAACAACCATTTGGCGAGTTAGTAGCTGCAAACTTCTTTGAACTTGATTTTTCACCGGTTATGGCAGCACCAGAAGGCACTTTCGACACATTACGTGAAAAAATCGTGCTAGAGCTTACTGTAAAAGTATTGCAAGTTCAACAAATTCGCCTTGGAGCTGGTTCTAATGTAATAATTCCTGTTTTTTCAGAATTGACTCCTCCACCTAGTCCAACTATTACACCTCCTCCTTCTAATCCTTGTTGTTAATCACGGTTTTTAGAGGAGCAAAACCGATAAGAAAGGGCATTTCGAGAGCACTGAAAAAATCTAAAATTTATGTTGGCAGTTGAGAGTTCGGTTAAATCGAACTTTCAACTGCTTTTGTATTAAAAGATGCTATTAAATAATCGAGTTGAAAACAAAATAGTGGATAGATAAAATTTTGGGTGCTATCGTCTCTCAAACACATGGATATCTTAATTGCTACCTGAGATTTGGAGAGTACTCTGTGACAAAAGTGGAAATAAAGCATAATATGGATTGTAATTATAAGTGCAAAACTTAGATCAAAATAAAAGTAGCTCATAGTGATGTTGTTTGACAATATTCGAAAAAAGGGGGCATTCATTAAAAGCTATACACATCTATCATCTATTCGAACAAAAATAGAAGAAAAAAGTGTTTAGCTGTTATCAAACATTAGAAAAAATGAAAATGGCAATTTTTTCACCAATCCCTATTCATCATAGCAACGTAACGTAAGTAAATGAAAACGGGTTACTTCATGAGTTTTTTCCCTGAAGAAAACGATTTTGAACATGTTTCTCTTATCGTAGGATTTTACGAATGAAATGTTGCACAATATTTTTCCAAAACATTATTTGGGAGTGAACTAATGCAAACTCCATGGATTAACTATAAAGAGATGAAAGAGATAAGTTCCAAACAAAAATATAATTGTCAAATTGAACCCATCGAAATGGATCAAGCAACGCAACAAAATTCTCCTTACTCCGATTTTATAAATGATCTCCTTGATATAGATAAAGAAAATGAAACTAGCCTTGCATCACATTTAGATTCCGATTGTGAACTACTCATTTCTTCTGAAACTAATGTAGGGGATGAAATGAATGATCCTCTTGATACAGACGATGTAGATGAAACCAAGCCTGTGGAAGAACAGAATTATGCATCTCATCTAGATTCCGATTGTGAACTACTCATCCCTTCTGAAACTAATGTAGGGGATGAAATGAATGATTCTCTTGATACAGAAGAAGCAGATGAAGCCAAGCCTGTGAAAGAACAGAATTTTGTAGCCCATCTAGATTCCGACCGTGAACTACTTATCCCTTTTGATAATGATCGCCTTTATTCAGAAGATACAGACGAAAACAAGCCTGTGGAAGAACAGAATTTTGTAGCCCATCTAGATTCCGATCGTGAACTACTTATTCCTTTTGAAACTAATGTAAGGGATGAAATGAATGATCTTCTAGATGCAGAAGATACAGATGAAACCAAGCCCATGGAAGAGCAGAATTTTGTAGCTTGTCTAGATTCCGATCGTGAACTACTCATTCCTTCTGAAACTAATATAGAGGATAAAATGAATGATCTCCTTAATATAGAAGATGCAGAAGAAACCAAGCCTGTGGAACAGGATTTTGCATCTCATCTAGATTCCGATCGTGAACTACTCATTCCTTCTGAAACTAATGTAGGGGATGAAATGAATGATCCCCTTGATTCAGAAGATGCAGAAGAAACCAAGCCTGTAGAAGAACAAGATTTTGCACCCCAACTAGACTCTAAACGTGATATTTGCAGTCCTTCTGAATCCGATATTGGAAAGAAAATAATATGTCTTATGGATACAGAAGAGATGGAGAATAACAATTTTACAGATCGTGTTAATGCATTTCCTGAGTCGGTACAAGGGAAAGTATATTCTAAAACCAAAAAAAGCCCATTCTCTACTCACGTAGAAATTGATAATTTTCTTCATGCTCCTATCTGTGGTGAGGCTGTTAAAAATACATTTGATTTTCTTGATCCAGACAATCATCTTACTCCGCAATTTGAAACCAAACTATTTAGTACTACAACGGATTATCCTGAACAACCTGATTGTCGGTTGGTTCACTCAAAAATTAATCAAATTATATTTTTAATGAAAACTGATACTTATGATAAAAATAATCAGAAGAGTAATCCGTCTAAATCAGTTGTAGTTCCCTTACATAACACACAATCAATTAATAAAGGAGAAACCAATCATCACTCTTACAGTTCCGATGACTTTTTGCACATTAGAGCTCCAGTTGTAATAGGAGAATATAAAATAGAAATATGTCTTGAAGAGAATACCGTATTCGAAAAAGGAATTGTGGGAGTTAAAGATATCTCGAACGAGGTAGTATTAACCAATTGTAGATTCGTTCCTACTCAGTTTTCTCAATCATTAGGTAATGGGACATGTTCAGCGTTGAGGGGGAATTTATTTATTGAAGGGTATATTCATCAGAGTATTAAATATACAGCCTCTCACATTGGGAATGCAGTACCTGCACAAAATGAGTCATTAATTCATTCAAATCAAATGTGTCAAAACATAGTATTAGAAATAATCATTCACTTGCTACAGGCACAGAAAATTCGAGTGCCAAAGATCTAAAGGATGGTTGAACTTTTATCTCTGCTCAAAAAACTCTTTTTTAAAAAAACTAGTGTAAATGTCCATGTATGGATTAATTCCCTACATATTCTAGCGATATGAGTAACCTCATAAAAAAAATGAAAAGAGGGAACATTTTGAGTGAACAATTAGATAGTCAAGTGAATCACGTTAGTAAGGCCGAACCTTGTCCGGTGGCATCAACTGAACAAATGCCATTAACTAGTGCTACTACCCCAGTAGTAGCTACACCGATTACGGCTCCAACTATTAAAGTTCCAGTGGTACTTTCAGAACCAACACTTCAAATCGTTGTGGAGTCGGATATTACGCTCACTCCTGCAGCAACTGAAATCAAAAGAGTGAAAAAAAATGTATTCTTAAATCAAGTTAAATTAGTACCGGTTGCTTTTACACGTATTGACAACACTGATTTTTTTGCGGTAACAAGAGCTAAGTTATTTGTAGCGGGACATATTCGCAAAAATATAGAATATGCTTCATCGGCATGTAATGGGGCGCTTCGTGATAGAATTGCCGATGTTCCATTTTCTGGTTTTACAGACCTTGCTTTCCCACAAACACCTGGAGGCCCTACTCCAATCTTAGGGATATCCGAGTTTGCCGAAGCGAATTTCCTTAATGAAAAAACGCAAATGGATGCTCGATTGGATAAGGCTTTCTTCCAAAATCTCGTTAAATACAATGAACAACCATTTGGCGAGTTAGTAGCTGCAAACTTCTTTGAACTTGATTTCTCACCAAAAATGGCAGCACCAGAAGGCACTTTCAGCACATTGCGTGAAAAGATTGTGCTGGAGCTTACTGTAAAAGTACTGCAAGTTCAACAAGTCCGCCTTGGAGCTGGCACTAATGTAATAACTCCTAATCTTTTCGGACTTACTCCTCCTACTAGTCCTTAATAATCTCTAGTTTTTAGAGGAGTAGAACAAAGAAAAAAGGCACTTTACTGCAAAAAAATGTAATAAAAAAATGAACCATATAATATTAATTATGCACTAATAAAAATCCAATATTTGAGTAGGCAGTTGAAAGTTAGGTTGAATCTAATTTTCGACTGCCTTTTTACAATTTTATAACCAAAGGAATTGATTTCTTTCGAGGGTTTATTGGGAGGAGCTAGAGGGTTGTAAAATGATGTGGGGATAACAGGTGTCTTAATTGAAATAAATGGAGCAAGAAGGATAAAAAGGATGTTTTTGATTTTAGTGGAACAGCCTTTTAACAAGCAGGTACTCGATACTATGGTGCTTGTTTTTTTATTCAAAAAATAAGCTTAGCCAAAAAGCTAGGCTCATTATCTTTATTTGTGCTATTATAAGACACGTTAATAATTTTATTTATTGTAGTGTACTCTTGAAAGGATGATATATATTATGAGTAACGAGCGACCGAAAATCGTGAGTTTCCATACTCTAGGTTGTAAAGTAAATCATTATGAAACAGAAGCAATTTGGCAACTATTTAAAGAAGAAGGTTATGAACGTACGGAGTTTGATCGTCAAGCAGACGTTTATGTCATTAATACATGTACAGTAACAAATACAGGGGATAAAAAATCACGTCAAGTTATCCGTCGAGCTATTCGTCAAAACCCTGACGCTGTCATTTGTGTAACAGGATGTTACGCTCAAACATCTCCAGCTGAAATTATGGCGATTCCTGGTGTTGACATTGTTGTAGGAACGCAGGATCGTACAAAATTACTTGGCTACATAGACCAATATCTTACTGAACGCCAACCAATTAATGCTGTACGCAACATTATGAAAAATCGTGTTTATGAGGAATTAGATGTGCCTGCATTTACAGACCGTACACGCGCGTCTTTAAAAATACAAGAAGGCTGTAATAACTTCTGTACGTTTTGTATTATTCCATGGGCACGTGGGCTAATGCGTTCTCGTGATCCTCAAGAAGTATTGAATCAAGCCCAACAACTAGTTGATGCGGGGTATCTTGAAATTGTTCTAACAGGTATTCATACAGGTGGCTATGGACAAGACTTAAAAGATTACAATTTAGCTCAGCTACTACGTGATTTAGAGGCAAATGTGAAAGGCTTAAAACGTCTTCGTATTTCATCGATTGAGGCAAGTCAATTAACAGATGAAGTGATTGAAGTTTTACGTGAATCAAAAATCGTTGTGAATCACTTACACATTCCAATCCAATCTGGCTCTGATACAGTTTTAAAACGTATGCGTCGTAAGTATACAATGGAGTTCTTCGGTGAACGCTTAACTAAACTACATGAAGCTTTACCAGACTTAGCTGTCACTTCTGACGTAATCGTAGGTTTCCCAGGAGAAACAGAGGAAGAGTTCATGGAAACATATAACTTTATACGTGATCATAAGTTTTCTGAATTACACGTATTCCCGTTCTCTCCACGGACAGGTACACCAGCAGCGCGCATGGAGGACCAAATTGACGAAGACATTAAAAACGAACGTGTTCACCGATTAATCGCATTAAATGACCAATTAGCAAAGGAATATGCTTCTCGCTTTGAAGATCAAGTACTAGAAGTAATTCCTGAAGAATTCGTGCATGATGGAAGCGAAGAAGAAGGGCTTTTAACGGGTTATACAGATAATTACTTAAAAGTAGTCTTTGAAGGTCCTGAAAGCCTAATCGGTCAGCTTGTGAAGGTGAAAGTTACTCAAGCTGGATATCCGCATTCTAAAGGGCAATTTGTTCGTGTTTTAGAAACTGTAAAATAAAATAGAGTAACTACGAAGAGAAACACCGTTCGAACTTTGGACGGTGTTTTACTTTATTTTTGATTAAAGATATCACGTATTTATTTTATAGGTACTCTTATAGAAATCGCCTAACTATAAAAGAAATTAGACGGCACCGTTAAAAAATGTTATGATGCGAAAGAGGTACGTACAACTTGTTGATAGAGGAGAGTTTAATAAAAATGGAACAAAATTTCGCGCGTATGATTGATCACACATTATTAAAGGCTGAAGCAACAAAAGAACAAATCGAAAAACTGTGTGCAGAGGCAAAACAATTTAACTTTGCTTCTGTTTGCGTAAATCCAACTTGGGTAAATTATAGCAGCGAGCTATTACAAGGCTCAGAGGTTTTAGTTTGCACAGTAATTGGCTTTCCTTTAGGCGCTAACACGCCAGCTGTTAAAGCATTTGAGGCGAAAGATGCGATTGCTAACGGTGCTAAAGAGGTAGACATGGTTATAAATATAGGTGCGTTAAAGGATAAAAACTATGACCTTGTTCAAGCAGATATTGCTGCAGTTGTTGAAGCGGCGAAAGGCAATGCACTTGTAAAAGTAATTATTGAATCTTGCCTTCTAACTGACGAAGAAAAAGTAAAAGCATGTGAGCTAGCTGTGGCAGCAGGTGCTGATTATGTGAAAACATCAACTGGTTTTTCTACTGGAGGCGCAACAGCAGAAGATATTGCATTAATGCGTAAAACAGTAGGTCCAGATTTAGGTGTAAAAGCCTCTGGTGGTGTACGAAGCTTAGAGGATATGAAAAAGATGATTGAGGCAGGAGCAACTCGTATTGGAGCAAGCTCTGGTGTTGCTATTATGAACGGATTAATTGCAGATTCTAATTATTAATAGTAATGGAAATCCTTATATAGTAAGGGATACGGGGCTGTTCTTCACGAACTAGCCCCCTTTTCATTGGAAATTTGATAATGTCCAACCTAGCTGAAAGAAGTTAAAGCCTCCGTGTTGCAGATAATGCTTGGGGCATGTTTACAACTTTTCTTAGATACCAGTTAGAGAAGCAAGGAAAAAAGTTGTTTAAAATAGACAGATGGTTTCCTTCCTCCAAAACTTGTTCCAATTGTGGTTAAGTAAAGGAGTCTCTATCTCTTTCGGATTGTACGTTCTACTGTGAGTGTGGGTTTGTAGCAGACAGAGACTGGAATGCTGCTATCAACTTCAAATATGAAGGAATGCGTTTATTAGCGTTAGCATAATAAAAAGAACTTTTGGAACAAGAGGGATAGTTGGCTACTAAAAGAAACGATGAGTTGAGAAGCTCCCACTTCAAAAACTGTTAGGTTTTAAGTGGTGGGTAGTTCACCTTATAGTAGATGATGTATTATGAAGAGTGATTGCAAAAATGTATAGGGAGTAATATTATAATCTTTATGGTTTATCATTAAGATTTTTATAAATATAAGAATCTTGATGATTGGATCATTTTACAAGAACATTGTATAGATACGAACCGAATTCTTACATAACTTAGTAACATCGATAACATAAAATATCGTAAAATTAACGTGTCAATCATTCGTTAACTACTATATTTTAATCTAAATTGCCTCTCAATTTTTTAACTTCTTTCAACAAGTGTTTTGTAGCGAAAGCGAAGCTTCAGCTACAAAAGTCTCCCACCTCTATAGGTGGTGAGATCATGGGATTAGTTACTTTTTAGCGGGTGTACAAACATCTGTTATTATGTCGAGGCATAATGGATTCATCATTCCGGTGTTTAATAAGCAAAAATGGGGTAATATATGATATTTGAAAAAGGTAACGAATTGTATTAAAAAAAGGAGAAACTATTCGTGGAATTCATAAGCAGTTTTATAAGTCAATATGGATATCTTGCTATATTTTTACTTTTATCTTTAGGGATAATTGGCTTACCCGTTCCCGATGAGATCTTAATGACGTTTGTGGGATTTATGTGTCAAGAGGGGCATTTAAACTATCTATTGAGTATACTTTTAAGTTTTCTTGGCTCATCTACTGGTATGATCATTAGCTATTTAATTGGTAATAAATTAGGGAAACCTATAATATTAAAATATGGAAAATGGATTGGTCTCAATGATAAACGGTTTATTAAAGTTGAACGATGGTTTCATCGTTTTGGACCATGGACAATAATTATAGGATATTATGTTCCGGGTATTAGACATGTAACAAGTTATATGTCTGGAATAACCCAGATGAGCTTTAGGACTTATCTTGCTTTCGCTTGTTTTGGAGCGTTGACATGGGTAATTATTTTTATTTCTATAGGATATTTTCTTGGTGTAACTATATAAAAATGCATAAAAATAGGTACAAAATACAGCTCGCGTTTTCAAAATGCGAGCTACTTTTGTGTTCTTAGTACATGAGTGTTACCAATCTTGTTATGTGACTTCCCCCTGATCATAACACTACTCTGAATAAAAATTTTACATACCTCATATACTCCACTGATGTAATTGATTACAGAAGGGAGGATGCAATGTTTACTCAATATAAATATTGGAAGCCTTATATTAGCCCATTCGATCCATGTCCACCAATAAGGGTTAAAAGTTTTTCTACACCGCCCCAATTGTATATGAGTTTTCAACCACCTGGGCTACCACAATATCAAACTCCTCAAGAAGCTCTCAGATCCGGCACATTATGGCCTCAATTATTTAGCCCCTATCCAAATCCCCAAGAAGGAGGGATGAAGAATGAGTAAAGAGATGCCACCAGAATTTTATAAGCTACTTGAAGAAATACAAGCCATTGATTTTGTAATAGTGGAATTAAATCTTTATTTAGATACTCATCCTCACGATTATGATGCTATCCGGCAATTTAATGAAAACACTGAAATAAGTATGCGACTTAAGGTTGCATTTGAGCAAAAATTTGGTCCGCTTATGAATTTTGGGAGAAGTTATTCAAATTATCCTTTTAATTGGGTAGATACACCTTGGCCATGGCAAGTTTAACTTCTATCAGCACATGTTTTGGTAGCGTTCCGGATGCAATTATGCCGCGGCATAATTGATTTTGAGTAACTAGGAGGAATTTTTTTGTGGTATTACGAAAAGAAGCTCCAGTATCCAGTAAGGGTGAGTACGTGTAACCCAATGCTAGCTAAGTATTTAATTGAGCAGTATGGTGGTGCAGATGGAGAATTAGCAGCAGCACTTCGATATATGAATCAGCGCTATACTATTCCTGATAAAGTGGTTGGTTTGTTGACAGATATAGCTACAGAGGAATTTTCTCACTTAGAAATGATTGCCACGATGGTTTATAAACTTACGAAGGATGCCACTCCAGAGATGCTTAAAGAGGCAGGTCTTGGAGAACATTATGCCAATCATGACAGGGCATTATTTTATCAGAATGCAGCTGGATCACCGTTTACGGCAACTTATATTCAGGCTAAAGGGGATCCGATTGCTGATTTGTATGAGGATATTGCAGCTGAAGAAAAGGCACGAGCGACATATCAGTGGATTATTGATTTATCAGATGACACTGATTTGAATGATAGCTTGAAATTTTTACGCGAACGAGAAATCGTCCATTCTCTACGTTTCAGAGAGGCGGTAGAGATTTTAAAAGACGATAGGGATAGCAAGAAAGTTTTTTAATTTCTTTCAGCCATTATTTTTTGTAGTGAAAGCAAAGCGTCAGCGGCAATTATACCGAGGTATATTTGATAAAATATAGCAGGCTGTTACAAAGGGAAATTGCCTTTTGATGCAGCCTTTTTTAATTGATTCCTTTTTCTATTCAATATTTGAAAATACAGTGAGATCCTTTCTATGCCCAATCATAACTAATATATCTTTTTCCTTAATAATCTCATCTGGAGAGGGTGAAATGGTAATATTACCCTCTCGAACTATGGCGATAACACTGACATTATATTTAGCTCGAATGTCTAAATCACGTAGATTGTGACCAGCCATTTTAGAAGGAATCATAATTTCTTCTATACTGTATTCTTTTGACAATTCAATGTAATTTAGCATATTCGGTGAAAGTAGCTGATTGGCTACACGTTCCCCCATATCTCTCTCAGGGTAAATAACCCATTGAGCACCCACTTTATCTAAAACTTGTCCATGTCTTTTTCCAAGAGCCTTTGCGATTATTTTTTTGATACCAAGCTCCTTTAATAAGGAGACAGTTAAAATACTTGATTGCATATCAATACCTATAGCAACAATGACACAATCGAAATTTCTTATCCCAATGGAGTTAAGCGCTTTTTCTTCTGTCGTATCAGCAACTACTGCATGTGTAACATATTGTTCGGCATCTTCGACTCTTTCCTCGTTAATATCGATTCCTAAAACTTCATGTCCAGCTTCATGCAATTTGCGGGCTACGCTTACTCCAAACCTACCAAGACCTATAACAGCATATTGTTTGATAGTCATTGTACTCATCGCTCCTTTATCATGGTTACCCGATCATAATATTTCCTTTTGGATGACGGAAAGCCTCTTTTTTTCGTCGATTTGTAATGGCAAAAGCAATAGTTAAAGGGCCTAATCTTCCGATAAACATAGTTAATATAATAAGAAGACGGCCACCAGTTGATAGCTCGGGAGTTAGCCCCATTGAAAGTCCAGCGGTTCCAAATGCAGAAGTAGCCTCAAATAAATACATCATAAAACTATGACGTTGTTCAATAATACTTAAGACAATGGTAACAAGTACGACAATCATCATCCCACACATTGTGACTGTTAATGCTTTTAAAATTGTTTCATGAACGATTCTACGTCTAAAAAGCACAACATCTTCTTGCCCTTTTAATTGAGACCACATCGTAGCAACTAAAACAGCAAAAGTCGTTATTTTAATACCACCAGCAGTTGATCCTGAACCGCCTCCGATGAACATTAGCCAAATTATTAAAAATAATGTTGAATGTGTTAAATCACTAATAGGAAGGGTATTAGAGCCAGCAGTTCTTGGTGTAACTGCTTGGTATAATGAACCAAGAATTTTGCCCCATCCAGACAGTTGCCCAAGAGTTTTACTATTTCCGTATTCAAATAAGAAAATTAAAAATGTCGAGCCGACTGTTAAAATAAGCGTTGTAGTTAATACAATTTTTGTGTGCACTGAAAGTCGTTTCGTTTCACGGTATTCATATAGTTCATTTATAACAATAAACCCTAAGCCTCCAATCGTAATAAGTGCACAAATAGTTATTACGACGAAAGGATCGTCTACGTACTCTGTTAAGCTCTTAAAGCCACCCATCAAATCAAACCCTGCATTATTAAAATTCGATATGGCGTGGAAAAATCCGAAATAAATGGCTTTACCTACAGGCATATCGAACGAAAAACGAATAGATAAAATGAAGCCACCTATAAATTCAATCAGTGCGGTAAATAACAGTATCCTTTTAACCAATTTAACTAGACCAGCAATTGTAACGTTATTAAATGCCTCCTTTAACAAAAGCCTTTCTTTTAAAGAAATCTTTTTTCCTAGTAGCAAAAATAAAAACGTCGCGAACGTCATAAAGCCCAATCCGCCAATTTGGATAAGAAGAAGAATAACTAGTTCTCCAAATATCGAAAATGTATCACCGGTATCTACAACAACCAGTCCAGTAACACAGGTAGCTGAGGTAGCGGTAAATAAAGCATCTAAAAATGAAAGACCTTTACCATCGACAGTTGCAATGGGGAGCATTAACAAAAATGTTCCGATTAAAATGATGACGGCAAAGCCTAGCACTAGTATTTTTGGAGGATTTAATTTATTTTTAAATGTTTTCATTTTTTCTCCTCAATGAACCAATAATTAAAAACTATGTGTGTTTATTGTTGTCCAAAAGCAAGCTGAAAATTCTTAAGTTAATAAAACCAAAAATTCATTGGATTAATTCGTATACTTTCTATTGACCATTTTTAGACAATACGTTATAATTCTTTAGTACACAACAGTTGGTTATTTGCCTATTTGTGTATTGACGTGTGTTCGGAGGGAGGGAAAGAGAGATGTCAAAAACTGTCGTTCGCAAAAACGAATCGCTTGAAGATGCTCTTCGCCGCTTCAAACGTACTGTATCAAAAAGTGGTACAATTCAAGAAGTTAGAAAGCGCGAGTTCTACGAAAAACCTAGCGTTAAACGTAAAAAGAAATCAGAAGCTGCACGTAAACGTAAGTGGTAATTTAATTTCCCATTAAAAATCCCTACGTTCATAACACGCAATTGTATGATTCACTGAGCAGACAAAGATATACCTGGAATTAATCGCATGTCGGTTAATTTCAGGTATTTTACTTTAAGCTCTCAAATTTACGTACATATTGAAGAAGCCGAATGTGATCCCTGAGATTCATTCGGCTTTTATGTTATATACTGATTGTATAAATACGTTTATTAAACGAAAAATAAAAAATCACTGTATAATAAAATTATTAGGATTTATGAAACTTTTTGCATAGTCAGTCGTATATACAGGAGAGAAGCATGATTAGAAGGAAGGGAAAAAGATGCGGAGACGAAGAATCCTCAGTTATTTATTAGTTATTTGGGTGACATTTTTGTTAGCGTTTCCATTAACGTCGGCTTTTGCAAGTAGTAAGGTCTACCACATACCTATTCATAATGAAGTAGAACGAGGACTTCACGCATTTTTAGAACGAGCTTTTAAAGAGGCGGAAGAAAACTATGCAGAGGCGATTATTTTAGACATTCATACGCCTGGCGGTTTCGTGAATGCGGCTGGTGATATTGCTATGCTAATGGATGCAACGGATATACGTAAGATTGCGTATATCAACAAAGATGCGCATTCTGCAGGTGCTTTTTTAGCCTTACATGCGGATGAAATCTATATGGTGCCAAATGGAACGATCGGGGCGGCTGCAGTTATTGACTCAGCAGGAAATGCGGCAGATTTAAAAGCTCATAGTGCATGGGTTGCTCAAATGGAGGCAGCTGCAGAATCAAAAAAACTTGATCCGAAATATGCACGTGCAATGGCTGATGCATCTGTTGATTTACCAAAATTCCGAGCGGGAGAAGGGAAGTTATTAACTTTATCTGCTTCGGAGGCAGAAAAGGTAAAGTATTCTAAAGGAACGGTTTCGAATTTCCAAGATCTTTTAAAAGTAACGCAATTAAATGGTAGTGATATCGTTCCAATTGAACCTACTTTTGCTGAAAAACTTGCTCGTTTTATTACGAATCCGATTATAGTTCCGATTTTATTGTCGATTGCAAGCTTGGGACTTGTAGTTGAGCTATATTCGCCAGGTTTTGGTGTTCCAGGTATAATGGGATTGTCAGCATTTGGATTATTTTTCTTCGGCCATATGGTAGCAGGCTTGGCAGGTTATGAAACATTACTTTTATTTATTGTAGGCTTGGCGCTTGTTATTGCGGAATTTTTTGTCCCCGGAGGTATTGTTGGTATTTTAGGTGGTTTGTTAATCTTACTAAGTCTAATACTGGCAGGTGCGAACATGATGCAAATGATTATTGCGATTTTCATTGCGCTTGTTGTAGCGATAATAGGAATGGTGATCCTGATGAAATTTTTTGGTAAAAAATTGCATGTTTTAAACAAGCTTGTCTTGATGGATGCGACTACGACGGAAGAGGGCTATGTATCTAACGTGAATCGCACAGAGCTGCTCGGAAAAGTGGGGACAACGATTACACCACTTCGTCCAGCAGGTACAATGCTATTTGGTAATGAACGCATTGACGTAGTATCGGAAGGTGGCTATGTTGATGCGGAGAAACATGTAGAAATTATTAAAGTAGAAGGCTCACGTATTGTTGTGAGACAAACAGAAAAAGAGATGGAGGAATAGCAAATGGGATTTGATTTAGCTTTAATAGGTCCAATTGCAGGGCTAGTCATATTATTTATTGTTGTCGCGGTATTCTTTACCTTTGTACCAGTGGCACTGTGGATTTCTGCACTTGCTGCAGGTGTCCGCGTTAGTATTTTCACATTAATCGGTATGCGATTACGTCGTGTAATCCCATCACGAATTGTAAACCCATTAATTAAAGCGCATAAAGCAGGTTTACCTGTGACGATTAATCAACTAGAAAGCCACTATTTAGCAGGTGGTAATGTTGACCGAGTTGTCAATGCGTTAATCGCAGCCCATCGTGCAAATATCGAGTTAACATTTGAACGTTGTGCGGCAATTGATTTAGCGGGTCGTGATGTATTAGAAGCTGTACAAATGTCTGTTAACCCGAAAGTCATTGAAACACCATTTATTGCGGGTGTTGCTATGAACGGGATTGAAGTAAAAGCGAAGGCGCGTATTACAGTGCGCGCAAACATTGAACGTTTAGTCGGTGGTGCTGGTGAAGAAACGGTTATTGCCCGTGTAGGTGAGGGGATCGTTTCTACAATTGGTAGCGCCTCTAGTCATACGACAGTTCTTGAAAATCCTGATATGATTTCTCAAACTGTATTAGCAAAGGGCTTAGATTCTGGGACAGCATTTGAAATCTTATCGATCGATATTGCAGACGTGGATATCGGCAAAAACATTGGTGCTGAATTACAAATTGAACAAGCGCAGGCAGATAAAAACATTGCCCAAGCGAAGGCTGAAGAACGTCGTGCGATGGCTGTAGCGAACGAGCAAGAAATGATTGCACGCGTACAAGAGATGAAGGCAAAAGTAGTAGAAGCAGAAGCTGAAGTACCACAGGCGATGGCAGAAGCTCTACGTTCGGGTAATCTAGGTATTATGGACTACATGAACTACCGCAACATTCAAGCAGATACAGCTATGAGAGACTCCATTTCTAAAGTAAGCTCAGATAAATCAGATACAAATGAACATAACGAATAAAAAACGGAAAGGAGCAGGTACTAATAAATGGAACAATTAATTATATTTGTGATAATTGCCATAGTCAGCTCTATTTTCGGTAAAGCAAAAAAGAAAGAAGAAAAACCAATGCCTCCTTTTAATAAGGATTCGCATGTTGATCCTCCTGTTATACAAAAAGCAGAGATGGCTTCAGAGCAACGTCCTGCTTCTAAATCACAGAGCTTTGAGGATTTTGCACGTGAATTTTTAGGTGAATGGAAAAATGAACAGCCTAAAGTGGAAGAGCCGAAAAAAATTGTCGAAGAAACAGTGAATAAGGATGTTCCAAGCTATGCAGCTCCACCGTTAATCCCAACTGAGAAAGTGGGGCGTACTTCGAATAGAGAAAGTATCGGTCGTTTGACAGCCGGGAAAAAAGTTGTGGGAGTAACTGAATCACCATCTGCTTTTCAATTACCAAAATCAAAAAAATCATTCATGCAGGCTGTTGTAATGGCAGAAGTTTTAGGTCCTCCAAAAGCAAAAAGAAAATAACTAGCATGTCCTCCTTTTTCGATGCATATATTGCCGAAGAAGGAGGCATTTTTTATGAGAAAACTATTTCAATTAACGCCACTACTTGAATTATTACAATATGAAACATTAAAAATCATTGGTCCATATCGTTTTCTACATGCAGATGCTTCATCATGCTCTTTTATTTATGCAGACTACCATATTACTGTACGTGGAAAATCAGTGGAAATTAATGCTCTTAAAGATGAAATGCTTCATCTTTCCGTAGAGGATTTGCAGGAGCTTCATCTGAAAATGACAAAGGATATGGGTGTGAGTGATAATGTGGAATAATCGGCCAATTATCATACGTATAAAGCGCCATGAAAATGTTCATCCTTTTATTCAAGCATTGCATGCACAACAGGTGCCATTAAAGCGGATTGTCTTTCGTGAGCAAGAGGTTGCTTTTGAAACAACGATGCATTATCTACCGAAGATTCGCCGTGTACGTAGCCGTTATCGACTTAAAATGGCGGTCTATTATGCAGATGAGCTTCAAGTTTTTCGAGCGCAACTTTGGACTATGCTTGGTCTAGCGTTGATGATATTAATTCCATTGCTATGTGCACAGGTTATTTGGCGTATTGATATTAAAGCGGCAACGCCAGAGTTAGAGGAACGTCTAGGAAAGACCTTTCAAGATAGATTTCAACTAGAAACGCCCATTTCTAAAAAAGACTTACCCTCAGATGCTGTCATTCGACAGAAGCTATTAGAAGGGCATCGAGATCTTTCATGGGTGCATATTGAAAAGCATGGTGGACGTGTAACTTTACGACCTCAGGAATCCCCGAAACAGACTAAACAAACGAATGAGAAACTAGCGACGCATTTAGTGGCAACAAAAAGTGGTGTTATTACTCACTTTAATATTCAAAATGGGGAACGAAAAATTTCAGTCAACGATACTGCTTACGAAGGTGATGTTCTCGTAAGTGGCGTAATTGAAAGTGGTGAAGATCAAGTCTTTGTTGGGGCAAAGGGAGAGGTCTACGCTGATTATTGGCTCGAATGTTCATTTAAAATTCCAAGAAAGCTAACGATGGAAACGCTACAACAGAAGCAGTGGCGTGTATTAGTGAAAGGCATTCATCAAGAAAATGAAAAAGTTGACTATGTGCAAAAGAAAGATTTACCAAGCTGGCTCAATCCATATGTTTCAATTGTTGAAGAGCAGTACACTAAAAAAATGCAAGTAGAGCTTGATGAATCCAAAATAGATTCATTACTCATACCATTACTTCATGAAAAGGTAATACGTTCATTACCTGCGAAAACGGTTATAAAAAAAGAAAACCTTTTACAGGTAAAGTGGGGGAATGGTACAGTTGAAGGGAAAGTTCTATTTTTAGTCAATGAAAACATTGCCAGTCCAATACAAGGCCTACAAGGAGAATGATTATGTCAGAACATTTAACTGTATTACAAGTGGATAATCCAAATGAAGCGGTAATGCTACTCGGAATTTCCGATGCAAATATGAAGTTAATCGAAGAGGCTCTAAAAGTCCACATTATTACACGTGGTGAACAAATTCAGCTTGCTGGTGAAGAGGATGCAAAGGAACAAGCGACATTCCTGTTACATGCTCTTCTAAAGGTCATTCGTAAAGGAATTAATATTGATCAGCGTGATGTTGCAACTGCTATTGAAATGACACAAAAAGGAACGATTGAATATTTTGCAGAACTTTATGATGAAGAAATTGCACGCACGACGAAAGGGAAGCCTATTCGTGCAAAAACAATCGGTCAACGAGAATACATACAAGCAATCCGTCATAAAGACGTTGTTTTTGGTATCGGTCCAGCGGGTACTGGGAAAACGTATTTAGCGGTAGTCATGGCAACGCAGGCGCTAAAAAATGGGCTCGTTAAGCGTATTATTTTAACACGCCCTGCAGTAGAGGCAGGAGAGTCTCTAGGCTTTCTTCCGGGGGATTTGAAGGAAAAGGTAGATCCTTATTTACGACCTCTTTATGACGCTTTAAACGATATTTACGGGACAGAACAAACTCAAAGACTTATTGAACGAGGCACAATTGAAATTGCACCTTTAGCGTATATGCGCGGCCGTACATTAGACGACGCCTTTGTTATTTTAGATGAAGCTCAAAATACGACACATCAGCAAATGAAGATGTTTTTAACGCGACTAGGCTTTGGCTCAAAAATGGTCATTACAGGCGACAAAACACAAATTGACCTACCGAAAAATACGGAATCTGGGTTAATCGTAGCAGAACGTACACTAAAGTATGTAAAATCAATACATTTCCAAATTTTAGAACAAGGCGATGTAGTACGCCACCCAATCGTAGCCAAAATCATCAAAGCCTACGAAGAACAGCAACTTTAGAATTGCGCATAGCGCAATTCTAAAGTCTGCACCGAAAGTGGAGTGAAACGGAACGGCAGGTGCAACTGGTTTAAAAAGTCTGCGCCGAAAGCGGAGCGGCAGTGCAACAGGGTTAGAGCTAATGCGACGTGTATAAAATTTAACAAACATGAAAATGCTTGGAAAATGGAAAAATTTGTGACAGCTATACAAATTGTATAGCTGTTTTTTTGCTTTCTTATACATTTTTCGGGAAAAATGTTTTTTGAATTGGTATGATAGTAGATAGATAGAGGAGGTGCCAGATGGAGAAACAATTAAAAAAATTTACAGAACTTATTGGCTTCCGCTACTTTTTAATTGTCGTTCTCATCTTAACAGGAGCCATACAATTTGCTTTTATGTATGGCAATGTAAAAGGTGTTACATATGATTTTAAACCATTACAACTAGCGCCTGAAACAGTACGATCTACCAAAACGATAGAAGATACTTATAAAACACAACAGGAACGAGAAAAAGCAGCGAATGCGGTTGAACCAGTCTATCAATTTTCTGCGGATGTTGCGAAACAGCGAGCTGCGATTGTAACGTCTTTATTTGACTATGTTCTTGACGTAAAGGTGGATGTTGAGAGTAGCAAAGAACCTATTCCGATTGCCGATCAAGTGGCGAAGCTCCGCAAAAAGTTTGAATCCATAGATTCAGAGCAAATGCCAATTATCTTTACTGATTCACAGCTAGAGGGTTTGTTAATACAAAGTGAAGCAGATTTAAAAAGAACAAGTACGCAACTATCAAAATCTGTGCAGGAATATTTGCAAAAATCCATTCGATCAGAAAATGTGTTTGCGGGTCAAAATGATTTTGAGACAAAAATTCGAGGACAACGAGGATATCCAGATAAAATATTTAATACGGTAGTGTTAATTGGACGTACGAGTATTATCGAAAATGAAACGATAAACGAAGAACAAACGAAAATTCGAAAGGAACAAGCGAAGGAATCGGTTGAACCAACTCGAATTCTTCAAGGTCAAATCATCGTACAGGAAGGGCAAATTATTGATAATGAGGCGTTTCGCCAATTAGAGCTTCTAGGTATGGTGAGTAATAAGGCATCGATGAAACCGATTGCAGGGCTGATTATTTTAATACTTCTGGAAATGACGTTTATGTTTGTTTTATTTGAACGTTGGAAAACAGATGAACACAAGAAACGTAATGCCTTGTTGGTGACAGTAATTGTTTATAGTTTATCCATCTTGCTGATGAAATTTATAAGTCTAGTCTCTGATGGCTTCGATGTTACTGTTGCTTTTCTTTTCCCAACAGCATTAGCAACAATGCTTGTACGGCTATTAGTGGATGACCGTGCTGCGGTACTTATTACGGTTATGACAGCGGCATCTGCGGGTGTTATTTTTCAAGAGGGTTATTCATCTGTTATGCAGATGGAAATTACACTGTATATAATTTTTGGAGGCTTTGCAGGCTTATTCTTTTTGGGTAGTATGGAAAAGCGTTCGCATATTCTACATGCTGTAGGTATTATAGGGCTAGTAAATATGTCGTTTATTGCATTTTATTTACTGATGACACAATCTACTTACGGTTTGTCAGAGTTAGTGTATTACTTTATAGCAGCATTGATATCGGCTCTATTATCAGGTGCTCTTACAATGGGTCTTTTACCATTCTTTGAATCAGCATTTAGTTTATTGTCGTCGTTGCGTTTAATTGAATTATCGAACCCAAACCATCCATTGCTGAAAAAATTACTAATGGAGGCTCCAGGAACATATCATCATAGTGTAATGGTAGCGAACTTAGCAGAGGCAGCATGTGAGGAAATTGGAGCAGATGGATTACTGGCTCGTGTAGGATGCTATTATCATGATATTGGCAAAACGAAGCGTCCTGCCTTTTTCATCGAGAATCAAATGTCTGGTATTAACCCACATGATTCATTGCCCCCAGAAAAAAGCGCGGAAATTATCATCGCACATACAACTGACGGAGCTGAAATGCTAAAACGTTATAAGATGCCACAGGAAATTATTGATATTGCCTTGCAGCATCACGGATCTAGTCTATTAAAGTTCTTCTACTTTAAAGCGAAGGAAGAAGGAAAATGTTTAGATGATACAAAGTACAGATATCCAGGTCCGAAGCCACAAACGAAGGAAGCGGCAGTTATTAGTGTTGCAGATAGCGTTGAGGCAGCGGTTCGATCGATGAAGGAACCGAATGCAGAGAAAATTCAAAAGTTGGTACGAGCAATTATTGATGATCGAGTACAAGACAATCAGTTTGATGAATGCGATATTTCAATAAAAGAGTTAAAATGTATAGAGCGAGTACTTTGTGAAACGTTGAATGGAATTTTCCACTCACGAATTGAATATCCAAAGGCAGAAAAGTAGGAGGATCTATGATTTTAACAATTGATTTTACAGATGAAACAAATGAAGTGGCTGCTGAGCATATGGAGCTTGTTGAAAAGCTTTTACAGCATGCTGCAAAAATAGAGAATATTGAGCCGGAAACAGAAGTGTCAGTGACGTTTGTTACAAATGAAGCGATTCAAGAAATAAACCGAGAATATCGTGACAAGGATCAACCGACAGATGTTATCTCGTTTGCCCTAGAGGAATTAGGTGAAGGAGAAATGGAAGTAACGTTTGAAGGGATGCCTCGTGTGTTAGGAGATATTATTATTTCAACGGACCGTACGAAAGAACAAGCTGAGGAATATGGGCATACATTTGAACGAGAATTAGGCTTTTTAGCGGTTCATGGTTTCTTACATCTACTTGGCTATGATCATATGGTGCCAGAAGATGAAAAGGTGATGTTCGGTAAGCAGGACGAGATTTTACAATCTTTCGGCTTAGGGCGAAAGTAAATGAATATTCGCAAATTTGTACGCTCTTTTGGGTATGCCTTTAAAGGTATTCTTACAGCCTGTACTGAGCAAAATTTTATATCCCACTTGCTAAGTGCGGGAATAGTTTTGATTGCTGGCTATTTTACGGATTTATCACGTATAGAATGGTATATTGTGTTGCTTTTAATAGCACTAATGTTTGCACTTGAAATGGTAAATACTGCAATTGAACGTGTAGTTGATTTAGCTTCACCCAATATCCATCCACTTGCTAAGCAGGCAAAAGATCTTGCAGCAGGCGCAGTACTTGTATTTGCGATATTCAGTGCTATAATCGGATTACTCATATTTATACCGAAATGGTTTTGATATTACTAAAATTATTAATCGGTCATGAAGTAGTAGCAGTTGTGCTGAAAAATTATGATTTATTCAATTACGCCAAGGCGAAATTGATTATGTAGAGGTGGACATTGATGACAATTGATATGCATGCATTATTAGAAGAATCAAAAAAAGCGCGCGAAAAGGCTTATGTTCCTTATTCAAAATTTAAAGTTGGCGCGGCGATTTTAACGAAAAATGGAGAGGTTATTCATGGCTGCAATATTGAAAATGCTGGCTATAGTATGACCAATTGTGCTGAGCGTACAGCCTTTTTCAAAGCTGTGTCAGAAGGTATTTATGATTTTGAGGCGATCGCTATTGTAGCTGATACGGATGGACCATGTGCGCCATGCGGAGCTTGTCGTCAAGTGATGATGGAATTTTGCAAACCAACTATGCCTGTATATTTAACAAACTTAAAAGGTGATGTCACGGTAACGTCTGTAGGCGAATTACTACCGTTTGCATTTACAACGGAGGATTTAGAGAATGCTGGAAAATAACAATGGCTATAAGTCAGGTTTTATCTCCATAATCGGTCGACCAAATGTAGGGAAATCAACATTTTTAAACCGTGTGATTGGTCAAAAAATTGCGATTATGAGTGATAAACCACAAACAACACGAAATAAAGTACAAGGTGTACTAACAACAAATGATAGCCAAATGATTTTTATTGATACACCAGGAATCCACAAGCCGAAACATAAGCTAGGGGATTTTATGCTAAAGGTTTCTAAAAATACATTGCGTGAAGTGGATGTTATTATGTTCATGGTAAATGCTGAGCAGAAACTTGGAAAGGGTGACGAATTCATCCTTGAAATGCTGGCGGGTAATCCAACGCCTGTCTTCCTAGTGATTAATAAAATCGATCAAATTCATCCTGATGAATTAATAGGGATTATTGAAAGCTACAAAGAGCGTTATGACTTCGCAGAAATAGTACCGATTTCTGCATTACAAGGGAATAATGTAGAAAATTTATTAGCATCACTAGCGAAGTATTTACCAGAGGGTCCACAATATTACCCAGCAGATCAAGTAACAGATCATCCTGAGCGTTTTATTATTTCAGAGTTAATTCGTGAAAAAGTGTTACATTTAACGCGTGAAGAAATACCTCATTCCATTGCTGTTGTTATTGATAAAATTCGCCGTGATGAAGAAAATGAAGATAAAATTCGTGTAGCAGCAACGATTATCGTGGAAAGGGATTCTCAAAAAGGGATTGTCATTGGTAAACGTGGAGCGCTATTAAAAGAAGTAGGGATACGTGCAAGAAAAGATATTGAAATGCTTCTTGGTTCAAAAGTGTATTTAGAGCTTTGGGTAAAGGTACAAAAGGATTGGCGAAATAAATCAACACATTTACGTGACTTCGGTTTCCGTGATGATGAATATTAATCAGAAAAGCTGTTAAGTTCCAAAGTAACTTACCAACATTCCTGTTTGTCGCTGTAGTTTTAAATGGAGCTGTCCAATAATTATTGGAGAGCTCTATTTTCACTTCTTTCAGCAGGTGTTTTTTGTAGCGAAAGCAAAGCGTCAGCTACAGCTACAGGTATTTGGACACTGCTGAAATAGAGGAACTCAGTCTAAGAACGCCACGTCCTATGGCAACGACTGAGTGACCAACATTGTGCTGTCGCCGTCGCTTCGCTTTTGCACATACAAAAACACGTTGCTGACGCTGCGTTAGCACTACGCTTTCACGCAAAAAACATTTGTTGGCCTAAAGTCTCCGGACGCAATTATGCTCGGCATAATTGATTGCGAAGCTTGTAGAAAGGAGGGGAATCGATGCTTCATAAATGGGAAGGGATTGTCCTAAAGGTGCGTGCCTATGGAGAATCAAATAAAATTGTAACATTACTAACAAGAGAAGCAGGGAAGGTTGCAACGATGGCTCGAGGAGCGAAGAAACCTTCCAGTAGGTTAGCATCTGTGACACAGCCATTTACGTATGGCATGTTTATGGTACAGCATCATACAGGTATGGGGACATTGCAACAAGGAGAGCATCTAAATTCAATGCGTCATATTCGTGAGGATATAATGGCAACGGCCTATGCAAGTTATATAATGGAACTTGTCGAGCGTGTAGTAGAAGAGGGGAAACCTGAGCCATTTGCATTTGATGTGCTCCTTCAAGCATTACAAGCAATTGAGGAAGGTTACGACCCGGAGGCCATTACATTGTTCGTTGAATGGAAAATGCTGCCCTATACAGGTGTGCAGCCTATATTACATGCTTGTGCTGCTTGTGGAGCAGTAGACGGCGAATTTGCATTTTCTTTTGTGCAGGGAGGTTTTTTGTGTCATCGTTGTTATCATCATGATCCTTATATTATTCGATTAACACCGACTCAGCTTAAGCTTATCCGAATGTTCTATACTGTACCGATTGACCAGATTGGGAAATTAGAATTAAAAAAGGAAACAAAATATTTTATTAAAAAAATAATTACAACAATTTACGAGGAACAAACAGGAATTCGTTTTAAGACTAAAAAATTTATTGAACAGCTTGAAAGAACGCCAGAATTTCAGTTAAGAACGAGTGCTGATCAAGAAAAAACGCCAGAAGACCATTAATATTGATCTTCTGGCATTTTACTTTTTTACATTATTATATATTAATATTCTTCTGGATCTTCCATGAACTCGTAAGAAGTACTCCATTTATTAGCGATTTTTAGAAAATCAATATATAGGTAAGCAGTTTCACCATTTTTACCTGTAATATGTAAAATAGATGTACCTTCTGCTAATGGTGTAACATTTACTTCCTTATCCTTTATTGTAGCTTTCACAGTTGCTGGCTCAGAATTAAATTTTTCTAAGGCAACATGTGTTGGTTCAAACGATAAATCGTTACTTGAAAACGTTAACTCATCTGCAAGTTGATACAAATCAATACTACGCACGAAATCATATGTATTGACATCAGCAGCCATCGTTTGTTGTTGAGTACCGTTAGTGAAAGTAAGCATATATTGACCATTTTTAAAGATAGAAATTGTAGCTGAATTATTCGTTGATTTAAAATTATATAATTCAGGAGATAAGGCTTGACCATCTGCAGTTTGAATACTTACATTAGTAGGAACAAATTTTAAATTACTTTCCTTTAAGTTGAGCGGTAAGTTTTCTGCATAATCCTCTTCTTTCACTTTTTGAAGTGTTGTTTGTAGCTTTCCGTTTACATTCTTCACTTGTACTAAGTAAAAGACATCCATAAATTCTTCAGAATCTTCTTTAAAGCCCGTAATTACTAATTTTCCCGTGCCTTCTTTTAGCGGTTTAATTGTAGTGGACTCTGTCATATAATCTTCTTCATCTTCAACCCATGTAAAGATATCCTCTGCAGGATTAATGCCGCCATAAGAAGCAAAGATATAGTCTTGCTTAAATTGGCTAGCAAAAACTGTGACGTTGCCTTGAGCTTTTTCAGAACGTACAACAAAAAGTGCTAACTGCGAGCGCTTTACATTAGTTTGTGGTCCAAAGGTAGTAGGGGTTGTACCTTTTGTGATGCTGTTGGCAAAAAGTGTTTTTATATATGGTTCGTATTCACTACCTTCATTGACATCATCGAAAGGAATGTAAATGCCGTTTGTAATTGGTAATTTAAAACCTTTCACAATCATTTTTGACATTTGTCCACGAGTAATATTTTTATTTGGGTTGAAATAGCCATTGGTTCCGCTAATAATACCTGCATTTGCTAAAGCAGCAATCGCACCATAATTTGCATCGCCAGGTTTTATATCCTTAAAATTAGGATTTTTTACATGAACCGTATCTAGCTTTAAAATACCAGCTAAAATTTTTGCAGCTTGTGTACGAGTAATTGAATTCTCAGGTTTAAATGTGCCATCAGGGTAGCCTGAAATAATGCCGCGTTGAGCTAAGTTAATAATAGCTTGACCTTCCTCACTTGACACATTTTTTACATCAGAGAATCCCGATGCAGCATGTGCTGGGGGTGCAATGACAATAGCGCTTGTTGCTAGTGCTGATGCCATTGCGATGTGATAAAAACGATTGCTCTTCAAATAAATTTCCTCCAAAGTACATAAAAAATTTTTACAGCTAGGACCAACCTATTAAATAGGTTGGAATCTCCATGGATTGTTAAATTATTGTTATTTAACATTTAAGATTAACTATAATACTTTATTTATATCAAAATGATGAAGATGAGAATACAGGGAATTTTATGATGTAAAAAATTAACATGGAAAAATGCTTGTTCATCAACATGGAATGGATATTATTTCTGCCTCGATTGGGGTGCTTTCAGGGCAGAACAATGAGCTGTTTAGGGATAGGGGATTTATCACTGATCCTATATACCAATTAATAAAATACGTTTTAACAAATGTCATCTCCGACTTTTGATGGTGAGAAAAAAGTTGGATAAATAATTAATTTTCAACGTTTCCTAATGTAAAAATGAGTAGTTATTTTCCTGGATGGTAATGTTTGTATATTAACATTGAATTTTTGCTAGTAGTATTAGGACAAATTGAGTAATCCTTTATAATTTACAGAAATATTATTTATGAGATAAATCTAACGATAAATTATAAAAATGCGCTTTTAATTCTTTTATATAGGACTTTATATCTTTTATGTTTATAATTAATAGCTGTTGTTAAAGGAATGGGTTAGATATAAACTACTAATTCCTCGATAGTTTTTAACATAAACATAGTAGTAACTATTCATTCGAATACCATAAACTAGTTGAAAAGGCATTTTAATCTATGCTATTGTAAATGATATAGATGATATTTAACTTCTTTCAGCGTGTGTCCAAACATCTGTACCTGTTACGCTTTCGGTACAAAAGACATCCGCTGAAATAGAGGAACTCAGTCTAAGAGTGCCATGTCCTGTGGCAATGATTGAGTGACCAACTTCGTGTTGCTACCGCTACGTTGCGCTACGCTTTCGCACAGAAAACATCTGTTACTGACGCTACGTTAGCACTACGCTTTCACGTAAAAAACATCTGTCGGCCTAAAGCCTCCGGACGCAATTATACCGATGCATAATTGATGAACAACGCAGTCTTATCGAAGAAGGAGGGAGTCACATAATGCTTGGACATTGCGTATGTGGCAAAAAATATGCTAAGAAAAGTGACGTTAAGTATTGATGAAGTTGAAGCCAATGATATTTTAGCTGAAGATATTTTTTCTGATTATCGTTTACTAGCTAAAAAAGATCTAGTTTTAACGGAACGAATTATTGCCTTACTTAAACTTAGGAAAGTAGACGAACTATCTGTATATTTACCAACTGATTCAGTCCGAATTGTTCATGATTTAAGTGTCCAGCGTACAAGGGATTACGAGGATGTATTTGCACCACTTATGGATAAAAAGGATGAGATAGATGAGTATAAAGATACGGTAAGTAACCTTTTTATGACTACATTAGAAAATGTTGTGCATGAATTGCGTTATGGTCAAATTTTAAAAAGCATCGAAGATACTGCTTATGTACGAGGTGTTTTTGAACAAATTTTAGAAAAAAAACATCGCTATGAACTAATCATGCGTTTAAAAGAATGGGATGAGTATTCTTTTGTTCATTCATTTGATGTTTTTGTTTTAGGTACAATCTTTGCGCGTTACCTAGGCTTAACAGATATTGAAACACTAGCAAGGGGCTATTTGTTCCATGATATTGGGAAGGTATTTATCCCACAAGAAATATTAAATTTAAAACGAAAATTATCAGAAGATGAGTTTGACATTGTTAAAACTCATACGACTAAAGGTTATGAGTTGCTCATAGAAAATGGGGAAGAGGATATTGCCTATTTAGCACGTGATCATCACGAACGCTTTGCAGGTAAAGGTTATCCGAATCAGCTTTGTGAGGATGATATGTGTGAGGGAGTTCAATTACTGCAAATTATTGATGTTTATTCAGCTATGACATCAAAGCGTGTATATCATTCAGGATATGCTGCAACAGATGCATTAGCTGTTTTATATCGTGATCGACATCTATATAACGAGAAATTTATGCATAAATTTGTAGAGTGCCTAGGGATTTATCCTGTCAACTCAGTCGTTCAATTATCTGATAATCGGAGTGCACAAGTAGAACTTGTCTATGATTTATTTCCAACGTTACCCAAAGTTAAGTTGTTGGATGAGCAAAAGTCTATGATTTTACCTTTGAATTATAGTGTGAAAATTACGAAAATGATTGATTACCGTGCTAACAGCTTTGAAGAAATTTTTAACTTATTTATAGAACAATTAATTCGCTGTGACGAAAATAGCTTAAGAGTCTACTTTAATAAATTAATAGATCATTTACATCCTAAAGAAATTATTTTAAAAATATTTTTGCCTGCCTTTCGAATTCTACGTTTATTAACAAGAGAAATTCAAACGGATGTAACAAAATATAGGAATTCTATTAATATATTAAAGAAACTATTAGAAGATCAATTACATGTATTGTATATGGATTATCAGCATGAGAAAACAACTATATTAGTTGTGGAAACTTCACTTCGTGAAAATTTCTTCATAAAACTTGTGCAAAGTATATTGTATATTGATAAAATTGTGCCGTTCTTTATTAATCCAGATGATGAACAGCGCATTACGCAATTAATGGAACATTGTAACGTAAATATAGCGTACTTTATTGGGGAAGAGCTTACAGTCGATAAGAGAGTTCGCTCAATGCGAGAAGGGACATTCCTTTTTTATTCGCTTGTAGATATCGAGGAATTACTTATTAGCTTAGTAGGCACGCATATGAAAAGGTTTTCATTTGAGGAGAAGATGCGAGAAAGCTTGTTTTCATTATTAAAGACATAATAAGAGGGAGTCGTTGAAAATCCGACTCCCTCTTTATATATTGATGAATTTTAGAATTGAAGATGTTTTTCGATGTATGCTTTAACATCTGTAATTGGCATACGAACTTGTGACATTGAATCGCGATGACGCACTGTAACTTGACCATCCTCTTTTGAGTCGAAGTCATATGTGATACAGAATGGTGTACCAATTTCATCTTGACGACGGTAACGTTTACCAATTGATTGTGACTCGTCAAAATCAACTGGGAATGATTTACGAAGATCTGCCCAAACATCAGTAGCTTCATCCGAAAGCTTTTTAGAAAGTGGTAGGACTGCTGCTTTAAATGGTGCTAGAGCAGGGTGGAAGCGTAAAACTGTACGCTTATCATCGCCTTCAAGTTCTTCCTCGTCATAAGCATCGCAAAGGAATGCTAATGTTACACGGTCTGCACCTAAAGAAGGCTCGATACAATATGGAACATAACGTTCGTTTGATACTGGGTCAATGTAAGTGAAATCTTCACCAGAATGCTCCATATGCTGTTTTAAATCGAAATCTGTGCGATCTGCTACGCCCCATAGCTCGCCCCAACCGAATGGGAATTTAAATTCAATATCAGTTGTAGCATTTGAGTAGTGAGACAATTCGTCGTCTTCATGATCACGAAGACGCATAGAATCTTCCTTCATGCCTAAATTTAATAACCAATTTTTACAAAATTCTTTCCAGTATGCGTGCCATTCAAGGTCCTCGCCAGGTTTACAGAAAAATTCAAGTTCCATTTGTTCGAATTCACGTGTACGGAAAGTGAAGTTACCTGGTGTAATTTCGTTACGGAATGATTTACCGATTTGTGCAATACCGAATGGCGTACGTTTACGCATTGAACGTTGTACGTTTTTAAAGTTTACGAAAATACCTTGTGCTGTTTCTGGGCGTAAATAAATTTCATTAGTAGAAGATTCTGTTACACCTTGGAACGTTTTAAACATTAAATTAAATTGACGAATATCTGTAAAATCAGCTTTACCACAATCAGGGCACACTACGTCATACTTAATCATCGTTTCTTTCATTTGATCAAAAGTCATACCATCGACAATGATTTCATCGCCTTTTGCTAGCGCAGCGTCCTCGATGATTTTGTCAGCACGATGGCGCGCTTTACATGCTTTACAATCAATCATTGGGTCATTAAAGTTGCCAACGTGACCAGAAGCAACCCAAGCTTTTGGGTTCATTAAAATTGCAGCATCTATCCCAACATTGTGCTCTGATTCTTGGACAAACTTTTGCCACCATGCTTTTTTAACATTGTTTTTTAATTCAACACCTAGTGGACCGTAATCCCAAGTGTTTGCTAAGCCTCCGTAGATTTCAGAACCAGGGAAGACAAAGCCGCGATGCTTCGCTAAAGATACGATTGTTTCCATTGATTTGTTTGCCATAAAAATAGCCTCCTTCATAGTTTTCACAGAGTGAACATTAATTTTGTTTAAGCGAATTTATACAATTCGCTAGAGATATTTTTTAATTTAGGTAGGACTAAATTAAAAATAGCACCCGTCTCCGGGCACAATGAATGCCCAGGGACGAGTGCTATAACCCGCGGTTCCACCCTGATTGTTTTAAACGTGTTGTTTAAAACCTCTTTTCAAAAAGTTAGCTCAAGGAGTGCCTTTTCTCTGTTACTATGTAGACTTTCACCATCTTCTACTCGCTTTAAAGTGGAACAGATACTTTTTTTCCCATCATCGCCTATATAACGCTAAATCGCTCGAAAATACATTTAGAGCAAGCGTATGTGTCAATATTGTAGCATGTAGTTCTTTTCTTCGCAATAATTATTAAAATAGTATATAATAATTGAGCATAAGTATAACACTATTAGATTTGAGGCGGTGAGTCCAATCGAACTCAATAAACGTCAGGAAGACATTTTACAAATTGTGAAAGAAAACGGCCCAATCACAGGCGAACATATTGCAGAACGTCTCAATTTGACAAGAGCAACTTTAAGACCAGATTTAGCAATACTTACAATGGCGGGCTTTTTAGATGCTCGACCTCGTGTTGGCTATTTCTATTCAGGTAAAAAAACTTCCGTTACATTGACGGACAGTATTAACAATTTAAAGGTGAAAGATTTTCATTCAGGACCAGTTGTTGTACCGGAAACAATGACTGTTTATGATGCGATTTGCTTCATGTTCTCAGAGGATGTTGGAACACTCTTTGTCGTAGATAAGAATAAATTTTTGACAGGGGTACTTTCTCGTAAAGATTTACTACGTACAAGTATTGGCACGCAGGATTTAAACAAAATTCCTGTACATATTATTATGACACGTATGCCAAATATTTCATACTGTGAAAGATCAGATTCTTTAGTTGTCGCAGCGAATAAATTAATTGAACGAGAAGTTGATTCGCTACCAGTAGTAGAGCCACAAGATGGTGGATTGAAAATCGTTGGTCGTCTTACAAAAACGACGATTACACGGGCTTTCCTATCACTTGCACAGAATGTCTAAATAGTTGAAGGAGAGCAGCATGAAAAGACTACGGGTTTTTGTTGTATCTGATTCAGTCGGCGAAACTGGTGATCAAGTAGCGAAAGCGGTTATTAGCCAGTTTCGACCTAGTTTGGAAAACACGGTAATTCGTCGTTTTCCTCATATACAATCAGAGGAGCTCATTCGGAAAATTGTATGCCTTGCAGCAAAACAGAATGCATTTATTGTGTACACGCTTGTTCGCCAGGAGATGCGATCGTTATTACATGAACTATGTGAGCAAGAAAAGGTCTATGCCGTCGACATCTTAGGGCCAGCTTTAAAAACAATGACAACATTTGTGGAAGAATTCCCATTAGAAGCACCAGGAATTGTTCACCAGTTAGATGATGATTATTTTAAAAAAATAGAGGCTATTGAATTTGCGGTAAAATATGATGATGGTAGAGATCCACGTGGTTTATTACAGGCTGATATTGTGTTAGTCGGTGTTTCACGTACCTCTAAAACACCATTATCACAATATTTAGCACATAAACGCTTTAAGGTGGCGAACGTACCTTTAGTACCAGAAGTGGAGCCACCGGAAGAACTATTACAAATTGATCCGAAAAAATGTTTTGGTTTAATTATTTCTCCTGATAAATTAAACTCAATTAGAAAAGAGAGATTAATGTCTCTTGGATTGAATGATGATGCTATCTATGCGCAGCATAATCGAATATTAGAAGAAATCCAGCATTTTGAAAAAATTGTCGCTAAAATCGGTTGTAAGGTTATTGATGTGACAAACAAAGCCGTTGAGGAAACAGCGAACGTCATTATTGAACATATCTCGAATTGTAAATAAGAAACGAATGATGATAAACCACCTCGATTGTAAGAGGCGGTTTTTTTGAGTCGGTTTTGAAAATAGTATAGATAAAAACTAATTTTTGTTTTATAATAATAAAATTGTGGTAAAAATATTTATTAAGAGAAAAATCCTGTTTTTTTGTCGAGAAATAAAGGATTTTTAAATCGGATAGCGAATTGTGTTTTAGAACGTAATTTAAAGATGGTGATGGATTTGGCAGGGAAGATTCCTGAAGAAGTGATTGAACAGATTCGCTCACAATCGGAGATTGTTGATGTCATAAGCGAATACATGCAGCTTACAAAGCGTGGGCGCAATTGGTTTGGGCTCTGTCCATTTCATGGAGAACAAACTCCATCTTTTTCTGTGTCATCAGACAAACAAATTTTTCATTGCTTTGGTTGTGGTGCAGGCGGTAATGCTATTACTTTTGTCATGGATATAGAAGGTATTTCTTTTCCTGACGCAGTCGTGAAACTTGGTGAACGTGTTGGCATACAGTTAGATATTGGGCCAAGTTTACCTGAAGTAACGAAAAAGGTATCTAAAGCGGAAGAAAGGATGAAAGAAGCTCACGCTTTTGCAGCAGATTTTTTTCATCATTTACTGTTAAATACTGAAGATGGTGAAGAACCTTTAAATTATTTACTAGAAAGAGGATTTACAAGGGAGCTTATAGAATCTAATAGCATTGGATGGTCTCTTCCAAGCTTTGATGCATTAACGATATTGTTTGAAAGAAAAGGTTATAACTTACAAGAAATCGCGGAAAGTGGTTTGATAATCAAGCGTGAAGGGGAAGAACGCTATTTTGATCGTTTTAGAGGGCGTATTATGTTTCCCATTCGTGATGAGAACGGTAAGATTATAGCATTCTCAGGACGAATCCTTGCATCAAATGGTGAAGAGGCAAAATATTTAAATAGTCCAGAATCACCAATTTTTCAAAAGAGTGAAGTGCTATATAACCTAGATAAAGCACGAACCTCGATTAGAAAAAATCGTCAAGTAGTATTGATGGAAGGATTTATGGATGTTTTAGCAGCAACCTCTGTGGGTGTAACGAATGCTGTAGCAACAATGGGCACTTCGCTTACGAATCAGCATATTACAAAGCTAAAGCGCTTAGTAGAGCAGATTACGATTTGCTATGACGGTGATAATGCTGGGTTTGATGCGGCGAAAAGAGCGGCACAGTTACTTCAAACGGAACGAATGAAAGTCAATATTGCGGTGTTACCAGATAAGCTAGATCCCGATGAATACATTCGTAGTTTAGGTGGACAAGCATTTAAAGAACAAATTTTGGAAAACCCTCATGCGTATATTGCTTTTATGATGATGCATGCTAGACGAAATAAGAACTTTCAGTTTGAAAATGATACGCTTCAATATATTCAAGAAGTTCTTGAGCAACTGGTAGGTAGATCATCACCAGTTGAACGAGATTTGTATATAAGACAGCTATCGAATGAAACAAACATATCAGAAGAAGCAATTTATGCTCAATTCCGAAAGCTAGAGGCAAATCAGGTTCGTTCTGCAAAAGTAGAAATGCCTGTTCAAACGCCTTCGATGCCGGTCACTCAGCAACATAAGCCTATGGACGCAGCTGAACGTGCCGAACGTTTATTACTGGCTCATATGCTTCATAATATAGATGTAGTGGACAGGGTATTACGTAGTGAGCAAAAAGATCCGTTTGTACGAGATGCCTATATGGCAGTTTTTGTTCGCTTAGTAGGATTTTATGAGGAATATGGTCATCCTGATTATCAACGTTTTGTTGAGATATTAGATGACTCTGAATTACGCAAGATTGTAATGGAAGCGGCTTTAGCGGAACGGGATCCCGACCAAGCAGATGCAGAGGTCACAGACTCAATACGTCAGCTGCAAAAATATAGAATTGAGCAAGAAATTCAACAAAAGATGCATGAGTCAAAGGAAGCGGAGAAGATGCATGAGTATGCGCGTGCACTTGAAATCGCCCAACAGATTATTCATTTAAGAAAATCGTTATCGGCGATTTAACCCGATTCGGTTGTTTAGAAGGAGGAAGGTTTATGGCGGACAAGTCAGAACGTTCAAAAGAGGTAGAAGTAGAAATTACATTAGATGAAGCAAAAAAAATACTACAAGAAAAAGCAAAAACAGAAGGTGAAATTTCTATGAAAGAAATTTCAGAGAAACTAGCGCCTTATGAATTGGAGAACGAAGAGATTTTCCACTTTGCTGAGGATCTTGAAAAGGCTAAAGACATTCAAATCATTGGAAAAGAAGAGTTTGAAGAAGAAAGCTTAATGAAAGAAGAAGCAAACGAAGAGACTTTTGATTTAAATGATTTGAGTGTACCACCAGGTGTTAAAATAAATGACCCTGTACGTATGTATTTAAAAGAAATTGGTCGAGTTGATTTACTTTCTGCCGAGCAAGAAATTGCCTTAGCTGAGCGTATTGAGCAAGGTGACGAAGAAGCACGTAAACGCCTAGCTGAAGCGAACTTACGTCTTGTTGTATCGATTGCAAAACGATATGTTGGCCGTGGCATGCTATTCCTTGATTTAATTCAAGAGGGGAATATGGGGCTTATCAAGGCTGTTGAGAAATTTGACTACCGTAAAGGTTTTAAATTCTCCACTTATGCAACATGGTGGATTCGCCAAGCGATTACACGCGCAATTGCGGACCAAGCACGTACAATTCGTATTCCAGTGCATATGGTAGAAACAATTAATAAATTAATTCGTGTACAACGCCAATTACTACAAGACTTAGGTCGCGAGCCATCTCCAGAAGAAATTGGTGAGGAAATGGATTTAACACCTGAAAAAGTACGTGAAATTTTAAAAATTGCACAAGAACCAGTATCTCTTGAAACACCAATTGGAGAAGAAGATGACTCACATTTAGGAGACTTTATTGAGGATTCTGAAGCTCAATCTCCATCTGACCATGCAGCTTATGAATTGTTAAAAGAGCAATTAGAGGATGTGCTAGATACATTAACTGACCGTGAAGAAAATGTCCTTCGCTTACGTTTCGGTTTAGATGATGGTCGCACACGTACATTAGAAGAGGTAGGGAAGGTATTTGGTGTAACACGTGAACGTATTCGCCAAATTGAAGCTAAAGCACTTAGAAAGCTACGTCACCCTTCTCGCAGCAAACGTTTAAAAGACTTCTTAGAATAAAGATAAAAATTTGGGCTATCTAATTAGTAATGACTAATTGGATGGCCCTTTTTTAAGCTACTATTATATTCGCATGAAATAGGAGAATACCTGTGAATGTGAAGTAAATACCCGCGCAAAATTTTCATCATTTTTCCCTAGAACATACTAAACATAGTAAATATTTTTTCGATAAATGTTATAGCGAGTAATTAGAATGAGACAGTCTTAATATTTTTGCTACTTTATACAGATGTGTTATTAAAAATTTTAAGATAAAATTGTAATAATAACCATTATTAAGCAATGTTTGGAGTATACACTATGACAAATCCTCGAAAAAAAATAATCTTGAATGAGATATTGTTTTGGAAGCAGAATAAGTTATTACCAGAGCATTACTGTGATTTTTTAGCGGCTCTATATGCAGAGGGGGCAGATATAGAGGAGCTAGAACCAGTACATCATAAACAGGCTATATTGCCTTCAGAAAAGAGAAGGCTGCTACTTATAATTGCAAGTATATGTATTGCAATGATTACGCTGCTGTCTATTTATTTTACAATATCATCCTTGATGATAATTTTAACGGTTGTCGTTGGAATAGCTGCGGTGATATTATTTCTGACGGCGTTTCGAATGGCAAGAAAAAATGATTTATTAGCACCTGTTTTTCATTTGTTAGGTGCTGTTTTATTGTTTAGTATGTCTATTCGAATTTACACTACATATTTTAATGGAAATAATATTGCATTGTTTTGCTTGATTGCAGCAAACTGCGGGGTTTGGCTTTGGTCAGGTTTAAAAATGAAGCTACTTTATTTCACAGTCTCAGGTGTCCTAGGTTTACTGGCATTGATTAGCTATTATATCATAAACTTATTATAGGAACTCATTTTGTAAAATAGTTTCGCTGACAAAGACAAGAATCTGTTTGCTTTCAAATAGCTAACGGATTCTTTTTTGTATTAAAATTGTATCTGTAATTTTAATACATAAACTTAAATGCTCTGTTGGTAAAGACTATAATCGTATAGCTTATTTAGCTAATGGATTATTACATAAAGAAATTTTGATTTTCTTGGTATATGAATGTGCAAAGAGAGGAAAGATAACAGCGTGTAAGGAAGTCGTTAAGAAGATAATAGATAGTCCAAATATTGGGGATTTCAAGACATATTTTATCCAATAGTTACAGAAATGTCGAATTTGTTACAAACAAAGGAAAACTTAGCGAATGGTCTTTTCGTTTCATGGTTAATGAAGTACAATATTAGATGTTGACTGATTCTATATTATCATAGAAGTAGATTTACAATGAGGAGGGGAAACATATGAAAAGCAATCCAGTCGTTCCTTACATCTTAATTCTTGCATTTGGTATTGGTCTTATTTTCTTCATGTCTTTAACCGGTGCAGAGAACAAAAAAGAAATTGCTGCTGAAAAAGAGGGCGGTGGCGAAAAAACAGAAGCTACTGATGACTCTGCATTAGTACAATCTTGTATTGGCTGTCACGCTGCTGACTTAACTGGTGCTGTGGGTCCAAATCTACACGGCAAAGATGAAGCTCGTATCGTAGATGTTTTAACAAACGGAATCCCAGGAACTCCAATGACTCCTGGTATGAAAAACGAAGCGGAAGCGAAAGCAATCGCTAAGTACATTTCAACTCTAAAATAGTCTGAAAAAAGTAGCTGTACTGAAAGCGTTTAATCGTAATCGGTACAGCTACAATTTATTTATTTTCATTTCAGTTAATGAAAAATGGAGTTGCTCAAAATTTGAGTCAACTCCATTTGTTTTTTTTCACGACATCATACATACTAAGAAAGAACACTATTTAAGACAGGCGGTAAAAAAATGAACGCACAAAAATTATCAAAGCGATTAGAAGCAGTAGCAAAATATGTACCCTCTGGTGCGGTTGTAGCTGATATTGGCAGCGACCATGCATATTTGCCATGCTACTTAATTCATAAAGGTATTGCTTCTTATGCAATCGCAGGGGAAGTTGTGAAAGGACCATTTGAATCAGCAGTTGGACAAGTACAAAAAGAAGACTTAACAGAAAAAATTACAGTACGACTCGCGAATGGCTTAGCGGCTGTTGAAGAAGCTGACCATGTAGATACAGTTACTATTGCTGGAATGGGTGGACCTCTTATTGTCTCCATTTTGGAGAACCACCCTGAAAAGTTGCAAGGGGTAACAAGGCTTATTTTGCAACCAAATATTCATGCTAAAGTGATTCGCGAATGGGCATTAGCAAATAATTGGGCAATCCAGGACGAAGAGATTTTAGAGGAAGACGAAAAAATTTATGAAATTCTTATTTTGCAAAGAAGCACAATGACGTTATCGGAACCAGAAATTTTATTTGGACCGAAATTAATGCAACGAAAATCACCATCATTTATAAAAAAATGGTCACGTGAAAAAGAAAATTGGCAGCGTGTATTAAAGTCCATTGAAGGGGCAGATCAAACACCTGAAATTGAAGAAAAACGTGCAGAGTTAGTAGCGCTACTCAATTTAGTGGAAGGGGTTCTATGAGATGAAAACAGTTAACGGTCAGGAAATTATCCAATTGTTCGAATCATGGTCGCCTAAAAAACTAGCATGTATGGAAAATGACCCAATTGGTCTTGCAATCGGTACATTAAATAAACCTGTAAACAAAGTATTAGTCACATTAGATGTTAATGAAGCAGTAGCTGAGGAAGCTATTGCTCAAGGATGTGAGCTAATAATAGCGCATCATCCACCGATTTTCAGACGACTTTCGAATATTCGTACTGACAATCCAGCCGGGCGTTTATATGAAAAGCTTATAAAAAATGATATTGCCGTTTATGCTGCACATACGAATTTAGATGTAGCTGAAGGCGGTGTTAACGATTTACTAGCGGATGCTCTACAGCTTGAAAACCGTTCTATTTTAGAAGAAACATATGCGGAAAATATGTTGAAGCTAGCAGTTTTTATACCGACTACAAATGCCAATGATTTACGTGAGGCATTAGCAAAGGCAGGAGCAGGTCGTATTGGAGATTATGAAGCGTGTAGCTATACTACATTAGGAGAAGGGCGTTTCCGTGCACTAGAAGGTGCAAATCCACATGTAGGTTCAATTGATGAATTACATGTTGAAGAAGAAGTGAAGATAGAAGTAGTACTTCCGGAATCTATTAAAAATCGTGTATTAAAGGCAATGTTAAATGCACATCCATATGAAGAACCTGCCTATGATATTATCCGTTTAGACCAGCAAACGAATATAATGGGCTTAGGACGAGTTGGTTATTTACCACAAGAAATGACTCTTCATGAATTTACACAATTCGTGAAACAGCAGCTAGAAGTGCCTGCTGTCCGCGTTGTTGGCGATTTACAGTCGAAGGTGAAAAAAGTTGCGCTTGTCGGCGGGGACGGCAATAAATATATCTATTCTGCGAAACGTGCTGGGGCAGATGTATTTTTAACAGGAGATATGTATTTCCATACTGCACAGGACGCTCAAGCAATTGGTCTACAAATCGTAGATCCAGGACATCATGTGGAGAAAGTGATGATTGCAGGAGTAGCTAAAAAGATGGCAAGAATGTGTGAGGATAAAAAATACTCTGTTGAATTTGTACAATCTACTATTCATACAGAACCGTTTTTATTCGTGTAAGAGAGGGGAATATCTATGGCGAATGAAAGACCTGCCGGTAATAAGGCTGGCAAGTTATGGATGATGATTGGTTTGCTGATTGTTGTATTTGGGGTAGGTATGACATTTATGACGAATACGATGAATGCCAAAAAAATTGATACTATGACAGAGCAATGCGAAAAAGACGGTGGAGAAGCCATCGTCTCAAAGGAAAAGAGTTTTCTATCAACAAACTATTCATTTAAATGTAAACAGTAATAATAACAAGACTGAATTATAGAATTTAATATAATTCAGTCTTTTTATGTAGAAAACAAAACGCTTAAGGAAATCTTTGTGAATGTTTTGCTCTAAAAATGAGGGTGATTTCCGTTCCAGGCTACTCGCTTTCCTGTGGGCGAGCGTCGAGCCGCTTCCTCCGCTGCGCTCCGTGCAGGGTCTCGCCTGTCTCGCTTTCCCACGGGAGTCGAGTAGCCTTCCACTCCAATCAGCAATAGCGTATAACTTTTATAAATCTTAATCATTTCAAAAGTGAACACTATCACTATTCACCATAATCAAACAGAAAAGACTTATAACAGTGACAGAAATTGTAAACCTATTATTGATAACGCTTAGATTTCGCACAAAGATGCCGTCGCTGTTTCGTTGTATCATTATTAATTAGAGTAACATGCCAATAGATACATGCTAAATGGTTGATTGTAGTGGAGGCTGGGCGACTCCTTGGGGATCAGCGGCTCATCGGACGCCCCCAGGAAAGCGCCCAGCCGGAACGGAAATCAACCCCTCGTTTTGCCGAAGAGTCAAACATAATTTATTGTGAAACTTTAATATAATTCAGTCTTTTTGTGTATGCATTGATTAATTTTAGAGGGTTATGATAGGGGAGTATAATTTGCAATGAGAGGAGAGATTTGGATTGTTTATTCGATTAACAAAAGAACAACAAGAAACAATAATAGCTGATATTCAACGATTTTTCTACAATAATCGTGATGAGGATATTACAGAATTTGAAGCAGAAAGAGTATTAGAGTTTATAAAGGAAAATATTGCTCCACATATTTATAATGCGGCTATCTCGGATGCAAAATATGTTGTAGAAAGGCAATATGCATCGATTGAGGATGAACTTGCAGCATTAGAAAGACCGATTAAAATAAAATAATTTAATCCGAATTAAATAACTGGAAATTTTTATAAATATATGATATTTTTATCTTGGATTAAAGATAATTTAATTCGAAGTAAAAAACAATGGTTTCATTTATCATCAATGTATTGAATAAAGAATTGGATTCCTGTACAACATGGCTAAGAGAACTGTTTTTAGTTTCAAATGAATGATTCGGTCACAATTTGAGGGATGAATGAAGGAGGAACAACATGTTGAAAATAGGGGTAATTTTAGGGAGTACGCGTGAAGGTCGTTTAAGTCCACAAGTGGGCGAATGGGTAAAGGAAGTCGCTGGAAAACGTGGTGATGCGGAATATGAAATTATTGATATCGCAGATTTTAAATTACCACTTCTAGGTGAGCCGGGTGGAGATGCTTCAGGAGCAGCTACATGGTCACAAAAAGTTGCTGCATGTGATGGTTTTGTATTTATCGTTGCAGAGTATAACCATTCCATTACTGGGGCGTTAAAAAATGCATTAGACTACTTACGCGTGGAATGGAATAATAAGGCGGCAGGTATTGTTTCTTACGGTTCTGTTGGCGGTGCAAGAGCAGCTGAACATTTACGTGGAATTCTTGGTGAATTATTAGTTGCAGATGTTCGCGTCCATCCTGCTTTATCATTATTTACAGATTTCGAAAACGGCACGGTATTTAAACCAAAGGAAGTGCAAGCAGATTCAGTAAATCAAATGCTAGATCAACTTATTCCTTGGTCAACGGCATTAAAAACGATTCGATAGGGACCTTAAGCAGTATGTACTGAAAAAAGTGCATATTGCTTTTTTTATGCATTTAAAGACCTATGTCTAAGTGAAATATTGTCTCAAAACTTAGATAGATGGTGTTGATACTACCTTATGACTAAATTTTTTTAAAAGGTCATTGTGGTGGGAATTTTCCAAAATTGACGTTGCGGCAAAAAGCTTCTGCGTTAATTCTTTTTATAATAGGGGGTATTTTTAAGAATAGTTTAATGATTTTGGTAATAATGGAACTTATATGCGGTCGATTCGTATCTATTAATGTATCGGGATTGGATATTAGGATTTGGGGATAATCGCCAAGGAAGCATAGACAGTCGGAGATCGGATTTGTTTCGCAGGATAAAATTTTAGAAACAGAAAGGCTTGGTAATAAACGCCAGTTAGAGTAGCCAGCTTTGATGTAAAACTTAAATAAAGGAAGGGAAAGTATATGAAAATGGTTACCGTCCATCATTATGATGCGTTTAGCACGATACCTAATATGGAAAATCCAGCAGGTGTCGTCGTAGAGGGAGATCAATATAGTGAATTAGAAATGCAGGCTATTGCTAAGCAAGTAGGCTTCAATGAAACAGCCTTTGCGTTAAAATCGGATAAAGCAGATTTACGTATACGTTATTTCACGCCAGGGCATGAGATGAATTTATGTGGACATGCAACAATGGCAACAATCTATGCACTGAAAACACAAGGTTTACTAGAAAATAAGTCAAAACTAACTATTGAAACGAAGGCAGGAATTCTCCCAATTGAGATAAAAGAACAAAAAGGGAAAATTCATATTACTATGCAACATGCAGCACCTCAGTTTGAGGCATTTAACGGTTCAAAAACTAAGCTTGCACAATCTATTGGACTAACAGAGGAAGCGATACATGCTGAATTACCGATAGTCTATGGAAGTACAGGAATTTGGACATTACTAGTACCTATTAAAAATTTATCATACTTTGAAAAAATGACTCCGCAAACTGCAGATTTTCCGGATGTCCTCGAAGAAATGCCAAAAGCATCCGTGCATCCTTTTTGCTTTGAGACGTTTGATAAGAATGCAGATATGCACGCACGACATTTTTCATCACCTTATTCTGGAACAATTGAAGATATAACTACAGGTACTGCTTCTGGTGTTATGGGAGCATATTTTGCCAATTATATCGATCGAGAAGCTCAATTGCCAAAAACACTTACCGTTGAACAAGGACAGGAACTTGGAAAGGATGGGCGAGTGCATGTACATGTCAAAAATGACAATGGTAAACTGAATATTTCGATTACAGGAACTGCTGTACATGTGAAGGAACTAAAAGTGCATATATAAAAAGGGAGCCGCTTACAGTATTTTTATTACCTAGGAAGCGGCCCCTTTTGAAATGTCATCCATTCCATTAATGTTTTATTTCTTCAATGACCTTTTCTTTTAAACTTGTATCCATTGAGGAAAGCTTAACGTTATTTGTAAGGCGTTCTTGTAATTCTCTTTCTGTCATAATACCGCGTTCTTCTAGAATTTGAACAAGTAGATCTAACGTCATTAAATTTTTAATATCTGCTGCTTTTGTATCCATGTTAAATGCCTCCAAATGTATAGTATTTCTACCTCTTTAGTGTACTCCTTTTTTAGAAGGTCGGTGTAAAATGGTCAAAACAAAGCGAATTTATTTCGTGTCCCGGAATATATTGAATGATTCTAGCAGTAGTGAAAAACAAAAAAGAACGAGCTAGCTTTTATGAGAAATCAGCGACAAGTAGTTGTAAAATGCAATAAAGCTAATTAATAATTACTATATCAAAAAAACTCCTAACAATAGGAGTCCCTTTTTCATTATCTATTTAAACCAGTATGTATTTATGTTAATTAAGAGCTTACTCTCCGTTGATAGAACTTTGTTTTCCGCCGCCAAAGCAGTCCACTTCGCCGCTAAAACCTGTTTTTCCGCCGCCAAAGCAGTTTTTTCTGCCACTCGATGTGATATGCCTCCTAATTACTCATTGAGAATAAAGATTGATATAGAGTTGCTAGTAAAGCAACAAAGAGCGTATCGTCAGAGTTAAAAAGTTTAAAAGATATACCAGTACGCACAAGTTCAGATTCTATATTACTAGCGCTTGCTATTTTTTCATCATTACAATATAAATAGGCGGTTGAAGTAAAATCCTTTTCAAAGCGAAAAACGAGTCCATCCATTGTAAAAGAGTAGGAGGATTCAAGTAATTGAACCGTCTTCCGTTGTATCGGTAAAATGGATCCATCTGGCATAATCAGCTGATGGCTAACACCCTTTGTTAATAGTGTAGATTGCACTTGAAAAAGTGGTGCTCCTAAAGTAGTGCGTGATTCATAGCGGTACGGTAATGACTGTTGTGCAGCAACTAACATGATAGCATTGATTGCTTTTCCAACGGATGAACGTTCAACCTTTTGTAGCATACAAACCGTCTCATGTTGTTCATTCACAATAGGGATATTTGAAAAGCTTTCGAAAGCTTTTGGGTAGGTAAGGGTAAATGTAGTCATAAAAAAGCCTCCAATCTACTTACTATACGTAAAAGCTTAATTTCAGGTTTCACTTTTTTATTTATATTATTATTCCCGTTATCAACAAAAATTTGAAATACCGTTATGAAAAGATAGTTACCATGAACTATAAATCTATTATGACATAGAAAGAGGCAGAAGAGATTGTCTTTAATTTGCATTTGTATATGAAATTGCTGGTTTGGTGATACTTCTTTGAAATTTGTTTGCTTAGGGAAGAACTTGCAAAATAATCCATTTCCATTTTCGTTACTTCTGCGTTGCCAAGAAGAATAGGCATCTGCAGAATAAACATCAATTGGGCGTACATTGACTTGCACCACAGTTGGATTTATTTTGGTGGTAACGTACTTCCGCTTGTCAGCCGTACTACCGGGGTGGCGTTTTATTTCTCTGGAAATCGAAGAAGGTTGAAGAGTTTCGCTATTTTACGAATCGGATAACGATTCCTCTGTTTTAAAGTTGGTGTGGTAACTACATTCTACACGAGGTCGTCGTTATGGGCTTCCTTTATATTAACTTCTGGGTGTTGCACTTAATATTACAATCTGTCATTTGAAAAACCTTGTATAGCTTGAAAACCACTCCAGTCAGCTAACGCTCCACTAAAAGCATTAGTTAAAATGGTTGAAATAAAATTTATGTAATTTAAAGAAATAATTTTGGACTGTCAGATTAAATATATTATTTTCAAATATTATAATTTTGATTTTTTTGGACTAGTAGTTACATAATTGATAATCTTCCATTTATAAGTAGAATGCGGTGGGAAATTATCTCACCGCATCCATTATTCCATTGCTATTTGGCAAGGAGGTATGAATGAACAATTTGCTTCTCTAGTACTTGGTTTAGGTAATTCTGGGCATAAATTTGGATACATACTATTTTTTTGACCTGTAATAATAAACTGTGCTGCTGTTCGAGTAACCTCTGATACTTGTAAATCTAAATCAAAAAAATCTTTTTTCATAAAAAACAATTCCCTAATATAAATCAAATATTGAAATATTTGTATTTTTTATTATATTATAAAACAAAAAGAAAAACAACGACTGTTTAATATTTTCTACTTTGAGTATATATTTTACTTTTACAATAATTATTTCGAATACTCTGTTTTTTTACGGGATATAATATTATATAATTTTACCTATATTTACATTTTGTGATAAAATAAAAAATTGTTATATTAATCTATATATGTAAAATATATAAGCTCTAAATATTAAATCTAATCTACTTAAAAGAGGAGCGCTAATTATTCATGATTCAATTAAAAAATGTAACTATTCGTTTTAAAAATAAAACAGTATTTCATAATTTATATTTTAAAGCACAAAAAGGAGAAATAGTTGGCGTAGTCGCACCTAATGGGACAGGAAAAACTACCTTATTTAATTCCTTGATGAATTTTGTTATACCTTATCAAGGAGAGATTATTATTGATGGTTTAAAGCACCCGAAGAAAACGGTAGAAATTCGCAAAAAAATGACGATTTTGCCTAATCAAGCAGAGTTATACAATGATTTTAAAGGTATTGAACATCTTAAAATTTATGCGGATTTATGGGGGAATAATGGGAATATTGATGATGTTATTTCTCTTCTTCAAATGGAAGAATATATAGAAAAAAAAGTAAAAACGTATTCTCTAGGTATGCGCCAAAGGTTATGTTTTGCAATGGTATTAGCAGCTAACACGGAAATCATGTTATTAGATGAAGTTATGAATGGATTGGATCCTTATAATGTAGAGATCATTTCTAATATTTTAATAGATTTGAAGAGTAAAGGAAGGTGTATACTTATTGCTTCACACTTACTTGCAAATTTAAATCTCTATGCAAATCGTACAATTTTTTTAGCAAACGGAGAAATTGTACATGAATTAAATTTAAATAATCAAGATGAAAAATATATAATCGTTCATGCAAGTAAAAAAAAGATTCAAAAAATACAACAGTTTAACTGTTTACAGGGGGTCAAATATATTTTAGCGGAGAATATGATTGCGGTACCTGTAGATAAAATAGTTAGTCAATCAGATTTAATTGATGAAATTTTTCAAATAGATATTCAAGAAGTCAAATTAGGGATGTTGGGTAACCCTGAATACTACAATATATATTATCGGAATTCTACTAAGGAGAATTCAATATGAAAGGTTTATTTCGGCAAGAGTGGTTATTATTTATTCGTAATAAAAAAAATCTAATATGTATTATTACTTTAATTGCGCTTACATGTTTCTATAGTATTAATTCAATTCAAGATATTAATCAAACAGTAAGCATTGTAAAACAAGATACAAAAAATTATCTAAATATGCAAGATAATATCTATGCAGAATTAATTGGAAAAACAAAGGCGAACGAAAATGAATTAGATCCTCAAACTAAGTTTTATTTAAAAAATTATAAACAACTAAAAAAAACTTATAATTATTTATTAAATGATAATATTACGGGGTATACTGCAGCAATCAGTGCACAAAATGATATTTTTATAGAAGGTTTAAACCAAAGATTTTTAGTACCTGCGAAACATTATATTGAAAATTCTTCAATACCGTTAGAGCATTCTATCCATGATTACACGATTGAACGTGAAACCGCTAAGGCTATTACAAATTACGAAAAGTTGAATTATTCAGTTGTTTTTAACAAAACATCTATTCAAAAAACTGTGGATTTAATGAAATCAGGATTTGTATTAATTTTTATATTGTTGTTAATCATTTTCTCAAGTGATATAGTTTCGCAAATGCTTCATACCAAGTCAATTCATGCAGGTATACCGATTAGTTTATATAAACAGCTTTTCTTTAAAAGTTCTTTTATCATTTCCATTTCTTTCATAATAAGCTTTGCTAGTTTATTCGGTGTGCTTTTGATAAATAGTTGGAAAAATGGATCAGGAACATATTATATCCCAATGGCTATATTTAGAGATAATAAATATATTATTATAAGTTGCGGCTATTTTTTAATAATGGTTATTATATTAATGGCTTTATTGGGATGGTTTTTTGTAAGATTTGTTTTTTTGATGGAATTAATTGTGAAGAATCAATATATTACATTGTTTATAATGATAGTATTAATGTTAAGTAAAACTATATTGGAAAAAATGATGTTTATTCCTCTTAAGCTTTATAGTTATTTTCCAACTAGTTACGTAGATATTGGAAGGGTTGTTACTGGCGAAAAGGCATTTCTGTATTATGATGAAATCACAACATCTAAAGGAGTATTTGTCTACGTATGTTCCATTATTTTAATTGAAGTCTTGCACTTGCTTTTTTCTATTATACAAAATAGAAAGGGTGCGCTATTATGAATTATCTTCAATTTGAATGGAAGCAACTAATAAAAGATAAAAAAAATATCTTTACTATATTTATAATAATTGCTTACTTTATAATTTGCCCTTTTATTGCACAATATCAATCCTCTTTATCGTTAGAAGATGTAAAAAAAGAGGAGCTAGAACAAGTAGATGCGATGTTATTTATTTTTACAACTGAATATATCGAATCGGATACATCTTTCAAACAAAGTTATAAAAATTTAATAGAACAAAGACAACTCATTGTCCAACAAAATCTAAGTTTAAAAATGGATCAACTTCTCCTTTTTGTTGAGCAAGAATTACAATTAATAAATTTACAACTTAGATTAATAGAAAATTCAATGGCTGGAATTCCTAGTATGTATCAATATAATGTAAGCGATCTTTATAAAGATAAGAAAGTAATGGAATACTTAAAAGAAAATAAAATCCCAATTCGAACAACACTGTTAAATAATGTAGATGTTTTAGTTCGATCCATAGAAATTTTTATTAGTTGTATATTGCCTTTTATAACAATTTTTTATGCTTCAACAATTTTTTTAGACAATATATATAACCCATCTATTATTAATAGTATTCCTATTAATAAACGAAAGAGGCTTTTTGTAAAATATAGTGTTTATATAGGAGTCCTAATTTTGACTAGTATAATAGGAGCTATTGCTGGCTGGGCTATATGTGGATTTTTTTTAGAAAAAGGAAATTATTTCTACCCTAAAGTTATTTTTAATGGCGAAATGTTTTCGGTATTATCTACTCTAAACTATTTAGTGAGATTATCAATAGGTGCTATCTTATTGTCTTTATTACTTATTAGTTTGTCAATTTTATTAAATCATTTTTTAAAACACGCCTATGCAAACATTATTTTATTAGTTTTATTATTATTAGCTCCTGTAATTGCAAGAGAATTAGAAGATTCGATTCTCATAAAATTTGTTTATTTCTTTAATTGGCTTAATACAGTTCAAGGTGAAGATGCATATTTATTTGGCTTAGCTCTGACGTACGGTAAGGGCGTTTTAACTTTAATTGGATTGGTTGTTTTTTTCTTGTTGTGTATATTTTTGTCTGCTAAGGAAAAAGGTGTTTGAATATGTGATATCTACATTGTTATAGCAAGTTATATTTATTAAATAAAATATCAGTATGAGAATATTTTATTTTTACTTTAAGCTAATAAATATAGTTTTTATAATTTTTGATTCTAATATAAAACAAAAATTAAAACAAGTTTGAATTAAAAATTACTTTTTAAATTTAAAATTCACTATTTATTGCTAAATATGTTTGAATTAAATAAAATTCAAACTTTTAAGAAGGGAGTAAAAAGCGATAACTTGCATATTAGAACTTCAAAATCAATGTTCAATTCTTTTTGAAGAATATTTAAAGGAATTTTCAAAAAATACTTTACATATTAAATTTGAAGAAGAAAGTATTCATACTCTTAGCTATGGAATTCCAGGGAATTGTATTTTTTATGCTAGTTTAGATAAACTATATCCTCAAGACGGGTGGGATTACAAGGCCCATAAACACTTTTAGCTCTTAAACCAAAATATAAACTTTAATCTAATTGATTTGATTTGTCTCTATTTAAAAGGCTGTCCGATCATGTGAATTTCTTCACTACCGGACAGCCTTTCATTTTATTGTTGAGTTGTGACTTCGCCTGCAAGAGCCCGTTTTTCCTGCTCTGGATCGAATTCTTTTTCCATTTTAGAAACGACAACTGTTGCTACACCATTACCAATTAAGTTTGTAACGGCGCGGGCTTCTGACATAAAGCGATCGACCCCGATTAAAAGGGCAATCCCTTCTACAGGAATCATTGGGAAGGCTGCTAATGTTGCTGCGAGTGTAATAAAGCCTGAGCCTGTTACACCAGCCGCACCTTTTGATGTTAGCATTAAAATAGCAAGTAATGTAATTTGATGCCAAACATCTAAATCAACTCCATAAGCTTGTGCGATAAAAATAGCCGCCATAGATAAGTAAATGGACGTGCCATCTAAGTTAAAGGAGTACCCTGTTGGAATGACAAGCCCAACGACCTGTTTAGAACAACCGTAGTTTTCCAACTTGCGCATCATCGAAGGTAGGGCAGATTCGGATGACGATGTTCCAATAACGATAAAAATTTCATCTTTAATATATTTAATAAACTTAAAGATACTGAATCCAAAGTAACGTGTAATAAGACCAATGATGAATACGATAAAGATAAACATTGTAATATAAACGGAAAGCATTAAAAATCCTAAGTTTCCTAGTGATTTAAGACCGAAGTTTCCGATTGTGTAGCTCATAGCGCCAAATGCACCAATCGGGGAAACTTTCATGACTATATTAACAATTTTAAAGAATATATCTGCTACTTGTTCGAAAAATTTAATAACAGGTTTAGCTGGTTCACCAATCGCAGCAGCAGCTATGCCAAATAAAACAGCTGAGAATAAAACAGGTAATAACTCTCCATTTGCAAGTGCTCCGACAACATTATCAGGTATAATTTGCATAATAAATGCACCAATACCATGCTCCGTAGCGGCTGCTGCCTCTGTATATTGAGATACATCTGCTCCGTTTGCAGCAGCTGTATTAAAGCCTTTACCAGGCTTTACAATATTGACTACGATTAAGCCGATTGCTAGTGCGAAAGTAGAGACAATTTCAAAATAGATTAATGCCTTCCCGCCAATTTTACCAACTTTTTTTACATCGCCCATACTACCAATTCCAATAACAACTGTTAAGAAAATGATTGGAGCTATTAACATCTTAATTAATTTAATAAAAATATCTGCTAATATTTTCAACTTCGCTCCGAATTCTGGGAACGTAGCACCTACAATAATACCTAGCACAATGGCAATCAGTACTTGTACAGTTAAGTTTTTAAAATTTATACGCATGAAGTTCTCCCCTAACACTATTTATGAATATTATGTGAACGCTTTCATGAGGTTATCTTAGCTGAAATTTTCCGACAATAGTTTTTATGACCGTAAAGTTTCTATTGTTCATTTTGTTCATTTTTAGTTGGGAAATCTATAAAACTAGTGATATCAAGGGTTTGAAGCTGTTTTATAGTAGTTTTGGAATTTTTAAGTCTATTATAATACACAAGAAAAAAATCCCCACGTTAGTGAGGATTTTATCATTAATGAACAAAAGTATTGATCTCGCGGTGAGAAATACTTTAAGGAGAAACAATTTTTTCAATTTCCGATAAAACATCGTTTTCTTGTACATTGTTTCTATAAAAATCATAAACAGGTGCTAGTTTTTCCTTAAAGCGTTGGCGTTCCTTATTGCTCATCGTATAGATTTCAAAGTTATCTTGCTGCTTAAGTTTTTGCAAATTTTCTTCGTTCATTTCGACAGCTTGTTCAAATTGCCAATCTGTTGTTTCTTTCATAGCCTCCATAATCTGTTTTTGGATTTCCGAAGGTAGAGATTTCCAAAACTTGTCGTTCATTAGAACGGCGTAGCCTAAAATACCATGCTTAGTTAATGTCATATGCTTCTGCACTTTATAAAAACCTTTAGAATAAATATTTGACGCTGTGTTTTCTTGAGCATCGATGGCATTCGATTCTAAATCAGTAAAAACCTCGCTGAATGGAGTTGGGATTGGTGTAGCACCAACAGCCTCGAATTGCTTTTCAAGGGTTTTACTTGGCATTGTACGGACACGTAAGCCTTTTAAATCTTCAAATGTATGAATAGGGAGATCGACAGAGGTTAAATGTTTAAAGCCATTATGCCAAAATCCTAGTCCTTTTATATGAAAAGGCTTAAGCTCATTTAACAATTGTTCACCGATCGAACCTGTAAGTACCTCATGCACTTCATCATCCGTATTAAAAAGGTAAGGTAAATCAAGAACCTGCCAATTTGATATATAGGATGTCATCTTTGAGAAAGTAGGGATAATCATTTCTACTTCTCCATTTTGCAAAGCCTGAAACTCGTTTTCATCATTAAACAAGGAGGAGTTTGGGTAGACATGTACCTTCACCTTGCCATTTGTTTTTTCCTCAACAAGCTCGGCGAATTTACTTGCCGCCTGTCCTTTCGGTGTATTCTCAGCTACAACATGACTTAAATGAATCGTAATTTGCGTATTCAAACCTTTTTGCTCATCGTCATAGGGAAGAGGCTTGGCGAATAGTAAGCCTTGTTGAACACCAAACGCTATCGTTAATAATAAAACGGTTGCTATTGTACCGATAATAAATTTTTTCATCAATTACACCTAATTTATTCGTATTTTCTGATGTTTTTGTTATTCTAACATATGGAGTAAGTTAAAATATAGTAAGAGGGAGGCGTACATCTTGAAATTTCAAAAAATATCGATGAAGAGAAAAATCATGTCTCTGACTTTTTTTATTCTCATGCTCTCCTTTAGTATAGGTGGAACATTTTTGCTAGGGTTCGTCATGACTGTGCAAAAGGATAAGCTTGGAGATCAGGCTTTACTTGTGGCAAAAACAGTATCACAGCTTCCCGAGCTAAAAACTTACATATCAAATAATCATTTTAACGAGGCTACAAAACATATAAATCCTGTAGTGGAGGAAATACGTGATATAAATGGCGCACAGTATATTGTTGCACTGGATATGCAAAGGCGCAAGTACTCACATCCAAATACAGAGGAGATTGGGCAAATCTCGGAGTCAGGAGATCTAAACGCTGCGTTTTCTGAACATTATTATACATCCATTGCACATGGTGAACATGGGGATATGGTACGAGCATTCGTCCCAATCATGAGTAAAGAAGGTAAACAAATAGGCGTAGTAGTAGTGGGCTATAGTGTTTTAACTGTGGCAGAGTTGCTACAATCTATTCAAACAGAATTAATGATTACTATTTTATTATCTCTTTTCTTTAGTGCATGGGGGGCTCATACATTAGGGCTTCATATGAAAAAGCAAATGTTTGGGCTAGAGCCCCACGAAATTGCTAAAATGTATGTAGAACGAACGGAAACATTTAACGCGATGCATGAAGGGATTATTGCCATTGATAATGATTTGACAATAACAATATTTAATGAAAAAGCATGTGACATATTGGGGGTTCACAAAAAACCTTCAACATTAATAGGGAAGAAAATTTTTGACGTTTTACCTGATACACGATTACCTGAAATTTTGGAGCTAGATCAACCTATTTTTAATCGTGAGCTCTATATTAATGATCACAGTATTATGAGTAATCGTATTCCTATACAAGTTAATGGAAAAACTGTTGGGGCTGTGGCCATGTTTAAGGATCGTACAGAAGTGAAAAAGCTTGCAGAGGAACTAACGGGTGTTAAGGCATTTGTACAAGCATTACGCGTACAAACACATGAGCATAAAAATAAATTGCACACAATTGCTGGTCTATTACAACTTGGACATCATGAACAAGCACTTTCTTACTTAACACAAGTAAAAGAAGAACACGATGAAATTACAAATTTTCTAAATGAACGGATTAAAAATGAAAATATTTCCGGGCTATTGCTTAGTAAAATCTCCTATGCAAAAGAACAGGGAATTCTACTGGAGATTGACAGAGAAAGCCGTTTGACAGCATTTCCTACCAATTTAGATCATCATGATTTCGTTGTTTTATTTGGTAACTTAATTGAAAATGCTTTTGATGCATTAAGGGATGTACAAATTGAAGAAAAAATAATCCATGTTTCTGTTGATGAAGATGAGGATGTGCTGGCAATATTAGTAACAGATAATGGTAAAGGCATGACAAATGAAATCAAGGCACATATTTTTGATAATGGCTATTCGACAAAAGAGAAAAAAGGTCGAGGCATTGGACTTTTTTTAATAAAAGAAATTGTACAAAAAGGAAAGGGAGAAATCGAAGTCATAAGTGAACCGAATAAAGGAACAAGCTTTTTAATCACTTTTTACCATACTTAATAGGCTCATCATCAAATGCTGGACGACTCTTGGGGGTTCTTTTGACGTCCTAAGAAAGCGCTTGGTTGTAATGAAGATCAATCCTTTGAGTAATGTAATATGAATAGTTGAAATAGAAGCGAGAAATTCTATGGGAACAGTGTGGCGCTCTCGTAGATAGCTTCCTTAGGTGAAAATTTGCACATATAGAGATAGAACAGAGTGTATGGAGGACTAACAGTGACACAAACAAAGGTTTTATTAATAGAGGACGATCCAATGGTGCGAGAGGTTAATCGCCAATTTATTGAAAAGATAGCTGGATTTGAAGTAATTGGACAAGCCTCAAATGGAGTTGAAGGGATTGCTCAAATTCAAAAACTTAAACCAGAATTAGTATTTATGGATATTTTCATGCCAGAGCAGGATGGAGTGACAAGCTTACGAAAAATTCGTGAACTCAAGTTACCGGTAGATGTAATAACGGTAACCGCTGCTAATGATATGGAAACTGTAAAACAGGTCCTGCATCTGGGCGTCTTTGATTATATTATGAAACCTTTTTCATTTGAACGAGTGCAAGGAACACTTGAAAACTATTTGCGCTTCAAAAAGCAAATGCAAACGGAGCGTGAATTAACACAAGGAGAGCTAGATCAGTTATTCCATTATCATGATGGGCATAGTGAGGTTCAGCAATCAAATATCTTACGGTCAGAAAAAAGTTTACCTAAAGGTTTTAATCGTGCAACACTAGAGAAAGTTGTGCACTATTTGCAATCTGTAGAAGGAGCATCAGCAGAAGAAGTAGCCAGTGGTGTAGGTATTGCGCGCGTAACAGCAAGAAGATACTTAGATTATTTAGAGAAGCAAGAGGAAATTACGATGGATGTGCATTATGGTGGCATTGGTCGTCCAGTCAATTATTATTTTAGTAAATAATGAAAAATCCTGATTGTCTATTTTGACAATCAGGATTTTTTACTACTATAGATTTTGAAGTTATGGATAACCAAAGTCATAGTTATTGTCTAAGCTAAAGCGCTACATCCTCGAGGTTGCTTCGATCCATCGGGCTCTCCAGCGCTTGTCGGATGTAAACGAGCGCTTTAGCGCATTTGTTCTTAGTAAGGCATAATTTTGTCAACAGGCTTTGGCGTTTTAATTTTAGGTAAAATTTTATCTAATGTAACTGTACGCTCAATGATATGTGTTGATTCATCCTTTTCATCGAAATGCTCAAGGAATGAAATAACCTCTTTGACAATTGGTGTTGGCGTTGAAGCACCTGCTGTAACAGCGACAGAATTAATTCCTTTTAACCATTCAACTCTTAGCTCAGAAACGTCTGCAATTCGATAAGATGGAGTCCCTGCTACTTCAACAGAAACCTGCGTTAAACGATTCGAGTTATTGGATTTTGGGTCACCAACAACAATAAGTAAATCTGCCTCCCCAGCTTGCTGAGCAACTGCCTCTTGGCGGACCTGGGTTGCCAAACAAATCTCCTTATGCACTTCAATATGTGGGAATTTCTCTTTTAAACTATCCATTAAATGAGCGACATCCCATTGACTCATCGTCGTTTGATTTGTTACTAGTAATTTATCATTCGTTAAATTTAATGCATCAATATCAGTGGATGATTGCACTAAATGCACATGATCTGGTGCAACCCCAATTGCTCCCTCTGGCTCGGGATGGCCTTTTTTACCGATATATATAATATCATAGCCATTTGCTGATTTTTCGCGAATTAAATCGTGTGTAACCGTTACGTCAGGACATGTAGCATCAATGGATACTAAGCCTTTTCGCTTCGCAATTTCACGAATTTCAGGTGAAACACCATGCGCTGTGAAAATAACAGTGCCAGTCTCAACTTGTTCAATAATTTCTAAACGATTCTCGCCATCTAATGTGATGATGCCATCTGCTTCAAAGGCATCCGTGACATGTTTATTATGCACAATCATACCTAAAATGTAGATAGGTCTTGGTAATGTTTTATCGAGTGCGGCGTTTCGAGCGATGACCATCGCATCAACAACACCGTAGCAATAGCCACGTGGATTAATTTTTAATACTTGCATGGTTGTGACTCCTTTCAAGCTTACCTATCTACATTATAACGGACAGGGACGGCGAATACAAAGAAACCTTCATCTACATAGGCGGCTGGAATATACGTGGCTTAGATGGAAGTGGTTCAGCAGGAGTAAATGATCCATTTTGTCGAGACGCTTTTCGACTTTTAGTTGAGCCTGCTCCTTCACTAGCTGCTGCTGCTGCAGCTCCAGCCCCTGCGGCAGCTCCTGCAGCAGGAAGACCTTGAAATCCTTTATACAATTTTAAAAGTGACGGAATATTTTTTACCATTGGCATTGCCTGCTGAATGTAAGGCGTATATGTTTTCGCTGAGTTAAATAAGCTATTCGCCTGCTGCAAAAATGAACCGATTTTTGAAGGTTCCTGCATTGGCATTTGTCCTCCAAATGATCCTATTCCACTGGACATAGGAAAGCCACCGGGAATTCGTGGCTGATTTGGGAAGCCTCCAGGCGGGAAAAAGGACTGCGGTGACATTTGTGGAGGTGTTGGCATTTGCATTGGCATTTGCATCGGCATTTGCATTGGCATTTGCATGGGCATTCTCATGCCACCAGGATACATCGGGAACTGTGGTCTAAATACCATAACGATCTCCTTTCGATAGTGATTTAACATTGATGACATACCTGATTATAAATATGATATGCAGATGGGTAAGTTAGCGTTCGATAAGCACAAATAAATAACTAGATTGATTGTAATTGTATTCACTGTATCCTGTAAGGTTTACTTATTTCATCTGTAGTCAATTAGTGGAAAAAAATTCTTGAAAACTACACATTTTTTCACTTTTCTGCTCGATAAGAAAGGTATAATGTTTTGTTGGTAAATCATTACGTTACAAGTTAGTTGGGTGAAATATGTTACATTAATGTAAATAAATTGTTAAAACATTTTCTACTAGACTAAAATAATAGAGGTTAAAATAGGAGGTATTCTGTGACAATTAAAGTTAGAAGTATAGTGTCGTTTGGCCTTATCGTAGTATTTGTGTTAATTATGGGGGTATTTCAGCAACAAAATGCCAAATCCCAACTGGAGCAAGTACATTTGATGAAAGAAAAAACACTTCAAACGACGTTATTAGCAGATGAGATGAAGTTAGCAGTTGTACAGGTTCAGCAGTATTTGACTGATATTAGTGCCACAAGAGCACTCGATAATTTAGATGATGGATTTGAGCAAGCAAAAAAATATAGCAAAATATTTTATAAAGATTTGGAACAAATGAAGAAAATGCATCAGGAAGACCAGGAAAGATTAGATGCGATTAAAGTAGCGTTTGATGAGTATTATAGTACTGGTCAGAAAATGGCCCATGGCTATATTCAAGGTGGACCTGAGCTAGGGAATAACATGATGCTTGAATTTGATACTACATCGATTGAGATTAATGACAAAGTAGATTTGTTTCAACAAGAAAATATTACAGACATGCAAAATTCTTTAGCACATGTTGAAAAGCTTATTGATGATAATAAACAGTGGTTCTTATGGATGTTCTGCATTATTTTAATGATTTGTGTAGTAGTTGGAATTATATTTGTACGTTCCATCGTTGTTCCTGTAAATAAGCTAACTTCTGCAGCAAGGGTAATTGCTAAAGGAGATTTATGTCAACAGGATATCGAAGTTAGAACGAAAGATGAAATTAAAGATTTGGCAGATTCTTTTAATTTGATGAAGTCTAATTTACATTCACTAATACATAGCATGACGGCAAATGTTGAGCATACATCATCAGCTGCTGAAGAACTAGCAGCAAGTACAGAAGAAATTTCAAATTCCTCTCATGATATTGCAAACCTTGTAGAGAGAATGGCGATTAGTGATAACCAAGCAGCTGTTACAGGTCGTGAAAGTTCGATAGCAATGGATGAAACCGCTCAAGGTGTTCAACGTATTGCTGAGGCTACTCAAATGCTTCATTCTAAAGCAGTAGACACTCAATCTATTGCAAATGATGGTGAAAAAACGTTGCATATTGCAGAAAACCAAATGTCAATTATTCAACAATCTTCAAATACAACAAATGAACGTATTAAGAAGCTAAGCACGCAATCAGCTGAAATCATTAATATTACGAAAGTAATTACTGACATTACTGAGCAAACAAATCTGTTAGCGTTAAATGCTGCGATTGAGGCGGCTCGTGCAGGAGAGCATGGTAAAGGCTTCGCAGTCGTGGCAGATGAAGTGCGCAAATTAGCAGAGGAATCCAAAGCTTCTGCCAATCAAATAGTGGATGTAATAGCACTTATTCAACAAGAGACGAAAGAAGTAGAAAAGGCCGTAAATGTAACAGTATTAAATGTAGATGAAGGTGTCACATTTATTCAGAATGCCCAAAATGCCTTCGACGGAATTTTTAAAGCGATTAGTGAAATGACATCTCAAATCGAGGATGTATCTGCTTCTACGCAACAAATTTCTGCAAGCACTGAAGAAGTGGCAGCATCGGTCAATGAAATGTCCTCTTCTTCCAAGCATGCTGCACAGCAATCTGAAACAATAGCATCGACAATAGAAGAGCAAACTGCGACCATCCAAGAAATTAATGCTGTTGCAAAGGCATTAAGTGAAGAAGCGGTGTCCGTGAAGGAAGAAATCAATAAATTTAAAATTTAAGAGGCTTATCAGCAAAGCGAGTGGTTGATTTCCGTTTCGACTGGGCGCTTTGTTGCTGACGCTTCGCTTTCGCACAGAGCAAAGCTTCCTGGGGGCGTCCGATGAGCCGCTTCGCTGCGCTGCAGGGTCTCGGGCCAACACGATGTTGGTCACGAAGGCGTTATCACAGGACGTGATGGTTTTAGCCTTCGTTCCTCTGAATCGCTAATCCCCAAGGAGTCGCCCAATCTCCACTCCAATCAACTTATCCAAATGGTATACGTTTTAGCAAAATGTCATTTCAAAATTCCTACCCTCCATGTATAAAAGTGCAAAAAAAAGCGAGGTAATTTCCAACGAATTAACAGTTTGGAAATACCTCGCTCTATTTATTTTGTAGTAAAATCTTTCAGTTGAGAAGGGGGGACGCAAGTGTTAGAAGAACAACTTTTCTGTAATGAGCATGATGCGCATTTGCCCTTCTTCTGCTTCTTAATGCTCTTATATAAGGCAATACCAGCATAGCCAAATATAATACAACCGATTAAGATATTAATTAATAAAGTCATTCTCTACACCTCACATCAATAAATTCCCAATACCATAAATCATAAGTGCAATAATATAAGCTACAACAAATGGATATATGGTTGCAAATAAAGTCCATTTCACAGACTGTGTTTCCCTTTTTATTGCGCCTACTGTGGCTAAACAAGGCATATAAAGTAAAACAAAGGCCAAGAATGTATAAGCGCTTAATGCAGTAAAATGAGTTGTCATTGTAGATGATAAGACACCTTCACTTACGCCATAAATAATCGCCATTGTCGAAACAATTACTTCTTTTGCCAGGAATCCAGCAATAAGAGATGCACCGGCTTGCCATGTTCCAAAGCCAAGTGGGATAAACAACACACCAAAAGCGCCACCAATCATTGCTAAAAAGCTGTCATCCATATTGACATTAGCGCCATGTGGTCCTAAATAAGAAAGAAGCCAAATAATCACAGAGCCAGCAAAGATAATAGTACCAGCTTTGCGGAAGAAACCTTTTCCTTTTTCCCAAGTAGAACGCCAAAGTGTTTTAAGCTGTGGTACATGATAGGCTGGTAATTCAACAATAAAAACTGAAGTTTCATTTTTCAAAATCGTCATTGATAATATTTTTGTCACAATAAGCGCTATCACTATACCCATTACATATAGGGAGAATACCACTAACGATTGATGTTGAGTAAAGAATGCTGCACCGAATAAAGCATATACAGGTAACCTTGCTGAGCAGCTCATAAACGGAGCAACAAGAATTGTTAATAGTCGTTCTCGTGGCTGTTCAATTGTTCTCGCAGCCATTACACCTGGAACATTACATCCAAAGCTTACAATCATCGGAATAAAGGCTTTGCCGTTTAAACCGAAAAATTCCATAAGGCGATCCATGACAACAGCAATTCTCGCCATATACCCTGAATCTTCTAATAGTGAAATAAAGAAAAATAGTACAAAGATTTGTGGAATGAAAACTAATACACCGCCAACACCTGCAATGATTCCATCACATATTAAATGAACAATAAAAGGAGATGCACCAATAGCTTCTAAGCCCTGAGTAACAGTATCTGTAAGGGGGCCTCCTACAATGCCATCTAGGAAATCAGATAGCGGGGTACCGATCCATGCAAACGTTGCTTGAAACATTAAAAACATAAGCGCTAAGAAAATCGGAACACCTAAAATTGGATGTGTTAGAATTTTATCAACTTTCTCTGACCATTGTGTTTCACTTTTCTCTTGTATAATTACTTCGCTATAGATGTTAGAAATATATAAATCACGTTTTCTAGCAATAGCTTTATTTAATGGTTCGCCTACTTGCTTCTCTAAAGCATCTCGCATAGTAGCTAGCTTTTCAAAGTAATCCTTTTCTTTCAAATAAGCGTCAACGGCTTCATTTCCTATTAAAAATTGAATAGTACACCATCTTCTTTGTTCTTCAGGAACATACTGTAACAATGCTTCAATTTTTGAGATGCCTTCTTCAATTAAGTCATCATAGGTTAATGTAAAACGTTGTTGAGTACGATCTGAGGCTTGAATAGCAGTATAAATACCTTCGACACCTTTACCAGTACGAGCGCTTATTGGAATAACTGGTACTCCCAAAGAACTCTGTAATTTTTCGACATCAATTGAAATGCCTTTCTTTTTCGCTACGTCAATCATATTTAAACAGATGAAAACAGGCTTGCTAAGTTCAAGTATATCAACTGTTAATTGCATATTTCGTTCGAAATTAGAGGCATCGATAATATTTAAAATTCCATCTACCTGATCTTCCAGTAAAAATGAAGTAACAACACTTTCATCTTTGGAAATAGGGTTAAGCGTATATACACCAGGTAAATCAATTATTTCTTTTTGTAGTTTTTTTACTTGTCCTACTTTTTTTTCAACGGTTACACCACTCCAATTGCCAACATATTCATATGAATTTGTTAACGTATTGAACAATGATGTTTTACCAATATTAGGGTTTCCTATTAAAGCTAATCTACTCATACTTGTTCGACCTTTATATCCATTAAATCTTTTTTTCTAAGCCCGATTTTCTGTCCTTGACATTCCAATATACAAGCTCCTGAAAACCATCCTTTTTGGACCATACAAACTTGACAGCCTTCTTTTATACCAAAAGCATTTAATCGTTTACATAAAAGAGAGTCAATTTGCTGTAGATCTTTCACTTTAACTTTTTCACCTAATTGAACAGCGTGAAGGTTCATAAGATCTACCTACTTTCTTGTGAGTGATAATTATTATCAAAAAGATCTTATCATTTTTTATCTAGTGTATCAATAATAAGTTTACTGTTGAAAGTAGTATTGGAATAGCAAAGATCAAACCCTATTCTTCATCGTAACAGCGAAGCATTCTGTACCCAACGCGGACATGTGTCTGGATGAACTTTGGGTTAGCTGGATTATCCTCTATTTTCTTTCGAAGAGTAGCCATAAAAACTCTTAAACTTGGAACATCCGATTGAAGTGCATTGTGCCAAACTTCCTTTAAAATAAAATTATGCGTTAAAACTTTGCCGACATGCTTTGATAAAATAACTAAGAGCTTATATTCAATAGGCGTCAAATGTACTTCTTTGCCATTTACAAACACTGTATTGGCCGCGTAGTGTATTTGTAAATGACCATTTACAAATACAGAAGGTTCATTTTCTGATGGATGCTCAAATGACATTCTTCTCAAAGCTACTCGAATTCGGGCTAATAGCTCTTCAACACTGAAAGGCTTTGTAACATAATCGTCTGCACCGGCATCTAAAGCATTGATTTTATCGTGCTCTTCGCCGCGTGCACTAACTACGATAATAGGTGTTTGAGTCCAGCTTCTAATTTTCGTTATAAGCTCTACACCGTCTATGTCTGGTAGTCCTAAATCCAAAATAATAACGTCTGGATTCATGGCAAGAGCTTTTTGTAAAGCACTATTACCATCTCTTGCAATGTCAAATTCATATTGCTGAGTAGCTAATGTCATTTTAATTAAATTGCCAATGGCTATATCATCTTCTACTACTAGAATTCGTTTATTCATCGAATTTCATTACTCCTTTTGGTGCATCACCATCGTGTAGGATTGATTTCCATTACGACTGGGCGCTTTCCTAGGGGCGTCTGATTGATCCCAAAGGAGTCGCCCAGTCTCTGCTTCAACCAACTTATATACATGGCATACCTTTTAACAAACGTCATCCCCAACTTTTGATGATAAGCTTCCTTTTTTTAGTGAAAAATTAAAAATCGTTCCTTTTGGTTTATTATCCGAAACTGTTATTTCACTACCATGTAATTTTAAAATAGTTTGACATAGAGCCAAGCCTAATCCTAAACCTCTTCGACTATCACTCCGCTGTACTTTTCCGGTAGTAAAAGGCTCAAAAAGGCTTGTTTTTATAGCATCGTCTATGCCGGGGCCATCATCAGCAATACTAAAATGTACGAAACGTTCAGATTCTTTGACATTTATAGTAATAACACTACCTGATGGCGTATAGGTCAATGCATTATCAATAATATTAATTAGAACTTGAATAATCAGTCGTGCATCCATTACAGCAAATAAAAATTCGGGTTCAATATGATAGGATATTTCATGTGTATTGTTAAGACGGACGACATGCGTCAGTGCCTCTTGAATAATATCTTCTACAAGTTCCAATTGCATCTCCATTGCAAATTGTCCATCTTCTAACTTAGACACAGCAAGTAAGTTTTCAACCATTTGAACAAGCCATTTCGAATTTTTATAAATATCCTCATATATTTTGCTTTTTTCATCTTCTCGAATATGAGGTGCACTGGATAGTAATATATCTGCATTACCGGAAATAGCAGTAAGCGGTGTTCTTAAATCATGAGAAACGGCGCGCAAAAGGTTTGCTCGCATTTGTTCCATTTCAGCTTCTCTAGCTACTTCTGCATTGAGTTTTTGTAAATACCATTTATCAAGTGCGAATGAAAAATCATTGATAATGGCATGCAAAATATTACGCTCAAATGCAGGTAATGGTGATTGCTTTGACAGGGCAATACCGATAACACCTTTAACACTCCCATTTGAAATAACCGGTAAATAGTAGGCATTCACTTCAGGAAATATATCAGTAGATACGCCTGCTCCATGCTTATTATTGATAACCCAGCTTACTACACCATGCTCATTCGGATTCTCGAAGAGGGATGCTATCTTCTTATTTTCAATACTAGATATGCTCTCGGTACGGAAAAAAGTGGCGTTCACAATTAAGGTATTTTCTATCTCAAAAAATTGTACTGGTTTTTCTACTAATTTAACGATTTGTGACATGCCTTCCATAATAATTTCTTCTATTGACTTCGCATGTTGAAGCCTACGATTTGTGGCAAGGAGCACCTCCATTCGATAAGATTTACGAACAGCGACAATGGTTTGCTCCTTTATTTTTTTCGTTAGGCTACTTGTAATCAATCCTGAAAGGAACATGATCACAAAGGTCATCGGATAGTCGCGATGATAGGCGTTAAATGAAAATCGTGGTTCAGTAAAAAAATAATTAAAAAGCAGTACTGCTAGGATGGAGCTAATAATGCTCATCATCCATCCTGATGACCAAATGGCAAGAATTAAAACACCCAAAATGTAGATAGTGATAATGTTCGAGTCGCTGACACCAATTGTGTAAAAATATAGCCCAACAACTGATACTATGCCAAACACTATAGCCATTTTTAATAAGTCATGCCATTCAAATGACAGCTTATTTTTTACAGTAGGGAAGTAGAATTGTTCATTTTCCTGATCTGGGACTATATGTATGGCTAAATTCGGCACAAATTCGTTGAGTCGATCACTGATTTTTGTGTTTGGTCGCCACCATTTTTTTCTCATGCTAGTTCTACCAATGACTAATTTAGTGACACCACTAATTTGTGCATAGTTGGCAAGTGCAGCAGCTACATCATCTTCCTGAACAATTACGACATGGCCGCCAAGCTGTTCAACAAGCTTTATATGTTGCTGAAGTCGTTCCGAATTTGCATTATTCCTAACTTGTTCTTGGATGTTTTGAACGTAAAGTGCTGTAAATTTCCCATGTAATGCCTGTGCTAGTCGTGCAGTAGTTCGAATAACCTTGGCATTCGTAGGAGAGCTACTAATACCGACAAGTAAATGCTCTTCGATTTGTACATGATGCTTTATAGACTCGTCGCTGTTTACCTGCTTATAGTTAATCGTATCTGCAGCTCTACGTAATGCAATTTCTCGAAGCGATACTAAATTTTGTTTACGAAAAAAAGATTGCAACGCTTTTTCAGCTTGTTGTTTTACATAAATTTTGCCTTCTTGTAGGCGTTGAATTAACTCATCTGGTTCAATATCGACAATTTTTATCAGTGCAGCTTGATCAATTAAATAATCTGGAATACGCTCTCGTACTTTTATCCCGGTTATTTCTTCTACTATATCGTGTAGGCTTTCAATATGTTGAATATTTACGGTTGTATAGACATGAATACCCTTTGCAAGTAATTCCTCTACATCCCCAAAACGCTTTTTGTGGCGCATCGTTGGAACATTGCTATGTGCCAATTCATCAATAATGACAATTTCCGGTTTGCGTTTTAGTACTTCATCAATATCTAATTCCTGAAAAGGTTTCCCTTTATAAATTATTTTTTTCGTAGGAATTTGCTCAAGTCCCTCGAGTAAAGCTAACGTATCTGGACGAGGATGTGGTTCTACATAGCCAACTACCACATCTTTACCAAGTTTTTGTGCTTGATGTGCTGCATCTAGCATTGCATAAGTTTTACCTACTCCAGCAGCATAACCAAGAAAGATCTTGAGCTTCCCTACAAATTGTTCTTCCTGTTGAAGCCTCGCTAAAAACGTCTCTGGAGTTGGACGTGTATTTTCCATCCTCTTTCACCTCATTTGTATTATAGCGTTATCTTCCATTAAGAAAGTATTAAGATTTTCCCTCTTTATAGTTTCTTAATAGGAAAAGCGATTTCCTAACACTACATTAATTTGAAAGTCAGTATGATGAGAACATCCAAATAAAGGAGGGTGCTCAATTGATGGACTTTTATATGATTGGCTTACTTATCATAAGCTTTGCAAGTCTATATGCATTAACAGCTTGGTGCTTCAAGTTAGTCGATGAAAAGTAAGGGGGAATAAAAAATGTGGATTGTTATGGGGATTGTACTTGTATTCCTTTTCGGTTATCTAGGGCATGCATTACTTTATCCTGAAAACTATTAATAGGCTTGTAGGAGGTATTGCGGTATGTGGCAAATCGCCATCGTATTAATTATTTCTTTACCAATCGTTATTTTAGCTGGTCACTATTTATTTAGGGTGACAATGCAACAAAAAACATGGCTTGATCCAATACTGGACAGATTGGATGCCGTTATTTATAAATTATGTGGCATTAAGCAAGTAGATATGACGGGTAAACAGTATGTACTTTCATTAATTTTGTCGAACGCCTTTATGGTGTTTATTGGATACGTTCTTTTACGAATTCAAGCTATGTTGTTTTTAAACCCAAATGAGATTGACAATATGGAAGCAACACTTTCATTTAATACCATAATTTCATTTATGACAAATACAAATCTTCAGCACTATAGTGGCGAATCAGGACTAAGTTATTTATCACAAATGCTAATCATTATCTTTATGATGTTTACATCTGCAGCTACTGGTTATGCGGCTTGTATGGCGTTCTGCCGTCGTCTTGTTGCTAAAACTGACACTATTGGTAATGTCTTTGTGGATTTTGTGCGTGTTATCACACGTGTGTTAATGCCTATATCTATTGTTGTGGCCATTATTTTAGTATCTCAAGGTACACCACAAACCTTAAGTGCGAATAAAACTGTACAAACAATAGAAGGTAAATTACAAGATATTGCACTTGGACCTGTAGCTTCTCTTGAATCTATCAAGCATATAGGAACAAATGGTGGTGGCTTCAATGGGGCGAATTCAACAACACCTTTTGAAAATCCAACGGTCATTTCTAATATTGTGGAAATGCTATCTATGATGCTATTACCAGGTGCTTGTGTCGTTGCCTTTAGTTTAATGGTTGCATATGGAAAAAGGAAAACGATCTTTGGAAAGCAAGGGCTAGCCATTTTTGCAGCAATGAGTGCGCTGTTCCTAGTAGGATTGGTGACTGTATATGTTGCGGAGAGAGCTGGTAATCCAATCATTAGTGAGCTCGGAATTGCACAGGATTTAGGAAGTATGGAAGGAAAAGAGATGCGCTTTGGGGTGGCTCAATCAGCGTTATTTACGACAGTGACCACTGCTTTTACAACGGGATCTGTCAATAATATGCATGATACATTAACGCCGCTTGGTGGTCTTGTACCGATGTTTAATATGATGCTAAATGTTGTGTTTGGAGGCAAGGGAGTCGGTCTGATGAACATGATGATGTATGTGTTACTAACAATTTTTATCGCCTGTTTGATGATTGGTCGAACACCTCAGTTTTTAGGTAAGAAAATTGAGGAGAAGGAAATGAAGTTAATTGCGCTTTGTATTCTCATCCATCCTGCTATTATTTTGCTATTTTCAGCGCTTGCGGTACTAACACCGTCAGGAGTAGCAGCCATAACGAATCCGGGGGCACATGGTTTATCTCAAGTTCTATATGAATTTGCATCTGCCTCAGCAAATAATGGCTCAGGTTTTGAAGGATTAGCTGACAACTCAACATTTTGGAATGTGACGACAGGGCTAGCCATGTTCTTCGGACGTTATTTGACGATTATTATTCAACTAGCAATAGCGTCACTACTAGCGAAAAAAATGTTTCACAGTGACTCGGTGGGAACATTGAGAACAGATAATACTATTTTTACATTTTTACTTGTTGCTATCGTTTTAATGATTGGTGCTCTTACATTTTTACCGGCATTAGCACTCGGGCCAATTACGGAGCATTTACAACTTTATTCATAAATAAGGAGAGACACGTATGGAAACAGCAAGAAAAAGTTTGCTTACGGGCAATATGCTAAAAAGCTCGATTATAGACGCTTTAAAGAAATTTAGTCCACTATATATGCTGAAAAATCCTGTTATGTTTGTAGTAGAAGTAGGGTTTATGTTTGTGCTGCTATTAACCCTCTTTCCGAATATGTTTGGTAGCGGAGTAGGAGAACATGATCGATTGTATAATGCGATCGTCGCTATCATTCTTTTTGTAACCATACTATTTGCAAACTTTGCTGAGTCGATTGCTGAAGGACGAGGAAAAGCACAGGTTCAAACGTTAAAAAATACTAAAACAGTGACACAGGCTCGTGTCTTACTTAGTGATGGCTCAGAAATACTTAAACAGGCACATGAATTAAAAAAGGGCGATATTGTTTTAGTTCAGGCAGGAGAAGTTATCCCAAATGATGGAGAAGTCATTGAAGGAATTGCTACTGTGGATGAATCGGCGATAACAGGTGAATCTGCCCCTGTTGTAAAGGAGCGGGGTGGAGACTTTTCATCAGTGACAGGTGGTACGACGGTTACGAGTGATTGGTTGATGATCGAAATTACTTCGATGCCTGGCGAATCATTTTTAGATAAAATGATCACGCTCATCGAAGGAGCCAGTCGTAAAAAAACACCAAATGAGATAGCGCTCAATACACTTTTAGTAAGTTTAACGATTATTTTCTTATTAGTTGTTGTGACGCTCTATCCAATGACAACGTATTTAAATGTACCGATTTCTATCGCAACATTAATTGCCCTGACAGTTTGTTTAATTCCCACAACCATTGGTGGATTATTGTCGGCAATTGGTATTGCAGGAATGGATAGAGTTACTCAGTTTAATGTTATTGCGATGTCTGGAAGAGCCGTAGAGGCGTGTGGGGATGTAGATACATTAATTTTAGATAAAACAGGAACTATTACTTATGGAAATCGCATGGCAGCTGAATTTCTCCCAGTAAACGGGGTGGAAAGTAAAGATTTAATGCAAGCTGCATGGCTTAGTTCTTTAACAGATGATACACCTGAAGGAAAGTCTATTTTGTCACTTGCTTGTGAATTAGGAGTGAATACTAACGATGAAGAAAACATTATCAAGTCAAGTGAACATATTCCCTTTACCGCACAGACTCGTATGAGTGGTTTGGATATGAAGGATGGCACAAAAATTCGAAAAGGAGCCTATGATACGATAAAAAAAGAGAGCTTAAAAGCAGGTCACAGCATTCCTACAAATTTGGAACAGCTGATTCAACAAGTATCTTCTGTTGGCGGAACACCACTTGTAGTAGCGTTGAACGATAAAATTATAGGTGTCATTTACTTAAAGGATGTCGTAAAGGCAGGACTCAAGGAACGCTTTGATCAGCTTCGAGCAATGGGTATTAAAACGATCATGTGTACAGGAGATAACCCGCTAACTGCAGCAGCCATCGCAAAGGAAGCAGGGGTGGACAGCTTTATTGCAGAAAGTAAGCCGGAAGACAAAATTCAAGTCATTAAAGATGAGCAGGCACAAGGGAAAGTAGTAGCTATGACTGGTGACGGGACGAACGATGCCCCTGCATTAGCACAAGCTAACGTAGGTCTTGCCATGAATTCGGGAACAAATGCAGCAAAGGAAGCAGCGAACATGGTCGATTTAGATTCAAATCCTACTAAAATTATTGAAGTTGTAGAAATAGGGAAGCAGTTGCTCATGACGCGAGGGGCATTAACGACTTTCAGTATTGCAAATGATATCGCAAAGTATTTTGCCATTATCCCAGCTATGCTAATGGTCGCTGTACCAGAGATGGGGACATTAAACATTATGAACCTCAATTCTCCATCCAGTGCGATTATTTCTGCTTTAATTTTTAACGCAGTGATTATCCCATTATTAATACCTATTGCAATGAAGGGTGTTAAGTATGAGCCGATGAGTGCTACGAAATTATTAAATAAGAACTTACTTGTTTATGGCGTAGGTGGGATTATCGCTCCCTTTATTGGCATTAAGTTGATTGATTTACTAGTTGGACCACTATTCCAGATGTTGGGGTTATAGGAGGAAGGACATGCGAAAATTTTTTGAGAATTCAAAGCAAGCATTTTTAATGACATTAACAATGTTCGTTTTATGTGGTTTTATATACCCATTTGCAGTGACGGCATTAGCTCAAGGGTTATTTCATCATAAAGCAAATGGTAGTTTAATAGAAGCGGAAGGTAAAGCTGTTGGTTCAGAATTAATCGGTCAAGCTTTTACTGCACCGGAATATTTCTGGGGGCGTGTCTCCTCTGTTAACTATAATGTCTATACGAAAGAGGATACGATACCAGACGAAAATGGCCAGATGAACTATAGTGGTGTTAGCTCTGGAACGTTTAACTATGCACCATCCAACCCAGAATTAAAGAATAGGATAGAAGCAGATATCGAGAAGTTTTTATTAGCAAACCCATCTGTAAAACGACAAGACATACCTGCTGATTTAATGACCGCTTCAGGCTCAGGTTTGGATCCACATATTAGTGTGAAGGCTGCAGAAATACAAGTCGAACGAATTGCCCAAGCAAGTGGGCTTTCGAAGGATGAGATTGAAAAAATTATAGAAGCAAATACGGAAAAACGTACGTTAGGGACTTTTGGAGAAAATAAGGTGAACTTCCTAATGGCGAATCTGGATATTGTGAAAAAAATGGAGAGGAAATAGGTTTATCACCAAAAGGTGGGGTGACATATATTAATAGATTTACCTTGTATATAAGTTGGAATGGAATTCAACCCTACGTTATGATGATGAGAAATAGAAGGAGAACAACAAATTGAAAAACAGGTAGAGAAGCTATTTTCTCTACCTATCTTTATATAAATAAATTAAGCTTGTGAATTGACAAGGATTTTAATATGGTTTCGCTCTTTCATTAGTGCCTCGAAGCCTTCTGTTACGACTTCATCAAGAGCAATTCGTTTCGTTACAAGTTTTTCAGCAGGGAAATAGCCTTGTTTCATTAATTCCATAACGGCTGGGAAAATATCGCGATAAGCAATAATACCTTTTACAGAACGCTCTGTCAGTACGATATTGTTAGGCAAAATAGAAGCTGCAGTTTCCCAAATAGAAACGATAATTGTTTCACCTTCAAATGTTGTTGAATCAATAGCTTGCTGTAATACTACAGGAACACCAGTTACTTCGAAGGCAACATCTACGCCACCATTTGTTAATTCATGTAGACGAGCTACTGCATCCTCATCTTTAGGATTAATAACTGCTGTAGCGCCTAGCTCTAATGCTTTAGCAGCACGCTCTGTTGAAAGTTCTACCGCATAAATTTCCGCTGCTCCAGCTGCTCGCAATGCCTCGATAACAAGAAGACCGATTGGCCCAGTACCAAAGACAGCCGCTGTATCGCCAGCTTTTAGTTTACTTTGACGAACTGCATGTAATGCTACTGCCGCTGGTTCAACAAGTGCACCTTGTTCATAGGAAAGCCCCTCAGGCATTTTATGTACCAATTTTTCATCTACCATTGTATATTCAGAGAAACCTCCGCCACCGCCAGAAAGACCGTGGAACCCTAGGTGCTTACAAATATTATATTTCCCTTTTTTACAAGCAGCACATTCGCCACATGCAAGAATAGGTTCTACAACGACAGGATCTCCAACTTGTACCTTTGTAACGCCTTCACCAACTTCTACTACTTCACCAGAGAACTCATGTCCCATAACAATTGGCGCAATATCTTTACTGACATAGTGAGGTTGTTCCACTGGAATGAATATTGGGCCAGCTGCGTATTCATGTAAATCACTACCACAAATTCCTGTCCAATGTACTTTGATTTTTACTTTCCCAGGTGCAATTACTGGTTCTTCAATGTTTTCTACACGGATGTCTTTTGCTTTATACCATCTTGCTGCTTTCATGATAAGTCAACCTCCTCTAATATCTTACATTTTTATCGTAACATATGGAAATTTTACAAGACATTAGTTAACAATAAATTGCCATAAAAAATACTAATTCTTGTTCTTCTTTTCGACAAAATATAAATAAAGTGTGTATCGAAAAAACAAAGGTTGATTTTCACTCGAGGGCACGGAAAAATCTATATCTTCTCACATTGCGAGGTATTCAACGATTAAATCGTTGAATACCTCGCTTTTTTCATTTGGCACTGTGACTCTACTGTTGTTTTCCGAAGCATTCTGCTCGCTTTCCGCGGGCGAGCGCCAAGCCTCTTCCTACGCTTCGCTTCGTGCGGGGTCTCGTCTGTCTCGCTTTCCCGCAGGAGTCGAGCGATGCTTCTCCAAACAACGCAATGTATCACACTATTATTTTAGTCACGCTTTCCTTTATAATAAGAGAATTAATGTGCAGGTGGTGCCCCCGATGATTTCAAATCAAGAAAACCTTAATTTAAGTCCATATATGGCGATCTACGATATTGTTGTGCCATTTCAAAATACGGAAGCATTTAAGCAATTAGCTGCAAATCGCAACAAAGTAGAAGCGAAGAATAGTGAATTAAAAAATGGACACGGGTACGATACGGCATCGACTGCGGGTCTATTTGGTATGGAAATTCAAGGTGCTACAACGATATTCGCTGTCAATTTGAAACGGATATTAAAGCTACTAAACGAAAATGAATAAGGAATAGAGACAGAAATAAATCACTTCCTGTTCAAAATCGAACAAGAAGTGCCTTATTTTTATATGAAAAAGGTTCGCTTTTATGAAGACGTAAGTTTTTCAGTGCCCTCATTTCACTCCGAGTAGTGTTTTTCGCGCAAGCTCATCCCGAAGGAGTCGCCGCTCTCCATGAGTTCATCATTATAATAAATAGCAAACTGAATCAAAATTTTATTAATTTTTACATACTTAGAAGATATCGACTAAATTATATTGGAAACTCACCTAGAAGAAAACGAGTCAATTTCGACGTTCCTCACAAAATGGGATGTCGAGGTCTTACGATTACATTACTAAACAGCTTTATGCAATCAGGAGTAGCGTTTGTCTAATGGTCTGAATGCTTTTTTTATTGCATATTCACAGTATTTCGAGTAACTTTGATAAGGGCTTCGCTACAGCCATGATAAAAATATACAATTATGTTCATGCTTTAGATAATGGGACGTTAATATACCTAAAAGTTGAATCATGATACAATGGGAAAGATGTTAGGAGGAACGAATTATGTCAAAATATACTGATTATAATTTTCAGCCATTTTTGCAGGACGCAATTGCAAAACTTGGCTTTACAGAACCAACGCCGATTCAAAAGGAAATCATTCCGCTATTATTAAAAGGAAAGAGTGCAATCGGACAAGCGCATACAGGAACGGGAAAAACACATAGTTTTTTAATTCCGATTGTGCAACGAATTAATGCTGACAAGCAGGAAGTACAAGCTGTTATTACGTCACCTACACGTGAGCTTGCACAACAAATTTTTGATGCATTAAATCAATTAATAGAAGGAACAACTATTCAAGCGAAACTATTTATTGGAGGTACGGACAAACAACGCTCCATTGATAAGTTAAAAACGCAACCACAAATTGTTGTCGGAACGCCAGGACGTATTCGTGATCTCGTTGCAGCGCAAGCGTTATTTGTGCATACGGCGCCAATTTTAGTTGTCGATGAGGCAGATTTAGCCTTCGATATGGGCTTTATAGAGGAAATCGATGGTTTTGCTTCCCAAATGCCAGAAAACCTTGAAATGTTTGTATTCTCAGCAACAATTCCAGAAAAGCTTCAGCCTTTCTTAAAAAAATATATGGAAGCACCTGTTCATATCCATATGAACGATAAACGCCCGGTCGCAGAAGGAATTGACTTTGTGCTTGTACCAGTGCGTTCTAAATCACGTAACAAACGTTTGTTGGAAGTTATTGAAGGAATCAATCCATTTTTAGCTGTCATTTTCACTAACACACGTAAAACAGCAGAGCAAGTTGCAGGTTACTTAAATGAAAATGGGGTTCGCTGTGGTCAAATACATGGTGATTTAAGTCCGCGTGATCGTAAGAAGATGATGAAGCAAATTCGAGATTTGGACTATCAATATATTGTTGCAACAGATCTTGCGGCGCGTGGTATCGATATTCAAGGAATTTCACATGTCATTAACTACGAAATTCCAGAGGACTTAGAATTCTTTATTCATCGTGTGGGACGAACAGCGCGTGCAGGGAATAAAGGAACTGCTATCACATTGTTTGAGCCATCAGATGAGGATGCAGTAGTACGTGTTGAGAAAATGGGCATTCCATTTGTTCAAAAAGACGTGAAAAATGGCGAATGGTCTGAATTAAAAGAGCGTCATGCACGTAAAAATCGTGTGAAGCATGAAAATGAAATCGATGCAAAAGCTAAATCATTAGTACGTAAGCCGAAGAAAGTAAAACCAGGCTACAAACGAAATATGAAATGGGAAATGGACAAAATTAAAAAGCGTGAACGTCGCTTAAAAGCTCGCGGTAAAAAATAAGGAGGCTTTCAAATGCTACTTGGATCACATGTTTCAATGAGTGGAAAAGAAATGCTGCTCGGGTCAAGTAAAGAGGCTCTTTCGTATGGGGCAAATACCTTTATGATTTATACAGGAGCACCTCAAAACACTCGTCGTAAGGCAATCGCTGACCTCAATATTATGAACGGTTTATTACACATGAAAGAGCATGGTATGACGAATATTGTTGTCCATGCTCCATACATTATCAATATTGCGAACACAGAAAAACCTGAAACTTTCCGTCTAGGTGTAGATTTTTTACAGTCTGAAATCGAACGTACAGCAGCGTTGGAAGCAACACAAATTGTTTTGCATCCAGGTGCCCATGTAGGTGCGGGAGCAGACGCAGGGATTGCCAAGATTATTGAAGGTTTAAACGAAGTGTTGTCACAGGATTACCCTGTACAAATCGCATTAGAGACAATGGCAGGGAAGGGAACTGAATGTGGTCGTTCCTTTGAAGAGCTTGCTAAAATTATAGATGGTGTAACAAATAATGAGCGTCTTTCAGTATGCTTTGATACATGCCATACTCATGACGCTGGTTATAATATTGTAGAAGATTTTGATGGCGTCTTAAATGAGTTTGATAAACTGATAGGTGTTGATCGTATCAAAGTCCTGCATATCAATGATTCAAAAAATGTCCGTGGTGCAGGAAAAGACCGTCACGAAAATATTGGCTTCGGTCATATTGGCTTTGATGCATTAAAAAATATTGTGCATCATCCACAATTAATGGAGATTCCTAAAATCCTAGAAACACCATTTGTTGCTTTAAATAGTGATGCCAAATCAAAATCGGCTCCTTATAAACATGAAATTGAAATGCTTCGTAATGGAGAGTTTAAACCAGAGTATGCTCTAAGAGGATAGAATAAAAAGCCTGAAATCAGCGGTATAATCGCTGATTTTCGGGCTTTTTTTATCTTCGTGGTGATTGAGATGAATGCTGATGTATTCCTTTAATTCAGTGGGTGTCTAAACACATACTGAAATAGAGGAACTCCGTCTAAGATCGCCACGTCCAGTGGCGATTTATCTGTGCGACAGCGGCAAATGTCTTCTGCGCGAAAGCGAAGCGACAGCGGCAAATGTTTACTGTAGCGAAAGCAAAGCGTCAGCTACAATTACGCCAAGGCGGAATGGTTTATTTCGTAAACAATGCAATTAGTTGTCTGGAACGCTTTCTACCTAAAACAGCTTCTACCTCTACAAGAATATCTTTTGGAATACCTAAAAAGAGCCACGTAAATGAGAATTGCTCCAAATAAGGACGGAGTTTTCTTACTTCAGAAGTAGTAATTTCAAATCCTTCAGCACGTGCAATCGCAACAACTTCCTTATCACTACTTTGTGTTAATTGCTGTAAAAATTGAATACTCAAAGCTAATCCTCCTTTTAAAGTTGTTTAGTTTCTTGAAACAAAATCATTCTTGTGAACGTCGTGCCAGCTAAGAAAAAGCTTCACATTAATGTATTAGAATCAATGTCTGTACCAACTTGAAATCGAAAACAGTAGAATAGCAATCTTATTTTCTTTACAAAAACTGTACTTTCATATATACTTACAACTTGTTAAATCGTAATGATTTTGAATTAGAAAGAAGAGAACATACATGAAAAAATCATTAATTGACATTGAAAACGTGTCATTTCAATATGACTATACGCAAGTATTAAAAAATATCTCTTTCCGTGTAGAAGAGGGAGATTTTTTAGCACTTCTTGGTCCGAATGGTTCAGGGAAATCTACATTATTAAAAATTATTTTAGGATTACTAAAACCGATGTCTGGAGAAATAAAGCTATTTGGTGAACCAAGTTCAACTTTTAAGCATCGTGAATGGATAGGGTATGTGTCACAAAAATCTAATGCCTTTAATTCAGGTTTTCCAGCAACTGTCCAAGAAGTAGTGAAAAGTGGATTATCGAAAAAATTAGGATTATTTAAAAGACCTGGACGAGATGCAAAGGACAAAGTGTTAGAAGCATTAAAAGCTGTTGGAATGGAAGCATTTATCAATCGTAATATTGGTGAGTTATCTGGTGGGCAACAGCAACGTGTCTTTATTGCAAGAGCATTGGTTAGTGAACCGAGGCTACTAATATTAGATGAACCAACTGTCGGCATTGATCATGAGAATGTGCAATCATTTTATGATATGCTGGCGAAATTAAATCGGGAACAGGGAATTACAATGATTCTTGTTACACACGATGTTGATACAGTGTCGAATCGTATCAGTCATGTGGCATGTTTAAATCAAACTATACATTTCCACGGTTACAAAAATGAATTTGATACAATTTCTCATGATGCGCTTGATGCTTGGTATGGCCATTCTGTGAGAAAGATTCACTAGAAGGAGAAGGCATAATGATTGAAGCAATTTTTAACTATGAATTTTTACAAAATGCCTTTTTCTCTGGGCTATTAATTGGCATATTGGCACCGCTATTAGGTGTTTTTATTGTCGTTCGCAGGCTTTCGCTTATTGCTGATGCCTTGTCACATGTGACACTGGCGGGAATAGCGGGAAGCTTATATATCAGTCAATCTGTTACAGCCTTAGCAATGTTAAATCCGATTTACTTAGGCATACTGGCCTCTGTCAGCGGTTCTATTTTAATTGAGCGTCTTAGACGTTTATATAAGCACTATGAAGAGCTTGCTATTCCAATTATTATGTCTGGTGGAATTGGTATTAGTGCTATATTTATCTCGCTTGCGAGTGGCTTTAGCACGGATTTAATGAGCTATTTATTTGGTTCAGTGTCAGCTGTATCACGGCAGGATTTATGGGTAGTAGTAGGAATTGCTGCCGTTGTCATTATCTTTTTATTTATATTTTTTAAGGAACTTTTTGTTTTATCTTTCGACGAGGAATATGCAAAAGCTAGCGGTCTGCCTGCACGTTGGATTCATCTCTTATTTATGATCGTTACAGCGCTTGTTATTGCTGCAAGTATGCGCATCGTCGGAATTTTACTGGTATCATCACTTATGACGTTGCCAGTGGCTGCTGCAATGCGACTCGCAAAGGGCTTTAAGCAAACAATCATTTATGCAATTGTTTTTGGCGAAACGGCTGTGTTAATCGGTTTAGTCAGTGCTTTTTATTTAGATTTAGCACCCGGTGGTACAATTGTCGTTACTTCTATCTTAATTTTGTTACTTGTAATACTAGTGAAGAAAATAGTATTTAAAATGGCTACAAAACGGGAGGAGGTAGCGCAGTGAATGTTTCAAGAGCGTGGGAAATTTTAAAAGAAAACGGCTTTAAAAAAACAGATAAGCGGGAGTTAATATTAGATATGTTTGCAGCAACAGATAAATATTTAACTGCTCGAGATTTATTAGATGTTTTGAAGAAAGATTTTCCGGGTATGAGTTTCGATACGATTTATCGCAACCTTTCAACGTTTGTGAAGCTAGGAATACTGGAAGAAACTGAGTTATCAGGGGAACGAAATTTCCGTATGCATTGTGAATCTGAACATCATCACCATCATTTTATTTGTATGGATTGCGGCAATGTTAAGGAGCTAAATCTCTGCCCTATGGAAATGCTTGGAGAAAAGCTGCCAGACTATGAAATTGAAAATCATAAATTTGAGATCTATGGTAAATGTCCAGAGTGTAAGCATGAAACTTTGTGAAATTTGGCATGACAATATTTGAAGAAAGGGGTAGTTCCAAGTGAGGTTTCATTTGGAACTACCCCTTTTATTGTAACTATGCTGTTATACGAGTAGTGTCAATTTTTTTGTACAAAAGTCTTCCCCCGACTATTATTGCGCATCACTCTAATAATCTATGATTTTTGAGTGAAAGGAGATTGGTAAATGTCCGCTAGGCATTTAAAAAGATGTATTTCTAAATAGAAGGTATTTGCTGCTTCACGGGTATTTGTCTTCTTTCCGCAAATAATAAAAAGACGAATGATAAATCATTCGCCGATTTTTATATTATTGATGATTTTGTTGGAATTCTACCATAAAGTCACGTAATGCTTCACATGCCTCTAATGGTACGGCATTATAAGTAGAAGCACGGCAGCCGCCTACAGAACGATGTCCATTAAGTCCAACAAATCCTGCTGCTTTTGCTTCTGCAAGGAATTGCTTTTCAAGCTCTTCATCAGCAACACGGAAAGTGATGTTCATTAAAGAACGGCTTTCAGGTGTTGCGTGACCAGTATAGAATCCGTTGCTATTGTCAATAGCATCATAAATTACTTTTGCTTTTAATTCATTATGCTTAGCAATTTCAGAAACGCCACCTTTTGATTCTACCCATTTTAATACTTCACTTAACATATAGATACCAAAAGTAGGTGGTGTATTGTATAAAGAGTTGCTGTCAGCGTGCGTTGAGTATTTAAGCATTGTAGGGATATTTTTATTCGCTTTCTCTAGCAAATCTTTACGAATAATGACTACTGTTACACCAGATGGACCAAGATTTTTTTGAGCCCCTGCATAAATAAGACCAAATTTACTTACATCTACTGGTTTAGAAAGAATATCACTAGACATATCCGCAATTAATGGTACACTACCTGTTTCAGGGAATTCCTTCCATTGTGTACCGTAAATCGTATTGTTTGAAGTGATATGCAAATAGGCATCCTCTTCATTGAATTGAATGTCTGCTAAAGTTGGGATATTGCGGTATTTATTTTCTTTTGTACTAGCAGCTTCAACAGGCGTACCAAATAATTTAGCCTCTTTGAAAGCTTTTTCAGACCATGATCCTGATAATACATAGCTTGCTTTTTGATCTGCTTGTAAGAAGTTCATCGGTATCATAGTAAATTGAAGACTAGCTCCACCTTGTAGGAAAAGGACTTCATAGTTTTCTGGGATAGCATAAAGCTTTTTCAATAAAGCAATTGCTTCATTATGTACTTCGTCGAAAATGGCACTGCGGTGGCTCATTTCCATAATTGACATGCCTGAGTCACGGAAGTTTACTAATTGTTGTTGGGCTTTTTCTAATACTTCTAGTGGTAGGGCAGAAGGGCCTGCGTTAAAATTGTATGCTCGTTGTGTCAAAGTGGTACACTCCTTGTTTGTTTTATAAGGTTAAACCTTAATCATAGGGTTTTTAGTCCTTACTTATTGGTTATTGAATCTATCGGGCTTTTACAATCAGTTCATAGTCATCTAGCTAACTTTTTCATTTATAGATAATAGATTAAGCGGAATACTGACCGTTAAAAGCACTTTACTGGATTATAACTCAATTTTCAAGAGAAAAAATAAAATTCTCACTATTCGAGGAGAATAACGACAGGGTCGCAACAAAATGTACACAATTGAGTTAAAATTCATAATAGCGTTTTAGCTTTAAATACGAACAAACCGAAACATGGTTGTACATAAGTGAGTTAATATTTCGTGATTTATAGTTTGCTTAAACAGTGGAATTATAAAATGTTCGTGTTTGTTTAAATGAAATTTCTTCTGCCCAATAAGTACTCGCTTGTACATTCCGCTCCAGAAGGACGTTTTCCATGGGTGTAGTCTAAGTTCTTATAGGGTATAAATTGATACATTCAGAGGTAGAAAGGAATACAAAAAAGCAGCCAATATTGACTGCTTTTCTATCGCTGATTCAGTTTTAAATGTGGTTTATATTAAAAATAACATTGTTTTGCATAAAAACTAATCAAATTAGGAGGGCAAAATTATGAAAAATAAAGAACGACGATTAATTTGGTTTAGTATATTCATTGCATTACTATTAACGATTTTTATTAATACATCTACAACTTTTGGTGCACCGTTAAAATGTTTATGGTAGAAACGACGAGATAAAAACTTTCTTCTCACTATTTACTCCAAAAAATTTTACTCAAACCCATTTGCAATAAATGTTCTATTTATTTATGTAATTCTAACTATAATCATTAAAAATTATAAGTTATACGTTTCTAAACGAAAAAAACGTTGAACGAATTTTAAGTTGGACGAAATATTTCTAACCTACAACAAAAACCAAGTAACTTTCGGTATAATGAATTGTGAATATAGATATAAGGGGTGTTTTAAATGTTTACAATAGAAGAAGCGTGTTTAGTTGTCGTCGATGTCCAAGGGAAGTTAGCGACAATTGTTGACGAAAGTGAAGCGGTGATTGAACATGTGGCCAAGCTGGTACAAGCTATGCAAGCTTTGGAGGTACCTATTTTATGGCTCGAACAAAATCCTAGCCGTTTAGGTGGGACGGCCTTAGACATTGCTCAGCATATTCAAGGTCAACAACCTATAGCTAAAATGGCTTTTAGTGCATGCCAGGAGCAAGAGTTTGTCGATGCAATGAAGGCAAGTGGTCGTTCTCAATTTATCGTGACAGGTATCGAAACACATATTTGTGTCTACCAAACGGCCAGACAGCTAAAAGAACAAGGGTTTGAGGTTGAAGTTGTTGCAGATGCAGTATCCTCTCGTACAAAGGCCAATAAAGAGATAGGGCTTGAGAAGATGAAGGCACTTGGAATTTTACCAACAAGCGTGGAAATGATTTTATACGAGTTACTACAACGTGCAGATCATCCACATTTTAAAACGGTGCTACAACTCGTTAAATAACAAAAAACTCATCATTTAGTTAACTATACATTGAGCCCGTAATGGCTTTATATAATAATCACGTATCAATGATGACTTGGCAATTATTGATACGTGATTTTTTTATTGGCTGTCTACTCAAAGATTGTTGTTATTCAACTAACGAAACAGTTTAGTACAAGAAGAATTCAAGTAAATAATAGCCTTTAGAGGGGATTTATTGGGTATTATGCTAAACTGAATAAAAGGAGATTAAAGGATTGATTCAATTAATGGATATTAGAAAACCTAACGAGTTTGAACTAAAAAAGATATTATCTCTTTCTCCTCAAGCTGTTTTTGATGGCACACTAGGCGAAGTAGAACCTACGAAAGAAAAAATCGACCAACTTGTTAAACCACTTTTGGAAAAGGGAAGCTATTATTTAATAGCAACAGAAAACGATAAATTAATGGGCTGGATTCTTATAGGAGCTAGCAAAGACCAATTTACTGATATGATGAATGGATTCATTTATGAACTGTTTGTTATAGAAGAATTTAGAGGGAATGGGATTTCCAAAATGTTAATGAAAGCAGGTATTGATCACCTAAAACAAGATGGATATTCAGAAATCCGTCTTAGTGCATTTTCAGGAAATCAAGCAATTAAACTGTATGAAAAATTGGGATTTAGTATTAGGACAGTTACTATGAGTTTGCAGTTATAAGCAACTAACCTTCTTCACTACGAGTGCTTAACTTCAAGATGGGATTCCACAGGGATCCCATCTTTTTCTTCTTCAACTAGCGGAGCAGTTTAGTTGAAAGGGGAAAAAATTACATATATAAAATAAGGCAATACATTGTTAAGGTTTGATAGGTAAAGTATTATATGGGATGAAATTGGAACGGTGGTGTTTCTCCAACAAGTAAGGACGTTTTTTATACTAACGAACCAGGTTAGTTAAATACAATTCACTATAAAAAATGTAATTTTACTCTTGAAAGGAAGAAATGAAGTTTGGATAATTATTGGAATTATAGGGTAGTAAAAAAGGATTGGAATAATGGTTATGTTTCGTATGAAATATGTGAGGTATATTACGAAAACGATGTACCTACTTCATGGATTTGGGGGAAAAATGTTCTTAGTGGTGATAGTAAAGAACACTTAGAGTGGACATTAAGCACAGTTTCAAAAGCATTTGAAAAGCCTGTGCTTGAAATAGTTGGTGATGATGAAGGTTTAATTGAAGTGAAAGAATAGTAAAAATTCCTGTGCAACTAAACCAGCTAATAGATTGTCAATAAAAATCTTTTAAATAAAAAAACACTTCATGCTATACTAAACCCTCCGAATTCAATTTGGAAGGTTTTTGTTGTATTTGAAAATGCTGTAACTATATGGTTTCTTGGAATGGTGTTTTCGTTTTTAAAATCGCATAAATCCAATGTAAAAGCTTATTTGCACAAGCAATAATGGCTACTTTATATGGCTTTCCCGTCATATTTTCATGTTGCCTTGTTAGATGCCGAAGGTTTAATAACTGTACACCACGCTTTTTCTGAGGCGCTAAATCCTCTTTGTAATACAGTTCGCCTAAGTGATAAGCATCGATGGCATCTGTTTTGGTTTTTCGCAAGCTAGAACTTTTTGCTCGGTAAGATACCAGTGGATTTACGGGTACTTCCGTTGTACCCCAGCTACTATCAATCTATAAATTGAATAATAAATAGTCAACCAGATTTCTCTGGCGGACCTTATAATACGAACGGGGTGCTTTAGTTTCATAAGGCTCATTTAATTGATCAAACTTTTTTATAAAAATCTCATACTTAGTTAGAAAAATTAACGCCAATTTGATCAATCTTTTTTCAAAATGGAGTTTTTGCATTTGCTAATAAATAAAGGGGTGAAGAAAATATCTTAAACACTCTTTATTCTAAAGCTACACTAGAAAAAAATATTCAAACGAACTTAACAATTGACCAAATGATTGCTATTCAACGCTCTCATAAAATTGGCGTCAAGAATATTAAACAAATGAAATTACCGGTGAAGGGAGAATAATTGGGGATTTGTGGTATTATATAATGAGCGAAGAAACAAGAATAAAATTTTCCAACGAGCTTCGCAAACAATTGAAATTACCAATTGAGGGTCCTGCCGACAAAATGCTACAGACCTAATTACTGTAAGACACTTTTTGGAAGGATCAATCAGTTCCTACTTTTATAGAATAGGCTGATATGGTATTTACTTAGGTTATAGTAACAGCTAGGTTTTAATAGCTGGGAATTAAAAGGAGAGATTTCATTATTTATGTTTAAAAATTTTTTTGGAAAGTGCTTAGTAACTTTTTTTGTTTTACTTTTACTTATCCCTGTTTTTACAAATCAAAAGGCTACAGCTAATTCACTACCTCAAAATGAAATGCGTGCAGCCTGGATTGCAACAGTATCTAATATTGATATGAAGGCAGGTATGAGTAAAACCCAATATACTCAATGGGTTCAAAGTACCTTAGACAAATTAAAAGCTGATAACTTTAATACAGTTATTTTTCAAGTTAAGCCATTAAATGATGCACTGTACCCGTCTAAGCTTGCTCCATGGTCATCGTATATAACAGGCAAGACACAAGGGACCAATCCGGGTTTTGATCCATTGCAAATAATGCTGGACGAAGCACATAAGCGAGGATTAGAACTTCATGCTTGGGTAAACCCATATAGGGTCACTATGCCTTCGCAATCTTTGTCTAATCTTGCTGCCGATAATGTAGCCCGTAAAAATTCTAATTGGGTAGTGAAATACGGTAAACAATACTATTTAGATCCTGGTTTGCCGGAAGTTCAAAATTACTTATTATCAACCATAGAAGAATTAGTAAGCAACTATGATATCGATGCTGTACATATGGATGATTACTTCTATCCTTATAAAATAAAAGGAGAGACTTTTCAAGATCAACAAACTTTTAAAAAGTATGGTGGCTCATTCAATAATATTGAAGACTGGCGCAGAAATAATGTTAATCAATTAGTAAAAAAGGTTTATGCAAGCATTAAGGCAATAAAACCTCATGTTCAATATGGAATATCTCCGTTTGGAATTTGGCGAAACAAAGGGCAAGATTCTACTGGTAGTAACACGAATGGAATGAGTAACTACGATGATATTTATGCTGATACAAGACAGTGGATTAAAGATGGAAGTATCGATTATATTGCTCCTCAAATCTATTGGTCCAGAAATCATAAAGCAGCAAATTACTCTGTTTTATTAGATTGGTGGGGAAGAGAAGTTCAAACGTACGCAAAAGTCCATCCTGTTAATCTATATATTGGCATGGCCAATCATAAAGTTGGAAATGATTCTGATACTGCATGGAATAATAAGACGGAACTTATCAGCCAAGTAATCGCCAACAGAGCAAATAAAAATGCTCAAGGACAAATGCATTTTTCTCTAAGAAGTATTAACAATAACGCTCTTGGATATGCTTCTTATCTAAATCAGCAACTATACAATTATAAAGCTTTAACACCTACAATTTATTGGAAAGGCTCTGCAATACCTTTATGTCCAACTGATGTTAAATTGAGTAAAGAGTCTTTAGGCATGAAGCTTACTATTACAGATGAAAATAGTACTCAACCAAGGAAATATGTAATATACCGATTTGATGGAACAAAAGAAGGATCATATGAAGACGTTAAAAATATAGTAGACGTGGTTTATAACACACAAGGTAATACTGTTTATGTAGATACTATTGCAAATAATAGTAAAGTATACACATATGGTATAAAATCTATATCTGCTACAGGTGTGGAAAGTAAAACTGCTTTTGTTATAAAAGACGGAATTCCTTACCAGCACCAATAGAGCCAACACCTGAAGGGCCAGAGCAACCAGAAAAACCTGTAGATCCAAAGCCTAATATTACATCCAACGATATCTCCACGAAAACTGGGCTAAGGACATGATTGAAGACATCGCAGCTCGTGGTATTATCACAGGCTATCTAGACTGCACGTTTCGACCGAATGAACCAATTAAACGTAAGCATATTGCAAGATCGCACGGACTTTTGAGCTAACACTTAAACGAAAGGACGTATCATTTAGTGATGTATCAACGAGTCATCCATACTATGAAGCAATTACAAGTTTACAATAGGCAGGTATTGTAAACGGTTCAAACGGGGCATTCAGTCCAGATGAATCGCTAACACGTGCACAAATGGAGGAAATACTTGTACTCGCATTTGGTATCCCACCAGCTGGAACAAGCACATTCCAGGACGTTCCAACAACAAATTGGAGCTATGACTATATTGCCGCACTAGCATATAACGGCATTGCATTAGGTTACAACGGTAATTTCAGACAAAATCAGGCAGTGACATGGGTACAATTCGTGGCATGAAATAATCACAACGAAGCACTATACAAAATTCAAGTTTCAGAATTTTATATAGTGTTTTATTGTATGCTTTGAAAACCTTCTGCTCTGCTGGGGACTATCAGTAAGGTACATACGGAACTGACTAAAGAATTATTAAACACAATTTACGAAGAGAATCAAGGCGAGGTAAATGAACGAATGATGAGAGGGATGGGAAAATGAGATAAGGGCCAAATTGATGCTGGATTTGCAAAGAATTGAGAAGGATGAGTATCAGTTACGCGAAGGTGAGCAGCATCAAGATTTCTTACCTTTGTTACTTCAATATATTGGCGATCCTCAGCCAGAATTACGGGATAACCTGATATATCTGATGTTTTATATGTGGATTAAGGAAGAGAATAGGTTTAGTGAAGAGGAGTTGCGTAGCCTCTTAACTGTTCTGACTGATGAGAACCATTTGTTCTATAATATTGGCAACGAGGATGATCAGTCAGTTTTTACAAGGACGTTCTCTGCCTTACCTATCGCTTTGATTGTGCAACGCCACAGACAGAATCCATTTTTCAATCAAGCGGAAATTGAGCAATTGATGCATGCAATGCTCCGTTATTATAAAGAGGAGAAGGATCTGCGAGGTTACCTTTCAGTAGGAGGCTAGGCTCACAGCGCGTCTTACGGTGCGGATGTTTTTGTCGAGTTGGTGCAGTGCGAGGAGACCAGCGTCGCAATGCTGCGTTATGTAAAGTTTGCTATTGGGAAGATGATTTCGTACAGAATGAGAACCCAGACTTTGAAGGTGGGGCTAATGAAGTGTCTTTGAGACAAGCACAAAAGAATTTCAAGATTTACGGAGCAAGTGAGGAAAGGTTTAAAGACAGAGTTGTAGAACCAAGCCTTGAATACGAGAAAGATGAAAATTTTATATCTCTATAGAGTTTTTAGGTGATATTACAATCACTCATTAATCTTCGTTCCTCACTCCCATGAAAGAACGTAATCATCTTTCATTTTCTGTGGTGTAGCGCTTGTTTTTGCGCTACATGGATGGTTAACGGGTGTTTTCCTTTAATAAGAATAGGACTTGCGTGTATGGTTGAATCCCATATATGCAAGTCCTTTTGTTATGCTCTCACAAGCTCATAGGCATGATTCTACAGCTTCACACATAGCTCTGTAGCACAATTATACATCCTGTATCGATGATTCCTCTGCTCCGCTATCCACTCTTACAGACTCGTTATACATTTCTTTGAGCTTGCAACTGTTGCTGTATGTTCCTTCAAAGTTGAAGAGTTTTAGATAAGCTCTTATCGCCTACGGTAACAGTCAAACTCATTCGTTGCACATTTACCATTTATCTACCAAATAGAAATTTATTGTGTTATGATTCCCTATAGACATAATTTTCAGTTATTTGAGACGCAGGGAGATGATGACTTGAGTATTAAAGCTTCTTATCAAGGAGTAGTTGAACTTAACATTGTACGTTGGGAATCTATTGACAATTTAGGCAAAAAGATTACCGAAGTTAGAGACTCATAAAAAATCTATACAAATGACATAGTTGAAATACAACAAGTTGTAGATTTTGGTCGAGTTTCAGAAAGGTCTCATAGAATAATTATTATTTTTAACTTAAAAAGAGATTTAGATAATCTTGGAGAAAAAATCATTTTATGAGTTATTTTCAACAAACTAAACAACACCACATCACACATCAATCTGTGGGCTTGTGCGTAAAATTACACACAAGTCCTTTTGTTATGCTTTCTCAATCACTCCAGTAGCTTAACACAAGACTTTGTAGCTCTCATCAAGCAATCTGTGTCAATGAATTTAGTTATGAAAGGTTCGAGGAGTGTCAAGAAAGGATTTATTAAACATAAAAAAGAAAAGATGACTTTTATAGTCACCTTTTCACTTGTAAGTAGCAATTTAGTTATTGAATATTTGTTCGTAACGGTGGAAGAATGCCACTGTGTGCGCTCTTGTTAGAGAATCATTTGGTTTAAACTCTTCATTTGTTTTAGTAGTTGTTAAACCATTATCACGAAGGAATTTAATAGCTTCTGACTGAGATACAGTCTTACCATAATGCATTGAAGCTAAGATACGAGCGAAGTTACCCCGTGTGATATCCTTACCTGCAATGGCTTGTTTGGATGCTGTGTTTGCACCTAGAACTGGTAGAGAGTATTTTGTAGCCAGTTGGTAGTTTTTGTCACCATACCATGTAGTATTAGCTTTCGTTGAAGCTAGTTCTGATGGTTTGAAGTAACGGAATAGGATAGTTAACATTTGGTTTTCCGTTAAGTTAGTGTACGGTTTAAGTAAGTTTTCGTACTTGCCTGTTGATGGGTTTTTCACGTTTAGGTATCCACTGATGATACCGATGTTGACTGCCCACTTAAAATCCTCAGCCCAGTATTCGTTTGCATTGTAATCAGCAAACTTTGATACATCAACGTTTCCCGTTGTTGGCGGTGTTACTGGAGGTGTTGGCGTTGGTGTTGAAGCTGAGTAGTTTAAATAACTTGATGCTACATACCCCTTTGTCCCGTCATTTCTTTTCACAGGATACCAAACAAAATGGTTTTTCTTCGTTGATACTTCTTCATATTCAAAAGGTCCCGTAATGGTAACAATTTCACCTTCACGTAAAGTACCCATAGAAGGACTATCCTTAGTAGGTCTTGTCCTAAATGTTACATTAGTTGTTGCACTAACTTTCTGATTTGTTTTAAAAAAATACTTTGATTTTGTTAATGGTAAATCAAATTTATAGTTCATGGCTGAAAATTTAATATTTTCCTTGCTGTTAGAATCATATTGAAAATGTTCGGGTAAAAAAGTTAGCTCTGTTAAGTCTATTAATTCCAATTTCTCAATAATTCGGAGAATTCTTTCTTGATAGGCATTTGCATTTCTTTCACCAGTTGCTTGGACAATTGGACTATTTACTGGTTTAGTACCGTTATAAGCCATGATAGCGAAGTACCAATGTTCCAATACATCTCTTTCCCCACCGTTGATGCTAGGCAAATCCTTCCGCTTAAACATATCATCTAGAGTCTTTACACCTGCTTGAATATTATAGACAATATCGCTTTTTAGTCTATCTTGATTGTAGCCAGCTTGATTTGTAATTTGCATAATGCCAATTCCATTATCTGCTGTCACAATCGCTTCACCATTACTATCGAAATGACGCCAATTTCCACTTTCACCTTCCGCTATTGCCTTCACAATTTCAGGTGGAACATCATAACTCAGTGCTGTTTCGGTTAACAAACAGTTCATTGTGGCATAATTAGGGTTTTCATTCGATGCCGAATCATACTTACATGTATTTGCAATATTATTAGCTAATACATTTTTATCTATGTTTATAGATAGAGAGAGGGTACCAATGGCAATCACACTAATCAAAGGTTTCAATATCTTTTTCATATGTGATTATTACACTTCCTTTCATATTTTTTAAAGATAAAAGATTCAGATATATGTTATCATAAACCCAATATTTGAGATAGGGGTAATAGTCAATGTTTCTTTCATTTAACAGGATTGAGTGATAAATGATAGCCCTAACATATATTGTTTAATATTGATTCGGTGAAAGGGTTGTAAATAGTGATTGTTGGATTTTTACCTTTTTGTGAAATAGGTAAGCTTCCTAAAGTCCATTGAAACAAGCCCAAGCCAAATCTATCAACTCTTACAGGCTCGTTAAATGGCTCTGTAAGCTTGCTGCGATTGTTGTTGTAAGCTGACTCAAAGTTGAAAGAATTGAACTTTGCCACACTCCTTTTTACAGCCAAGAGCTTGTGTTTGTTTTTTCGCTTCTTATATTCATTAATCCGATTCAAATTGAAAAAGCACACCAACTTAATGATATGCTACCGCAATCTCATCATAATTTGCTTTATAATCTTGCACTTCTACGAACCAGCATTTTGAAATGTGATACACTATTCCAAACAACTGATTATTCAGTTATTCAACTCCCATGAAAGATAAAAAAAATTAATCATCTTCCATTTTCTGTGGTGAAGTGCTAATAACTTCATGGATGGCTAACGGGGCAGTTTACTTTAACAACATCCAATAAATTCATTGGATATATGTGCTGAAAAAAAATGGAATCACGAAATACTCACGAATTACTTAAATGAAAAGACGGAGCGAAAGTAAAAATCTAATAAAGGAAAGTAATAAAATGAATAAATTAATTTTATCCATATTAATTGTTACTATTTTGACTGGATGCAATAAATCCTCAAACGATCCTCTTAGTCAACCAGAAGGCAAAGTGATTGTGAATGGTGAACCATATACAATGATTCTAAGTGATTATGAGCAGGAAGAAGACAAAGTTGAATTTAGTATAAAACATTCTTCCGATATAAACGAAATAGCTGAACTTTTCGATACACTAGAAGTTGAAAAAAGCACTATATTTAAAGTTGAAATTGATAAAAACCCTTCTTCAATTACGGTAGCTAAACTGAAAGAAGATGGTACAACTGATCTTGTTGAAATGAAAGATAATGAAATTACGATGCCATCGAAAAGTGGATATTATATTTATCAACTTAAAACTACATGGTCTGAAGGAAAACAAACTTTTGTTTTTGATGTTAGTGTTGAATAAAAAGAGAGTGACCTACAACTAAATTAATTAGTTTTACTAACATAGGCTGTACTTGAAGATCATTGAGCTGCACAGACAGCTCTTTTTTTATTGTGCTAACGGTGCAGTTTAATTGGAAGAGGGAAAAATTACATATATAAATTAAGGCAATACATAGTTATGCTTTTGATAGGTAAAGTATTCTATGGATGAGAATACAATCCAACCTGGTTATAAAATCGAAAGAGGTAAACATTTATCTTGTTCAACTACGAGGTGCGTTAATTAAAGATATTTATAGAGCAGGAAGGTGTTAATGTGGATGAGTTCGAGAATATTATGGCGGAATTTAATGATTGGTTAGTAGATGCAAAAAAGCAAATAAAGGATTCGGGTAAAATCGATCAATCAAAGTTAGATGCTTTTGTAAAGGTTATTGCAGAGTTGGTCAGTATTAAACAGAAGTATGTGGGCAAATTGTTAGAATTACGCACTGCTACGGAGAAGAAAATTGTAAGGTTAGAGTATTCTAAAGGAGGAAAAACAATCCATCGTGGATACTACTGTCCGAGCCCCGTTTTAGATTTAATCGTTGGTGGGATGAAAAGGGGTAGACTGTTCAAAAAGAAGAAACCTGAATTCGGGAATTACACATATGAAAATGGCTTTGATAAGGACGGCAGGCTACTTCGAGTAAAGGGTGTGAATGAGTTTACAACTCCAGACAGTAGATTTGACGAAGAGTATTTGATATACATAGATGATATTGTTTATGGTTTAGAATTGATAATTCAGGCGAGCTAGTAGTGGTGTCCAAGTGCATATACGAAAACGAAAAATTGATGAAGTATGAACGAAGTGGTTGCTGGACGGAGGAATTTGCCGATCTTCAGTATGAGGAATACACGTACGAAAACAATTGGCTTTCTGAAGTGGATTACTTTTCTAATATCGATCCACTATTGGAATTGTACCAAGAGCAAAGATTACGTGTAGAAAACGATGAAGTTGGCAATATCATTAGGATAATCGGCAGTACAATTGTTGAAGGTAAATCAGAGACGCATATATATAATGTTAAACCGCTCAAAAAATAAGTGGGTGCCCCGGACTATAACAGGATAGGGACTTTTGTTGAGCTAACGAGTAATAAAGAATTGGCTCCTCTCTTTTAGTTTGTGAAGATATTCACTTAAAGTAACGGGGGCTTTAGTTAATTTCGATTCGCGAAATATCGAACCAAAAAGACAGAATTTAATCTACACATTTTGTAGATTAAATCTGCCTTTTGTTTTAAAAGCAACAATCTTTGAGAAAACAGCAAAATAAAAGGAGCTATACTATGAATTTTTATTTATTAAGGGAAAAATCGGGCACAAATGTACTCTTCAAGAATACTGGAGAAGATAAAAATAGAAGGGAATGTGATAAATGTGGTGGGGTGCAATCAATTATAAAAAACCCTTTAAAAGTCCAATTACGAGATGATAAAACTAGTGACTTTTATCAAATGATGGGAAATAATATTATTGGAAGTGGAATTCAAGATACTCTAATAAGACATAATTTTAAAGGGTTCAAATTATCCCCTATAGAAATTGAAGTTAAAAATGAGGAGCGATTATTAGATAAGGAATTATTTAATTTAGCCCGCATTGAAGCTATAGGTAAAGGTGGTTTTCTCCAAGATCATTTAGGAAATAAAGTACCACATTGTGATAATTGTGGACATTTTTGAATATTTTACGTATCTCTGAAGGGTTAAGCGTAGATGAAAAAGAGTGGGATGGTAGTGATATTTTCTACTTTAATAACTGGTACGGTAATTTAATTATTACTGAAGCTGTTTACAAGGTTTTAAATGAATCCAACACTCAAAACGTTAGGTTTATTAATTTGAGGGAATTTAGTAATGATTATAGAAGGAGGTTGAAATGAAGAGATTAATATAAACATTCAAATAAAGGAAAAAGTTTGTGGAAAAATGTACTTAAGCTAACGAGTGCTTTATTAAAAGATGGGATTCTAGAGAGATCCCATCTTTTTTCTTCTTAACTAAGTGTGCAGGATAGTTGAATGTGGAAAAAATTACATATATAAAATAAGGCGATATATTGTTAAGATTGCATAGGTCAAGTTCTATAGGAAGAAATTAATAGGAATGTTATTAAAGATGAAGTAAATATTTCTAATTAAATGGAGGAGTTACGTTGGTTAATGAAGTAATTACAAATGCTAAAAATATGATTCAAAGGTCTGGAACATCCACTAGGATAGCGACAGTTGGGGAAATAAATGACCTAAAAGAAAAACTAGATTCTAAACTTCCAGAATGGTTGATCGATTTAATGACTACGGTAGAAGTGTGTGATAGTGAATTGGTGGTTCCTTTTGATGCGGAAGATGAAGAAGATGATGAAAATCCCCAATTACGAATTGAATTTTTGAATCCGAAGTTTATTATTGAAGGATCTTACAACGCTGTTCCTGGATGTGCAGTATATGAAAGCGGTTATATTTGTATCGGAGAAGAAATAGCTATTGGAGATGCATACGCAATAAATATACACGAAGGAAATAATCCTCCTGTCTATTATTTAAATCATGAATATGGTGAAGAGACTGAGATGATAATTGAAAATAAACTAACTGTTGTAAAAAAATTATCCGACCTGTTCCTAGTTGCGAGAATAAAAAAGTAAAATGTTGAATAGCCCTTTAAGACTTAATGTTTGTGAATAAATGTACTTAAACTAACGAGTGCCTTAGTTGAACAAGGAGCAAAAAAACAATTGATTTAGTTGAAGAAAAGCTATCTCTTTGAGGATAGCTTTTTCTTTTGATGATTTGTCAAATTAAGTGCAACAATTGCTCATTAAAAGCCTCGTTTGCAGTTTTCCAACCAAGACATTTTCTTGGTCGGTTGTTGATATAGTTTAATGATTTTGTTAGTTCTTCTGGTGATACTTCTTCGAAATTTGTTTGCTTAAGGAAGAATTCGCGAAGTAACCCATTCCCATTTTCGTTACTTCCACGTTGCCAAGAAGAATAGGCGTCCGCAAAATAAACATCAATTTTCAAGTCTTTTTCTAACACTTTATAGCAGCTAAATTCTTTACCTCTGTCTGTTGTGGCTGTTTTTATAGTGCCTTTTGGTAATTTAGTATGAAGAAGACGTACTGCTTTTTCCATTGATTGAGCTGAGCGATCTGGTATCAAAAAGCCAACATACCATCGTGTACAACTATATTTTTAACCCCGTCCTTTCTAAGAACGGGGTTATGCTTGGTTGGGGTTATAAAATTAAATAACTTTATTCTCGCGTTACAGTTGATAGAAATATACTAAGTCTTTTAAAAGTCAAGTAATAGTAGCAAAAAATGTGTTTAATAAATCATTCGGTACAATATCCAAGAGTCTTTTTAACCAAGGAAAGATTAAATTTAAATACACACCGTATAATTTGAGAGATACTTATATTGATAATGCTTGGCAAATGGTTGAGGACGGTCTTATTTCTACATTAGAAGTGGGGGTTATTACTGGAAATTCAGCAACTGTAGCAGCAAAACATTATAGAAATAGAGAAAACACAAAAAGATATGTAGAAGCTCTTTATAAAAGGCTGTTTTCTAAAAGATTGTTGCTGTTAAAACATAAAAACAGAAATAATCTACAAAATGTGTAGGATCAACTCTGTTTTTATGTTTGATATTTAAATCGAATATTTAATGAAAGCCCTGTTATTCACTATTGGGTTTTATTATTGGTTTTCCATCCTTATCCAATAACGGCGTGATTCCCCCTGCATATCCAGCCCAACTAAATAAATAATGAACTCCTGTTTCATTATCTACTAGTATTCTGTTTCCATTAGCTACACCCATTTCTGTAAAGATTTCTTCAAATCTCTTATTTGATCCTTTATTCTTCTCTGAGTCTTTATTAAACATTTTTTTCGCCTCCTTATTCATTTATATGGTAACGCTATTACTGAAATTCCAAATAACATATACTACGCTCTTATCTCGGCTTAAGACCCGCACAGGCAAGAACTGATAGCAACAATCTATACGAAAAGAGCCTTATAAAATCACCATTTTAGATGATGAATTACCAGGTTCAATTGTTAATAGCAATACTGTTGAAAACCTCCCTCCAGCCCAAGCTAATGCAGGTAACTGTACAAGTGAATTCTGTATAAAGATTGATACAGTTGAAGACAGCTTTTTTGGGGGGGGCTAGAAGGAAAAGAATAGAATAGAGTTCAGAGTAGAATAAACTGAATGTACCTTTCTTAGCTATATTTAAACGCTTTTATAAGTGGATGAAAATGAATAAACGATGTTTAATTTAACTTATATTTAAATAACTTATTTTTTAATACTATGTTGACTTTAAAATGCAAATAGAATACAATTCGATAACGATAATCATTCTCAATAAAAGGAGACTAACAAATTGTTTCGAATTTCTGCAAACGACATCGAAGTAAAATATGATAAAAATATTATTCTTAGAGACCTATTATTACATATTCCAGATAATAGTATTTCAACAATTATTGGACCGAATGGTTGTGGAAAATCAACTTTATTAAAGGCTCTAACAAAAATATTGCCTTATTCCAAAGGTCAAATTTTATTAGATGGACAAGCTTTAACCTCATATAAAACAAAAGATTTGGCGAAAAAAATGGCATTACTTCCGCAGTCTCAGATTGCACCTTCTAACATTTCAGTACGTGAACTTATTGCTTACGGAAGGTATCCCCATCAAGGGAATTTCGGTATTTTAAGCTCTCAAGATCAAGAAATTATTAACTGGGCAATCTCCAAGACCAAGTTAAATGACGTAGAAAATTCTATTGTTGATTCATTGTCGGGTGGGCAACGTCAACGCGTTTGGGTCGCTTTAGCATTAGCTCAGCAAACGGACATTATTTATTTAGATGAGCCCACAACCTATTTGGACCTTGCACATCAACTTGATTTAATGAAACTTCTTAAACAATTGAATGTGGAAGAAAATCGTACAATTGTTATGGTACTACATGATTTAAATTTAGCAGCTAGATATTCAGACTATATGATTTCAATGAATTCTGGTCAAATCGTAAAAGCTGGAACCGTTGATGAAGTGATGACTACTGATAATTTAAAGCGGGTTTTTCAAATAGATGCTGTCATTAGTGAAGATCCTTATACTAAAAAACCAATTTGTCTATCTTACGACACTAGTTTATAAGAGGTGATGAGATGACAACTTGGCACAAATGGATCACGATATTCGTACTTTTAATTATCTGTTTTGCTTCCATTATTTTTGCAATCAGTATAGGGGCTAAAAATATTCCCTTTATCACAGTGTGGACATCCATTTTCCAATACAACTCAGAGGATAACTTACATCAGATCATTTATGAAGTTCGATTACCACGAGTGTTAGGGGCCGTATTTGTTGGAGCTGCTTTCGCAGTCGCTGGTACAGTAATTCAAGCAATCACACGTAATCCCCTTGCTGATATAGGCATTTTAGGAATCAACGGTGGGGCAGTACTTCTTGTGACTATCTGTTTTGCATTTTATCCAGCGATTTCCTACGGTTGGCTTACGTTCTTTTCATTCATCGGGGCCGCACTATCGACCTTCCTTGTCTTTTCAATCGGTATAGTCGCTCGTGGGAATCTTTCCCCTTTAACATTTACAATTGCTGGGGCAGTGATTGCTGCATTTCTACATGCAATTAGTTCTGGTATTGCCATTTATTTTGATTTGAATCAAGAATTGGCTTTTTGGTATGCAGGTGGAGTTGCAGGTGTTACATGGGGGCAACTTCCTTTATTGATTACTATCGTTATCGTATCCATCATTATTGCAACATTACTTGGTAAGCAATTAACGATTTTAAGTACAGGCCAAGAAATGGCATCGAGTTTAGGTATTAACATTAAGTTCTTACTATTCACAAGTATGGGGGTTATCGTTTTACTTGGTGGTGTTGGAGTTGCAGTCGCTGGTTCTATTAGTTTTGTTGGACTAATTATCCCTCATCTTTCACGTAAATTTGTTGGACATGATTACCGTTGGAATATTCCAGTAAGCGCTTTATTAGGGAGTACACTTGTAGTAATCGCTGATTTATCAGCTCGAATAATTTTTGCACCTAAAGAGCTTGCATTAGGAATATTAATTGCCTTTATTGGTGTGCCATTTTTTCTATTTGTCGCGAAGAAACTGGAGGGAACTTAAATGGCACCAAAACGAAGAATTCCATTTCTATTATACATCTCGATCACTTTGATATTCATTTTTCTAACATTTTTCTTTTCAATTAACACAGGAAGCTATCAACTTTCTTTACCAGAAGTGGTGAATAACCTGTTTGGTCAGGGGCAGGATAATAGTATACTCGTATTATTTGAGTATCGATTACCCCGCATCTTGATGGCATTAGTCGGTGGTGCTGGTATCGCTGTGGCAGGATCATTACTCCAATCCTATACGGGCAACCATTTAGCGGATACTGGTTTATTAGGTCTCCATGCGGGTGCTTCATGTGGATTAATTATATTCATGAGCTTTTTTAGTCAAAAATTTTTATATGCTGAAATTTTAATACCTTTATTCGCCTTTTCAGGTGGTGCTTTGGCCGCCGTTTTGATTGTTTATTTGGCAAAATCAAAAAATGGCGGTATCAATACAAATAAATTGATTTTAATTGGTATTGCTGTATCGGCACTTTTTAATGCAATAACGCTATTTTTATCATTACGTTTAAGTAAAGATACTTATTCTTTTGCAGCTAGTTGGTTACTTGGGAATATTTGGGGACGTCATTGGATTCATGTTTCTATTTTAATTCCATGGGTTGCCCTATTTAGTGTTCTTGCCTATCACTTAGCGCATCGATTAAACCTTTTACAAGTTGGAGAGGCATTCGCTCAAACAACGGGAATTAATGTAAAGCGCACCAAAAATAGCGCATTGATATTGGCTGTGGTGTTATCAAGCGTTTCAGTAGCCATCGTAGGTAATATTAGCTTTTTAGGACTTTTAGCGCCACATTTGGCACGTCAATTAGTTGGCAGTGACTATCGCCTCAACCTACCTTTATCTGCATTGATTGGCGCTGGCATTTTACTACTTTCTGATACGATTGGTCGTTCTCTATTTGAAGCAAACCCAATCCCAGCAGGTATATTGGTATCCTTCATTGGAGGACCTTATTTTATTTATTTACTATTAAAAAACAACAGGAGTGTATAACAATATGAAAAAATGGTATTTACCAGTAACTTTAGCTCTAATAACAGCAATTTTAGGTGCTTGTGGAAATGAAGAATCAACAACATCTAATTCAACAACGAAAGTAGTTGAAGAACAACGTATTGGCTCTTTATCAATTCACTTAACAAATGACTTAATTGCCCTAGATATTACCCCCGTTGGTTCTGTAGTTGGCGGTTCATTAGGTGATTTTTTACCACAAGCAGCTCCATACTTAACAGAAGCTACAAAATATGGCCCTGCAAAAGATGTTGATATGGAATCATTACTTTCCTCCGAACCAGATGTTATCGTTGCAGATGAAGAATTTGCAGCAGCGAATTTAGAACACTACAAAAAAATTGCACCCGTTCAACTATATAATTTAGATGAAGGAACATGGCGTGATCATTTAACATTACTTGGAGAAAAATTCAAAAAAGAAGAATCAGCGAAACAATTTATTGCAGATTACGAAAAGAAAACGGAGGAAGTAAAATCTTTACTTGCTAAACAATATGGTGAAGATGCAACAGCAATGGCAATCCGTGTTACAGATAAAGAATTACGTGTTTTCTCAACAGCACGACCAATGGGCCCAATATTATTTAAAGACTTAAATCTTGAACCTGCTACAGGAATTACAGAAATGGGTACAGAAGAGCCTTATCAAGTGATATCAAAAGAAGTTATTGGTGATTACGATGCAGATATTATATTTGTTGTAGTAAATAGCAACGAAGAAGCTGAAAAAGTATACAAAGAACTTGCTGAATCATCTATATGGAAATCTCTAAAAGCTGTTCAAAAGGGCCAAATTTTTGTTGTTTCAGATCAACCTTGGTTAGACTATTCAGCTCTTGGGAACTCAATGGCAATGGATCAACTATATGACCAATTAAAAAAATAAAAATATAGTCTATTTACAAGAATACATCTTACAATGCGAAACGCTTCACTTTTCCCCCTAAAACCAGAATGTTTAAATGGTTTTAGGGGGATTTACTTTTTTACCATTTACAACGTTACGCACTTTATGCAAACGACGCTTTGGGAAGCTAAATACTATTGAAAAAACAACTCAAAAATTGGTATGATAAACAATATATCGAAAAAGTTGGTGTAACGAATGCTGAAAAAAATATTATTTACAATTACATTTGCACTTACTTTATTTATTTCTGTTTTTATAGCAAATAAAATTTTCCCTAATAATGATATACGATTTATTTTAATTGGCATTAGTTTTACGATTATTTTCGGGTTTTCTCAATACTTAAATGAAAAATGGTTTACTAATAAAGAATAAATTAGTATTAACTTTTTAACCTATATCACATAATCCGTAGAATAATTTCTGCAATGAATATTTATAAGATTTACATTTAAAAAACGTTCCTAAATCAAAGGTTGGTAACATTTCAAACAGCGACAAACACTGATTTAACAGTGTTCGCTGTTTTTATTAGAAAATAACGCTCTGAGACGCTGCGAAAAATAATTTTGAAGAAGACTGTTCGATCCACTTACTCTGAATGGCGATAACATATAAATAGAATCTCAATGAAATGTACCCAAAGGACGTTTTGGTAATGTTAAACTTTAATTACACGAGGGGGCGAAAAAATGGATTATACTAAAATCTATAATGAGGAACTGATTGCCTTAGTAAAAGAGAAAATAAAGTCAGTCGGTGAAATTAAAGCGGTGAAGTTTTTGAGAGAGCAAACAGGTATGTCCTTAATACAGGCAAAAAAATTTGTAGATTTTTGTAAAGAATAGACATAAAAATTAGAGTCAATAAATTAACCTGTGTTTTATGCAACAATATTTATAAAGCATACAAAATAATTATAATAAACGTTACAAATGAAAGTTTTGGGACGAAATAAAACACTTAAAACGTTGTCATACCAATGTATTAAGTGTTTTTCTGTATTTCATTCATATACACCTTTTTATGCACTATCGTTTGAACTTAGATACAACAAAGCTTTCAATGCTGTTCAAAAGAAATTGCACTGAATCATATTTTGAATACAAACTTGCATATACAGCGGATTCCTTAACGTTATAAATCAACATAGCCTTTTTCTTTATTCAACTGACGGGTGCGTTAATTAAAGATCATTGAGTTGCATAGGCAGCTCTTTCTTACGATTAGTCAAGTATCTATAATAACTTTCTTAACTCTCTGATATTATTTTGATAAATTGGGCCATGCTGAATAAGCCTAGTGATTTTTCGATTTTTCATAAGGCTTTAGTATGTTAAACTGATGCTACGACTGTACTAG